>BDTW01000047.1 GCA_002897735.1 bacterium BMS3Bbin13 | reverse complement strand
AGGGGGCGATGTAGCGGGCGGATGCGGGATGGCAGAGGCGCTCGGCGAATTCGATGCGCAATGCATCGAGTTCGCGCTGCTCCCGGTAGCCCTCGGTGCCGAGGGCCGCGAGGGCCGCGGCATCGGGTTCCACCAGCAGCAGACGACCCGCACGCCGGGCGCGGTGCGCCGACGCGGCGAGCGGGCCGCGCCCGGTCGTCGGGCCGCGTGATTCGACCATAACCGTGGTCCAAGACGGAAACGTATCACGCGGGTGTTCCGCGCGATTCCTGCAAATTGGACCACAGTGCGTGCGGCGCACGGTTGAGACAGGTCAACCTCGGAAGCGGCGAAAGGCCTTCCGATGCCCGGCGCCCGTGCCGATCACCACAACCAGCCGAACGGCGGCTGCTGCCAGCTCGATACGACGCCGTCGCGGGAGAACATCACCGATCCGCTACGCGGGCCGGGATAGGTGTAGTACCAGAGCCGCTGGCCCGGGTTGATCTCCCCTTCGCTCGTAGGCGGGCCGAGCAGGGCACGTACCTGGTCGGCGCTCATACCGTGCTTGAGGGCGCCCCAGTTGGCCTTGGTCTGCGCCGTGAGGCGGGGTCCGGCAGGCTGCGCCGGTGCCGCCGCGGCAGGGGCGGCGGGATGCTCGGCCGGCGCGGCCGGGCGGGCCGGCACCGCGGCGCCGGGCGCCGGGCGGGTCTCGAGGGCATGCACCCGCCGTTCGAGCTGCTGCACGGTGCGCCGCAGTACCTCGATCTGTCGCTGCAGGTCGAGCCGCTGCGTGGTGCGTTGCAGGGTCTCGATCTGGTGCTGCAGCACCGCCTGATTGCCGCTGCCGGCGGGGGCGGGCGCTGCGGCGCAGGCGAGCGCGGGCAGCAGGATCAGCGCCGCGCAGGCGAGCGCGCCGCGGAGGCGGGAGACGGGGGATCGGGGGGTTGCTCGCGGTTCCATGGTGGATTCCTCGGAGGTCATCGAAGTCTTCAGGAACGTTCGAGACGAGGATCGCGCGCGGATCCCCCGGCGGTCAAGCGATCAGGCGAGAAAAAAACCGCGGCGTGCCGCGGCCCTTTTCCCCTGCAGGGGATCGGTATATCAACCAAACGAGCAGGTATAGCGAGTTATTGTCCGAGGCGCCGGTGCTCGCGTCGTCGAACGAGGTGTGGCCCGTGTACTTGCAGGGTGAACTTGGCGTTCTCCCGGGGCAGGTGGCTCGTCCGCAGGATGTAGCCGCGGCTCTCGCCGCCCCGAACACCCTTGGATCCGGCGGGGTTCATGGAACCCGTCTCCCAAGTCCGCATGGTTCTTGACCTCCCGGTGGGCGACCGGCCGCGCACTGCGTACGCGGCCGGTCGCCTCCCTTCTACGACGGGAGAATCCGTCACTCGCTGCAACCTTGTGTTTTTGATCTCGTTGACATCCTCCCCGGCCTGAAGGCTGGAGATTCCTACGGCGCTCAGGGGCGGCATCGAGCCGCCCCTGAGTCGCTTCGGCGGGTTCCTGCTGCTGGCGGCATTACCGCACCACTCACTTCACAGGCGAACCGGGCGTGTCCCGCCCTTAGAACACTCACCATAGCGGAAAACTCCGCGAATTCGAAGGCTTGGAGTCGTTGCATAACCCAATTCTACCCTTTCCGGTTCTATGCGCGATAACCAAGGACGGCTACGCCGTCCGCGCTATCCTTCCCCGCCCTCAACGGCGGGGCTTGCCGCGCACCGAGTCAACCGGGTCTGGATTCAACCCCGGCGCCGTCGCCGTTCCTCGCGCCACTGCAGGATCCACGCATAGAGCACCGGCAGTACCAGCAGGCTGAGCAGGGTGGCGGTGACCATGCCCCCGAGCATGGGGGCGGCGATACGTTGCATGACCTCCGAGCCGGTCCCGGAACCGAGCATGATGGGCACCAGTCCCGCGATCACCGCGATGGCGGTCATGGCGATCGGGCGCACCCGCTCCGAGGTCCCGTCGTGTACCGCGTTCCCGATCGCCCGCGGGTCCAACATGCCCCTCTGCGCGTGATTCCGCTCGGCGAGCTTGCGGTCGATGAAGGTCAGCACCAGCACGCCGATCTCCACCGCGACGCCGGACAGTGCGATGAACCCGACGGCGACCGCTACGGACAGATTGAATCCGTACCAGTAGACCAGCCAGAACCCGCCCACCAGCGCGAACGGCACCGACAGCATGACCAGCAGCGGTTCGGTGAGGTTGCGGAAGTTGAGATACAGCAGCACGAAGATCGCAAGCAGCGTGAGCGGGATCACGATGCGCATGCGCTTGGCGGCGCGCTCCATGTATTCGTACTGCCCGGACCAAGTCACCGTGTAGCCGGGGGGCAGCTTGACCTCGCGGGCGAGCACACGCTTCGCCTTGGCGACGAAGCCGCCCACGTCCGAGGTGCGGATATCGACGTACACCCACGCCGTGGGTCGAGCCTCCTCGGTCTTGATCACCGGCGGGCCGCGATCGAACTTCAGCGTCGCGACCAAGCCCAGCGGGACCTGGGCGCCGGTGGGCGTGGGGATGAGCACCCGCCTCAGGCGCGGCAGGCTGTCGCGTAGTCCGCGCGGATAGCGCACATTCACCGGGTAACGTTCCCGGCCCTCCACGGTCTCGGTGACGTTCATGCCGCCGATGGCGCTCTGGATCACGTCCTCGATATCGCCGACCGTCAGCCCGTAGCGTGCCGCGGCGCGACGCTTGATGCGGATGTCGAGGTAGTAACCGCCCACCGACCGATCCCCGAACGCCGACAGGGTCTCCGGCAGGGTCTTCATCGCCTCCTCGGTCTGCTTGGACAGGCGCTGGAGTACCGACAGGTTCGGACCGGCGATCTTGATCCCGACCGGGGTCTTGATGCCCGTGGAGAGCATGTCGATGCGCGTCTTGATGGGGTAGGTCCAGGCATTGGCGATACCCGGGAAATGGATCGCGGCGTCCATCTTGCGCATCAGTCCGTGCACGGTCAGCGACGGGTCCGGCCACTGCGCGTGCGGTTTGAGTTGCACGATGGTTTCGATCATCGACAGCGGCGCCGCGTCGGTGGCGGTGTCGGCGCGCCCGGCCTTGCCGAACACGGTCTTCACCTCCGGGAAGGTCTTGAGGATCTTGTCGGTCTGTTGCAGCACCTCCTTGGCCTTGGTGATGGAGATCCCCGGGAACAGGGAGGGCATGTAGAGGATGTCGCCCTCGTTGAGGGGCGGCATGAATTCGCTGCCGAGCCGTGAGATCGGATAGTAAGTCGCCGCCAGCAGCGCCAGCGCCACGACGAGGGTGGTGCGGCGCCACTTCAAGAGCGTGCTCAGGGCCGGCGCGTGCAGGAAGTGCAGGAGCCGGTTCACCGGGTTGCGTGCCTCCGGCAGGATCCGCCCGCGGATGAAGTAGCCCATCAGCACCGGCACCAGCGTCACCGCCAGCAGGGCGGCCCCCGCCATCGCGTAGCTGCTGGTGAACGCCAGCGGCTTGAACAGCCGCCCCTCCTGGGCTTGGAGGGCGAAGATGACCACGTAGGAAACGGTGATGATCAGCAGCGAGAAGAACAGCGCCGGGCCGACCTCCCGGGCGGCCACCGAGATCGCGGCCCAACGTTCGGTGTCGGTCAAGAGGGCGCCCTTGTCGTGGGCGGCCTGTTCGAGGTGTTTGTGGGCGTTCTCGATCATGACGATCGCCCCGTCCACCATCGCGCCGATGGTGATTGCGAGTCCGCCCAGCGACATGATGTTGGCGCTGATGCCCTGCCAGCGCATGGCGAGGAATGCGAGCAGCAAGCCGATGGGCAGCGACAGGATCGCGACCAACGCGGAACGGGCGTGCAGCAGGAACAGGATGCACACCGCGCTGACGACGATGAACTCCTCGACCAGTTTCTCGCTCAGGTTGTGTACGGCGCGCTCGATGAGTCCCCCGCGGTCGTAGACCGGGACCACCTCGACGCCTTTCGGCAGGCCCTTTTCCAGTTCGGCGAGCTTGGCCCGTACCTTTCGGATGGTCGCCAGGGCGTTTCCGCCGAAGCGCATGATGACGATGCCCCCGGCGACTTCGCCCCGCCCGTTCAGCTCGGCGACGCCGCGGCGCAACTCCGGGCCGAGGTGCACGCGCGCCACCTGGCGCAGCAGGATCGGGGTGCCGTTGCGGTCCACGCCCAGGGGGATGTCCTCGAGGTCGCGGATCGAGTGGATGTAGCCCAAGGCGCGCACCATGTACTCGGTCTCCGACATCTCCAGCAGTCGGCCGCCGACGTCGTTGTTGGATCGGCGGATGGCGCGCTTGACGCGCGAGAGCGGGATGCCGTAGGCGGCGAGCGCGTTGGGATCGACCTCCACCTGATACTGCTTGACGTAGCCGCCGATGGAGGCGACCTCGGCGACCCCGGGCACGGTCTCCAGCCCGTAGCGCAGGTACCAGTCCTGAAGGGAGCGCAATTGCGCGAGGTCGTGCCGGCCGCTACGGTCCACCAGGGCGTACTCGTAGATCCAGCCCACCCCGGTCGCGTCGGGTCCCAGCGTCGGCGTCACCCCCGGCGGGAGCTGCTTGCTCACATAGTTCAGGTACTCCAACACCCGCGAGCGCGCCCAGTACATGTCGGTGCCGTCTTTGAACAGGATGTAGACGAACGACAGGCCGAAGAACGAGTAGCCGCGCACTACTTTGGCGTTGGGCACCGCAAGCATGGCGGTGGTCAGGGGGTAGGTCACTTGGTCCTCCACCACCTGCGGGGCCTGTCCGGGGTAGCGGGTGAAGACGATCACCTGCACGTCCGAGAGGTCGGGAATGGCGTCCAGGGGGATGGTGCGCACCGCCCAAATGCCCGCCGCCACCAGCACCAGGGTGGCGACGCCGACCAGGAACTTGTTGCGAAGCGAGGCGCTGATGATCGCCTCAATCATGGCCCGCCTCCTTCTTCGCGCCGCCCTTTACGCCGGACCCGGCCGGGGCCGGTTCTTCGGCGGTCGCCGATCCCGCCCCCGGCGACTTTGCGGGTTCGAGCATCTTCGCCGCCGCCTCGCGCAGGTTCGATTCGGAGTCGATCAGGAACTCGGCCGATGTCACGACCCGCTCGCCGGGGCGCAGACCGGAGAGGATCTGCGTGAGACCCTCGCTGGTGACGCCGAGGCGCACATCGCGGGGTTCGAACTTGCCCGGGCTGCGTACCACGAACACCACGTTCCGGGTGCCGGTGCGGATCACCGCCTGGGAGGGCACCACCACGGCGTTGCGCCTCGGCGCCGCGTGAATAGAGACGTTCGCGAACATCATGGGTTTGAGTTCCAGGTTCGGGTTGTCGAATTCAAACCGCACGCGCAGCGTCCGGGTCTTCATGTCGAGGCTGGGGTACACGTAGGTGATGCGCCCGCGGAAGGTCTTGCCGGGCAGTGCCGCGAGGTGCAGGTCGGCCTCGTCGCCCTTGCGCACCCAGGGGATCTCGTATTCGTAGATGTAGGCATACACCCAGACCTTGTGCAGGTCGGCGATCGCATAGAGTTCGGTGGCGGGGGTCACGTACTGGCCGTCGCGCGCGCCGACCCGCATGACGTAGCCGTTGAACGGGGACCGGATCTGCACGTCGCGCAGGACCCGCCCGGTGCGTTCCAGTTGACGGATCTGCGCGGCCGGCATGTCGAGCAGGGCCAGTCGCTCGCGCGCGGTGCGCATCAGCTCGCGGGCGCCGCGGCGGATGTCCGGGAACGGGCTGTTCTTCAGCACCCGGCGATTCTGCAGGGCCAGCAGATACTCCTGCTCGCTGGTGACCAGTTGCGGCGAATAGATGCTGAGCAGGATGGTGCCCTTCGCCACCTTCTGGCCGGTCCGATCGACGTAGGTGCGCTGCACCCATCCCTCGATCTTCGGGTGCAGCCGCGTGAGCAGGTCCTCGTCGTAGGTGACCCGACCCACCGCACGCACCCGGCGGCTGATCGTGCGTCGTACCACCGTCGCGGTGCGCACACCGATGTCCTGCACGATCACCGGGTCGATGCGTACGGTGCCCGGCACCGCGGCCTGTGCCTCGTCCGCGTATACCGGCACGTAGTCCATGCCCATGGAGTCCTTGGTCGGGACCGGCGAGGTGGCGGACGGGTTCATCGGGCTGCGGTAGTAGAGGATCCGGCGCGCCTTGGACGCCGGCGGGGATGAAGGTGCCATGGCGGTTTTCGCGGGGGACGTATCCGCCGTGCGCGCCGCGTACCAGTAGCCGACGGCTGCACCGACACCCAATGCGAGAAGGACGGCGACGAGGGCGCCCGGGCCCGCCGCCCAGCGGCCGTCCTGGCGCGGCGGGAAACGGTGACGGCCTTCGGCCGCGTTGATCGAGTCCTGCGGTTGCGGTGTATGAGGGCTCATGGGAGATTCTCCTTGCCGACGGCGGCGTCGAGGTCGGCAAGGGCGCGGCGTGCATTCGCCAGGCTCTGCCAGTAGCGGGTCTCGTAGTTGTAGAGAGTGGTCTGGGCGCGCACCAGGTTGAGGAAGTCGACCTTGCTCACTTGGTAGCCGGCGAGCATCGCCTGCACGGTCTGGCGCGCCTGCGGCAGGATACCGGTGCGGAACAGTACGAATTCCTCGCGGCTGCGCCGGTAGTCGGCGAGGCTCACCGAGACCTGGGCATGGACGCGGTCGCGCAGGTCCTCGAAGGTGTGGCGGGCGGCGATCAGTTCGGCGTCGCGCTGATCGACCGCGCGTGCCTGCTTGGTGGCGGCGTACAGTGGTATGCGCATGCTGAACATGAAGGTGGCGAGGTTCACCCGTCCGGTGCCGTTGGGATTGCGACCCGCGCGCAGGCCGTAGGCCGCACCGAGCGTGAAGTCGGGCAGGTAATCCCGGCGCGCCAGCGCCACACGCGAACCCGCCGCCGCGATGAGCCGGCGCTGGGCGGCCAGCAACGGGCGGTCACGGTCGGCGTCCGCGAGCAGCGCCCGCTCGGGCGGCGGCGCGGGCAGATCGGTGGCGGAGCGCCGCGGCAGCCGGACCGGCGTGTCGGTGGGACGGTTCAGCAGTGCATCGAGGCGTGCCGCCTGTGCGCGGCGCGCGGCCCGCAGCCGCACCTGCCGGTCCAGCAGCCGCGAGAGTTCCAGTTGCGCCAGCAGCACATCCTGTTGCAGCCCGCGCCCGACCCGGTACTTGGTCTGCGCGATCTGCACGAACTGGCGCATGAGATCGAGGTTTCCCGCCACGGTGTCGAGGGCACGGTCCAGGTAGAACGTCTGCCACCAGGCGCGGCGCACGTCGCGAATGAGCCGCAGGCGCCTCTCGGAAACCGCCTGGTCCGCGGCCTGCGCCCGGAAGCGCGCGGCGTCGGCGCGCAGGCCGAGCTTGCCGGGGAATGGGATCGCCTGACTCACTCCCACCCGGAGTTGGGTCATGGGCTCCCGGGCGGTGTCGAAGGTGTCGGTGGGCAGGTTGACGGCATTGAAGCTGAGCCGCGGGTCCGGCAGCGAGCCGACCTGCGCGGGGACCTGGGCGAGGGCGCGCGCCTCGGCGCGTACCCCGGCCAGGGCCGGGCTGCGTTTGAGCGCGGTGTGTACCGCCGCCTGTACGGTGAGCACCGCCGCGATCGGCACGCCAGGGGGCGGCACGGCCGCAGCCGCGGCGGCGAACGCCAGCAAAAGTGGCCCGGTGAGGGCCGCAAACCAACGGGACATGATCGGTCTCCTACGGGAAAATGGTCGAACGGGACCTTCCGCAGGGGGCGATCAGATCAACAGGATGGCGAAGCTTCGGTGCGGTACGGGCCGCGGCGGGGGACGGTTCGCGGCCGGGGGGAAGGGAATCGCGCGGGGCGAGGCCTCGTAGGCGGGCATTGCGAGCGCGTGGAGCGCGGGCGCCATGTGTGCCGCGGGAATCGAGGTGGCCGCCGCAAGCGGGGCGGGAGTGGTGTGCCCGACCTCACATGCCTGGGCCGCACACCCTTGCGTGCAAGTCCGGGAATCGCCGCCGCCGGCGCAATGGGGCATCGGGTACGATTCGTCGCAACGCGGCCCGATCTGAGGACCGGACCGAGGGCCGGTCTGGGCCGTAGTGCCGCGCGCGGGCGCGGGCGCGGCCATGGCCGTGGTGCACGGCGCCAGGAGCACGCTGCCCAAGGCGAACGCCAGCAGGGCGAACAGGGCGCGCCCCAGGAAACGGCGTTGCCGGTGCAGTCGGCGGATCATAGGCTCCTCGGGCCGCGTTGCGGGCCGGACCGGTATCGGTGGATATATACCCCGGATCGGGGGGTGGTGCAATATGGATCACTTGCGCACTACCTGCCGGCGCGCATCCTAAACCTTGCACCGTAGTACCGAGTCAAGCCGCGACTGCGATTGGTTCCCGGCGGGTTCAGCGTCGTCGGCGGGGCGAGCCCCGCCCTACCGGTGCCCTTTGTAGGGTGAGGTTTTCCCGGCCTGGGCCGTCGAAATCCAGGACGGCGTTCGGAATCCCGATTGTCACCGGCGGGGCGAAAGCCTTTCTGCGCGCACATCGGTAATTGCACTCACCCGTAGGGCCGGGCTCGCCCGGCCGACGGCTGTCGCCATGCGCGCGAACACGGCGTACCGGGAGATATGGTCCCGTAGGGCCGGGCTTGCCCTGCCGACGACTGTTGCCGGCACCCTCGATCGGGCGTCGCCGGCGGGACGGACCCCGCACAGGGGATGCCGCCGCGCCCCGTGGGGCGGCCTTTCCTGCGCGCATCTCGCTGAGCGTGCTCACCCGTAGGGCCGGGCTTTGCCCGGCCGACGGCGCTGCGCAACACCCGCTCAGGCCAAGTCCAGGTCGGTCACCGCGCCGCGCGCCGCCGAGGAGACCAGTCGCGCGTATTTGGCGAGCACGCCGCGCGTGTAACGCGGCGCGGGGGGGCGCCAGGCGGCGCGCCGGCGCGCGAGTTCCTCGTCGCCGACGTCGAGCTGCAGCAGGTGGCGGTGCGCGTCGATGATGATCGAATCGCCGTCACGCACCAGCGCGATGGTCCCGCCGACCGCCGCCTCCGGAGCGACGTGTCCGACCACGATGCCGAAGGTGCCGCCGGAGAAGCGCCCGTCGGTGATGAGTCCGACGCTGCCGCCCAGGCCGGCGCCGACCAGCGCCGAGGTGGGCGCGAGCATCTCGCGCATCCCGGGTCCGCCGCGCGGGCCCTCGTGGCGGATGACCAGTACGTCGCCGGGGCGGATGCGCCCGGCGAGGATCGCCTCCAGACACTCCTCCTCGGACTCGAAGACCCGGGCCGGACCGGTGATACTCGGGCTCTTCTCGCCGGTGACCTTGGCCACCGCACCCTCGGTGGCGAGGTTGCCGCGCAGGATCACCAGGTGGCCCTGCGGATAGACCGGGTCGTCCCACGGCCGGATGACCTCCTGGCCGGGCGGCGGCGCCGGGGGAATCTCGCGCAACACCTCGGCGATCGTTTGCCCGGTGATGGTCGGGCACTCGCCGTGCAGCACGCCGTGTTCGAGCAGCATCTTCATGACCTGCGGTACGCCGCCGGAGCGGTGCAGATCGGCGGTGACGAAGCGCCCGGAGGGTTTGAGATCGCAGAGTACCGGCACGCGCGTTCGGATGCGCTCGAAGTCATCGAGACCCAGTTCGACGTCCGCGGCGTGCGCGATCGCGGGCAGGTGGAGCACGGCATTGGTCGAGCCGCCGAGCGCCATGACCACGGCGATGGCGTTCTCGAACGCCTCTCGGGTGAGGATCGAGCGCGGCAGGCGTTGGCGGCGGATGGCCTCGACGAGGACTTCGGCCGAGCGCACCGCGCTCTCGGCCTTCTCGTGGTCCACGGCGGACATGGTGGAAGAGTAGGGCAGGCTCATGCCCATCGCCTCGATGGCGCCGGACATGGTGTTGGCCGTAAACATGCCGCCGCATGCGCCGGGGCCGGGACAGGCGCGGTGCTCGACCTCGACCAGCTCGCGCTCCTCGATGCGGTGCGCGGCGAACTGGCCGACCGCCTCGAAGGCGCTGACGATGGTCAGGTCGCGCCCTTCGTAATGGCCCGGCTCGATGGTGCCGCCGTAGACGAAGATCCCGGGGATGTTGAGGCGTGCGATGGCCATCATCGCCCCGGGCATGTTCTTGTCGCAGCCGCCGAAGGTGAGCACGCCGTCCATGCTCTGGGCGCTGCACACGGTTTCGATCGAGTCGGCGATCACCTCGCGCGAGACCAGCGAGTACTTCATGCCCTCGGTGCCCATCGCGATCCCGTCGGAGACGGTGATGGTCCCGAAGACCTGCGGCATGGCGCCGGCCGCGTGCAGGGCCTCGACGGCGCCTTCGGCGAGTTCGTTGATGCCGACGTTGCAGGGGGTCAGGTTGCTGTAGGTGTTGGCCACGCCGACGATCGGTTTGGAGAAGTCGTCGTCGCCGAAGCCGACCGCGCGCAGCATGGCGCGGTTGGGGGTGCGCTTGACGCCCTCGGTGATCCTGCGGCTGCGTGGATTGTCGGACATGGGTCGATCCTTTTTCTCGATGCGGGTGACGGCGCCGACGGGCGCGACGAAAAAGCCGATTATAGGGCCAACCACGCCGCGCCCGCATCCTCCGCGCCGGGAGCCTGTCGGATTCGGGAGGTTCTACTGCGGCGGCGGGAGACCGGTCCGATTCGGGCCGGGGGCGGGCTCGACCAGTCGCCGGGCCTCGTCGAGCACGAAGCGGCGGAAGGTCGCGGCCATCGGCGAGAGGCGCTTGCCCTGCCGGTGCACCAGGTACCAGTGGCGGAGGATCGGGAAGCCCTTTGCGTCGAGCGTGGTCAGCACCCCGCTGTGCAGTTCCAGCGCCAGGGTGTGCAGCGAGACGATACCGAGCCCGAGCCCGGCCTGCACGGCCTGCTTAATGGCCTCGTTGCTGTTCATCTCCATGCCGCTGGCCAGGGTTACGCCGCGCTCGGTGAAGAACCGCTCCATGGCGCTGCGCGTGCCCGAGGCGCGCTCGCGGACCAGAAAGCGCTCCTGCCGGAGCCGCGCCAGGGGGATGCACCGACGACCCACGAGAGGGTGGTCCGGCGGGGCGATCAGCACCAGCGGGTTCTCCATGAACGCCTCCGCGGCCAGGGGCAACCGCTCGGGGGGGTGCCCCATGATCACCAGGTCGGTGTCGTTCTGTTCGAGATGCCCGAGCAGGCGTTCGCGGTTGGTGACGTCGAGGCTGAAGGTGACGTCTTCGTAGCGGTTGCAGAAGTTCGCCAGCAGCCGGGTCGCAAAGTAGTTCGCGGTGCTGGCCACGGCCAGGGCCAGATGACCGCGTTTCAGACCCTTGAGGTCCTCGAGTACCGCCTCCGCGTCGGCGAGCTGCCGGGCGATCCCCCGGGCGTAGTGGTCCATCTCACGCCCGGCTTGGGTCAGGTAGATCCGCTTGCCGATCTGCTCGAACAGGGGGAGATCCAGGGATTCCTCCAACTGCTTGATCTGCATGGAGACTGCCGGTTGGGTCAGGTGCAGCTCGCGGGCCGCGCGAGTATAGCTGCGGTGTCGGGCCACGGCCTCGAAGACCTGGAGCTGGCGCAGGGTCAGGTGCATGACCAAACGATTATAGCATCAGTGAAAGTTTATCATAATGATCAGATTAATTTAGTTTACATTATGGTTCGCCGATTTATACTGGCGATCACGAACACTGGCATGGATATCGTGCTCGGCCGTTTCCGTGGATCACGGGGCCGGACCCGCAAATTCCCGGTTTGTGCAGCCCGGCGCGGCGCGGACCGAACATCTCGTGATGACGGAGGAAGACACATGTCGACCAAGAAAACCTATCAGGCGGGCGTCAAGGAGTACCGCGAAACCTATTGGGAACCGGACTACCCGGTCTCCGATACCGACATCCTGGCCTGCTTCAAGGTTACCGCGCAGCCGGGCGTGGCGCGCGAGGAGGCCGCTGCGGCGGTGGCGGCCGAGTCCTCGACCGGGACCTGGACCACGGTGTGGACCGATCTGCTGACCGATCTCGACTACTACAAGGGCCGCGCCTACCGTATCGAGGACGTGCCGGGCGACGATGAGTCTTTCTACGCCTTCGTGGCCTACCCCATCGACCTCTTCGAGGAGGGCTCGGTGGTGAACGTGTTCACCTCCCTGGTGGGCAACGTGTTCGGCTTCAAGGCCCTGCGCCACCTGCGCCTGGAGGATCTGCGTATCCCGATCGCCTACGTGAAGACCTGCGGCGGGCCGCCCAACGGCATCCGGGTCGAGCGTGACAAACTCAACAAGTACGGCCGTCCGCTGCTCGGCTGCACGATCAAGCCGAAGCTCGGGTTGTCCGCGAAGAATTACGGCCGCGCCGTCTATGAGTGTCTGCGCGGCGGCCTGGATTTCACCAAGGACGACGAGAACGTCAATTCGCAGCCGTTCATGCGCTGGCGCGACCGCTTCTTGTTCGTGGCCGAGGCTATCCACAAGGCCGAGGCCGAGACCGGCGAGCGCAAGGGTCACTACTGCAACGTGACCGCGCCGACTCCGGAGGCGATGTACCAGCGGGCCGAGTACGCCAAGGAACTCGGCATGCCCATCATCATGCACGATTACATCACCGGCGGGTTCTGTGCCAACACCGGCCTGGCCAACTGGTGCCGGGACAACGGCATGCTGCTGCACATCCACCGCGCCATGCACGCGGTGCTCGACCGCCACCCCAAGCACGGTATCCACTTCCGGGTGCTGACCAAGATCCTGCGCCTGTCGGGGGGCGATCACCTGCACTCGGGCACCGTCGTGGGCAAGCTCGAGGGCGACCGGGCCGCGACGCTCGGCTGGATCGACATCATGCGCGATCGCTTCATCAAGGAGGACCGCAGCCGGGGCCTGTTCTTCGACCAGGACTGGGGCTCCATGCCGGGCGTGTTCCCGGTGGCCTCCGGCGGCATCCACGTCTGGCACATGCCGGCCCTGGTGAGCATCTTCGGGGACGACTCGGTGCTCCAGTTCGGCGGCGGCACCCTCGGGCATCCGTGGGGCAACGCCGCGGGCGCCGCGGCCAATCGCGTGGCCCTGGAGGCCTGCGTGGAGGCCCGCAACGAGGGCCGGGAACTCGAAAAGGAGGGTAAGGAGATCCTCACCGCCGCGGCCAAGCACAGCTCGGAGCTGAAGGCGGCGATGGAGACCTGGAAGGAGATCAAGTTCGAGTTCGACACCGTGGACAAGCTGGACGTCGCCCACAAGTGATCCCCGCACCGTGCCGTACCCCGGGGCAGCGGGCGTGCGGCACGGCGCCGAACCGATTGGAAGAGGAAGCATCGAGATGAGCGAATTGCAGGATTACCCGTCGCGGCTGAGCGACCCCGCCAGCCGCAAGTTCGAGACCTTCTCCTACCTGCCGGAGATGGACAAGAAAAAGATCCACAAGCAGGTGGAGTACATCGTGAAGAAGGGCTGGAATCCGGCGATCGAGCATACCGAGCCGGAGAACGCCACCGGCTACTACTGGTACATGTGGAAGCTGCCCATGTTCGGCGAGACCGATGTGGACCGCATCCTGGCCGAGGCGGAGGCCTGTCACAAGGCCAATCCGACCCACCATGTGCGGCTCGTCGGCTATGATACCTATAAGCAGTCCCAGGGCGCCGCGATGGTGATCTACCGGGGGCCGATCAAGACGTGATCTGACGGCGGGCCGTCTCCGCGGCCCCCGTCCGGACCTGCCGGGTGGGGGCCCTCTTGCCGGGGCGCCGCGACGTCCGCGTGTACGGCGCGTCGGGCGGTCGAATGGAAACAGGTGGACGCGCCGTGCTTGCTTCCCCGTGATCGGGGTTGCTCGCAAGGATTTTTTACCTACGCAGATGCAGGGGGCCTTCATGTCCGAGGTGGGACAATACCGAATCCCGGAAGAGCCCTATTACCGGGCGGTGGGCGACGAGATCGAACTCTACGAGGCCGCCTATGCCGCGCGCATGCCGGTCATGCTCAAGGGTCCCACGGGCTGCGGCAAGACCCGCTTCGTGGAGTACTTGGCCTGGAAGCTGGAGCGTCCGCTGATCACGGTGGCCTGCAACGAAGACATGAGCGCCTCGGATCTGGTCGGGCGCTATCTGCTGGACGCCGATGGCACCCACTGGAAGGACGGCCCGCTGACGGTCGCGGCGCGCATCGGCGCGATCTGCTATCTCGACGAGATCGTCGAGGCGCGCCAGGACACCACCGTGGTGATCCATCCGCTCACCGACCACCGGCGCACGCTGCCGCTGGAGAAGAAGGGCGAGGTGGTGACGGCGCACCCGGATTTCCAGCTCGTCATCTCGTACAATCCCGGCTACCAGAGCCTGATGAAGGACCTCAAGCAGTCGACCAAGCAGCGCTTCGGAGCGCTCGACTTCGACTACCCGCCGGCCGAGGTCGAGGCGGAGATCGTGGCGCACGAGGCCGGCATCGACGCAGAGCTGGCCGGGAAGCTGGTATCGATCTCCCACCGGGCCCGCAACCTCAAGGGCCACGGGCTGGACGAGGGGATCTCCACCCGGCTGCTGGTCTACGCGGGCCGACTCATCGCCAAGGGGATCGCCCCCAGGGTCGCGTGTCGGATGACGCTGGTGCGCCCGATCACCGACGACCCGGACATGCGCGACACGCTGGATGCGGCGGTCGGGACGTATTTCTGATAGGCACTCGCCGGGAATTGATCCCGGCCAAGTGCCCGGGCGCGGAGAGGCTGGTATGATGAATCGTTTGGTGTTGGCGGGGCGTTGCGGTTGCGTGCCGCGGTCGCGCCGGCGCGGGTGGTAACCTATGCTTTTGTGGAGCATCTACTTCTAATCGGAGGATATACCATGAGCAGGTTTCGTACGATGTTCACCGCGGCGGCCGGGACACTGGCACTTGCTGCCTTCCTGCAGCCGGCGGCCATGGCCGGAGTGAGCAAGGCGGATGCCGCCAAGATCAACTCCTATGTGGAGTCCAACGGACTCTCGTGCATGGGCTGCCACGCGATCGACCACAAGGTGATGGGGCCGGCTTTTGACGCCGTGGCCAAGAAGTACAAGGGTAAGGCGGGGGCGACTGCGGACGTGGCCAAGCGTATCGCCGACGGCAGTTCCGGCGTCTGGGGTTCGGTCCCGATGCCCTCGGGTCAGGCCACCCCGGCCCAGGCCAAGAAGCTCTCCGAGATGATTCTCAGTCTCGACTAAGGCCCGGATCGGCCGGGGCCGCCCCGCCCGGGGCGGCCCCGTGCCGCTCACTGCGATGAACGAGCCCCGGCGGGGTGTCCGCCCGGGCCGGGACCGAAGGTCGGCCGGGGTGTGGGGCCGCGATTCGCCCGCAACACCGCGAGTCTCGATCCCGAAGATTACCGCCCGTTCCCGGGGAAGATCGCGCCGGTAGTGCGTGACGCCTTCGGCGCGAGCTACCGAGGCGGCGCGGCACGCTGTTCTCCGATCAGCACCGGCGCCTGAGTTTCTGTCTGAGTGCCCTTTGGGGCGGGGATTTCTTCTTACGGCCGATTTCCGGGGAATGCACCTCGATCGGAGGACCTACCATGAGCAGGTTTCGTACGAGGTTCACCGCAGTGGCCGGGGCGCTGACCTTTGCCGCCTTCCTGCAGCCGGCGATCGCGGCGGGGGGGAACCGGGCGGCTGCCGCCAAGATCGATTCCTACCTAGAGGCCAACGGGCTCGTGTGCACGGGCTGCCACGCGTTCGACTATACGGTGGTGGGGCCGTCGTGGATCTCCGTGGCCAAGAAGTACAAGGGTAAGGCGGGGGCGGTCGCGGAGGTGGCCAAACGTATCGCCGGCGGCAGTTCCGGCATCTGGGGTTCGCTCCCGATGCCCCCGGGTCAGACCACCCCGGCCCAGGCCAAGAAGCTCGCCGAGATGATTCTCGGTCTCGACACCAAGTAAGACCCGAATCGACCGGGGTGTGAGGGTCGCGATGCCATGAGCATCGATCTCGAGGACTACCGCCCGTTCCTGGAAAAGGTCACGCCGGCGGTGCGCGACACCTTCGACGCGAGCTTCACCGAAGCGGCGCGGGTGATGTCGCCGACGGGCGTGCGCAATTATCTCGAAGGCGCGCGCGCCCTGTGCGAACTGGGGCGCGGCACCGATCTGGTTATCTCGTATCTGGAGACGATGCCCGCCGTGGTCAACGCCGTCGGCGAGGACATCATCCCGGACTGCGTCACGGCCGCGATGAAGCTCTCCTCGATGGTGAGCGGGCAGGTGATCGCGCTGCTGTTCGCCACGCTCCCGATCGCCGCGCGGCGTCTCGCCGACGCGCAACTGCTGCGCTCCTATCTCGGGCTGATCCACCAACTCTCCGCCAAGGTGCCGCGCGGGCTGCGGCCCATGCTCGAGCATCTCGACGCCCTGTTGACCAAGCTCACCCTTGGCGGATTGCGCCGCTGGGCCAACTGGGGCGCGCAGGCCCACGCCCGTGATTTTACGACGCAGGTCGACTACTTCGCGCTGGAATCGAGCGACAGCCGCGCGGTGCTCCAGCAGGAGCGGCGCGGCACGCTGTTCGTCGATCAGCACCGGCGCCTGAACTTCTATCTGCGCGCCCTGTGGGGACGGGATTTCTTTCTGCGCCCGACTTCCGGGGACTACGAAGCGCGCGAGGGCTACCGGCCGTTCATCGAGCACCGGGTGATCCACCTGCCGGACGCCTACGACGACTACGCGGGTATCCCGGGTGCGCTGCTCTACCGTGCGGCGGCCGCCCACGCAGCGGCGCACATCGCCTATACCGAGCGCCCGATCGACGCCGAGGCCCTGACGCCGACGCAGATGGTCTTCATCGGGCTGTTCGAGGACGCGCGCATCGAACGCTTAGCGATCCGCGAATTCCCGGGCCTGGGACCGTTGTGGATCTCCTTCCACGAAAAGGCGCGCGAAGTGGGTTGCCCGACCGATCCCGTCGTGGACCTCATCGAGCGCTGCGCCCACGCGCTCCTGGATGAATCCTACGAGGACCCGGACCCCTGGGTGCGTGAGGCGGCCTCGGCGTTCCGTACGGAATTCGCAGTGCGTCCGCGCGACAACGCCCTGAGCTGGGACCTGGGGGTGATCTTCATCAACCGGCTGGGCGGGCACGCCGCGATTCCGGGCCTGAGGGTGCTGGAGTCGCTGGCGATCCCCTACCGCGACGACAACCGCTTCATCTGGTCGTTCGCGGAAAACGTCTGGGACGAGGGGGTGGAGTATGTGCCGGCCAGCCAACGACAGGTGCGGCGTACCGTCTCGGTGGTGGAGATGGCCAACGAACTCGACTGCGAACTGGCCGGCGACGACGCCCAGGAGATCTGGACCCTGGAGACCGAGTTCTTCCGCGACGGTGATCCGGAAGGGGTTAGTATCAACCGGCTGGAGGGTCGCGAGCCGGTCAGTGAGCCCCACCACTACCCGGAGTGGGACTACCGGATCCAGCTCCACCGCCCCGACTGGGTCACGGTGCTGGAGAAGCGCCAGCCGCGCGGCGACCCGGCGGATATCGACCGCGTGCTCGACGAATACAAACCGCTGGCCTCGCGAATCAAACACGTGATCGACAGCCTCCAGCCCGAGGGCGTGATCCGCCTGCGCCGCCAGGAGAGCGGCGACGAGATCGACCTGGACGCCGCGATTCGCGCCATGGTCGACCTGCGTATGGGGCAAAGCCCCGATACGCGGATCCACCTCCGCCACATCCGCAAGACCCGGGACCTCGCCGTGCTCGTCCTGCTGGACCTCTCGGAGTCGACCAACGAGACGCTCGGCGACAGCGACCGCCCGGTAGTACAACTCGCGCGCGAGGCCACCGTCCTGCTCGCCTGGGCGATCGACGGCATCGGCGATCCGTTCGCCGTGCACGGCTTTGCCTCGGACGGGCGACACGACGTTCAGTATTTCCGGTTCAAGGATTTCGATCAGCCCTACGACGAGAAGGTGAAGGCGCGGCTCGCGGGTATGCGCGGGGGGCTCTCTACACGTATGGGGGCCGCGATGCGCCACGCCGCCGGCTTCCTGCTGCGACGCCCGGAACGCAAGAAGCTGTTGCTCCTGGTCAGCGACGGGGAACCGGCGGACATCGACGTCCGCGACCCGCAATATCTGCGCCGGGATACCAAGAAGGCGGTCGAGGAACTCGCCACGCGCGGCGTGTTCACCTACTGTCTGACCCTGGACAGCGACGCCGACGAATACGTGCCGAGGATCTTCGGCCCGCGGGGCTACAGCGTGGTCGATCACGTGCAGCGCCTGCCTGAACGCCTGCCGGCGGTGTTCGTCGGGCTGACGCGGTAACCCGGCGCGCCGAGGGTTCACCCGCCGGGCCCGGTTGTCTGTAGGGCCGGGCTCGCCCGGCCGACGCCGTGGATCTACGCACCGGCGGTGTGGAACCGCGCGGCGTTGTCGGCGGGGCGAGCCCCGCCCTACAGGTGGCCCGGTGTTGGTGATGCGGCCGGTGACGGGTCGCGCGGCGGTGTTCGGATCAGCGGACTGAGGATGCGAGAGGAGCCATGGTGGACGCGCTGTTCGAGTCGGAGGTGGAGGGCCTTGCGTTGCTTCATCGGGGAAAGGTGCGCGACCTCTACGATGTGGGCGATGATCGGTTGCTGATCGTCACCACCGATCGGCTCTCGGCCTTCGACGTGATCCTTCCGGACCCGATCCCCGGCAAGGGGCGTGTCCTGACCGCGGTCTCCAACTTCTGGTTCCGCCGCACGCAGGATCTGATCGGGAACCATTTGACGGATACCCCCCTCGCAGAGGTGGTGGCCGACGCCGCGCAGCGCGCCGCGATCGACGGGCGGGCGGTGGTGGTGCGCCGGCTCGAGCCGTTACCCGTCGAGGCCATCGTGCGTGGTTATCTCATCGGTTCCGGGTGGAAGGACTACCAAAGCTGCGGCGCCGTGTGTGGCATCGAACTCCCGGCCGGGCTGCGCCAGGCCGACCGGCTCCCCGAGCCGATCTACACGCCGTCCACCAAGGCGGGGACCGGTGAACACGACCAGAACATCGCCTTCGAACGGACCGTCGAACTGTTGGGGCGGGATCTTGCGGAGCGGGTACGGGAGGTCAGCCTGCGGATCTATGGCGAGGCGGCCGATTACGCCCGCGCACGCGGCATCCTCATTGCGGACACCAAGTTCGAGTTCGGCCTCGACGAGACGGGCCGGCTCACGCTGATGGACGAGGTGCTTACCCCGGACTCCTCGCGCTTCTGGCCGGCCGATCAATATCGGCCCGGGAGCAGTCCGCCGAGCTTCGACAAACAGTACGTGCGTGACTATCTGGAGACCCTCGACTGGGACAAGACGGCACCCGGCCCGTCGCTGCCTGCGGAGGTGATCCGCCGTACCGCGGAGAAATACCGTGAGGCGCAGCAACGCCTCACGGGCGTTTGAATTCCCGCTGATGGACCCGTCGATGCCCACCGGGCCATCGATGTAGCCCGGATAAAGCGAAGCGCAATCCGGGGATGGGGTTTCTCCCGGCACCGCAATTCCCGGATTTCGGCCTTCGGCCTGCATCCAGGCTACGATGTAGCCTGGCTGGAGCGGAATCCGGGGGAGGACGTTCCGGAGAACCCGGTCATGAGTCCCGCCGGCCCCCCGGGGTCAGTGGTCGAGGACGAGGACACCGCAGCAGCGCAGGTATTCGAGCAGCGGTTCCGGATCGGCGCTGTGACAGTGCCAGAACAAGTATTCGAAGCTGTGTCGGCGGACCGCGGCGAACGGCGGTGCTTCCGCCTCGTTGTGCCATCCGGGGCCGGGGACCAAGTTGCCCGCCAAGCTGGCGGTCACCGTGGTGATCACGGGGCGCGAATCCTGGTGGGTACCCACGGTGACGTACAACAGCGTGTGACCGGCCGGATCATCGGCCTGCGAGTGGGGTACGACCCCCCAGTCCATCACTCGCCCACCGGACTGTGCCGCGACCGTCTCCGCCATGGCATCCAATGCCTGCCTCGGCCAGCGACGCACCCCGGTGCCCGGAGGGCACGGCGGCACCGGTTTCACGAGCCGCGCTCCGCGGGCGGCGTGCCCTCCGGTTCCGCCAGCAGGTCGGGGATCGGGACGCCCAACGCGTGCGCGATGCGCTCGATGTTGTCCAGGCTGATATTGCGCTCGGCGCGCTCCACGGAGCCGATGTAGCTGCGGTGCAGGCCACTCAGTTCCGCGAGCACTTCCTGGGACCAGCCGCGGCAGCGGCGCAGGAACCGGATGCGTTGGGCCAGGCGGGTTCGGGCGCGATCCTCCATACCCCGTATTGCATGAAGAATCGGGGTCGCTGTCGACGGGAAAAACGTATCAATATGGCGCAGATAAGTGGCAACAGGCCGCCGACAACGCCGCGCGATTCCAACACCGCCGGTGCGCAGATCCACGGTGTCGGCCGGGCGAGCCCGGCCCTACAGACAACGGGACCCGGAGGGCGAACCTTGGCACGTCGGGTTATCGGGTCAGCCCGACGAACACCGCCGGCGGACGTTCGGGCAGTCCCGGCCGGGTAAGCCCGTCGCCAACACCGGCACCTGTAGGGCGGGGCTCGCCCCGCCGTCGTCGCCGCGCGATTCCAACACCGCCGGTGCGCAGATCCACGGTGTCGGCCGGGCGAGCCCGGCCCTACAGGGCCGCCCGGAAATGGTAGGCGAGGCTGCGTTCCTCGATGCGCCGGGGCGCAAGGTCGCGGAGTGCCGCCGGCTCGGCGTCGTCGAGCAGTGCCGGGATGGGGATGTCCAGGGCGCGGGCGATCTTTTCGATGTTGTCCAGGCTGATGTTGCGCTCGGCGCGTTCCACGGCGCCGATGTAGGTGCGGTGCAGGCCGCTCAGCCCGGCCAGCACCTCCTGGGACCAACCGCGGGCGATGCGCAGCAGGCGCACGCGGCGGGCGAGCCGCCGGCGGGCGACGGGGAGGGGTGCGGTTGTATACATTGCGACTCCTTTCGCTCGTGAGCGCGTATCGGCGCCCGGCCCTGCCGGAGACGCGCAAGCAACCGCACGCCCAAGCCCCCTCCGGGCCGATCCATTGTGCGGTTCGTGCGTCGCCCCGCCCGCCGCCACGTCCGGGTCCCCGCGTCCTTTGCGGCGACCATCGGATTGTGGTTATTCAGTTGACCCGCGGGTCCAGTTCGCCGCTCTCGTAGCGCAGGACCATATCGTCGATGCTCGCGACCTTGATTTTGGATGCGTTGCCGGCGGTGCCGAAGGCCTCGTAGCGAGCCTTGCAGATCGCCTTCATGCCATTGGTGGCGGCGGTCAGCCACTTGCGCGGGTCGAATTCCTTCTTGTTCTCGGCCAGGAATTTGCGCACCGCACCGGTGGAGGACATGCGCAGGTCGGTGTCGATGTTGACCTTGCGTACCCCGTGCCGGATGCCCTCCTGGATCTCCTCGACGGGCACCCCGTAGGTCTCGCCCATGTCGCCGCCGTAGGTGTTGATCATCCGGAGCCAGTCCTGGGGTACAGAGGAGGAGCCGTGCATCACCAGATGCGTGTCCGGGATGCGCGCGTGGATCTCCTTGATGCGGTTGATGGCCAGGATGTCGCCGGTCGGCGGGCGGGTGAATTTGTAGGCGCCGTGGCTGGTGCCGATGGCGATGGCGAGCGCGTCGACGCCGGTCTGCTTGACGAAGTCGGCGGCTTGTTCGGGGTCGGTGAGGAGCTGGTCGTGCGAGAGTTTCCCCGCGGCGCCGGAGCCGTCCTCTTCGCCCGCCATGCCGGTCTCCAGGGATCCCAGGCAGCCCAGTTCGCCCTCCACGGACACGCCGCAGGCGTGGGACATCTCCACCGTGCGCCGCGTGACGTCGGCGTTGTATTCGTAGGTGGCCGGGGTCTTCATGTCATCCAGGAGCGAGCCGTCCATCATGACGGAGGTGAACCCGAGCTGGATGGATCGCTGGCAGACCCACGGCGAGGCGCCGTGGTCCTGATGCATGACGATGGGGATATGGGGCCACTGCTCGGAGGCGGCGAGGATCAGGTGTCGCAGGAAATGGGGCTTGGCGTACTTGCGGGCGCCTGCCGACGCCTGGACGATCACCGGGCTGTCGGTCTCGTCGGCGGCCTCCATGATGGCGTGGATCTGCTCCATATTGTTGACGTTGAAGGCGGGTACGCCATAGCCGTACTCGGCGGCGTGGTCCAGCAACTGTCTCAGCGTGATCAAGGCCATGGCGATCTCTCTCCCGTGGGCAAGTCTTTAATGTAGGAAGGGGGTGGGGTCGAAGGCTGAGGCGCGTATTCTAGCAGGAATACCCGTGCACTCCCAAAGCCGCCACCCTGAAAGGCGGCTTTGGATCCGTGCATCGCGCGGGACCCCGCGCCGGCCGGCCGGAAAAGCCCCCCGTTTTGTTTGAGGGCGCGTGGCCGGATACCGGTCCGCAACGCGTCAATCCTCCGGCAGCACCATGTCGCCGGAGCGCACGATCTTCATGGCGTTGGTCCCGCCGCTCACTCCCGTCAGATCCCCCTTGGTGATGATCACCAGGTCCCCGTCTTCGCGCACCGCCCCGCGGCGCATCAACTCGTCGATGATTTCGCGATTGACCAGGGCATGGTCCTTGGTGGTGACGTCGAAGGTGATGGGGTAGACCCCGCGGTACAACGTCACCTTGCGTCGTGTCTCCACGTGTCGGGTCAGCGCGTAGATGGGGATTCCCGAACTCACGCGCGACATCCACAGGCTGGTGGCGCCGGATTCGGTCAGTGCCGCGATCGCGCGTACCGCCAGGTGGTTGGCCGTGTACATGGCGGCCATGGCGATGGCCTCGTCGATACGGCTGGATTGGCCCTCGACGCGCGGATCGACGACGGGGGTGTTGATGCGGTGACGCTCCGCGCCGCGGCAGATACGATCCATGGCCGCTACCGCCTTGGCCGGATATTTCCCGGTGGCGGTCTCGGCGGAGAGCATCACCGCGTCGGTGCCGTCGAGCACGGCGTTGGCCACATCGAAGACCTCGGCGCGCGTCGGGATCTGGTTCTCGACCATGGACTGCATCATCTGGGTCGCCGTGATCACCACGCGGCTCATCGCCCGCGCCCGGCGAATGATGAGTTTCTGCACCGCGGTGAGTTCCGCATCACCGATCTCCACGCCGAGGTCGCCGCGCGCGATCATCACCGCGTCGGTGGCCTGCAGGATGCCGTCCAGTGATTCCACCGCCTCGGCGCGTTCGATCTTGGCGATGATGGCGCCGTGCCCGCCCGCGGCGCGCAGCAGCCGCCGTGCCTCCTCGATGTCCTCGGCGTTGCGCGGGAAGGACACGGCCAGATAGTCCGCCCTCATCTCCGCGGCGGCCTTGATGTCGGCGCGGTCCTTCTCGGTGAGTGCGGTGGCCGACAGTCCTCCGCCCTGGCGATTGATGCCTTTGCTGTTGGAGAGTTCGCCGCCCACCACCACCCGGCAAATGATGCGCCCCTCGGAGACGTCCTCCACCCACAGGGCGAGCCGTCCGTCGTCCAGCAGCAGGGTGTCGCCTCGCCTCACGTCGTTCGGAAGGGGCTTATAGGTGATGCCGACCGCCTCTTCGGTACCCTCGTCGGGGCCGAGATGGGTGTCCAGGATGAATTGGCCGCCTTCCTGGAGTACCACCTTCTTGTCTTTGAATCGTTCGATGCGGATCTTGGGACCCTGCAGGTCGGCGATGATCCCGAGGTGGCGGCCGTGGGCGCGCGCGTGGTCGCGGGCCTCCTCGGCGCGACGCAGGTGTTCTTCGTGCGTCCCGTGGGAGAAGTTGAGGCGTACGACGTCCACGCCCGCCTGGATCACGGCGTCGAGCACGCCGGGGCCGTCGGTGGCGGGGCCGAGGGTTGCGACGATCTTGGTGCGTCTGAGCATGATGGGTTGTTTTCCCGGTTCCCGGTCCCCGTGACGGGGATCGGAATGGTGTGGATGAGGAAGCGGTGCGCGCCCTTCAGCCCTTGGCGCGGGCCTCCAGGATTTCCACGGCGGGCAGTTCCTTGCCCTCCAGGAACTCCAGGAAGGCGCCGCCACCGGTCGAGATATACGAGACTTGGTCGGCGATGCCGTACTTGGCGATCGCCGCAAGCGTGTCGCCGCCGCCGGCGATGGAGAACGCCCCGCTCTTGGCGATCGCCGTCGCCAGGTGCCGGGTGCCCTCGCCGAACTGGTCGAACTCGAACACCCCGACCGGGCCGTTCCAGACGATGGTGCCGGCCGTCGCGAGGATCTCGGCGAAGTGCTCCGAGGTCTGCGGCCCGACGTCGAAGATCATCTCGTCGTCCGCCACCTCGGCCACCGGCTTGAGCGTCGCCTTGGCGGTCTCTCCGAACTCCTTGCCGACCACCACGTCCTCCGGTACCGGGATCTCCGCGCCGCGCGCGGCGGCCTGTTCGGTCAGGCGCCTGGCCTTCTCGACCAGGTCGGCTTCGTACAGGGACTTGCCGACATTGTAGCCCGCCGCGGCGATGAAGGTATTGGCGATGCCGCCGCCGACGATCAGCCGGTCGACCTTGCGCAAGAGTGCCTCGAGCACGGTGAGCTTGGTGGAGACCTTGGATCCCCCGACGATCGCCACCATCGGCCGCGCCGGATCGCCGAGCGCCTTGCCCAGGGCCTCGAGTTCGGCGGCGAGCAGCGGTCCCGCACAGGCCACAGGCGCGTATTTCGCCACCCCGTGGGTCGATGCCTGCGCGCGGTGTGCGGTGCCGAAGGCGTCCATGACGAAGACGTCGCACAGCGCGGCGAGCCGGCGGGCGAGCGTATCGTCGTCCTTCTTCTCGCCCTTGTTGAAGCGCACGTTCTCGAGCAGGACGACCTCGCCTTTGTCGACCTCCACACCGTCGAGGTAGTCCCGGACCACGCGCACGGGCGTGCCCAGCAGTCCGCTCAGGTGTTCGGCCACCGGCATCAGCGACGCCTTTTCGTCGTAGACGCCTTCTTCGGGTCGGCCCAGGTGGGACATCAGTATCACCCGCGCGCCGGCGTCGCGCGCCTGCCGGATGGTTGGAAGGCTCGCACGGATGCGGGTGTCGTCGGCTACCTTGCCGTCCTTGAGGGGTACATTGAGGTCTTCGCGGATCAAGACGCGCTTGCCCGCGAGATCGAGGTCGGCCATTTTGATCACGGACATGGGGATCTCCCGAGTTCGAAAGGGTCGGAATAGGAAAGAGGGATTGGATGAAATCCGGGTCTCATCCAATGCCTCTCGATCGACGGGACGCTCCGGCGGGCGCGGCCCGGCGCCCCGGCGTTTTGTGGATACGGGGCGTAATGGGTGGGCACCCGGCGTACCGGATGCCCGCCCACGGACTACTTGGCCTCCATGAGGGCGATGGTGGTGTCCAGCATGCGGTTGGAGAACCCCCATTCGTTGTCGTACCAGGCCAGCACCTTCACCAGCTTGCCGTCGTTCACCTTGGTGAGCGATGCGTCATACGTGGAGGATACGGAGCTGTGGTTGAAGTCGATGGAGACCAGCGGTTCGTCGTTGTAGGCGAGAATGCCCTTGAGTTCGCCGTCGGCCGCTTCCTTCATGATCGTGTCGATCTCGTCCTTGGAGGTCTCGCGCGCCGCCTCGAAGGTCAGGTCCACCACCGAGACGTTGATCGTCGGCACGCGGATCGCGAAGCCGTCGAGCTTGCCGTTCAGCTCCGGCAGCACCAGGCCGACCGCGGCGGCGGCGCCGGTCTTGGTCGGGATCTGGGACATGGTCGCCGAGCGTGCGCGGCGCAGATCCTTGTGGTAGACGTCGGTGAGGACCTGGTCGTTGGTGTAGGAGTGGATGGTGGTCATGAGACCGCGCACCAGGCCGATGGAGTGGTGCAGCGGCTTGATCAGCGGTGCCAGGCAGTTGGTGGTGCACGAGGCGTTGGAGATTACCGTGTGGGACGCCTTCAGTATGTCGTGGTTGACGCCATAGACGATGGTCGCGTCCACGTCCTTGCCGCCCGGGGCGGATATGATCACCTTCTTGGCTCCGGCCCGCAGGTGCGCTCCGGCCTTCTCCTTGCTGGTGAACAGGCCGGTGCACTCCAGGACCACGTCCACGCCGAGCTTGCCCCACGGCAGCCGGGCCGGGTCGCGCTCGGCGAGCACCTGGATCTTGTCGCCGTTGACGTTCAGGTATCCGTCCTCGACGGCCACCGTACCCGGAAACTTGCCGTGCACCGTGTCATAGCGGGTGAGGTGCGCGTTGGTGTCGGCGTCGCCCAGGTCGTTGATCGCCATGATCCGGATCTCATCGGTCCGCCCGGCCTCATAGAGGGCGCGAAGCACGTTGCGTCCGATCCGGCCGTAGCCGTTGATAGCCACTTTGATCGCCATTTCCCTGTCTCCGTCTATTGAGTGATAAAGGCGGATTGTGCCCCGTGGGGCGCCAATTCGGCGGGTCCCGCCTCCCCCCTTGGCGGGGTTCCGCGGAGGCCCTGCCTCGCGCACGCCCGCGCGACGACTCGTCTGCTACAGAATCTCCTCGACGACGTCGGTTACATGCTCGGCGGTGAACCCGAACTCCTTCATCAGCACACCACCCGGGGCCGATTCGCCGAAGCGGTCGATGCCGATGACCCTTCCCGCCGGGCACACGTACTTCTGCCAGTAGCCGGTGAGGCCGGCCTCCACGGCCACGCGCGCGCGCACGTCACCCGGCAGCACCGACTCGCGATAGCCCTCGTCCTGCGCGTCGAACACCTCGCAGCAGGGCATGGACACGACCCGAACGCGAATGCCCTTCCCGGCGAGCGCCCGCGCCGCGTCCATCGCAAGCCCGACTTCGGAGCCGGTAGCGATGAGGATCGCCTGCGGCTTGCCCTCGCAGTCGGAGAGCACGTAGCCGCCGCGGCGGATGTTGCCGATGACGCCGGCATCGCGCTTCTGGAAGGCGGTGGTCTGGCGGGTGAAGATCAGGCAACTCGGCCCGTCCTCGCGCTCGATGGCCGCCTGCCAGGCGACCGCGGATTCGACTATGTCGCATGGGCGCCAGACGTTCATGTTGGGGATCAGGCGCAGGCCCGACACGTGCTCGACCGGCTGGTGGGTGGGGCCGTCCTCCCCGAGGGCGATCGAGTCGTGTGTGTAGACGAGCAGGTTGCGCACCTTCATCAGCGCCGCCATGCGCAGGGCGTTGCGCGCGTAGTCGGAGAACACCAGGAAGGTCCCGCTGTAGGGGATGAACCCGCTATGCAGGGTGAGGCCGTTCATGATCGCGGTCATCCC
Source organism: bacterium BMS3Bbin13 (assembly GCA_002897735.1). Classification (GTDB taxonomy): domain Bacteria; phylum Pseudomonadota; class Gammaproteobacteria; order 21-64-14; family 21-64-14; genus BMS3Abin12. Next base: position 20,216 of record BDTW01000047.1, on the reverse strand, counting down.
GAACTCGCGCACGCCGTAGTGCAGGTAGTTGCCCTGCGGATCGTCCTTCGTGATCGTCTTGGAACCGGACCAGTTGGTGTTGTTGGAGCCGGTCAGGTCGGCGGAGCCGCCGAGCAGTTCGGGCAGTTCGGGCGCCAGGCCTTCGATGACCGCCTGCGAGGCCTTGCGGGTGGCCATGTCCTTGCCCTCGGCGGCGACCTTCTCGATGAAGGCCCCGGCGGTGCGCCCCCAATTCTCCGGCAGCCTGCCCGCCACGCGGCGTTCGAACTCGGCGGCGAGTTCCGGATACGCCTCGCGGTAGGCCGCGAGCTTCGCGTTCCACGCCTGCTCGAGTTGCCGGCCCTTCTCGCGGGCGTCCCAGGCGGCGTAGATCTCGTCCGGGATCACGAACGGCCCGTATTTCCAGCCCAGGTGCTCGCGCGTGGCCGCGACCTCTTTCTCGCCCAACGCCTGGCCGTGAACGTCGTGACTGCCGCACAGGTTGGGAGATCCGTATCCGATGACGGTCTTGCAGCAGATCAGCGTCGGGCGGTCGGTGACCGAGCGCGCCTCGACGATCGCCTGCTTCACCGCCTCCGGGTCGTGCCCGTCCACACCGGGGATGACGTGCCAGTGGTAGGCCTCGAAGCGTCGGGGCGTATCGTCGGTGAACCAGCCCTCGACGTGTCCGTCGATGGAGATGCCGTTGTCGTCGTAGAAGCCGATCAGCTTGCCCAGACCCCAGGTGCCGGCGAGCGCGCAGGCCTCGTGCGAGACGCCTTCCATGAGGCAGCCGTCGCCCAGGAAGACATAGGTGTGGTGGTCGACGAGTTCATGGCCGTCGCGGTTGAACCTCGCCGCCAGCAGGCGTTCGGCGAGCGCCATACCCACGGCGTTGGCCAGGCCCTGGCCGAGCGGTCCGGTGGTGGTCTCGATCCCCGGCGTGTAGCCGTATTCCGGATGCCCGGGCGTGCGCGAGTGCAACTGCCGGAACTGCTTGATGTCCTCGATGCCGAGGTCGTGTCCCGTCAGGTGGAGTAGGGCGTAGTGGAGCATCGAGCCGTGGCCGTTGGAGAGGACGAAACGGTCACGGTCGAACCACTTCGGGTTGGCGGGGTTGTGCTGCAGGAAATCGTTCCACAGCACCTCGGCGATATCCGCCATGCCCATGGGCATACCCGGATGGCCGGAGTTGGCCTTCTGTACCGCGTCCATGCTCAGGGCGCGGATCGCATTGGCAAGCTCTCGGCGCGAGAGCACGGACTGCTTAGGCTGGCTCATTTTCATGACTCAAGTCCCCGTTAAAGACGAAGCCGTCAGGAAATCTGGAAAGACAAACCCGTGTTGTCTGGGGCGCGCGCGCACGCGCCGTGGCCCCGACGCATCGCCCCGGTAGCCTTCTGAGGGCCGAATGACCGCTCGCCTGACGGGTGGGGGTGCGAGGAGTTTCGGCCGTTTTCCAGGCCGCTGATTGTTCCCGGAGCCCTGGGTACGCAGGCGCGCTATTTTCCCCAACTTGGTCTCGGGGGGCAACCGTTAATTCGCCCGGCGTGTGGCTGCGGGAGGAAATCCCATGGGCGACAGGAGAAATCCGGGCTGATTATCCTTTTGGTTCATAGGGTTCGCAAACCAGGATCACGGGTTTTGCGGGGATGTCGACGGCGTGTCTTCGCGATGCCGGATCGTGCGAAGCGTGTGAAAACTCGCTTTGCAGCCGGTGCAAGGTGTCCGCCGCGCCGGGCGGATAGCGTACCAATTTGCAGGGTATCGGATCGTCCGGTGCGGCGCGGTCCCGGGACAGGGTTGCCGGGCGAAGATAAGGTCTCGCGCACCTGCATCGGCGGCGTCCTCGGAGTCGATACCTTACTATGACATCGTATCGGGCATACGGGGCATTGGACCGATGCGGCGGCGGATCGTGGACAATGCGCGCGAAGCCGGTACACTAGGGTGCGATCGGGCGTAGGGGTTCGTAGCGAGGCGAGTGGAAGACCGAGTATCGTTCTTCGATCGTCTGAGGTGAATAGGGACACTGTTTTCAACGAAAACGATCGGAGAAATGGGCCGATCTCCCGCCGCCGCAGTAGAGCCATCCCAAGTCCGACAGACTCTTAGGGCCGTCTGCGCGCGTCGCGGGCCTGCGCGGCGCGCGGCCCCCGGTGAGGAAGGCCCCGACAGAATGGGTGTATCGGCTCCAAGGAGTTGAAATTGAACAACTATCTCTTTACTTCCGAATCCGTGTCCGAGGGCCACCCGGACAAGATGGCGGACCAGCTCTCGGATACCATCCTGGACGCGATCCTGGCCCAGGATCCCCACGCGCATGTGGCGTGCGAGACCCTGATCAAGACGGGAATGGTGTTGTTCGCCGGCGAGGTCACCACCACCGCAGCCTTCGACGCCGAGGCGCTGGCCCGCGAGACCATCGCGCGCATCGGCTATACGAGTTCGGAGATGGGCTTCGACGCGGCCACCTGCGCGGTGCTCTCCGGCATCGGCAAGCAGTCTCCGGACATCGCCCAGGGCGTCGACCGGGGCACGGCCGAGGCCCAGGGTGCCGGGGATCAGGGCATGATGTTCGGCTATGCGACCAGCGAGACCGACGTGCTGATGCCCGCGCCGATCACCTATGCGCATCGCCTGGTGCGTCGCCAGGCCGAGGTGCGCAAGAGCGGGGTGCTGCCCTGGTTGCGTCCGGATGCCAAGAGCCAGGTGACCATACGCTACGAGAAGGACCGCCCGGTGGGCATCGATACCGTGGTGCTCTCCACTCAGCACGCCCCGGACATCGGCGAGCGGGCACTGCACGAGGCGGTGATGGAGGAGATCATCCGCCCGGTCCTGCCGCCGGAGTGGTTGCGGCGCGAGACCAAGGTGCACATCAATCCCACCGGGCGCTTCGTGGTCGGCGGGCCGCTCGGCGACTGCGGGCTGACCGGGCGCAAGATCATCGTCGATACCTACGGCGGCATGGCGCGCCACGGCGGCGGCGCCTTCTCCGGGAAAGATCCATCCAAGGTGGACCGCTCCGCGGCCTATGCCTGTCGGTACGTAGCGAAGAATATCGTCGCCGCGGGTCTTGCCGAACGTTGCGAGATCCAACTCTCCTACGCCATCGGCGTGGCCGAGCCCACCTCGATCAGCGTGCAGACCTTCGGCACGGGCAAGGTGGACGACGATCGTTTGGTGAGGTTGGTGCGCGAGCACTTCGATCTGCGTCCGGGCGGGCTGATTCGCATGCTCGACCTGCTGCGCCCGGTCTACGCCGCGACCGCCGCCTACGGTCACTTCGGTCGTGAGGATGCGGGCTTCCCCTGGGAGGCCACCGATCGCGCCGGGTTGTTGCGCGATGCCGCCGCAGTGAAGGCCGTCGGCTGAGCCGCCGCGGCACGGATAACCGTTGAGGAGTCGATGAAGATGAGCAGTCAACCGATTCAGAACCTGGACCCCGATTACAAGGTCGCCGATATCGGGCTGGCCGACTGGGGTCGCAAGGAGATCCGCATCGCGGAGACCGAGATGCCGGGCCTGATGGCCCTGCGCGAGGAATACCGAGGCAAGAAACCCCTCCAGGGCGCCCGCATCGTCGGCTGTCTGCACATGACCATCCAGACTGCGGTGCTGATCGAGGCGCTGGTCGATCTCGGCGCCGAGGTCCGCTGGTCTTCCTGCAACATCTTCTCCACACAGGACCACGCCGCCGCCGCGATCGCCGCGACGGGCGTGCCGGTGTTCGCGTGGAAGGGCGAGACCGAGGAGCAGTACTGGTGGTGCGTCGATCAGACCATCTTCGGCCCGGACGGCTGGCGGCCCAACATGCTGCTCGACGACGGCGGTGATCTGACCCTGGTCATGCACGAGAAATACCCGGATCTGCTCAAGGACGTGCGCGGGCTGTCCGAGGAGACCACCACCGGCGTGCATCGCCTCTACGATATGCAGCGCGAGGGCACGCTCAGGGCCGCGGCCTTCAACGTCAACGATTCGGTCACCAAGTCCAAGTTCGACAACCTCTACGGCTGCCGCGAGTCGCTGGTCGACGGCATCAAGCGTGCTACCGACGTGATGATCGCCGGCAAGATCGCCGTGGTGCTCGGCTTCGGCGAGGTGGGCAAGGGCTGTGCGCAGTCGCTGCGCGGGCTCGGTGCCACGGTCTGGATCACCGAGATCGATCCGATCTGTGCGCTGCAGGCGGCCATGGAGGGTTACCGGGTGGTCACCATGGACGAGGCCTGCCCCGTGGCCGACATCTTCGTCACCGCCACCGGCAACATGAGCGTGATCAACCACGAGCACATGAAGCGCATGAAGGGCCAGGCCATCGTGTGCAACATCGGCCACTTCGACTCGGAGATCGAGGTCGCGGCGTTGCGCGCGTACGAATGGGAGAACATCAAGCCGCAGGTCGACCACGTGATCTTCCCGGACGGCAAGCGCATCATCCTGCTCGCCGAGGGCCGGCTCGTGAACCTGGGGTGTGCCACCGGGCACCCGAGCTTCGTCATGTCCAACTCCTTCACCAATCAGGTGCTGGCGCAGATCGAACTGTGGAACAACCCCGGCAAGTATGAACACCGGGTCTACGTGTTGCCCAAGAATCTGGACGAAAAGGTGGCGCGGCTGCACCTGAAAAAAATCGATGTGCACCTCACCACGCTCACCCCGGAGCAGGCCCAATATATCGGGGTCCCGCTGGAGGGACCGTACAAGCCGGACTATTATCGCTACTGAGCCTCGGCGCCGCCGGGGCGCGGGGCGGCGTGTGCGCATGGAATCCCAGAAGCGGCACAATCCGGTATACAGCTTCGAGTTCTTCCCGCCGAAGACGCCGGAAGGGGTGGAGAAGCTGCGTCGAGTCCGTGCCCGCCTGGCCGTACTCGGACCGCGCTTCTTCTCGGTCACCTTCGGGGCGGGCGGCTCGACCCGCGAGCGCACCTTCGAGACGGTCGCCGAGATCCAGCGCGAATCCGGCATCGAGGCCGCGCCGCACCTTTCCTGCATCGAGGCCACCCGCGAAGGCGTGCGCGCGATCCTGAGCCGTTACCGGGACGAGGGCATACGCCACATCGTCGCCCTGCGAGGCGACCTGCCCTCGGGCAGCGGCACCGGCGGCCCGCGCGAGTTCCGCTACGCCGCCGACTTGGTGGCCTTCATCCGCGCCGAGACCGGCCGCCACTTCTTCATCGAAGTGGCGGCCTACCCCGAGGTCCATCCCCAGGCGCGCGGTGCCAGGGCGGACCTGCTGAATTTCCAACGCAAGGTCGAGGCCGGTGCCGACGGCGCGATCACGCAGTACTTCTACAACGCCGACGCCTATCTCCGGTTCGTGGACGAGTGCGAGGCGCGGGGCCTCGACCTGCCGATCGTGCCGGGCATCATGCCGATTACCAACCACAACCGGCTCGCGCACTTCTCCGACGCCTGCGGAGCCGAGATCCCGCGCTGGATCCGCAAACGCCTCGAGGACTTCGGTGACGATCGCGACTCGATCCGCGCCTTCGGTACCGAGGTGGTGAGCGATCTGTGCCGGCGCCTGCTGGAGGCGGGCGCACCGGGACTGCACTTCTACACCCTCAACCAAGCCGCTCCGAGCCTGGCGATCTGGGAGAACCTCGGGCTCGGGCGCATCGATACCGCCGGCTCGCCGAGCGCACACCGACCATAGCGGGCGCCGCGGCGGCGGTGAATCCGCCGCCGCGGGAAATACCGACGGCATATCCTCGTCGGTACCACCCCTGCGCAAAACGTTCTCTCCCTCTCCGGGGAGGGACAGGGAGAGGGGGTCTTTTGGCTCTTCGGAGGGCGACTCCGCATTCCGCCGCCGGCGTTCCCGACCCGCGAGCCATTTTTCGGCAATGAAGCCGGTCGACACGCCTATGGACAACGACGAACTGATCCGCCGCGACCTCTCGGTCCTGTGGCACCCCTGCACCCAGATGAAGGACCACGAGACGCTGCCGCCGATCCCGGTGCGCCGCGCCGCGGGTGCCTATCTGGAGGACCTCGACGGCAACCGCTATCTGGACGCGGTGAGTTCCTGGTGGGTGAACCTGTTCGGTCACTGCAATCCGCACATCAACGCCGCGCTGCGCGAGCAACTCGACACCTTGGAACACGTACTGCTCGCGGGCTTCACGCACCGGCCGGTGGTGGAACTCTCCGAGCGGCTGGTGCGCATCGCGCCGCCCGGCCTGAGCCGCTGCTTCTACGCCGACAACGGTTCCTCCGCGATCGAAGTCGCGATCAAGATGAGTTTCCACTATTGGCGCAACCTCGGGCAGAGCGGCAAGACGCGCTTCCTCAACCTGTCCAACAGCTATCACGGCGAGACCCTGGGAGCGCTGGCGGTCGGGGACGTGGCACTCTACAAGGACACCTACCGGGCGCTGCTGCTCGAACCGGTCACGGTCCCGTCTCCGGATTGCTTTGCGCGCGCGCCGGGGCGTTCCTGGGAGGAGCACACCCGTGAGATGTTCCGGCACATGGAGGCCGCGCTGGAACGCCACGCCGCATCGCTCTGTGCGGTGATCATCGAGCCGCTGGTGCAGTGCGCCGGGCACATGCGCATGTACCACCCCGTGTACCTGGAACTGCTGCGCGCGGCCTGCGACCGCTACGGCGTGCACCTCATCGCCGATGAGATCGCCGTGGGCTTCGGGCGCACGGGCACGATGTTCGCCTGCGAGCAGGCCGGTATCCGGCCCGACTTCCTGTGCCTGTCGAAAGGGCTGACCGGCGGTTATCTCCCGCTGTCCGTCGTGCTCACCACGGACACGGTCTACGAGGCCTTCTACGACGACCACCGGAGCCTGCGCGCGTTCCTGCACTCGCACAGCTACACCGGAAACCCCCTCGGCTGCCGCGCCGCGCTCGCCACCCTCGATCTGTTCGAGCGTACGCCGGTACTCGAAGACAACCGTCGCCGTGCGGCGCGCATGGCGCGGGCCACCGCGGACCTCGCCGATCACCCGCACGTCGCCGAGGTCCGCCAGACCGGCATGATCCTCGCCATCGAGATGGTCCGCGACAAGGCGCGTCGTGAACCCTACCGCTGGCAGGAACGGCGCGGCCTCGCCGTCTACCGTCACGGCCTGCGCCGCGGCGTGCTCCTGCGCCCGCTCGGCGACGTCGTCTATTTCATGCCTCCCTATATCGTCACCGATGCCGAGATCGACCTCATGGCCGAAGTCGCCCGCGAGGGCATCGACCTCGCCACCCATGACCCGTAGGGGCCGGGCCAGCCCGCGCGTATCGGTGATCACACCCACCCGTAGGGCCGGGCTCGCCCGGCCGACGTCGCTGGATGTCCCAACGCTGCGGCGCGCATCACGACCGGCGGACCTTGGCCAGCCGAACCGCCCGATATTCCCGCCCTTCCCCCGGCGGCAATAACATTATTTCCCGCGTGCTATATTGGATCCGAGAAGAGCTCTTCGGCGCCTTCGGAAAGAAACAATGTACGCGAAATCGGCAGGATGAATCGCGCGGAGCGCATCTACCGGCTCCACGCCGCACTCTCCGGGAGACGTCCCGTCCCCCTGTCTACGCTGATCGACCGCCTCGGTGTCTCCCGGGCGACCGTGGTGCGCGACATCGCCTACCTGCGCGATTTCATGGGAGCGCCGATCCTTTACGATCGGGAGCGCAATGGTCACCACTACGACCCCGATGCCCCCGAGTTCCAGCTTCCCGGGCTGTGGTTCAACGACAGCGAACTCTATGCGCTGCTGGCGAGCGAACAGCTCCTCGAAGCCGTACAACCCGGCCTACTGGGCCCTTATATCGGCCCGCTCAAGGCCCGCATCCGGAAGCTGCTGGAGCAGAGCGGGCATGCCGCGGAGACCGTTACCTCACGGGTCCTGCTCCGGCCGTTCGCCAGCCGGACCGTGGATGATTCCATCTTCGGATGCATTTCGACCGGCGTTCTCGGTGGACACATCCTGGACATTCGCTACCACGGCCGCGAACGCGAAGCGGTCAGCGACCGGCGCATCCACCCCTACCGCCTCCTGCATTACCGGGACAACTGGTACGTAGCGGCCTGGTGCGAGCGGGCGCAGGACATGCGCACCTTCTCCCTGGATCGGATTCGCGAGGCCTCCGATACCGGTCGGCCGGTTCGTCCGGCCGACGACGCGGCCCTGGACCGCCATCTGCGCGCCAGCTTCGGCATCTTCACCGGAGAGGCCGCGAGTTGGGCCGTACTGCGCTTCACCGCCGAGCGGGCCCGCTGGGTCGCCGACGAGCGTTGGCACCCGGACCAGATCGGCCAGTGGGTAGGGGGGATGTACGAGTTGCAGATTCCCTACTCCGATCCCCGCGAATTGCTGATGGACATTCTCAAGTACGGTCCCGACGTCGAGGTACTGGCCCCGGAGTTCCTGCGCGCCCTGGTGGCCGAGCGCCTGCGCGCCGCCTCGGCGCGCTATGACGGCACCCCCGGCGAATCGAAATGACAAGGGAGGAAATACGTTATGGACGTGTTCGAGATCAAGGTCACATTGCAAGACATCCAGCCGCTCATCTGGCGCCGCATCCAGGTTCCCGCGGACATTCGCCTCGGCAAGTTCCACCGCGTGCTGCAGGCGGCCATGGGTGGACCGACAGCCATTTGCACGCTTTTCGCATCGGCGATGTGACCTACGGTGTGCCCCACCCCGATTCCCCCGACCTCGCGCAGAGCGGGCGCGTCATCCCCCTCGACAAGGTAGCCGGGCCGGGCGACGCCTTCCCATACGAATACGATTTCGGCGACGGCTGGACCCACGAGATCAGGATTGAAAAGGCGCTGCCCGCCGATCCCGCCGTGCATTATCCCCGCTGCCTGGCCGGCGAGCGCGCCTGCCCGCCGGAGGACTGCGGCGGACCGCCCGGTTACGAAGACCTGCTCGCCGCCTTGCAGGACCCGGCGCACCCGAGACACGAGGAAATCCGCGAGTGGGCCGGACCCTCGTTCGACCCGGAGGCCTTCGATCCGGCCAAGGTCAACCGGATCCTTTGGCGGCTGCGCTGATCCGGCGCGGGTAATGAATCGGCCCCCAAAGTCACCTCGACCTCGCCCCGTAAGCACTCGCCCGGCCCGAGCTGGACCGACCGCGTGCGGGGCCTGCTCGCGCAGCACGGCCCATTCACCTTGGCTTGGCTCGAAGCCCCGCTGTGCGCCGCCGACCAGCATGCATTGAGAATATCCGTTGCAGACCCTGTGTTGGAGGCCGACAATGAAAAGCATGAACTGGAAAGAAGCGATTCAGCACTGGCGTACATTGTCTCCTGGGGAGCGCAAGCGGCGCCATCTGCAAGCGATACCGCGCCACGTGGCCCGCTCCATGGCGATGGAAGGAGAGCCCGTGGACGAGACCTACCTCCGGGAACGACTCGCTCACCTCATTCCGCCACCCGATCCCTCGAAACCCAGCTCGACATCCTGAGCTACCAGCAACTCGCGCCGTACCTTGCGGAGCGGGTAAGCTTGGCCGAAATCGCCATCGGCGAACGGCAGTTCGCGGTTCGTCCCCTGCACAGAATCCCATCTGTATCTCTGCATCTGCGGCGATCTGGTGCCCGCGATTGCCGGCCGCCGGTGAGGGCGCAAGGTGCGACCATCGGGCGCCGCCCGTCGGTTCTGCGAAGCCGCACGGACCCCGCACCCTGCGTCACAGGCTCAACCGGTGAGCCACCGCCGGTGGTATAAAGGGCCGAAGAGCAACCTATGCGAGGCCGCCATGCAACGCCGATCGTTTATCAAGGCCCTCTCCGGTCTCGCCCTGGACCCTGCTGTCGGTTGCGCCCCCCCGCAGCCCCCCGTTCCGGCGCTAATCACGCCCATGTCCCACGAGCCGAAAACGAGGCGGTGGCATATCGGCTGGATAACGGTCTGACGGCGGGAGGGGCGTCGTGAGGCTGAAGAACGATCCCAGTTCGTGGGGGCGGGTGCGGTTCACTGCCAACGTGCCGACGTGAATACATGCCGACCGGCTCTATGATCGTGGAGGAGATGTTTCATCTGGTACATATCGCGAGCATCGTGGAAGTGGATATCAGCGTGCGCAAGCAGGCAGTATTGATGTCGGGTATCTGCGTAAGAGGCCGGAGCACTAACCTTGCCGATGAGACCGATTAGAGACTCACGACATGGGGGTGCGATGATGATATGTAGCCGTATGTGCGACGTAAGAATATGGTACTGGCAAACGAACCAATGTAGGCGTATACCGGATCAAGGTTGCCCTGCGCCTGGATGAAATTGCCGGCGAAGGCGAGACCCTCGTCTACGATTGCGATTTCGGCGACAGTTGGGAATATGACCTCAAGATCGAGAGGATTTTTTCGGAGTAGGAAAGCATGCACTACCCGCGCTGTACCAAGGGAAAGCGCGCCTGCCCGCCGGAGGACTGCGGTAGCCCGTGGGGCTACGCTGAGCTGATCTGCCCAGGGCCATCAAAAACCCGAAACACGAAGAACATGAGGGACTGCTGGAATGGCCAGATTAGGGGTTTCGATATTGGCGGGAAGGTTGGTCCAAGTGTTGCGCGTTGGTGTTTGGCCCTAGTTATATCCGGCCTTGAGCCATCAGCTTTAATGTTTTGAACGGAAGGATTCGCTGTTGCGTGGTTTCGAGGATAAAGAATGGACTTTGAAAACGAATTTGAAAGGCTTACTGGTTTCAAACCATTGAAGTGGCAGTCTCGCTTGTATGCAGAATATTTTGCTTTAGGGATGATCCCGGCTACCGTCGATATTCCCACCGGCCTTGGCAAGACCTCAGTCATGGCGATCTGGTACTTGGCGCTGAAAGCAGGCGCGGACTTGTCGCGGCGTCTGGTCTATGTGGTGGATCGTCGAGCCGTGGTTGATCAAGCGACGACGGTTGCCGACGAGATCAAGACAAGGTCGGCCGACGAAGAATTGCGGGTGAGCACGCTTCGCGGACAGCATGTGGACAAACGGGAATGGCTTGAAGATCCGACCGCGCCTGCCATTATTGTCGGTACTGTCGATATGATCGGGTCCCGCCTCCTGTTTTCCGGATATGGCGTGTCACACAAGATGCGTCCTTATCATGCAGGAATGTTGGGAGCAGATACGCTGGTCGTGCTCGACGAATCGCATCTTGTACCGCCCTTCGAGCGGCTGCTTGAGGCGATTGAAACCGGCGCCGAGCTCCTCGGAACGCACGACAAGGCGGATCGTGGAATCGTGCCTCCATTCAGGCTTCTCTCTCTGTCCGCAACTGGGCGGGAACGCAAGGGAATAGTTTTTCGCCTAGAGAAAGAGAAGGGAGATCTTGATGATGATGTCGTCAAAGCTCGTCTTAGCGCAAAAAAACAGTTGACCATCGAACCAATAGATGGTGAAAAGTTGGAAAATGCGCTCGCTGAACGGGCTTGGGCGCTTTCCGGTGAAGGAAAGACGGCCGTTCGCGTTCTTATCTATTGCCACAGCCGAGAAGTGTCGGATAAGACAAAGAAAGAAATTGAAGTTAAGGCGAAGGGTGACAGAAAGAATGACATCCCGAAGACCAATATTGAAACCGAACTTTTCGTCGGCGCACGGCGAGTCAAAGAGCGGGTCGATGCCGCCGGAAGGTTGAAGATGCTCGGATTTCTCGCGGGCAGCGATGTCAAGCTCAAAAGACCTACCTTCCTTATCGCCACTTCCTCGGGAGAGGTGGGTGTCGACCTTGATGCAGATCACATGGTCTGCGACCTGGTTCCTTGGGAACGCATGGTCCAGCGGCTGGGGCGTGTCAACAGGCTTGGGAACGGGGACGCACAAGTCATTCTGGTTCATGGGGGGGAACCAAAACCGAAGAAGCCGGACGACCCAAAACCAGATGAACGGCGCGCAATGATTGCTTGGTGTGGTTTGCAACTTCTCGGCAACCTACCGAAAAGCAACAGTATTGACGTGAGCCCTGGTGCTTTGAGGGAGCTTAAACTACGCGCAGAAAAAGATTCCAAGCTTCAGAAGGAGGTGGAATCGTCGACGACACCGCCACCGCTCTATCCGGCGCTCTCCCGCGCACTAGTCGACGCTTGGTCGATGACATCCCTGGAAAGGCATACCGGACGGCCGGAAGTTCCACCTTGGTTACGCGGCTGGATTGTGGATGATGCGCCGCAGTCCACTGTTATCTGGCGCAAGTTCATGCCAGTGCGCACCGAAGGAGGTGAGTCAACGAAGAAAGAAGTGGAAGACTTCTTCGAAGCGGCTCCGCCGCATCTGAGTGAGAAGCTCGAAACTGAATCATGGCGTGTTGTCACCTGGATGGTGGCGCGAGCTGGAAGGTTATGGAAGGCTAGAGAACTTGGGGGCGATGATATCGTTGCCTTTGCGCTCGCCCCTGACGGTGAACTGCGCAAGCACTATCACCTTCGTGATCTTTCAGAATGCGACGGTGACAAGAAGCGAAGAAAGGAGCTCGAAAAGGATCTTGCGGAGGCGACGCTCGTTGTTGATGTGCGGTTTGGTGGGTTGAAGGATGGGTTGCTCGATGGCGATGCGGATGGCGAAGACGTCCGCACCGCTGACGATGGCCTCGAATGGCCGGTCGATATTCGCTTTCGTATCCGCACTGTTACGGGAGATAATGCCCTGGATTCTACCGGTTGCATCACATATTCTTTTGCGACAAGACTCTCCGGAGAAGGTGAAGATGTCGAGCGCCTTCTCGTCGAAACGGAAACGACGGAAGAAAGTCGATCCACGTCTCCACGACCGCAATTGCTGGACGAACATCATTCCTGGACGGAAAAGCAAGTACGCCGGATTGCCAAGGTGATCGATCTCCCCGACGATTATGCAGAAGCCCTCGCTATCGCTGCGCGTCTGCACGACGAGGGTAAGAAGGCCGTGCGCTGGCAGAGAGCCTTCAACGCACGGAAAGACGGCATTTATGCAAAGACCAGGGGGCCGCTTGTCCGGCCCCGTCTCAGCGGTTACCGCCATGAGTTCGGGTCACTGCTCCATGCGGAACGTGACGAAGCGTTCAAGGGATTGCCGTCCGATCTGCAAGAACTCGTATTGCACTTGATCGCCGCCCATCATGGCCGCGCGCGGCCGGTGATTGGAACCGAAGGCTGTGACGATGCGCCGCCATCCTTGCTCGAAACACGCGTACGCGAGACGGCCTTGCGCTTCGCACGGCTACAGAAACGTTGGGGACCCTGGGGGCTCGCTTGGTGGGAGGCGCTACTGCGCGCCGCCGACCAGGAATCGTCACGTGAGAACGACCGAAGGAGGGGTGCCAATGGCGGAATCTGACATTCCTGTCGATCTCTTCAATCCAGGCCAAGTCTTCGCCTGTCTCGGTTTCCTCGAAGCCGCAGATATTCTACTCGGGGACGCCGAAGGCGGGTTCGACTGGTGCGACGAGGGGGATGTAAGATTCTGCCTGCGCGCCAAGGACGACAAGAACCCCTTCGCAGTTGTGCTGGCGTTTTTGGCGGAGGCGGAGATCAAGCGGTTTGGACCGGTAGGTTATGCCGATCCTCCGTCCAAGAAAGGGAAAGGGAGCCTGGCTCAACACGATAGTGATGGGGATGATGAGCCAGACTCCGAATCGGAAGCTAAGGGCTCCGTGATAGACTTGTCTGAGACTTTTTGCGCAGGGAAAGGGGATCGAATGACACTTCCTATCCGCATCTCCAGTGGCAACCAACACATTGTCGAACTTGACCACTGGGCTGATGGGTCTGGCCGCGAAACCTTCAAGCTTTATTCGGGTAACCGTTCTGCAGACAGTGTTGCTCGGGCGATGTTGAAAGGAGTGCGCAGAAAGCCATCGAAAAAGCAGAGACAGAATAATCAGCCCGGTGATCTAAAATCAAGAGGCCTTACGCAGCTATGGGACGAAGATCATAGAAAGCTGACAGAAGATCCACTTAACGTCCTTACTCCGATAGGTGGTAGTTTCAATTTTGATCCGCGCGGAACCTGGACGGCAATAGACGCAGGTTATTCACCGAACGATCAAAAACCTAAACATGGCGTAGAATCGTCCCCAGTTGTCGAATTTCTCGCAGCGTGGGGTCTTGAGCATGCGCGACCCAAACTCTTCAGGGATCGGCAAGTTCGCTATGCGGCTTGGGGGATGGTGTTATCTCCAATACTTGCACGCGTTGCGCTGACCGGAAGCATTCCTTCATTATCAATAAGACGTTTCCATTTTGTACTTGGTTCTTCCGGTAAGAACAAAATCGTCACTTTCGCTGAAGAGGATATTTAGCCATGGCCGAAGCAATGACCTTGACGCATGACCTCATCAATTCCTGGGCCGACGATCAGGACGGCCCGGTCGCTATCCACCTGAAGCAGAATCTCGAGCCAGTCGAGGAGGGCGAGTACACGGTGATCTTCCCGCCCACCTATGCTGATATCGGCTACAATATTGATATACTGTCGAACGGAACGAAGGTCGTTACCATCGACAGTGTCGGCTCCCAAGCTAATCGCATAGAACCAATCTTCAAGGAAGAGCCGTATTCTTCGTTTGTGCCGCAGATTGAAATCGAACTATCTGAAGAAGAAGGCGATGACAATAAGTATGTTGTGAAACGTTCGCTACTTGATCTGGCGCATCGGATTGCTGATGCGGTCATTCAATCGACGCCGACATTGGCGCCCGACGTCTCGAAGGCATTCCTCGCGTTGAAGCAGCGAGGAGATGCCGGACCGATCTGTAGACTTGCGCCGACCTCGCTTTTGTTCGGTGTTTGGGACTCCCGTGGTGGTACGGGCGAAAAACGTCCCCGCCTAGTTCGCTCGATCATTCGTGCCTGGGACGTCCAACCCCTCTATGCGGCAGCACAATTCAATTCTATCTGGAAAGAACTCGATAATAGTCAGAAGGCCGAATTAAAGAAGGAAGCCGAGGCAAAGAAAACGAAACTTTCTGAGAAAGGTTTTGCGGATGCTCCCGCAACGTTCCGAAAGGTGAGTCAGGGCGCCGCTGGGCACATGCATGAGTTTAGGGACGGTCTGCCCAATCCGGAACGTCGCGTCTTGGGCGGTGTCCTAACATCAGGACCGATTGAGCGAGACGTTACTGTCAACCTTGTTGCGCTCCGAAAGTTAGAAGGTGAGGATGATCAAAAGACAAAGGAAGTTCGGCATTATATCCTATCAATTGCCTTGCTCGCGGCGACAGCCGACTTCGATCTCTATCTGCGCGAAGGTTGCCATCTAAGGGTTGCGGGCGAGGATCGGTGGGTTTCGGTGCCTCGTCGCGGTGAACGCGTTTGTGTCGACCTGGAATCAGATAATGCTCGGAAGGAACTTCTCAAATATGCTGAAGCCGCGGTCGAACCGTTCAAGGCGAATTGGCCGGAGGAGCTTATGCACAAGTTTGATTTGAAGGAAGCCAAAAAGCTTTTGGCCAAAAAGACCGATGAAGAAGAAAGCGGGGCCTGATCCATGCCTTGCCTTCTTGTTGCTATATGCTTTCACGATGGCCGCTATCACGGACTTAATACAGAAGGTCGCTCGGAGTGGCCGCCATCGCCGGCGCGGCTGTTCCAGGCATTTGTCGCTGGTGTTGCCAAAGGGGCGGTTCTTTGCAAAGAGGACCGGGACGCACTTGCGTGGTTGGAGCAGCTCGATGCACCGGTCATCGCGGCGCCCGCTGTGCGCAAGGGCCAGTCTTTCAGGCACTTCATGCCGAACAATGATCTTGACACCGTCGGTGGTGATCCCACACGCATCGGTGAGATTCGAACGGCAACCAAGCGATTCCACCCACAGATTTTTGATCTGGGAGCGCCTTTCCTCTATGTGTGGTCGTTCAAGCATGGCGCGGAGCATGCTGAAAGGATGTGCGATGTCGCTGAACGGCTCTACCAATTAGGGCGAGGAGTCGATATGGCCTGGGCAGTCGCCGAGGTTCTCGATGCGGATGAAGCCGAGGCTAGGCTTTCTAGTCATCCCGGCGCTATCCATTACCCTGTCGCGAATGGTGGTGGCCGCGCGCTTTCATGTCCACTTCCGGGATCGCTCAACAGCTTATTTGACCGCTATAAGAAAGGTCAAACCCGGTTCAAGACAAGGAGAGAGGCGGCCCCAACGAAAAAAGATCCATCTGGGAGAAAGGTGACGGGCCAAACTCTTTCGCAGCCGCCAAAACCACGCTTCCGCCAAGTTTCCTACGATAACCCGCCGGTACGGTTTCTTTACGAATTGCGCGACATGACGGAAAGCGCCGGTTTTCTTCCCTGGCCGCTTATGGAAGCAGTGCGGCTTGTAGAGACCGTACGCAATGGTGCAGCGACAAGACTCAAAGAGGAGTTGCCCGGAAAGGCCGATACTATCGTGCGGATGTTTGGCCTTTGTCGAGACACGACCGAGGCCGACAAAGCCGGTCGTATCCGTATCATCCCTTTGCCATCCATTGGGCATCAGCATGCCGATCACGGAATCCGGCGCCTGCTAGTTGAAATCCCACGTGACTGTCCCGTTGCCGCCAATGATATCGCTTGGGCCTTTTCCGTAACTAGAGGCTTCAATGAGTCAACCGGAGAAATATCTTGGATGCTCGTCTCCACTGAGAAAGGAGGGATGCTCAACCAGTATGGTATTGGTAATGACAATCAGGTCGGATTTCGGTGCTGGCGCACGGTAACGCCCATGGCCCTTCCGGTCGCGCGACCGCATGGTCGAAAAGAAGGAACCGAACGTGTGGACATCGAGCGCGGTGCGGCGGCGGCTGTTACCCAGGCGCTACGTCACGTCGAGATCACGTTCAAGCCCGCGTCTATCCGTGTTCAGCGCGAGCCGCTCGATGCGAAGGGCGTGCGCGCGGAAAATTTCGCCATCGGGACACGTTTCGTTTCTGCTCGACTATGGCATGTTGAAATCAACTTCACACAACCCATTGTCGGTCCTTTGCTTGCTGGCGATGGCAGATATTTGGGCCTCGGCCTGATGAGGCCGGTCAAGCGGGTAGAGGGAGCCCTCTCCTTCGTTGTAGTCGACGGTTTGTCACTTCTTGCCAGCTCGCAATCGGTAACGCGCGCTTTACGCCGGGCCGTGATGTCACTTGTGCAGAACCGGCTTGGGCAACAGACCAAGCTGCCCACGTTCTTCAGCGGCCATGAAGCAGACGGCTCTCCGGCGCGCCGGGGTGGCAGGTCGCATTTGGCCTTTGCTTTCGATCAAGCCAGACAGAGGCTGCTTGTCATCGCTCCCCATTTGCTGGGAAGGCGGCAGCCACGCAAAGAGGAATGCGAGAATCTGAGACTTCTTGATGCTGCGCTCTCCGACTTTCGCGAATTGCGTGCGGGGTCCGCGGGTCTACTCCGGCTGGAGCCTTCGACCATTGTCGAAGATGACGATCCGATTTTTGTGTGTGCGAAGACCTGGATTACCCAGACAGACTATTTTCCAACGCGATATAGTAAAGGTGCAACACCTGAACAGGCGATTATCGCTGATGTAGGGCTTGAACTACGTCGCCGTGGATTTCCGATACCGGCGGGCATCGACAAGATAAGTGTGTGTCGCGGGCCGGGGGGCGGCCTCAGCGCCCAACTGAGGTTGGTATTCTCGACGGCCATCGGAGGGCCGTTATTGCTGGGAAAGGCCTGCAACTTCGGAAGTGGGCTCTTCGTCGGCGTCAGGTAGCTCGAAACTGTCCTCATTGCCATCGCGTTTGCTTTAGGCTATCACTTCGACCTCTAGATGTTTACGGACGCCAAGCGAGAGATGTCATTGAAGAGTGCAATACGCAGGCCAAATAGGCGCGATCGCTTGGAAGTAAACTATCCTCGAATGGCGAGCCCTTCCTTACGAAGAGCAGCATCGTCGTCACATTTTTGGTCTTCCACGAAAGGTCGTGCGGAGCATGGTGCTCGAGGGCGAGCCGATTTCGGTCAAAATGCTTGAGGAAATCGTCGAGCGCGATTACCCGGTGTTGGCGGCAGTGTACGGCGCGACGGCGGCGCGGTTCGCTCTAGTTGGTCCACCGTTGCCGCCGGTCGAAGATACGCTGTGTGTGGGTGAGTGTCTCCGCCCAGCGGTAATGAGCCTAGCAGGGAAGGCGTTGGGCAACACCAGGATTCCGGCCGTGCTTTCCGGCCACGATCTGCCGGCGGGCAATCGGCATGGTCACGCGCTTTACTTGGCAGAGGATGCCGATGGTGATGGGCGCATCGATCATCTCACGGCATACGTGCCCGGTGGGGTCGACCAGGAATGCCATCGGGTGCTGGTGCGGCTCACTCGCCTGTGGACGCGGGAGGGGTGGTCGTGGCGGGTGTTGTTGGAAGCAGTTTCCGACACGAACGTCTTCGCGGGATCAAGCACGCTCTTTGGGATCGGAAAGTGTTGGACGTCCGTCACGGTCTATCTCCATCCCCGGCACATGAAGAAGAAATTCACGGTTACGGATCAGATTCTGCGCGAATGCAAGGAGCGCGCCCTGCCGGAGATCAGGCATCTGGCGCGATTGCCCTTGATAAAAATGCAGGACCGCGAACTTCGCCCCATTCACTTCCATCGCTTCCGCGCGAAGCGCGGTCTTGTGCGGCCCGACACCCGCGGTGGCTTCTGGCGTATCGAGTTTGCCGGACCCGTTCAAGGCCCCCTTGCGCTGGGCTTTGCCTGTCATTTCGGGCTGGGATTGTTCGGGCGAGGCGGTTGAGCGCGGGGGTTGGACGTCAATCGTTGCCGAAGATTGCCGATAGACCATTAAAAGACGATATTTGGGCCTATTCAAGACGAGGGGCGATGATGAAGTACTCGACGCAGATCAAACCCATCAGTTATCTCAAGGCGAACGCCGCCGAGATCATGCGCGAACTCTCCGAGCAGCGCCGACCGCTGGTCATTACCCAGAACGGAGAGGCCAAGGCCGTGATCCAGGATGTCGTATCCTACGAAGAAACTCAGGAAACGTTGGCGCTGCTCAAGATCCTCGCCCTCGGCAATCGCCAGATCGAGGAAGGCAGGGTGGTCCGGGCCAAGGTCGCTTTCAAGCGCCTTCGCGGACAAAGAAGCGACTGATGCGATTCGAGGTGCTACTGACTGAGGATGCGGCGCGGGACCTCGAAGAACTCTATGGTTACATCAATGAGCACGACGATCCCGCCAGGGCGGTTCATGTGCTTGAACGTCTGGAAACGGCCATCGAAGGTTTGACTACAAACCCGGCGCGCAGGTCTTACCCGAGGGAACTCCTGGCGCTCGGCGTACGTGAGTACCTCCAGACATTTTTCAAGCCATATCGCATGATCTACCGGGTCGTAGGGAGGCGCGTCTACCTTTATCTCATCGTCGACGGCCGACGAGACATGCAGACGTTGCTCGCGCGACGTCTGCTCGGTGGGTGATGGAGGCGGTCGTCGCCTGTGTCCGAGGCCCGCCTCGACTGCGTCCGCGAGAAGGGTGCTTCAACGATGTCGTTGCGGACGGCTATTCACCGGGGGAAAGCGCAGGTTCATTCCGGTGCAACGACGGGATACGCCGGGGAAATATTTTCCGGCATATTCTTTAGGCCGGGGCCGGCATCCGGACCGCGTTCGGCAACAGGCTTTCTACCGGACATCCGGAGCCGATCAGAGAGCAGTGACCGTAAGAAGTTGTCCGAGGACGGCGAAGTCGGAAGGATTGCGGGTATAGAGCGGCAGGCCGTTGGCGGCCGCAGTGGAGGCGATGAGCAGATCGGCCAAGCGCGCACGACTGGACCGTCCCGCTGCTCGTGTGGTCGCGAAGATGCGGCCGTACATGCGGGCGGCCTCGGCATCGAAGGGCAGTGCATCCCAGGTTGCCGCGGCCCATTGCAGCCGGTCCTGGCGCCGCGCGCGTTCCTCCGCGTCAGGGGTGGCGTGCGGGCCGGCGGCGAGTTCCGCAAGGGTCACGGCGGAGATGGCGGATTCCTCCGGCAGCAGATCGGGATCGATCACGTTAAGGTCGATCACCACCGATGTATCCAGCAGGCCCTGGCTCGGCTTAGCCATCGACGGATTGGTCGATCACGGCGTCCAGATCGGCACGGAACCGATTTCCATCGATCCGCGGTGCTCGCGTAGCGGCTTCGGCGATTACCGCCCGTGGCACGAACCGGCGCGGCTGAATCGGCCGGAGTTCGGCAACCGGTACCCCATTGCGCGTCACGATGATGGATTGCCCCGCCTGCACTTCTCGGAGCACGGCCGCGGACTCATTGCGAAGCTCGCGTTGCGTGATGATTCTGCTCATGGCCGCCAACTGTAGCACATGTAGCACTTTGTAGCAAGCCTGCATCG
>BDTW01000046.1 GCA_002897735.1 bacterium BMS3Bbin13 | reverse complement strand
ATAACAAAAAGCTCCAGCCGACAATTGACAGCTTGGCTCGTTTGGCTACGCCAAGCCTCACCAATCAGTCAATTGCGGCTGAGCTAAAACGTTATCTCTCAAGGAACCTGTATGGGTAGCGTTTCGATTAATAAGCTTGAGGCATCACATCGCCAACTCGTGCAGGCAATTAAGTGCTTCTTCAACTCTGAAGATGTTGTGGCCATTCATACTCTAGCCGCCGCAGCTAGGCAGATATTGCATGATATATGTGTCGCAAGCGGAATAAAAAGAGATTTAGAAGATTCAGAGGAATTTGTGGCACTTGATAGAGAGAGCCAAAAGAAATTTTTACGTGGGATAAAGGAGCTTCAGAACTTTTTAAAACATGCAGATAAAGATCCGGAAGGGGAGTTGGAGTTTAACTCGGAACTTACGGAGTTGTTTATTTACGATGCCTGTCAGTTGTACAGGAATATTAATGGAAAGCTATTTAAAGAAGGGATGGTCTTTCAATTGTGGATGTTCAAAAAATATCCTGAAAAATTTGGCGGGACTGAGGGGGTCAAGAAAGCAGTGCCAGATATCGATGTGGCGCCTCACCCTGACAAACTTTATGAATACGTTAAATTGCTAAAAATAGAGAGATAACAATGCAAGAGATAACAATGCAAATTCACGCGGACAAATTTCCGCAACGCTCGTTTGTGGCGAATGCCACAAGCCTCTCGTTGCTCCAATTTTCCGGTGATTTGCGGCGTTAGCCATATAAATTATGCGCGAGCCAAATTTTTCAGAATCACAATTACAGCAGGCAGTTAATGCGGCGTTTATTCGTCATGTCTTTGAAGTGCGTGGGGAATGGGCTTTTGCAAACATACCATCTCTTTGTGCGGAGTATGATCTGGGTTGGGATACTGCATTCTATTTTCGGTGGCTTCCTCATCCACCAGTAGATGAACACGAAGGTTGTAATTTCTTCATTCAATACAAATTGTCTGGGCTATTAACCAGTGCAGGGGCAAAACAGTGGGAATTCTGGCGCTCCGAATACTTCAGGTTCAAAATACCTCATAGCACACAAAATGACAGCGGAGAATATATTGACGACTATCATCAGTGGGATCGCTTAAAGGAGCTGGCAAACAAAAACTATCCAACATTCTATGCAACGAACGATACTCTCTCTAAAAGCGATATAAAAACCAAATCGGATAATGGCTCATTGCTGGGATCTATACCAATTCTAGATGTGCGGCATGTAAACGACAAACATAAATTTGTTACATTCACCAATGAGTCTGACCATTTTCTGTTACACAGCGAAAAAGAAGAAGTAAATAAGGTTGACTTTTCTCGTGTAATTGAGCGGCTATTCGATGAGCCCATGCTCTCAATGACTGACTCAAATAATAAAATACTAAGTTTACTAGAAAGAATGGCAAAAGATGACGAAATGTGGAATCAAGACTTATCAAAAATAGTGGAAACTAATGTGCCCTATGTGCTTAGGCCATGGGTGATGCGTTCGAAGATTTCTTGGTTTGTTCGTAAGCATATTGGCGTTGATATGCTGTGGATGCCAAAAAATGGCTAACAATGCGCTCGTTCGGACGCAAACTACGCTGCGCTTCGTTTGCGCCGCACAGCTTGGTCGTTAGTGCGCCGCGGAAAGTACGGTGTATCTGGTCGGGTGCAAGTCCCGGCATGGAAAGGGTTAACCACCCACCATTACCGAGTGTTGCCCGGCAACAACTGAAAAGTAAGGAGGTGAAGGCCGTGAAAAATGAATATGCCGCTGTAGTAAAACGGGAAAAGGATTGGTGGGTAGGATGGATTGAAGAAGTCCCCAGGCGTCAATTGCCAAGAAAAAAACCTTATTGAAGAATTAAAAGAATCTTTGGGGGTTACGCTAAAGGAAGCGCTTGGTGTATTCTGGGGAGTGTGCCTGATCCGTGCCTGTGGACGAATTCGGGGACAGTGCAAATGGGTATACTGCCCCGGAATACCGCGCGGCGTTCCTGCTGCGACGGTTTTTAATGAGGCTACATTATGAAAGATGGATTTGAGTTAAGGAAGTCTTCTGGAAAGGGAGAAGGTATTTTCGCCACCAAATCATTTGAAGTTGGTGACATAGTAATGGTTGGCATTATTGAAGAGCCGCTGAAAGGGAATCACTCTCATGCTTCACAGGTAGGTGAAAATGAGTATGTACTTCACGCCGGATTAATCACTAAGGTTAATCATTCCTGTGACCCCGATTGTGGTATCAGAGTAAATGAAACCGGCGCACATGATTTTGTTGCAATAAAGGAAATTGGTGTTAATGAAGAAATAACTTTCGATTATGCTATGAGAAACTATATTGTCGACTATTTCCCGAGGAAGTGCATGTGTGGCTCTAAGGGATGTCGCGGTACGATTACGGGATGGAAATATTTGCCGGATGGAAAGAAGAAAGAGTATGAGGGCCTTGTGGCTCCTTATCTGCTTGAGTTGGATGCCAAGCATTCTTGCGAAAAAATTTAGGGTATGCAGGATTAGAGGCACTGTCCCCGAATTCCGTTCAAGGCCCAACGATAAAATTCAGTGGCGCGTTTTTTGCGTCCGCTTGAATGCCTTGTTAGCCATTAGATCGTATAGACTACCTGAGGCATATTTGTGAAGGACACTGGAAACCAATGTTTGATAGGGAATACCTTCTTCAAGCGCTCTTCTCTGAAGGGATTCTAAATCACGACTGGAAATCCTAATATTAATGCGCTTGTCTTTTTTGAACGTTTCTTCAGCGATAGATTGCAGCATCTTTTTACGCTTGGGTGTGAGCACAGACTTAAACTCACCTGCTTCGAAATCTTTAAGGATTTCTTTTTCCTCTTTATTGAGTTTAAGATCGCTCATGATTTTTCTCCAAGATACTGCTTTGTCGCTTTTCTGCTGGGGATCACCGTTTTCAAAAATATTTCTTTTCGATTTTCGATATAGGGGGCAAGATGTACATAGCCATCTATGTTGATAACAAATACACGTTGATTAGGGTATTTATCTCCATTCGGATGTTCAATATCGTCCAATAACTCACCTTGTTGTAAATAGAAAACAACATCCTCGAAAGAAACACCGCGCTCAGCGATGAGTTGTTGGTTTTTCGTAGGATCCCAATTTATTGGTTTCACGAATATAGTGTAGTACAGATGTGTGCCTATTGGCATCAGGTTGACACGCGGGGCCCACAGACGGGGACCTGTGCGCTTGGTGAAGGATGCCATGTCACCCCCCTGCTATTTCATTCTCGCCGTTCTCGTGAGTTTCTCGCAAAACCGGTGAATAAATGATGGGGAGTGGCGTAACGTATTGTTTTATTGGGGTCCGCCAGGATTTAAACTGGGGACCAAGTGGTTGGAAGTCCCATTTCGTATCCCGGGCACGGCGACACACCGGGGATTGATCCGCGTCAGGGCGCGGACCGGGGCGGCGGTACAAGCTGCGGTAGTTGCTTGTATGCGCCGTGGCCGGCGCATCATGGCCGAGAAGGAACCCGGAGATGAAGACAGCCGTCGCTATTCGTCATGTCCCCTTCGAAGACCTTGGAAGCTTTGAAGAGGTCCTCAGCGGGACCGGGTACGCAGTCCGCTACCTGGAGGCCGCGTGGGACGATCTGTCCACGCTCGAGCGCGCGCCGCCGGAGCTTTTGGTCGTCCTCGGCGGGCCGATCGGCGCCAATGACGAGGCGGATTACCCGTTCCTGCGTGACGAGCGCACCTTGCTCGAGCGGCGCCTGGCCGAGGATCGCCCGACGTTGGGGATCTGCCTCGGCGCGCAACTGATGGTGCGCGCCCTCGGTGCGCGCGTCTATCCGGCGCCGCGCAAGGAGATCGGTTGGTCGACCCTGCGTCTGACGGAGGCCGGGCGGGAAGGTTGCCTGGCGCCGCTGGCGCCCGAGCATACCCCGGTGCTCCACTGGCACGGGGATACCTTCGATCTCCCCGAGGGCGCCGAACGACTGGCGTCCACCGATGTGTGTCCGAACCAGGCGTTTCGCTACGGGCGCGCCGCGCTGGCGCTGCAGTTCCACGCGGAGGTCACGGCACGCGGGCTGGAGCGGTGGTTTATCGCTCATGCCTGCGAGATCGCGGGTACCGAGGGAATCGGCGTCGAGCGGCTGCGCCGTGATACCCGGCGCTGGTGCTCCGGGCTCGAGGTCCAGGGCCGACGCTGCCTGGAGGAATGGCTGCGGACACTGCCGGGCGATTGACGGGCGGCGCGGTTGCGCCGCGCGGCGGCGGCTGTGCTAGGGTGGCGTTCCATCGACTTCCTTGCGGGGATCCACACCGACATGCGTATCGGCCACGGCTACGATGCCCACGTCTTTCAGGCCGGGCGCGAACTGGTGCTCGGCGGCGTGTCGATCCCGTTCGACCGCGGGCTCGCCGCACACTCCGACGGCGACGTGGTCATCCATGCACTGTGTGATGCACTCCTCGGGGCGGCCGGTCTCGGCGACCTGGGCCGTCACTTTCCGGACAGCGATGCGCGCTATCGCGGGATCGAGAGCCGGCGGCTGTTGCGCCACGTCGTCAAGTTGCTCGCAGAGGGCGCTCTGCGGGTGCACAACGTGGACGTCACGGTGGTCGCCCAGGAGCCCAGGCTTGCGCCGTACCGGGACGACATGTCGGCGAATCTCGCGCAGGACCTGGGTGTCGATGCGGGGTGCGTGAATCTGAAGGCCACGACCACCGAGGGGATGGGGTTCACCGGTCGCAGTGAAGGGATCGCCGCCTATGCGGTGGCGTTGCTCGAAGAGGCGCCGGCCACGCCCTGAGGGCGTCGCGGTCGCCGTGCTGATGTTGCCGGGAGAGGTGGTGATGCCGGAGGGGGCGTACGGCGTATCGGCGCCCCCCGCACCGGAGCGCACGGCGCGGGGGGCGTTGCTCGAATTCCGGCCGCCGGCCGGTGCTTGCGCCGCCGGCGTGTTGTGCGAACGGATGCGGCTGGAGGGCTGAGGCGATGCGCAGGCGTAAACCGGCTCCGGTTCCCCCGTCGGCGTCAGCGGGCACGAGCGGCGGTGCGCGGGCGGTCCGGATCGTGGAGCCGACGGGTCTGGACGAGGGCAGCCCGGCACCGGAGTTCCAACTCCCCGACCAGAACGGGCGCACCCGCACGCTGTCGGAGTTGCGCGGGCACTGGGTGGTGCTCTACTTCTATCCCAAGGACGACACGACGGGTTGCACGCGTGAGGCGTGCGCGCTGCGCGATGAGTTCGTCACGTTCTCGGAGCTCGGGGCGCGGGTCGTCGGGGTGAGTCTGGACCGGGTGAAGTCCCACGAACGCTTCGCGCGCAAGCACGCGCTCCCGTTCCCGATCCTGTCCGATCGCGGCGGCTGGGTGGCGCTCGCCTACGGTGTGCGCCGGGGGTTGGGACCCTTGAAATACGCCAAGCGGGTGACTTTTCTGATCGATCCCGAGGGGCGCATCGCCTGCGTCTATCGCAACGTCAAACCGCGGACCCATGCCGCGCAGTTGGTTGCGGACCTTCGGGTGTTGCAGGAGTGCCGGTGAACCCGGGGTCGATGCGCGCGGGTCCGCGCGGTGTGGTATAAGGGCGCACACCGGTTCGGCAGAACAGGACGTGAGATCTTCCCATGGACCGAAAAGCGCTCAACCAACGCTGCATCGCCCTGATGCAGCATCCGCAGGTCAAGGTGCGGATGTGGCATCCCCGCCTGTTCTGGTACGTGAGGCGGAACGATCCGGACCCTGCGCAATTGAAGCGGCCCAAGGTGGACCTCGAGGAACTGGAGGTGATGCTGTCGGCGGCCGCGCGGGAAGCTTCACGGGTCGCGGCGGCGCTCGACGCCCGCAACCCGGGTCGTGCCGATTCCATCGTGTGCGCGGTGCACGACGGTCAGCGACCCCTGCTTACGTCCGCCTGAGCACCGCCTCACGGCCGACGCAGCAATACGTAGACCGCCCCGGTGCCGCCGTCCACGGGACGCGCCGAGCAGAACGCGAGGACGTCGTCGCGCCGGCGCAGCCACGCGTTGACCTTGCGTTTCAGGATCGGGCCGCCGTTGCGCGATCCGAGACCCTTGCCGTGCACGATGCGCGCGCAGTGCACCTCGCGCCTGCGACAGACGACGAGGAAGTGCGCCAGTTGTTCGCGGGCCACGGGTACGGTCATGCCGTGGAGATCGAGTTCCGCGCCCGTCGCGAACCGGCCGCGGCGCAGCTTACGCAACAGCCGGTGCTGCAGGCCGGAGCGGCAATAGCACAGCTCCTCGCCGGTCTCCAGATCCGCCGCATCGTATTCCCCCTCCAGCAGCTCGTCGAGGACTGCGTCTTCGTCGCGTCGGGTCTGATTCGGGTAGGGCGCCGGGCGCCGCACCGCGGGTTCCACGCGGACATCGGTCAGCGGGCGGGTACCGACCACCGCTGCGCGGAACAGCGCGCGGTCGTCTTCGCTGAGCGGGGGTTTTCGAGCCATCGGGTGCTCCGAGGGGCGGTTCGCATCCAGTATAACGGGTATCCGCGCGGCACGGTCTCGCCGCGAGAGTGGGATGCCGACCCCGATTCCAGTATATTAGCGGTCGCCGCCCCGACGCTTAACCGGTCTCCCACCGCCCATGCGCATCCTGATCAGCAACGACGACGGCGTCCAGGCGCCCGGTATCACGCACCTCGCCCGGGCGCTGTCCGGGATCGCCGAGATCACCGTGGTCGCCCCCGACCGCGACCGCAGCGGTGCCAGCAATTCCCTGACCCTGGACGTGCCGCTACGCGCGAGCGTGCGGGAGGGCGGTTTCATCTCGGTGGAGGGTACGCCGACCGATTGTGTGCACCTCGCCATCACCGGCCTGCTCGAGCACGAGCCGGACATGGTCGTGGCGGGGATCAACGCCGGTGCCAATCTCGGAGACGATGTCCTCTACTCGGGGACCGTCGCGGCGGCCACCGAGGGGCGGTTTCTGGGGCTTCCGGCGATCGCGATCTCCCTGGTCTCCTCCGGGGCGGTACATTACGACACGGCCGCCCGGGTGGCGCTGCACCTCGTCGAACGCCTGCGCATGGATCCGTTGCCCGCCGACACGATTCTCAACGTGAACGTGCCGGACCGTAGCTGGGAGGAACTGGCCGGCTTTCAGGCGACGCGTCTGGGGCACCGGCACAAATCGGCTCCGGTGGTGCGCGGCACGGACCCGCGCGGGCGGCCGATCTATTGGGTGGGGCCGCCCGGAGAGGGCCAGGATGCCGGACCGGGGACGGACTTTCACGCGGTCGCCACCGGCCACGTGTCGATCACACCGCTGCAGGTCGACATGACCCGCTATGCGGCGTTGGAGAAGGTGGCCAGTTGGCTCGGAGACTCGTGAACCCATGAATTCTTCGCATGGGATCGGCATGACCTCCCAGCGCACCCGGGACCGCCTGGTGCGGCGGCTGCGTGCCAAGGGGATCCACGATCCGAAGGTGCTCGACGCCATCGCCCGGACTCCGAGACACCTTTTCATGGACGAGGCCCTGTCGAGCCGCGCCTACGAGGATACCGCGCTGCCGATCGGTTTCGGCCAGACCATCTCACAGCCCTATATCGTGGCGCGGATGACCGAGGCGCTCATCGCGGAGCGGATCCCGGAGAGGGTCCTCGAGATCGGGACCGGCTGCGGGTACCAGACGGCCGTGCTCGCGGGCCTGGTTCCGAAGGTCTATACGGTCGAGCGCATCGCCTCGCTGCTCGAGCAGGCGCGGCGGAGGTTGCGCGACCTCGGGGTGCGTAACGTGCGCTACCGGCACGGGGACGGCACGGAGGGCTGGCCGGAGTATGCACCCTATGACGGGATCCTGGTGGCCGCCGCGCCCGAGGAGATTCCGCCCGCGCTCCTGGAACAGCTCGCCGTCGGCGGGCGCCTGGTGATCCCGGCCGGCCCTCCGGGTGGACAGTGGCTGCTGGAGGTGGTGCGGACCCCGGAGGGATACGAATCCCGCACCCTGGGCGCGGTCAGTTTCGTGCCGATGCGCGGCGGGGCGGAGCCATGACGTCGTTGCGGGCGCGGCGCGAGCGCGTGATCCGCGATTCCGTCGAAGGGGGGGCGGGCCGCCGGCTGCCGGGGGTGGGGCCGCCGGCCTATCTGATCCTGCGCGTCTGATGTCTCTCGGCCGCGCCGTGCTGATCCCGCTGCTGGCGTGCGCGCTGCTGGTGGCGGGGTGCGCCGCACCGGGGGTCTACGGGCCGTACGGATACCGCGTCCGGCAGGCGCATTTCAACCCGGGCCGTTATACCGTTCGCCGCGGCGATACCTTGTACTTCATCGCTTGGCGCTACCGTCTCGATTTCCGGGTGCTCGCGACCTGGAATCACATTCGTCCGCCCTACACGATCTATCCCGGCCAACGTCTGCGGTTACGCGCGCCGGCGGCCCGCCCCGGCCGGCGTGCCCGGGGGCGGCGCGCTCCGCGGCCGCGGCACTCCGCGCGGGCGCCGTCCTGGCACTGGCCCACCGCCGGGCGCGTGATCGAGACCTTCCGCCGGGGCGATCCGGGACGCCGGGGGCTGGACATCCGAGGGCGCTTGGGACAGCCTGTGAGAGCCGCCGCCGCCGGCCGCGTCGTCTATAGCGGGAGTGGACTCCCCGGTTATGGGCAGCTTATCATCATCAAACACAACGACAATTACCTGAGTGCGTACGGCTATAATCGCCGGCTGCTGGTAAGGGAGGGGCAGCGGGTGCGCGCGGGACAGCGGATCGCGGAGATGGGCGCCGTCGGCGGCGAAGGGCCTGTGTTGCACTTCGAGATCCGCCGCGACGGAAGGCCGGTGGATCCGTTGCGGTTGCTTCCGCGGCGTTGAAGGTTCTTGCGCACGGCGTTGCGGGTAGGGACAGGGAAACAAGGAGGGGGATGTATGCGTCGTCATGGTCCGCCCGACGAACGCAGCAAGGGCACGGTGGCCCGTGGTAAACGGCGCACGCCCGTGGCGCAGGATGAACTCCCGCCGGAAGGCGCTGACGGGGTGGAAGAACGGATCGCACCCTCGCCCGCCGAGGGTCCGGCCACCGACGCCACCCAATTGTACCTCAGCAAGGTCGGGTTCTCACCGCTGTTGAGCGCCGAGGAGGAGGTGCACTACGCGCGCCTCGCCCAGCGCGGCGACGAGCCGGCGCGGCGGCGCATGATCGAGAGCAACCTGCGCTTGGTCGTCAAGATCGCCAAGCGGTACATGAATCGGGGTCTGCCGCTGCTGGACCTCATCGAGGAGGGTAACCTCGGCCTGATCCACGCCGTGGAAAAGTTCGATCCGGAACGCGGCTTCCGCTTTTCCACCTACGCCACCTGGTGGATCCGCCAGGGCATCGAGCGGGCGTTGATGAATCAGACCCGCACCATCCGCCTGCCCATCCACGTCGTCAAGGAGATCAACCTCTACCTGCGCGCCGCCCGCCACCTGGTGCAACATCTCGACCGCGAGCCCACCCCGCAGGAGATCGCCGAGTTGCTGGACCGACCGGCGCAGGAAGTGCAGCGCGTACTGGGTCTGAATGAACGAACCGCCTCGGTGGATTCGGCGGTCGGTGAGGACATGGATCGCTCGCTCCTGGACACGATCCCCGACGAGAACAACCCCGATCCCTGCGAACTGGTGGAGGACCAGGACGTGCTGGTCAACCTTGGCCAGTGGATGCGGGTGCTCGACGAGCGCCAACAGAAAGTGGTGACGCGCCGTTTCGGGTTGCTCGGCTACGAGAAGGCGACGCTGGAACAGGTCGGCCGGGAGATCGGCCTGACCCGCGAACGAGTACGGCAGATCGAACTCGAGGCCCTGCAGCGCCTGCGTCACCTGTTCGAACGTGCGGGGATCTCCTCGGCGGCACTACGCTGACCGGGTGCGCGAGTCCCCCGGCGCATCGAAATCTTTCACCGCCGTCGGCGGGGCGAGCCCCGCCCTACCACCTTCTTTCGACGCCGAGGGGGACGGTAGGGCCGGGCTTACCCGGCCGGCGTTGCCGGACATCCCGGCGCATCGGAATCTTTCACCGCCGTCGGCGGGGCGAGCCCCGCCCTACCATTTTCTTTCGACGCCGAGGGAGACCGTAGGGCCGGGCTTGCCCGGCCGGCGTTGCCGGACATCCCGGTGCATCGGAATCTTTCACCGTCGTCGGCGGGGCGAGCCCCGCCCTACCACCTTCTTTCGACGCCGAGGGGGACGGTAGGGCCGGGCTTGCCCGGCCGGCGCCGCCGGACATCCCGGCGCATCGGAATCTTTCACCGCCGTCGGCGGGGCGAGTCCCGCCCTACCACCTTCTTTCGACGCCGAGGGAGACCGTAGGGCCGGGCTTGCCCGGCCGGCTCCGTCGGACATCCCGGTGCTGCGGCGGAGATTCAAGGGGGTCAGATCATCAGGAGGGCGGCGATCACGCGCCGCCCTTCGTCGCTCAGGATGTTGAAGGTCCGGCAGGCGGCCGCCGTGTCCATCACTTCGAGTCCGATTCCCTTGCGGTAGAGTCCGGTGAGGATCCGGGGGTCGGGGAAACGGAGCGTGGCGCCGGTGCCGAGCAGGACGACTTCCGGATCCAGATCCGCGAGCGCGTCGATGAGCGGCGCCGAGAGGTCTTCGAAGCGGGCGGGCGGCCAGTCGTGTAGGATGCGTTCCCGGGTCAGCACCACGCTGGCGGTGACGACCTCTTTGTTGATCGTGATCCGACCCGGCGCATAGGCCCGGATCAGATGGCCGGCGATGCTGGTCTCAGGACTGAATTGCATTCTGGTTACGGGCCGTACGGGGATCAGACAGGTATTATAACGCACCTGTACGGGAGCGACCCGGCGCGAATTGACAGCGCCCGGGTTGTCTCTTACATTCTCATTTTATTAACAGTTGGTTAGGTCCGGGCGCCTGCGGGTGCGGGATCGGGCCGGCAGTGACGCGCGCGAGGCGGACCCGCCGGGCCGGTATCGCGCGCCACGGTGCGCTCCTCACGCCACGGCGGGCGGTGCGGGCGCGGCAACTTCTGAACCCGGACCAGCGACTTGCAAGACGATTTTCCCAGAATCAAGCGGCTTCCCCCGTACGTCTTCAATATCGTCAACGACCTGAAGGCCAGGGCGCGGGCGCGCGGCGAGGACATCGTCGACTTCGGCATGGGCAACCCGGACCGCCCGACGCCGAGGCACATCGTCGACAAGCTGGTGGAGGTCGCACAGCGCGAGGATACCCACCGCTACTCGCTCTCGCGCGGGATCCCGCGTCTGCGCCGCGCCATCTGCAACTGGTACCGTGATCGCTACGGCGTGCAGCTCGATCCCGAGAGCGAGGCGATCGTCACGATCGGCTCCAAGGAGGGGCTCGCGCACCTCGCCCTGGCCACCGTCGGCCCCGGCGACGCGGTACTGGTGCCCAACCCCGCCTACCCCATCCATCCCTACGGCTTCGCCATCGCCGGCGCGGATATCCGCCACGTACCGCTGATCCCGGGCGTGGATTTTTTCATGGAACTCGAGAAGGCCATCCAGGACTCCTGGCCGCGGCCGAAGATGCTGGTGCTCAACTTCCCCTGCAACCCCACGACGCAGTGCGTGGACCTGGAGTTCTTCCGCAAGGTGGTGGCGGTCGCGCGCGAGCACGGCATCTGGGTGATCAACGACCTCGCCTACGCGGACCTGGTCTTCGACGGCTACACTGCACCGTCGGTCCTGCAGGTGCCCGGCGCCTCCGAGGTGGCCGTGGAGTTCTTCACGCTGTCCAAGAGCTACAACATGCCGGGGTGGCGGGTGGGCTTCATGTGCGGGAACCGGGAACTGGTGGCGGCGCTGGCGCGCATGAAATCCTACCTGGACTATGGAATGTTCACGCCGATCCAGGTGGCCGCGATCGCCGCCCTCGAAGGACCGCAGGACTGCGTGCGCGAGATCGTCGGGACCTACCGGCGGCGGCGCGAGGTGCTCTGCGACGGGTTGAACGCCGCCGGCTGGAGTGTCGAGCCGCCGCGGGCCACCATGTTCGTCTGGGCCCCGATCCCGGAGCGCTACCGCGCCATGGGATCACTCGAATTTTCCAAGAAGCTGCTGGCGGAGGCGAAGGTGGCGGTCTCTCCCGGTATCGGCTTCGGCAGCTATGGAGACGACCACGTGCGCTTCGGCCTCATCGAAAACGAGCACCGCACCCGCCAGGCGGTGCGCTGTATCCGGGACATGTTTCGCAGCGACGAGCGCCGCGCCGCGGTGGAGGTGCGGTCATGAAGCCGGTCAACGTCGGATTGCTGGGGCTGGGGACCGTCGGCGGCGGCACGGTGAATGTGCTGCGGCGCAACGCCCACGAGATCACGCGCCGTGCCGGGCGCGGCATCCGGGTGAGCTGCGCGGCCGCCCGCGACCGCCCGCGCGACTGCAACGTCGAGGGGATCCGGTTCAGCCGGGATCCCTACTCGGTGGTGGACGACCCGGACGTGCAGATCGTGGTGGAGCTGATCGGCGGTGTGGAGTTGGCCCGCGAGCTGATCCTGCGCGCGATCGCCAACGGGCGCCACGTAGTGACCGCCAACAAGGCGCTGATCGCGCGGCACGGCAACGAGCTGTTCGCCGCGGCCCGTGCGCGCGGCGTGATGGTCGCCTTCGAGGCGGCCGTCGCCGGCGGCATTCCGATCATCAAGGCGATCCGCGAGGGGCTGGCGGGCAATCGCATCGAGTGGCTGGCGGGCATCATCAACGGTACCTGCAACTACATGCTCAGCGCCATGCGCGAGGAGGGGCGGGAGTTCGACGAGGCCCTTGCCGAGGCGCAACGCCTGGGTTACGCGGAGGCCGATCCCGCGTTCGACGTGGACGGGATCGACGCCGCGCACAAGCTCACCATCCTCGCCTCGATCGCCTTCGGGATCCCGCTGCAGTTCGATCGCCTGCACGTGGAGGGCATCCGCTACATCACGCGCACCGACGTCGTCTACGCGGAGGAACTCGGCTATCGGATCAAACATCTGGGGTTCGCTCGCGCTACCGCACAAGGGATCGAGCTGCGCGTGCATCCGACCCTGATCCCGCACCGGCGCCTGATCGCCAACGTGGACGGGGTGATGAACGCCGTCCTGGTCAACGGCGACGCGGTCGGCCCCACGCTCTATTACGGCGCCGGCGCCGGCGCGGAACCCACCGCCTCGGCCGTGGTTGCGGACCTGGTCGACGTGGTACGCGTGCTGACCTCGGATCCGGAGAACCGCGTCCCGCATCTGGCGTTTCAGCCCGACGCGCTCGCCGATACGCCGATCCTGCCCATGGAGGCGGTGGAGACCGCCTACTATCTCCGCCTGCAGGCCCTGGACCAGCCGGGCGTGCTCGCCGACGTGACGCGCATCCTGGGCGAGCGCGGCATCAGTATCGAGGCGATGGTTCAGAAGGAACCGGCCGAGGGGCAGGACGACGTATCGGTGATCCTGCTCACCCATCGGGTGCGGGAGGGCCAGATGAACGATGCCATCCAGCACATCGAGCGGCTGCAATCGGTGACCGCCCCGGTGACCCGCATCCGGGTGGAGGGGCTGGGGCGCTAGCAGTCTGTCGGACTTGGGGTTCGTAGCGAGGCGGGCGGGAGATCGAGGACCGTTTTTCGATCATCTGATCCGAGGTCCCGCGCGCCGGCTTCAACCATCACACAGAGGCACCGCGACGTCGCGGGGCGCGGGGCGCGCCCGGGGCGCCGTGCACTGCGGAGGATTCAGACCATGCCGTTCCGCCCCCGTTACACGGGCCTGATCGAAAAGTACCGCGACCGCCTGCCGGTGCGCGACGACACCCGGGTCATCAGCCTCGGCGAGGGCAACACCCCGCTGATCCGGCTCAACCACATCCCCGGGGACCTCGCCCGGGGGATCGACCTGTATGTGAAGTACGAAGGCCTGAACCCGACCGGCTCCTTCAAGGACCGCGGCATGACCCTGGCGGTCACCAAGGCGATCGAGGAGGGCAGCCGGGCGGTGATCTGCGCCAGCACCGGCAACACCTCGGCCTCGGCCGCGGCCTACGCGGCGCGCGCCGGCATCCGCGCCTTCGTCCTGATCCCGGAGGGCAAGATCGCGCTCGGCAAGCTCGCCCAGGCGATGCTGCACGGCGCGGTGGTGTTGCAGATCCGGGGCAACTTCGACGTCGGCATGCGCCTCGTGAAGGAGGTCGCCGAGCAGGCCCCGGTGACCATCGTCAATTCGATCAACCCGTTCCGGCTGCAAGGCCAGAAGACCGCCGCCTTCGAGATCGTCGAGGAGTTGGAGTGCGCGCCCGACTATCACTGTCTGCCGGTGGGCAACGCCGGCAACATCAGCGCCCACTGGTTGGGCTATCGCGAGTACTTCGAACACGGCATCGTCAACAACCGGCCGGTGATGGTCGGCTATCAGGCGAGCGGTGCCGCGCCGTTCCTGCGCGGTGCGATGGTCGATCATCCGGAGACGGTGGCCACCGCGATCCGCATCGGGCACCCGCAGTCCTGGGACAAGGCATGGACGGTGCAGAAGGAGTCCGGCGGCTGGTTCGACGAGTGCAGCGACGAGGAGATCCTCGCGGCGCAGCGCCTGCTCGCCGAGCGCGAGGGGGTGTTCTGCGAGCCGGCCTCGGCGGCCTCGCTGGCCGGCGCGTTGCGCGACGCGCGCGCCGGGCGTATCCCGGAGGGGAGCAAGGTGGTCTGTACGCTCACCGGTCACGGGCTCAAGGACCCGGACATCGTGATCAGCCAGTGCGGCGAGCGGTTGCGGACGATCCCGGCGGAACTCGATGCGGTGCGACGGGCGATCCTGGACCGCCTGGAGTAGCGGTGGGACGGCGCGCGCGGCGGGGACAGGTGCATGCGCGGAGCGGATGAACCCCCGGCACTGACTTTGCTGATTCCGGGCCTGAGCGGGACGGGCGAGCGGGCATCGGACGCCGCGCCGGAGCCCGGAGAGGGGCGACTCGCGGATCTCCCGCCCCTGCCGGCGCTCGGCTCGCTGCTCGCGGCGGCGACGGCCTTTCCGGTGCCCGTGTCGGGTCCGGAGGCCACGCTGCTGCATCTGTCCGGGATCCCGCAGGAGCGGGCGCAGGATGCGGCCTGCGCCGCCTTCTGTCGGCTCGGGGAGGGAAGGGCGCCGGTCGACGGCTGGTGGCTGTGTGCCGACCCGGTGCACCTGCGCGTCGACTTCGACCGGCTGGTGCTCTCCGACGGTGAGGCGCTGGCGGTGACGGGCGCCGAGGCCGCGGCGCTGGCGGCGGAATTGAACGAACGGCTGTTCCACCTCGATGGGCTGGAATTGGAGGCCCCGTCTCCGACCCGCTGGTATCTCAGGTTGACGGGGGACCCGCAGATCCGCACCTGTGCGTTGAGCAGCGTGGTCGGGCGCGATGTGGCGCCGTGCCTGCCGGAGGGGCCCGGTGCCCGGGTATGGCGCACGCGTCTCAACGAGGTGCAGATGGTCCTGCATATGAGTCCGGTCAACGAGGCCCGCGCCGCGCGCGGACTGGCGCCGATCAACGGCCTCTGGTTCTGGGGACCGGGCACGGTTGCCGCACCATCGCCGGGCTGGTCGCGGGTCTTCGGTGGCGGGGTGTTGGCGCAGGGGGTCGCCGCGGCGACCGGTCGATCCCATGAACCGGTGCCCGATTCGGCCGCCGCCCTGCTCACGGCCGCAAGTGCCGACCGGCCCGTGCTTGCGGTACTCGACCACGCCCGGGTGCCGATGCTGCATGGGGATACGGTGCGGTGGCGCGAGGCGCTCGCCGCGCTGGAGCGGGACTGGTTCGTCGCGTTGCGGGCGCACCTGCGGGAGGTCCGCTCCTTTCACCCGGTCCTCTATACAGGCGACGGGCGGGCGTGGCGGTTGCGAGCACCGCCGCGTTGGAGGCGCCGGGCGACAATCCACTCGGCGTTGCGTAATTTTTTTAGATAAAATAAAGCGCTAATCTAAATTTGTAATGTTATACATGAGAATAAAAGGGCGCTGATGTCCGCTCGGGACGACCCGAATGCGCCGGGGAGCGCGGTCACCGGTTCGCGCATCGTGCGCCGTTCCCCGGTGGTCGGGTGTGCGCTGCCGTCGGATCTGCACCCCGTCCTGCGGCGCGTCTACGCCGCGCGCGGCGTGCGCACGAGTGAAGAACTCGCCCTTTCCCTGGATCGGCTGTGCCCTCCGGGTGCGCTGGGAGGGATCGAGCGGGCCGCGGGACTGCTGGCCGAAGCGGTGGAGGGGGACGGGCGGATCCTGTTCGTCGGCGACTTCGATGCCGACGGGGCGAGCAGTTGCGCGGTGGGGGTGCTCGGGTTGCGCGCGCTGGGTGCGTGTCAGGTGCATTATCTGGTCCCGAACCGGTTCGAATTCGGCTATGGGCTGACCCCGGAGATCGTGGCCGTCGCCGCCGACTGGCGACCGGACCTGCTGATCACGGTCGACAACGGTACCGGCAGCATCGCCGGCGTGGCGCAGGCGCGAGAGCGCGGCTTCCGGGTGTTGATCACGGATCACCACCTGCCGGGGACCGAGTTGCCGGCGGCCGACGCGATCGTCAACCCGAACCTGCCGGGGGACGGGTTTCCCAGCAAGCATCTGGCGGGTGTCGGCGTCATCTTCTACGTGCTCTCGGCGCTGCGTGCGCGGCTGCGTGAGACGGGGTGGTTCCGGCGCCGCGGCGTCGAGGTGCCCAATCTCGCGTTCTTGCTCGACTTGGTGGCCCTGGGGACGGTGGCCGACGTGGTACCGCTGGATCGCAACAACCGTATCCTGGTGGCGCAGGGTCTGGCGCGCATTCGCGCCGGGCGCTGTCGGCCGGGGGTGGCGGCCCTGCTCGAGGTCGCGGGGCGGCGGCGCGCCCAGGTCGTGGCGGCGGATCTGGCGTTCGCCGCCGCGCCGCGGCTCAATGCCGCCGGACGCCTCGAGGACATGTCGCTCGGCATCGAATGCCTGCTTACACCGTCACCGGACGCGGCCCGCGACATGGCGTTGCGCCTGGACACGCTCAACCGGGAACGGCGCGCCATCGAGCGGGAGATGCACGGGCAGGCCCTGGCGGCGCTCGAGGAGCTGCCGCAGGATCCGGGCGATCCGGCGCTGCCGGCCGGCCTTTGCCTGTATGACGAACGTTGGCACCAGGGCGTGATCGGGATCCTCGCCGCACGGATCCGCGAGCGCTTCCACCGCCCGGTGATCGCCTTCGCCCCGGCCGGCGATGAACTCAAGGGCTCGGCGCGATCGGTACCGGGTTTGCACATCCGCGACACCCTGGAGGCGGTCGCGGGGTGCCGTCCCGGACTGCTGGGGCGCTTCGGCGGCCACGCCATGGCGGCGGGTCTGAGTCTCGCGCCGCGCGATCTTCCGGCGTTCCGCCGTGCCTTCGAGGAGGAAGTACAGCGCCGTCTCGGCCCGGCGGACCTGCAGGGCACCCTGTACACGGACGGTGCGCTGGCGGCGTCGGAACTCAATCTGGGGCTCGCCCGCCTGCTGCGCGACGCCGGACCCTGGGGGCAGGGGTTCCCGGAGCCGCGGTTCGACGGGACGTTCGAGGTGCTGGGCCAGCGGGTGGTCGGGGACGGACACCTCAAGTTCACCGTGCGGCCCCTGGACGGGGATCGGTGTGTCGAGGCGATCGCCTTCCGTACGCCGGCGCCGGACGAACCCCTGCGCCGCGCCCGTCTCGCCTTCCGGCTGGACGTCAACGAATACCGGGGGGCCTGCAGCGCCCAATTGCTCGTCGAACGGATCGAGGCACTGTAAAATCGCGACCGAGCCGCGCGCGGTCTCCATCGCGGGCGGGGCTGGTGTATCATTGCGCGCCGGGCGCCGCCGTGGCGTCGAGGGAGGCCGTATCCGTCATGCTCGAAGTCAACGCCGTCGTGCATCGCATCGAAGATCTGGAAGGGCGGATCGACGCCCTCAGGGGGTATCTTTGACTACGATGCCGGGCGCGA
The DNA here is from genome assembly GCA_002897735.1 of bacterium BMS3Bbin13. Classification (GTDB taxonomy): domain Bacteria; phylum Pseudomonadota; class Gammaproteobacteria; order 21-64-14; family 21-64-14; genus BMS3Abin12. Next base: position 2,337 of record BDTW01000046.1, on the reverse strand, counting down.
ACGTCTGGCCGAGGTCCGGCGCGAGCTGGAAGAGCCCGAGATCTGGCGGAATCCGGAGCAGGCGCAGGCCCTGGGCCGGGAGCGGGCGCGGCTCGAGGAGCAGGTCGGGGTCGTCGATGAGGTGAGCGCGGGCCTGCGCGAGGCGCGTGAACTGCTCGATCTGGTCGCGGAGGAGGACGATCAGGCGGCGTTCGACGACCTCGTCCGGGATCTCGACCGCGCCGAGGTGCGTGTCGGGCAGTTGGAATTCCGCCGCATGTTCTCGGGCGAGATGGACGCGAAGAACGCCTTCCTCGACGTCCAGGCCGGCTCCGGCGGCACCGAGGCGCAGGACTGGGCCGAGATGTTGCTGCGCATGTACCTGCGCTGGGCCGAGCGACGCGGCTTCGCCACCGAGCTGATCGAGGTCTCCCCCGGTGAGGTGGCCGGCATCAAGAGCGCGACCGTGAAGGTGGAGGGCGACTACGCCTATGGCTGGCTGCGCACCGAGACCGGCGTACACCGGCTGGTGCGCAAGTCGCCGTTCGATTCGGGCAACCGGCGCCATACCTCGTTCGCCGCGGTGTTCGTCTCCCCCGAAGTGGACGACAGCATCGACGTGGAGATCAATCCGGCCGATCTGCGCATCGACGTCTACCGCGCGAGCGGCGCGGGCGGGCAGCACGTCAATCGTACCGAGTCGGCCGTGCGCATCACCCATCGTCCTTCAGGGATCGTCGTGCAGTGCCAGAACGACCGCTCGCAGCACAAGAACAAGGCCACGGCCATGAAGCAGCTCAAGGCCAAGCTCTACGAGTTGGAGGAGCAGAAACGGCGCGCCGCCCGGCAGATCGTGGAGGACAGCAAGTCCGACATCGGCTGGGGGCGTCAGATTCGCTCCTACGTGCTGGACCAGTCGCGCATCAAGGACCTGCGCACGGGCGTGGAGACCGGCAACCCGCAGGCGGTACTCGACGGCGATCTGGACATGTTCATCGAGGCCGGCCTCAGGGCCGGCGTGTGAGCCGCGTGCGCCGCTGCGACTGCAAAGAAGACGGAACGGCATGAGCGAATCCGACGACAACCGGCTGATCGCCGAACGCCGCGCCAAGCTGGCCGCGCTGCGCGAGCGGGGAACGGCGTTTCCCAACGACTTTCGCCGTGACGCGCTGGCCGCGGACCTGCACCGGGTCTTCGACGACGTGGACGGGAAGCGGCTGGAGGCCGAGCCGCATACGGTGCGGATCGCCGGGCGCATGCTGGCCAAGCGCGTGATGGGCAAGGCGAGTTTCGCGCAGTTGCAGGACATGAGCGGGCGCATCCAGGTGTTTCTCCAGCGCGACGCGCTGCCCGAGGGCGTCTATGCGGATTTCAAGGGCTGGGACGTCGGCGACATCGTGGGGGTCGAGGGGCCGTTGTTCCGGACCCGCACCGGGGAACTGACGGTGCGCGCCGCGCAGGCGCGGATGCTGGTCAAGTCGCTGCGCCCGCTGCCCGAGAAGTTCCACGGACTGACCAACCAGGAAATGCGCTATCGGCAGCGCTACGTGGATCTGATGATGAACGAGTCCACGCGCCGGGTGTTCCTCCTGCGCAGTGCGATCGTGCGTTACCTGCGCCGGTTCCTCGACGAGCGCGGCTTCGTCGAGGTCGAGACACCGATGATGCAGGCCATCCCGGGCGGCGCCACGGCGCGTCCGTTCGTCACCCATCACAACGCCCTGGAGATGGACCTCTATCTGCGCGTCGCCCCGGAACTGTATCTCAAGCGGCTGGTGGTCGGGGGGCTGGAGAAGGTCTACGAGCTGAACCGCAACTTCCGCAACGAGGGCGTCTCCACGCGCCACAATCCCGAGTTCACGATGCTTGAGTTCTATCAGGCCTACGCCGGTTACGAGGACCTGATGGCCCTGACCGAGACCCTGTTTCGCGACATGGCCGTGGAACTGCTGGGCGATGCGGTCATCCGCTGCCAGGGGAGAGACTACGATTTCGGCCGGCCGTTCGCGCGCATGACGGTGCGCGAGGCGCTGTTGCGGTTCAACCCGGAGCTGGCCGACGGCGGCGTCGACGACCCGCAGGCGCTGCGCGCGCTGTGTGCACGCTACGGGATCACCGTCGAGCCGCATCACGGCGCGGGCCGCCTGCAGATGGAGCTGTTCGACAAGACCGTGGAGGCGAAGCTCGCCGATCCCACCTTCATCACCGCCTATCCCACCGAGGTCTCCCCCCTGGCGCGGCGCAACGACGCGGATCCCTCGGTGACCGACCGCTTCGAACTCATCGTCGACGGGCGCGAGATCGCCAACGGTTTCTCGGAGCTGAACGACCCGGAAGACCAGGCCGAACGCTTCCGGC
>BDTW01000045.1 GCA_002897735.1 bacterium BMS3Bbin13 | reverse complement strand
TGCCAGTACCGCCGCAGAACACGAGCCGCACTTGTCCGTGCTGCGGCCATGTGTCGAAAGACAACCGGCAGACCCAAGCCCGGTTCGAGTGTGTGGAATGTGGTTTCGAGGAAAACGCCGATGTGGTCGGCGCGATCAATGTTCTAAGGGCGGGACACGCCCGGTTCGCCTGTGAAGTGAGCGGTGCGGTAATGCCGCCAGCAGCAGGAACCCGCCGAAGCGACTCAGGGGCGGCTCGATGCCGCCCCTGAGCGCCGTAGGAATCTCCGGCCTTCAGGCCGGGGAGGATGTCAAGAAGTGGACACCGCCGGGCGGGAAAATCTCACCAGAGATGACAGAAAATTATCATAACTAATTAAATATAAAATAAATTATATGACATTCCCGGTTGCCGTCCTCTTCTCGGCGTGTCGCTCTCCTGCCCGGATTATGGTATCGAAAATGGGATATTCCCATTGGCCCGGCGGATGGTTCAGTGTATATAGAACGTCATGGATTATCTGCCGATTTTTCTTCAGATCCGCGCCCGCCCGTGCCTGGTGGTGGGGGGCGGCGAGGTGGCCGCCCGTAAGGTCGGGCTGTTGTTGCGCGCCGGCGGCGAAGTGACCGTGGTGGCGCCGCGGCTCGGCCGCGTCTTGGCGGGCATGGCCCTGCGCCGCGAGGTGTGCCACGAGCCCCGGGAGTTCGCCCCGGATGACCTCGCCGGGCAAATCGTGGTGATCGCCGCCACCGACCGCCAGGAGGTCAACCGGCGGGTCTCGGAGGAGGCGCGTGCGCGCAACGTGCCGGTCAACGTGGTCGACCAGCCGGACCTGTGCACTTTCGTGATGCCCTCGGTCATCGACCGCTCGCCGATCCAGGTGGCGGTCTCCACGGGTGGTGCCTCGCCGGTGTTGGCGCGACTGCTGCGGGCGCGCCTGGAGACCCTCATCCCCTCGTCTTATGGTCAACTCGCCCGGCTCGCCGAATCCTTCCGCGCCCGGGTGCGGGCCCGTATCCCGGACGGCAACCGCCGGCGGCACTTCTGGGAGCAGGTGCTGCAGGGCCCTGCGGCGGAGGCGATGCTGGCCGGGCGTGAAGCCGAGGCGCGGCGCGGCCTGGAGCGGGAGCTGACCGCGGCCGGAGACGATCCGCGACCGCAGGGCGAGGTCTATCTGGTCGGCGGTGGTCCGGGTGATCCGGACCTGCTCACGTTCCGCGCCCTGCGCCTGATGCAGCAGGCCGACGTGGTAATCTACGACCGCTTGGTCGCCCCGGAGGTGCTGGATCTGGTGCGCCGCGACGCCGAGCGGATCTACGTGGGCAAGGAGAGCGACCACCACGCCGTGCCGCAGGAGGAAATCAACCGGCTCCTGGTCCGTCTCGCGCGTGAGAACAAGCGCGTTCTGCGTCTGAAGGGCGGCGACCCGTTCATTTTCGGGCGGGGCGGCGAGGAGATCGACACCCTGGCCCAGGAGGGGATTCCCTTCCAGGTGGTGCCGGGGATCACGGCGGCCTCCGGTTGTTCCGCCTATACCGGGATCCCCCTGACGCACCGGGATTACGCCCATTCCTGTGTGTTCGTCACCGGTCACCTCAAGGATGACACCATCGATCTCAACTGGGACGCGCTGGTCGAACCGCAGCAGACCGTGGTGTTCTATATGGGCGTGCGCGGGGCTCCGGTGATCTGCCGGGAGCTGATCGCCCACGGCATGCCCGCCACCACCCCCGCGGCCGTCGTGCACCGCGGAACCACGATTCACCAGCAGGTCTACACGGCGACCCTGGAGACACTGCCGGGGCTGTTGAAGGATCGGGAGATCCGGCCCCCGTCGCTGCTGATCGTGGGCGGGGTCGTGCGCCTGCACGAGAAGCTCGACTGGTTCCATCCGCCGGCCGCCGAGCGTGAGGAGGGTGGGGGTGCCGCCGGCGGGGCGGACGCGGACAGCAGCGCGGCGTCCGCTTGAGAATTCGTCCGCTCCGGTTTACTCCGGTCGGTCCGCATGCCGGCGCGATATCCCCTGTCTGACCGTTCCCCGGCGGGATCCGCCGCAGACGCCCCGGTGTGTGCGCCATCGCTGTCCCGCCGCAACGGCGGTGGGGCCGGGCGGTGATAAGATAAAATCGGTGTGTGTCGCCGTTCATGTCGCGCATACAGGGAGGCCGATGCCGAAGAGTCCGCCAGCGCCGTCGCGCGCCGTGCCCGGTCGGCGAGGCGAGGGGCCTCGGCCCGCGAAGCCGGTCTATGGATGGGCGCGGCTGCGCACCTTCGCCGATATCGGCCTGCTCGCCCTGGGCGTTCTCTACACGCTGTACCTGGCCCGGCCGGTGCTGGTCCCCATGTTGCTCGCACTGTTTCTGCGGATGCTGTTCACGCCTGCTACGCGTGCCCTGCGCCGCTACGGGGTACCGTACGGCGTCGGCGCCGCCGCGGTGGTCGTGGGGTTGTCGGCGGTGCTCGGCCTGGGGGCCTACAGTCTGTCTAGCCCACTGGCCGCGTGGGTCACGAAGCTGCCGGCGACCGCGACCCAAATCGAGCACAAGATCCGGGATATCCGTGCCCCACTGGCAAAGGTGAGGCGCGCCGTGGATGCGGTGGACAACCTCACGAGCCTCGGGGGTGGTGCGGCCTCCCGGGCGGTGGTGGTCTCGCGCCCCAGTCTCGGCGCGATGCTGGTCACCGGCACGCCCAAGCTCGTCTTCAATCTGGTCATCGTTCTGGCCCTGCTGTATTTCCTGCTCGCCTCCGGTGACGTGTTCCTGAACAAGCTCGTGCATGTCCTCCAGCACGAGGCCGACAAGCGACGCGCGGTGCACATTGCGCGCAGCATGGAGCGTCAGATGGTGCGCTATCTGGTTACCAAGACGGTGATCAACGGGGCGCTCGGGGTGGTGGTGGCCGGTGCCACGTACGCGATGGGTATGCCCGACCCGGCACTGTGGGGCTTCATGGTGGCGTTGCTGAATTACATGCCCTATCTGGGGGCGGCCGTGAGCGCTGTGGTGCTTGGGGGTGTGGCGCTGGTGACCTTTCCGGACCCCGGCCACGCCCTGCTCGTGTCGGGCGTGTTCATCGCCCTCGCGACGGTGGAGGGGCAACTGATCACGCCCGCCGTCCTCGGGCAGCGGCTCGCGCTCAATCCGGTCGTAATCTTCGTCGCGATGGTCATCTGGGGTTGGATCTGGGGGGTGGCCGGGGTGCTGCTCGCGGTGCCGATCACCGTCTCGGCGAAGATCGTCTGCGACCACGTCTCCTCGCTGCGGCACCTCGGCGAGTTTCTCGGGCGTTGAGGCGGTCGGGCGGCCTGCGGGGGTATACTGGCGCCGTATGCGGAATGCGCCTCCAGCGACGCGCAGCGGCGGGATGATGCAATGAACCTCCGCTTCACGCAGATCGACGTGTTCACGAGCGTGCCGCTGCAGGGCAACCCCGCGGCCGTGGTGTTCGGCGCGGGGCGGGCGCCGACCCCGGTGTTGCAGGCCATCGCGCGCGAGATGAACCTATCGGAGACCGTGTTTCTCTCCGAGCCGGTGCACGCCGAGGCCGACTACCGGGCGCGGATCTTCACGCCGCGCAACGAACTGCCCTTCGCCGGGCATCCGACCATCGCCGCCGCCTACGCCGTTTTGGACGAGCGCGGGGGGGGCTCCACCGCGCCGCTCGTGCTGCACCAGGAGTGCGGGGTGGGGGTGATCCCGATCCATGTCGAACCCACCGAGGTGGGTCCCTTCTTTCGCGTGACGCAGGCACCGCCTGAGTGGTTCGAGGCGCGGATCACCCGCGAGCAGTGCGCGTCGATGCTCGGATGCCGCTACGGCGATCTCCCCGATCTCCCGTTGCAGGTGATCTCCACCGGCGTGCGTTGGTTGATCGTGCCGCTTGCCTCGGTGGATGTGGTCGCGGCGTTGCGGCCGGATTTCATCGCCATCCAGGAGGGCTGTCGGAGCATCGGCGCAGTGGGAGTGACCGCGTTTTGCCTGCGCGGCGCCACGTACCGCGAGGGGGTGCGGCTGCGCTCCTTCGCACCCGGCGAGGGGGTCCTGGAGGACCCGGTGTGCGGTTCCGGAAACGGCTCGGTCGCCGCCTACGTGGCGCGGTTTCTGAGCCGCGGCGCGCGCACCCTGGAGTACACGGCCGAGCAGGGGGCCGAGGCCGGCCGCCCGGGCCGGGTATCGGTGCGGGCGCTGCGCGGCACCGACGATGCGTGGTCCATCCAGGTCGGCGGCCATGCGGTCCGGGTGATGGAGGGGACCATCCTGCTGCCGGACTGAACCGCGCAGGCGCCGCCGCGGTGGGTCGTTTGCATCAGCGGGCGGCGTTCAGTACCGTCCCCCTTCATCCGCCTGACCGACACCCATGAGCGCCCACATCCGCTACACCGACACGCCGCACAAAGATCGGGACGACATGCGCAACCTGCGTCGCCTCGCGCCCTACCTCTGGGAATACCGGGGTCGGGTTTTGGCGGCGCTGCTGTTTCTGATCCTCGCGCGGGGCGCGTCGGTCGGCGTGCCGGTGGTACTCAAATACATCATAGATGACCTGAACGCCGGCACTCACAGGGTGCTCGTGCTTCCGCTCGCGCTTCTGATCGGCTACGGGGCGCTACGCCTGGTCGGCGCGATGCTCAACGAACTGCGCGACATCGTCTTCGCGCGCGTGCGCTACCGCGCCATGCGCCGGCTGTCGATCCGGGTGCTCGATCACCTGCATACGTTGGGACTGCGCTTTCATCTGGAACGCCGGACCGGCGCGATCTCCCGCGACCTCGATCGCGGCACGCGCAGTGTGAGTTCCCTGCTGAACTACATGGTCTTCAATATCCTGCCCACGGCGGTGGAGGTGGGCCTCGTGGTGGGAATTCTGCTGGCGCGCTACGACGTCCTGTTCACGGTGGTCACGCTCGGTGCCGTGGTCGCCTACGTGGTGTTCACGCTACTGGTCACCGAGTGGCGCATGGAATACCGACACCGGATGAACGCGCTGGAGTCGCAAGCCAACAACCAGGCCATCGACGGCCTGATCAACTACGAGACCGTCAAGTATTTCAACAACGAAGCCTTCGAGTCGCGTCGCTACGACGCGACCCTGCATGATTGGGAGGACATCGCGGTCCGTACGCAGACCTCCATGTCGGTGCTGAATTTCGGTCAGGGTGCGATCATCGCGCTCGCGGTGACCGGTATCATGATTCTCGCCGCGCGGGGTGTTGCCGCCGGCTCCCTTACCCTGGGTGACCTGGTCCTGATCAATGCGTTCCTGCTGCAATTGTTCACGCCGCTCAATTTCCTCGGCGTGGTGTACCGGCAGACCAAGTACGCCCTGGCGGATATGGACCTGCTGTTCAAGCTGCTCGAACGCAACCCCGAGGTGCGCGACCGTCCGGGCGCACCGCCGCTGCGGGTGAGCGGTGGGGAGGTGCGCTTCGATCACGTGGACTTCGCCTACCAGCCCGAGCGCCCGATCCTGACCGACGTCGATTTCGTCATTCCGGCCGGGTGCAAGGTGGCGGTGGTCGGCCCGTCGGGGGCCGGCAAGTCCACGCTCGCCCGGTTGCTCTATCGCTTCTACGAGGTCGACGCCGGCGCGGTGTGCATCGACGGCCAGGACCTGCGGGAGGTCACCCAGCGCAGCGCCCGCAACGCGGTCGGCATCGTGCCGCAAGACACGGTGCTGTTCAACGACACCCTCTATTTCAACATCGCCTACGCCCGCCCCGGGGCACCGCGCGAGGCGATCGTGCGCGCCGCACGGCTGGCCCATGTGCATGAGTTCATCGAGTCGCTGCCGCGCGGCTACGACACGGTGGTCGGCGAACGCGGCCTCAAGCTCTCCGGGGGGGAGAAGCAACGCGTGGCTCTTGCGCGGGTGATCCTGAAGAACCCGCCCATCCTGATTCTCGACGAGGCGACTTCGAGTCTCGATTCGGCCTCGGAGCGGGCGATCCAGTACTCGCTACGTGAGGTCGCCGCACATCGCACCACGTTGGTGATTGCGCATCGGCTCTCGAGCATCGTGGATGCGACGCAGATTCTGGTCCTCGACCACGGGCGGATCGTGGAGCGGGGGACCCACGAGGAACTCCTGGGGCGTGATGGGCTGTACGCGAAGCTATGGACCCTGCAGCAGCGGGAGGATTACTCCGAGGGTCAGGGGCGGCTCGCAGGGGGCGGAGTCGAATAGTCCGGGACGGGGTTCTCGGGGGATTCGTGCGCGCACAGGCCGGCGTTCCCCACTCTACGGTGCCGGAAAGCGGGGGCTCTACGGATTTTCTATCGAGGGATATAAAACAACACGATGGATTTCTTTTCCAGAAAATAGATGAAGTCTCGGACAGGGCTTGTGCGTTCCGGCGCCGGGCGCCATCTGGTAAACTGAAAAACATTGTGGTTGGCCCTGCATCCCCTTCCGATCGAGGAGTCCGACGAATGAACGACGCTTGTGCCGCCAGCGAACCGTTCGTCCTGCAAGTGCTCGGCGACAGTATGGAGCCGGAGTTCACCGACGGGACGGTGATTGTGGTGGAGCCCGGCGGTGTCCTGCAGAACGGGAGCTACGTCGTTGCGATGCACGACGGGGATTATATCTTCCGGCAGTTGATCATTGAGAGCGGACGCTGGTCGCTGCGCGCGCTCAATGACGCCTACCCGAGCATCGAGATCCCGGGGGTCTCCGCCATCAAGGGGATTGTCATTCAGAAGGCCGGGCGGCGCCGACACGAACGTAAGCACTACGTCTGAAGCGGCCTGCGCACCCGCGTGCGGCCGGTGATTCAGTCGTTGCGTGGGATGCCGCGTTCCACGGCCATCACCGCCGCCTCCACGCGCGAATGCACGCCGAGTTTCCGGAGGATCGACTTGACGTGCAGCTTCACCGTACCGTCGGAGATGTCCAGATTCCGGGCGATCATTTTGTTGCTCTGACCTTCGGCGAGCAGTTGCAGGATTTCCCGCTCGCGCGGGGTGAGTTCCAGGAACGGATCGGGTCGGCCGGCGGGGGCCGAGGAGCCCCCTCCCTGTATCACGCGCGCCAGCATGTCGGTCAGGTGGTGCGCGACGACATTCTTGCCGGCGACGATGTCACGCAGGGCACCGACCAGTTCATCGGGGTCCATGTCCTTGAGCAGATAGCCCTGGGCGCCGTTGCGCAGCGACGCGACCAGGTCCGATTCTTCGTTGCTGGTGGTCAGGACCACCACGGGCATCTCCATGCCGCCGGCGCGCAGCCGGTGCAGGACTTCCAGCCCGTTGATCTCGGGCATCCGCAGGTCCAGCAGGATGACGTCGGGCGCGAGGTCCCGGGCCAGCCGCAGTCCTTCCGTCCCATCGCCCACCGCCGCCGCCACCTTGATGCCGCGTTGCTCGAGCAGACCCTGCAGTCCGGCCCGGAACAGGGCGTGGTCATCGATCAGCAACACGCGCATGGTCATGAGGCCGCCCGGGATACGACCGGTGGAATGACCGGATCGGGTGAGTGGCGGAAGGACAGCTCGATGCGGGTGCCCTCGCCGGGTTCGCTCTCGATGCGCAACTCGCCCCCGATGTGGCCGGCCCGTTCCCGCATGATGACCAGGCCCAGATGCTCTCCCGGTTTTCCGCCTTCCGTGACGGGGCTGTCGAAGCCGATGCCGTCGTCCTCCACCAACAGTCGATGGTTGCCGCCGTCGTCGCGGCGCAGCAGGACGCGCACGTTGTGTGCCTTGGCGTGCTTGCGGATATTGGCCAGTGCCTCCTGGGCGATGCGGGCGACCTGCATCTCGAGGCTCGAAGGGATCTGTGCGTTGCACCACTCGTTCTGCAGGTACACGGATATGCCACTCTCTTTGCGGAAGCGCGAGATGAGCTTCTCGATGCCCGACACCAGGCCGGGGCTGTCGAGCGGAACCCGGCAATGGGCGATCAGGTCGCGCAGGTCCGAGTACGCCTCGTCGAGGCTGTTTTCCACCTGCTCGAGTTCCTGGATCGTCTGGAAATTCCCGGACTGCTGTACGGTCTGATCCAGGACCCGGACCTGGAAACGAAGACTGGCCAGGGTCTGGGCAAGCGAATCATGGAGTTCGTTGGCGATCATGTTGCGTTCCTGCATGACCGACAGTTCACGGGTCTGTTCTTCGAGCCGTGTCTTCTCGATCGCGGTGCCCAGGTGCTGGCCGATGCTGGAGAGCAGTTCCTTCATCTCCGAACGCATCGGCGTACCGGTCTGCTCGAGGAACAGATTGTACAGACCAAGAGTGCGGCCGCGGTGGATGAGCGGGACGGCGACCATCTCCAGTGCCTCGTTACCGAACAGGCGCATGCCAAGCGCATTCATGCAGGGATCGAGCCCTTCCTGGCAGTCGGTCGCGCCGAGGCGAAGCACCTCGCCGCACAGGCCGCAGTCGTCGGGCATGAAGTGTTCGCGGTGCAGCACGCGGGGATCGAGCCCCATGCTGGCGACCACCTCCATATAGCCGTTCGGGCGCGGCAGGCGTACCACGCCCGCCCGGCCGCCGACCAGATCCATCAATACCGGGAGGAAGCGTTTCAGCAGGTCGTTGAGGTCGCGGGAGCCATTGATGCAGGCCGCCATCCCGTAGAGGATTTGCAGCGACCGGGTCTTCCGGACGAGTTGGGCGGTTTGCTCCCGGACCTGCAAGTCGAGACTCCGGGAGAGCGTCTGCAAGTTGTCGGCGAGTTGGTTGATGTCGCGTGCGAGTTCCGCAAATTCTCCGGTCGCCGGTTCCGGAATCCGGGCCGCGAGATTCCCGCCCTGCATCCGCAGTGCCCAGTGCCGGAGATGGGTCAGCGGCTCAAGGAGCTGGTGGTGGATGCGAAAGTGGAGCAGGGCGAGACTCAAGGCGCCCAGCGGAATAGTGATGACCACGATCGCGAAGAGGCCAGCGGTCGGCAGTGCCAAGGGGATCAGTGCCGCCACGGTGGTGGCACTCAACACGACGAAGACAGCGGCGATGCCCAGTGATGGCAGCGAAAGTCCGCTTGCAGAGAGGCCGGCGCCGCGCTTGGGGCACCAACCCGCCGCCGGTGGGATCGGTCGGGCGGAGCGATCCCGGCATTCGTCCCCGGAGGGCTTGGTTTCCCGCTGCATATCGTGTCATTTCGAACCATACTGCAGCGGGCACCCGATCCTACCCGCCACCCACGGATCTCCCGATCCCTATATAACAAAAGTTTATCAGTTTTCTCATGGTTTGTGGTCCCTCGCGGCCTTATTCCACGCACAATCCCGGCCGGCGGAACAGATTCCGGCCCGGACCGGGTCGGAATCCTCGGTATAGGGGGCGACGGCGTTTCCGAATCGTGTTTGGCGGCGAGGCGCAGGGGAGGCCTTCCCTGTGCTCCGGTTCGGCGGAGAGCCGGATCCGTCCGACGACGGCCGCGGTGGTGGTGATCAGGCGGTAGTCCCGGCAGGGGATCGGGAGTCGGGCTTTCCGGGACCGGATAGGCCCGCGGATCCGGTGGTGCGGCGGCCGTGGACGAAGCGCACGAAACGCTCCGCCCAGTGGTTGCCCTCCACGTCCCGCAGATGCGTGTAGCAGGCCAGGAGGTTCTTGCGTATCAGGCCGTCGTGCGTACCGTCGATGCCGTGACCCCGCAGGACACGATAGGCGAAGGTGGTCGGTCCCTCGAGGTTCTCGAGGCTGGAGTAATGAAACTCGTGCGCCCGGATCTCGCGCGGGGGCGATCCCGGGGCGGGGGGCCATGGGGCATCCGGGCTCTCCTCCAGGCGCACGTAGCCGTGCCCCTGCGGCCGCTCGTGCATGACCACGTCGCCCGGGATCGCGCCCACCATCTCGCAGCGCCGCCCCTGCCAGGACAGGCTCCGGGTCAGGTACATCAGCCCCCCGCACTCGGCGTAGGTGGGCAGACCGGCCTCGATCCGGACACGGATCTCGCCGCGCAGGGCGCGGTTGGCCTCGAGCCGTTCCATGGCCGTTTCGGGGAAGCCGCCGCCGATGAACAGGCCGTCGAGATCCGGAAGCCGCGTGTCGTGCAGGGTGTCGAAGAACACCAGCTCGGCCCCCGCGCATCGCAACGCGTCCAGGTCGCCGGGGTAATAGAAGCCGAAGGCGGCGTCCCGGGCGATCCCGATGCGCACGTCCGGTGTGCCCGTGGGGACCGCATGTGCCGCAGCGGGCGGTGGGAGGGGTGTCGCCTCGTGCGCGATCGCGAGCAGGCGGTCGAGGTCGACCTGCGCACCCACCACCCGACCGATCGCGGCGATCTTGGCGTCGGCGGCACCGTGCTCGCTGCTCGGCACCAGTCCGAGGTGGCGTTCGACTACTTGCAGCTCCGGGTCGCGGTGGATCGCCCCCAGCACCGGCACGTCCGTGTAGTGCTCGATCACCGCGCGCAGCTTGTGTTCGTGGCGGCGACCCCCGACTTGATTGAGGATCACTCCGGCGATGCGGATTTCCCGATCGAAGGCCTGATAGCCGAGGATCAGCGGCGCGACGCCCCGGGTTATGCCGCGCACATCGATCACCAACACGACCGGTGCGCCGGTGAGGCGGGCGAGGGCGGCGTTGCTGTTGCTCCCGTCGAGGTCCAGGCCGTCGTAGAGGCCGTTGTTGCCTTCGATCAGTGCGAGGTCGGCGGTGGCCGCGTGTTGCGCCAGAACGGCGAGGATCTCCGCCTCGCCCATCGTATAGAAGTCCAGGTTATGGCAGGGACGCCCCGCGGCACGCCCCAGCCACATCGGATCGATGAAATCGGGGCCTTTCTTGAAAGGTTGCACGACCCGACGGGCGCCCGCCAGGGCGGCGCACAGCCCGATCGTGACAGTGGTCTTACCGGAGGACTTGTGGGCGGCGGAGATGAGGAGGTGGGCCATCGGCTCAGGGTACTCCCGCCCCGGTCGCGGGGCGGCGGATACCCGCACTTCCGTGCCGGTGTCCGCCGCCGTCCCGGATCGCCGCCTGCCTCAGGCGTGAGCCTCGGCGGTCGCGGGTGCCGGCGGGGTCGCCGGCGGTTCCACCACTTCGTCCTTGAGGCTCACGGGCAGGAACGGGAGGAACTTGATCGCGACCATCGTGGCGGCCAGTGAGATGGCGATGCCGCTGATGCCGAGCAGGATCTCCGGCAGGCTCGGCGTGTAGGTGTTGATGACCCCGTCGTAGAAGGTGCTGCTGACCGCCTTACCCGGGAAGAGGTCGAGGGGGTAGGCCTGTCCGCCGATGATGATGACATATACCAGCGCGAGCCCGCCGAGGATCACCAGGACGCTGGAGACGGCGATCCAGAATCGGGAGTTTCCCGTCGCAGGCGAGTAGAGCAGGGCGAGCGGAACCAGCCCGCCGAGCAACACCTGGCCGCCCCAGAACAACCATGTGTACACATTTCCGCCGAACAGGATGAATTCCTCCACCCCGACGTGTTGCGCCCAGTAAAGATTCGTCAGGTGGAAGATCGCGAGGAAATAGAGCACGGCCGCAATAAACACCCCGAGCAGGTTCTTCAGCCGGCGCAGGGTCGCGTCACCCAGAGGCCGGCCGCTCCCCGCGTAGCTCGACATCAGCACCAGGATGTAGATGGCCAGTCCGAAGGAGAAGGACATGATCACGAACATCGGGCCCATGAGTGCGGAGTCGTAGGCGTCCCGGGCGATCAGGAAGCCGAAGATCGAGCCGGTACCGGTGGTCAATGTGATCCGCCACACGAACGCCACGAATCCGACCGGGCGAATGTAGCGGTTCATGCGCCGCTCCATGTTGAACCACAGGTAGATCGCGACGACGAGCATGAAGCCGATGTACAGGAAGATGTTCCACGCGAAGATGGACCGGAAGTTGTAATGGGTCATCGCCACGAGTATGCGATCGGAGTGCCCCAGGTCGAGAACCAGGACCGCGAGGCCGCCGATCAGCAGGGTGATGGACAGCAGTCCGGAGAGCGGGGCGAGCGGCTTGTACGGCGTGCGCGCAAACACCGAGGCCACTGAGGCGGTGTTCAACACCCCGGAGGCGGCCACGATCAGGAATACCGCGAACACATGCGGTATTCCCCAGACCACCTGGTTGGTCATACCGGTGACCCAGTGGCCGTAGGTCTCCATGTAGTGTACAGACGCCAATCCAAGGGCAATCAACACACCGAATCCCGCGAGCAGGACCCAGAAGCCGATGCCTCCCTCGAGTTCCCGATAGTGTATCCGCTGTTTCATGGTTTCCGTGTATCCAGAAGATCCGCTGTGGAGTTGCCCCCGGCCCTCGTGCCGCCGGCCGAATCACCCCGTTCCCGCTTGGCCCGCCGATGCGCGCCGGCCGGGGCCGCTCAGATTCCGTGGTATCGCACGCCGGTGTCCAGCTTAAGATCAGCGCGTACTTCGCTGCTCTGTTCCTTGGCCAGCATTTTGGCGATCTTGCTCCCGGGGTCCTTCATATCGCCGAACACAAGCGCCCCCGGACCATCCGCCGCACAGGCGTCGACGCAGGCGGGCTTGTGGCCGCGGTCCACGCGATGCACACAGAACGTGCAGGCTTCAACGGTGCCCATACCTCGCGGCGACCAGGGGACCTGATCGTGAAGCGGTTCGGACACGAACGAGCGCGCCTTGTAGGGGCAGGCCATCATGCAGTAACGGCAGCCGATGCAGATGTGCCGATTCACGAGCACGATACCGTCTGCGCGCCGGAACGAGGCGCCGACGGGGCATACGTCCACGCAAGGCGCGTACTTGCAGTGTTGGCACAACATCGGCAGAAATTGGACGTATCCGGTGTGCAGGTCGCGGAGCCGGATCTTGCGAATCCACTGCGAATCGGTCTCGGGCCGGCCGTGACTGTGGATTCCGTTCTCCTTGTCACAGGCCTTGACGCAGAGGTCGCAGCCGCGCGTGCACTTGGTGGTATCGACCAGCATCCCCCAGCGCACTTTGCCGGAGACCGGCTGATCCAGCGCCCGCGCCTGAGATACCTCGAACAGGACCATACCGGGGGCGAGGGCGGCGCCGGTGACGGCGGCGACTTGGGTAAGGAATCGACGCCGCGCCCGCTCGGGGGCGGCGAGGGTGTTTTCTTCGGGTTGTTTGCTCACTTGGATCCACCTCCGGCGCCTTGGGAGACGGGCATAGGCGTCAGTTCATGTGCGCCTGCGCCCAGGTCACCGACGGGTACCGGCTTGGCGTCCGCCGGCAGCGGATTACCACCGTTCGGGCCGACTCCGGGCGGGGCCTTGACCGGGTGCGCTGCGTGGCACTCGAAGCAGTCGATCTTCACCGCCGCGTAGGCGTGACACGTCTCGCAGAAGAACTTCTTGCTGGTCGGTTTCGGCCACTGCCCATCGGGTTCCCGATGCACATGGCACGCAATGCAGTCCTCTATGCTTCGGCCCTTGATAAACTCGCCTTTGTAAACTGTAAGGTCCCGCTCACGGAACAGCAGCTTCATGTGGTTGTGCCGCATCCACTCGGTGGGTTTCACACAATGCTTGCCCGTGGCCTTGGGCAGCACCGGGAGCGGTACGCGCCCGGTGCCGGCGGGCTGATCCGCCCGCGCGGGTCCCCAGGCGAAGAACAGCATGGCGAGGGCGGCGGCCAGCAGCGGCGCGAACCCGCGCCGGTGTCCGGATGTACCTGTCATTGTCACCCCCGGCTACTCGCCCAGCGCCATGTCGATATATCCGGTCGGGCACACGTCCGAGCAGATGTGGCACCCGATGCAACGGGTATAGTCGGTGTCGACATATCGACCGGTGGTGGACTGGTTCTTCTTGACCCGGAACACCGCGTTCTGCGGGCAGTAGATCACGCAGTTGTCGCATTCGAAGCACAGGCCGCAACTCATGCAACGATTGGCTTCCTGCTGCGCCTGCTCATCGTTCAGCGTGACGGTGCGCTCCATGAAATGCCCGATGACTTCGTCCGCGGTCGGACCGATCTCCAGGCGCTTGAGGCGGGCCGTGTAGGGGAATTGCGCGAGGAACAGTTTCGAGGACTGAATGATCTCGTGGGCGGAACGGTCCTCGAAGTTGTGGATCGCGAAGTTGCTCGAGTTAGTACCCCGTTTCTGCTGATGGTCGTACTCCTCGGGTTCCAGGCCCGCCTCTTTGAGCTTGTTCATCAGATTGAACCGGTGCTTGTCCACCTTGGGGCGCTTCTGTATCTCCACGTGGCGCAGGTACTGGTCGATGGTCTCGGCGGCGACGGAGGCTTGGCCGATGGCGGTGGTCAGCAGGTGCGGTCGGATGATGTCGCCCGCGACGAAATGACCCGGGTGATTCGGTACCTGGTAGAACTTGTCGGCGTCGATCAGGCCGCGGCCGTTGTTCATGTCGTCGACCCCGGTGAGATCGCCGCCCTGGCCGATGGCCGAGACGATCAGGTCGCACTCCAGTTCGAACTCCGTGCCCGCCTTGGGTACCGGCCGATTGTCGACCATGTCGCAGCGGGCCATCTTCAGCCCGCGTGCGCGACCATTTTCGTCGAGCAGAATCTCCAGGGGCATCACCTCGTCCAGGATTTTCACGCCCTCTTTGATGGCGTCGCGAACCTCGTGCGCGGCGGCGGTCATCTGGCTCTTGGGGAACAGCGAGGTGAGCGTGACGTCGGCACTTGCGCGCGCATCGTCGGGGATCTCACCGTGCTCGGCGGATCCCTCGATCACGCGTTCGGGCAGGTCGCCGGCGGGGGCGTTCTTCAGGCACCCGAGGCGCCGGGCCACGGAGACCACGTCGATGGAGGTGTCGCCGCCTCCGACGCAGACGATCTTGGGCGGGACGACCTTCAGTCGACCGATGTTGAACGCCTCCAGGAACTTGATGCCGGTGACGCAGTTCGGCGCGTCGGCGCCGGGCACCGGCAGCGGGTATCCGGCCTGGCAGCCGAGGGCCCAGACGACCGCGTCGAAGTCCTTCTCGACCTCAGCGCTCGAAACGTCACGGCCCACGCGGGTTCCGGTCCGCACCTCGATCCCATTGAGATCGAGAATGCGCTGGATCTCACGGTCGAGGACATCCCGCGGCATACGGTAACGGGGGAGTCCGTAGCGCATCATGCCGCCGAGTTCGTCGTGTTCGTCGAAGATCGTGGATGCATGGCCGCGACGGCGCAGGTGATAGGCGGCCGACAGCCCGGCCGGTCCCCCGCCGATGATCGCGACCTTCTTGTCGCCCAGGGCCTGCGCCGCCGGATAGGAGAACTTCTCGCTGATCGCGGTATCGCCGATGAACTGCTCCACCGCGTTGATCCCGACGAAGTCGTCCACGTCGTTGCGGTTGCATGCGTCCTGGCAGGGCGCGGGGCAAACGCGGCCCATCACGGACGGGAACGGATTGGCCTCGGTCAGGCGCCGGAACGCGTATTCCTGACGGCCCACATCCGCCGGCGGACGCTCGATGCCGCGTACGATCTGCAGATAGCCGCGGATCTCCTCGCCCGCCGGGCAACCGCCCTGGCACGGCGGCGTGCGCAGCACGTAGGTGGGACACTTGAAGGAGTGGTCGGCCTCGAAGATCTGTTTCCGCCAGTTACGCCAATCATGGTCGCCGTTGCGGAACTTGCGAAAAGTCAGCTTCGGCTCCTGCATTTCATCACGCGACGTCGACATGTGCGTTCTCCTGTAAAGGTCAATCTTCGATTTCGCGAAGCCGCCACGTGGCCGGCCCTACCTATTGTTTGGCTCCG
Organism: bacterium BMS3Bbin13; assembly: GCA_002897735.1. Lineage (GTDB taxonomy): Bacteria > Pseudomonadota > Gammaproteobacteria > 21-64-14 > 21-64-14 > BMS3Abin12. Next base: position 18,250 of record BDTW01000045.1, on the reverse strand, counting down.
AGGACCACTGCGTCACCTACCAAGTGGTGTACGGAAATGATCTGGTCCATGGAGAAATTGTAGTACGGAAGCACCTTGGCGAACTGGGTTTTGCAGATGGCGCAGATGGCGGCCATGTGCGTTACCCCGTGTTCCTCGACGACGTGGCGCAACGCCTGCATGCGGGGGAGCGCACCCTTCACGCGCAACTCCATCAAGTCGTCGGTCAGCAGACCGCCTCCGCCTCCGCAGCAGACGGTGGCCTCGCCGATGGTTCCCGCGTCCATGTCATAGAAGTTATTGCAGACCGCCTTGATCACATCGCGGGGGATGGTGAGCTGCCCGCCCGGCTTGTTGCCCATACGAGTGGCGCGCGCCACGTTGCACGAGTCGTGGAAAGTCACGACCCGATGGTCGTTGGCGGACTTGTCCAGAGTCAGTGCACCACGCTGGATCAGGTCATAGGTGAGTTCGCAGATGTGCTGCGGCGCCGGGTAACGCGGATCCAGGAAGTCGAACGGGCCGATGAGCGTATTCCAGAAGCTGTAGGCCACGCGCCAGGCATGCCCGCACTCGCCGACGACGATGCGCTTGACGCCGAGATCGAGGGCCGCCTCACGGATACGCATCGCGACCCGCTTCATGTTCTCGTAGGAGCCGATGAAGATCCCGAAATTGGCGGCCTCGGAAGCGTAGGAACTGAGTGTCCAACTGATACCCGCTTCGTGGAACACCTTGCCGTAGCCGATCAGTCCGTCGACGTGCGGTTCCGCGAAGAAGTCGGCCGAAGGGGCGATGACCAGGACCTCGGCCCCCTTTTCATCGACGGGGTAACGCACGTCGACACCGGTGTCCTCCTTCACATCCTCCTCGAGACCCTCGAGGGTGTTTCTCAGGGCCGGCGCCGGCAGCCCCAGGTTGTTGCCGATAATGTAGACTTTGCCGATGATCTCATTGCTGTACCGGGCCCCGATCCCGACGCTGTCGAGAATTTCGCGCCCGGCCATGGTGATCTCCGCGGTATCGATCCCGTAGGGGCAGTAGACCGAACACCGGCGGCATTCCGCGCACTGATGGTAGTAGCTGTACCAGTCGTCGAGCACCTCTTTGGTTAAATCGACCGCTCCGACCAGTTTCGGAAAATATTTTCCGGCGAAGGTGAAATGACGCCGGTAGACCTTACGCAGCAGATCCTGCCGGGCGACCGGCATATTCTTGGGGTCGGCCGTTCCGATGAAATAGTGGCACTTGTCGGTGCAAGCCCCGCACTTGACGCAGGCGTCGAGAAACACCGGAAGGGAGCGATATTTCCCGAGGAGATCGGCCATCTTGTCGATGGCGACCTCCTTCCAGTTGTCCATCAGCTCGCCGGGAAACCCGAGCGCCCGCTGATGATCCGGCTTCGCGGTAAGGGGTTTGAGACCCGCCATCGCCCCTTCGCGAATCCGGGGGATGACCGGGTATTCCTTGATCTCCGGGGTCTGGAATTTCGCCACGTTCCGTTACCTCACCATGCAGCGGCAATAAGATGGCCGGCGGGGATCAACCCGCGGCGCCCGTGCCCGTATCGGAGGCCCAGGGCGTGACATGACGCTTTTCCCGGGCATCGTCGATCTGATTGCGGGTCGGACTGAAGAACAACGCGGGTCCGTGCAACAGCTTGCTGAACGGGAACACGATCATGAGAGCCGCCACAAGGGCCAGATGAATCAGCAGCAACGGATCGTGCGGGATCGGCTGCCAGTCCGCGTACAGCAGACCAAGGGCGAAAGCCTTGAGGCTTACGATGTCGGTATGATCGACAAAGGTCATGAGTATGCCGCTCGTCGCGATGCTCAGCAGCAGGATCAGCATAAGGTGATCGGACGGGGCGCTGATGTAGCGGACACGATCGACGAAAAAGCGCCGGCCCCAGAGCCCGAGCAGGCCGATCACTATGCCGAAGGCCGCGTATTTCCCAAACGGCTGCACCAGCACGACCCACCCCCACACCGGCTGCGTGAAGTACCGCAGATGCCGGAGTGCCTCGAGGAGCAGACAGAGATGGAACATCCACCCGAACAGCCAAGTCCACTTGTTGGATTTGAACAGGCTCGAGAAGAATACGACCTCGCGCCCGAGCCGCAACACAACGCCCGTGCCGGTGGTCGGCGCGGGCGTTGTGGGAATCTTCAGGGGTGCGGGCGTGCGTGCGTATTGAACGATCTTGCGGCCCACGCCGACCACCAGCACGAAGGCGGCAAAGTAAAAGAGCAGGGCATACGCTACGCTCAGAAAGTCCATGTTTGCGATCTCTCCGGCTCCGACACCAAGTTGGGGGATGACGGGGCAAGGGGGAGATTCTCCCCCCCCGTCCCGTGCATCAGACGCAGCCCGTGGGCTTCGGAAGGCCGGCGTATTTGCAGGCCTGCTTCGCCGGGCCGTAAGGGAACAGTTCGTAAAGGTACTTGCTGTTGCCCTTGTCGGCGCCGAGCTTCTTGCCGATGGCCTTGGTGAGAACCCGGACGGCGGGGGCGATCTGGTACTCGTCGTAGTACTCACGCAGGAAGTTGATTACTTCCCAGTGATTGTTGGTGAGCTCGCAGCCTTCGTCGCTCGCCATCTTCGTGCCGACCTCGGGGGTCCACTCGTTCAGGTTGGTAAGATAACCTTCCTCGTCGGTCTCCAGGGTCTTTCCATTCACCTCGATCGTCATCTCGATTACTCCTTCACCATGGTCTGGATCGTTGCGTTGTGAACGCTCGGTTTACAACCACGACTGGATGTTGTCATGGGTGGTGACGAGATCGACGAACCCGTCGTAACCCACGATGGACACCCCCTCGATCACCTGATCCTCGCTCATCCCCCGGGCGTGCACATCGGGGCCGAGGACGTAGATGGAGTGTTCCCGGGCGGCGTCCTTGATCTTGTCGGTCATCGCCGTTCCCTTCAGCGCCGCGTAGATACCGTCCTCCAGCAGGAGGATGGCACTGCCCTTTAGAGCGTGGTCCAGGCAGGAATCGAGCGTATACCGCTCGAAAGGTGATTTGTTGACGGTGTGTAGCATGGTCATGGGTTTCTACGCCTCAGAACGTAAGGATGACTTCCTGCTGATCCATAAATTCCCGCAGCTCCTCACGGGACAGCACCTGCACCGGAACGATCAGATCGTCTTCCGACAAACCCCGGGCCTGCAGGGACTCCTTTTCGACATAGAGTTTCTCGACGTCGTAGCCTTCCAGGGCGCGGAAGGTGGGCGAGAAGTTCTTCATCCCGATCCCCCCGGTGTCCTGCCCCTTCTTGATCTGGTAGATGCCGTCGTCGATGAACACCAAGCTCACATCCTGCTCGAAGGCGGCCGTGATGAGGACGACCTCCAGGGATTCGAGGGCGTAGATGGTTCCGTAAGGCGCCCGGCGGTTAACATACATGAATTTCTTTACGGCGGGGGCATTCTCCTGTTGCTCCCCAGGCTCACTCGGCATCGATGTGGACATATTGGGCGTCACTCCCCATTCGCATTCGGTTATCGCGGCAGTCGGCGGTCAGTCCCCGAACACCACCAGCCGGTCGGCCTGGATGCCGGCCTCGATCAACTGTCCCAGACCAGAGATCCGGAATCCGGGCGCCAAGTTCGAACTGTCTTTCCCGTGGCGCTTGGCCTCGCTCGCATCCAGGATGCCGCGGCGCTGCGCGGCGGCGATGCACACGACCAGGTCCAGATCGTGCTCCGCAGCGAGCTCGGACCATAGCTTCGTGACATTGCGATCATCCTGCGGCGGCACACCGAGGCGTGTTCCGTTGTTGACCCCGTCATTGTAGAAGAATATGCGGAAGATCTCGTGGCCCTTCGCGAGCGCCGCCTTGGTGAATTGATAGGCGGTATCGGAGGCCTGATGCTGATACGGCCCCTCGTTGACCAGTATGCCTAGCTTCATAAGTTCGCCCTTGTCGATTCCCGTGAGCCCGATATCCCTGCACCGGGTGGAGGCGGGTACCCGCCGATCTAATCTGATGAATTATTGGCTCGAATGCCCCCGCCGTCCTTGATCTGGATCAGAATCCGGAGTTTCGTGGAGGCCTCCTTCATGCCTGCAATCATCGCAACGGATATCCGCTATGCGGGCCTCCCGGACGGAGTGGGGGCCGTCGTGCTCGGACATCCCGACCCCGCAAGTCTACGGTGCGCGGCATAGAGGCGAACATCCTACCAATTGGGGAATCGGTCGGACCGAATATACCCCCAATGGGGTATGGTGCGGCCGATTCATTCGTTGTTTTTTCTTAATGGCGGCGCGAGCATGGCCGCCGGATCTGCCGGGAGCCGTATCCGCACCCGGCATGACGGTGCAGCTTGACGCCCGCGTCGAGCGGCCCTTCGTCTCCGAACTTCGGATCGCAGGGTAACATCCCCGTGAGCCCGTCGGGTGTCTTCCCGATAGATTGTTTACAATGGACCTTTGTGGAATCAGTGAATTGCGATCGATTCCGAGAGTTGATTGGTGAACGGTGGGCCATTCTCGCCGCGATCACTCCACAGGGCGCGCTATCATGACCGGATCGCCGGCACGGGACCGGCATTCCGTCGGCGAGAGGAGGTGATGTGCTCTGGTTGAGTGAGATTCTGCTGCGGCGCCACGATCTCGGTTCCTTCGACGAGTTGGTCCGCACGGTGCAGGAACGGGCGCGGGAAGGGGAGATGTTCTTCAGCATGGACGTCAAACCACCGTTTCAGGACACCCCCGAGGATTGGGAAGACCGGCTCGAGGCGGCGTTTTCCGCCGCGCTGCGGGAGTAAGCGGAGGTTGCACGGATGTACTGGGACGAAGACGACAAGCAGGCGCAGGACTATGTGGTTCCCGACGATATCGTGGACCTGGCATTCGCCGTCTCCTGTCGCTGCCTGCCGCCGGATCACGCCCACGCGCTCTCGAGCGCGCTGTGCGAGGCGCTGCCGTGGCTGACACACGAGCCCGGCGCCGGGGTGCATCTCATCCACGGGGCGGAATCGGGCAACGGCTGGTATCGGCCCGAGGACCCGGAGCGCGACGTACTCTACCTCTCGCGCCGCACGCGTATGACGTTGCGTCTGCCCAAGGTACGCGTCGCCGATGCGCGCGCCCTTGGCGGGAGTGAACTGGATGTCGCCGGGTATGCGTTGCGTATCGGGGAGGCCACGGTACGCCCGCTCAGCACCCTGCCGACCCTGTTCGCCCGGTATGTGGTCGCGGATACGGCGCAGGGTGAGGAGGATTTTCTGGAAGACTCCGCCGCGCGGCTGCGCGAGACCGGGATCCCCGTACGCAAGCTGCTGTGTGGAAGATCCCACTCGCTGCGTACACCGGAAGGCGCGATCTTCACCCGCAGCCTGATGGTGGCGGACCTGGACGCGGAGCAATCGGTACGCCTGCAACAGTGCGGTCTCGGCCGCCGACGTATGATGGGCTGTGGATTATTCATCCCGCACAAGGGCATCGCGCCGGTGCGGCGCGGCGAGGACGGCTGAGGCCGAAACACGATTTCATCCACCGTGGACCGGCGTGCCGGCGCTCCGGACGGGGCGAAGGACACGAGCGGTCCGATAGTGAACTGAAAGGGGAGAGCAGATGACACTGGAGATCGGCGGGAAGGTAATCGAAACGACGTCCATGGGATTTCTGGAGAACCAGGACGATTGGAACAAAGAGATCGCGCACGCCATTGCCGCGGAGGAAGGTATTGAGCTGACCGACCGGCACTGGGAGGTGATCGATCACCTCCGGGACCAATACTTCAACAACGGCGGCGCGCAGCCCAACACGCGGACCCTCGTCAAGGGGATGCAGTCGGTGTGGGAAGGGGAGAAAGTGGACGCCAAGACCCTCTACGCCCTGTTTCCGCACGATCCGAGCAAGCAGGGCGGGCGGATCGCGGGATTACCGGAGAGCCGGCGCAAGGGCGGCTACTGACCCCCATCCGGGCCGCCGTGCGGCGGCCCGGGTCTCGGCCCACATGCAGAGGACATGCCCGACACGGGCGCCGCGGCGCCCGCCGGGATTTTATCGGTGTCCACGGCGTTACAGGCGGTTGGCACCGATCAACTCCTCGATCGCCTGCATACACCCGGGTCCCTCCCGCCGGTGGAGATCGAGTATCCGCTCGGCGAGCGAGTGCCAGTGCTCGGCTCCGCGTCGGGTGGTTTCGTCCAGGGCGGAGAGATCGTCTTCCGCCAGCCAGCGGTCGTAGGCGTCGCGCAACGTCGGAAACAGCTCCTTGCGCATCCCGCCGAGGTTCGCGAAATAGAAATGCAGGGAGGAGGGGTCCAGCGCCTTGAACAGCGCCGGTAGGGCCGAGGCGCAGTCGACCAGGTGGTCGCGCACGGCCCGCACCATCAATTCCGCCCGGGAGCGGGGCAGGGTCGCAAGCAGCGATTCCCAGTCACCGCCGAGTTCCCGCCCGACGCGCACTTCGCCGACTTCGTGCAGGATCAGCGTCTCGAGTTCGTTCTCCGTCATCTCGTCGAGCGCACGATCGGGGTCGCGATCGAAGTCGTAGTAGGCGATCGCACGTCTCATGGGGGTCTCGCGCCGGTTCCAGCGCCACTCCTCGACCTTCTCCCAAATCATCCGGCGCAGTGACTCACGGCGTACGAAGATCATGCCGTCCAGGCTCATGGCCGGCGGGGCCGTCAGGTCGCGGGCGTACTCGCGTGCGGACACGAGCACGGTGAAGCCGTCGTGCTCCTCGCGGCGTTCGAGACATCCCAGGAAGAAATGCGGTTTCGCCTGCCGGCCGATGCCGCCGCTGTAGACCAGCCCGTCCGCGCCGACCGCTTCGTTGATCCGCGCGGTGTCGAAGGGCTCGAAGTCCTGTCCGTCGAAGCGGACGGGCTCGAAGGAGGCGCCCTCCAGTCGATCCCAGAGCTGTTCGCGCTCGGTGATCCAATCGGCCACGGCGTTCTTTGACAGTACGGCGCGAAAGGAATGACCCTGCTCCCAGCGGTAGTACTCGCGCATCTTGAGCAGGTAGACGCACAGACCATTCTCGCCGGCGTGGCGCGCGTCGGCAACATGGCAATTGTGCTGTACTGTGGCGCGTAGCGCCTCGAGTTTCAGGGACATGGCGCCTTCCGCCCGCTTGGGGGCCGTCGCCGCGGCGTGGGGTCGACCCTCGCACGGCCCCGGCTCCGCACCTCGGAACTCACCCGTCAACCAGCTATCGGAATGATTTACAAAAGCAAACTTGCGAATTGATCGTAGCATGAGATCCGCACGTCTGCCAGTTGCACCGGGGATGGGCGTATACTCGCCGCTTTCGTCGACAGTGTCTGGTGTTCGCCTCAAACGATCGGAAAACGGTCTTCGATCTCCCACTCACTTTGCCGCGAATCCCCTGAATTCGACAGGCTGCCGGAGGAACCGCAGGTGCGCGCTAAAAGTCGCTGGAGCAAGCCCGGTAAAGCCCATACCCCGGAGGCGATCGCGAGCGTGCTCAACGCCGTGGCCTGGAACGCCGCCACTCGTAGCGTGCTCGAAATGGAAAACGGGGGACTTCAGGCCGATACGCAATTACAGCGTCTGACGGTCATCGAGGAGTTCATGGCGTTTCTGGTACATGTCGCCGACCGCCTCACGGCGACTCGCATGGACGTGGACGAGCGCGGGCGTTTCATCAACGCCTTCGGCGTTCGGGCGGCCGAGCTGATGGCGGGCAACCTCGCGGATCTGCAAGGTCCCGGGGACTATCGGGCGTCGTTCATCGATACCCTGAACGAGCGGATGTCCGAGTACGCGGAGTTCGGATTCAGCGAGGCGTCCGGGCCGGACATCGGTTTCCTGCGCGGATTCGGCCGGCACGTAGCCGCGGCGATGGGTCCGCGCGATCAGCGCTGGATTCTCGAACACGTGATGGAAGTTGCGGCGCCGGAGGCGACCGAGACCCTCACCAAGACGATGCGCAACCTATTTGTATGAACCGCGGCCCGTTGGGCCGGGCTTGCCCGGCCCAACGGGTGCAGTCGGGACTTATTTCTTGACCCAGGCGGAATAACCGTCGGTCTTCTGCGCCAGGCCGTCCTCGTAACCGGCAGTGTAGGTGTCGGTGATCCGTTGCTCTTCGCGCTTGGGGCTGTGCAGGTATCCGCCTTCCCAACCCCGGACGTACTCGGGGTCGACCCCCGCCTTCTCCATCTTGGTCACCGTTTCATAGTACGCATTGCTCATCGCTTGCACCTCGCTTCGTATGTCACGTTGCACAACCAATCCGGCGCGCACTCATTCCATGAATCGCGCGCGCCGTTCCCGAATCGTCCAGGGCCGGTCGAGACCTTCCGGATGCAGGCGCGCATCGCGCCCAGCGCGGTCGAGGCGGGCATGTTCGGCGCCATGTTCAGAGGGGCTGTCGGAATTCGCAACGTGTCGCCCATCGGACGCCACGCCGCGGCCGGCCTCAGTATAGGCAATGCAACCCCCTACCCTATATATCCCGATAGGGGGGGCGCGCCCATCTCCCTGCGTGGTGCGGATACGGGGCGCTCCGTTTGTGCTACGCCCACCGGCGCGGCCTGCCGGCGCCGGGGACGGAGTATGATACCCTAAATCGGATACGGCGCGTCGGGACACCCCGGCCACAGGATTGGGAAGGGAAGATCGAGATATGTCCGACGACGAACAGAAAGAGCGGGAAGAGATCGAACTGGCCAGTGGCATCGCCGCGTTCGAGACCAAGCAGTTCTCCCGCGCCATCCAGTTGCTCTCGCCGCTGGCCGAGTGCGGCAACGCCGAGGCCCAGCACCGGGTGGCGATCATGTGTCAAAACGGACTCGGCGGAGTGCGCAACGAAGCCAAGGCATTACAGTGGATGCGTGCGGCCGCCGACCAGGGGCACGCCCTGGCCTGCCACGGGATGGGCTTCATGTATCTGCAAGGCGAGTGCGTGGAACGCAACGGGCAGGAGGCCGTCAAGTGGTTTCGGCGCGCGGCGGAGCAGGGCCTGGCCGGTTCCCAGACCACGCTTGGGATGATGTACGCCGAGGGCAACGGCGTGGAGAAGGACCCCGAAGAAGCCGGCAAGTGGTACCGGATGGCCGGATTTGAGAGATAGTCCGCGGCGGCGCGCGACTCGTCCGAGTGCCCGGCGCTGCAGCGGCCCGGCCGGGGGCGGTTCGCACGGCCGGAAAAATCCGGATACAATGCCCGGCCGGATCGTACCGCGAAAGAATCCGCCATGACCGTTCGAATGTACTGCACCGATACCTGCCCGTACTGCGCACGGGCCGAGCGCCTGCTGCGCGGCAAGGGCGTGGCCATCGACAAGATTCGCGTCGACCTCGCCCCGGAGCGCTACGAGGAGATGACCCGCCTCACGCGGCGCCACACCGTGCCGCAGATCTTCATCGGCGAACGCCACGTCGGCGGCTTCGACGACCTGGTCGAACTCGACATGGATGGGGGGCTGGACCCGCTGCTCATGCCGTTGCTCGAAGATCGCGACGCCGCCCGCTGACCCTGTGGCCCACCCCGCCGGCGGGGGCGAGCCCCCGCCCTTGGAATCGCAGGACGCCGCCTCCGGCAGGGCCGGGCTTGCCCGGCCGGCGACGTCGAAGCCCGCGCGGTATCAAACGACCGGCGCGCCGCCGCTTCAGCGGTTGTTGCCGCTGAATGCCGCCAGCAACTGCAGCAGACTCAGGAAGAGATTGTAGATGGCGACATAGAGCGAGACGGTCGCCATGATGTAGTTGGTCTCACCGCCGTGGATCAGCTCACTCGTCTGGTAGAGGATGTAGCCGCTCATCAGCAGCACGAACATCGCCGAGACCGCCAGCGACAGGCCCGGCATATTGAACACCATCGCCCCGATGCCGGCCAGGAACGCCACCAGGATCCCCATCATCACGAAGCCGGCGATGAAGCTGAAGTCCTTGCGGCTGATCAGGGCGTAGGCCGAGAGCCCGAGGAAGATCACTCCGGTGCCGCCAAGGGCGTTCATCACGATCTGGCTGCCGTTCGGCAGTGCCAGATACATGCTGATCACCGGGCCCAGCGTGTAGCCCATGAAGCCGGTCAGGGCGAATACCGACACCAGCCCCCAGGCGCTGTTGCGTAGCGCGCTCGTGAGGAACAGCAGACCGAAATACCCCACCATCACGACGATCCAACTCATCGGCCGGACATGGCCGACCACCGCCCAGCCCGCCATCGCGGCGCTGAACAACAGTGTCATCGACAGCAGCATATAAGTGTTGCGAATCACCTTGTTGACGGCGACGCCGCTGGCTGCTGCGGCGTGCGGAATCGTTTCCGGATACGATCTCATGGTGTCAGTGGCCTCCACAGTTCAGGGCGTCATGGTATGCCCGGCAAAACATTAGAGCATGTCCAGCGAGCCGAGTTCCACTTTAGCATGGGGTTGGAGGCCCGCGAAACCAACTCCGGTGGTCCAACCCCGGGCCGTTCGGCTATGCTTCCCCGGTCGGAGAGGTGGCCGAGCGGTCGAAGGCGGCGGTCTTGAAAACCGTTGACCCGCAAGGGTCCGGGGGTTCGAATCCCTCCCTCTCCGCCAATTACCCAGGAAGGGTTTGTTGTCAATTTTTTTCTGATTTACAAGAGATTATCTGCAAGTCCTATAGTGTTACCCCAGGCGTGAAGGAGGGCGAGGATGGGACAAGGCACATGGTGGATGGGCCACGGTTTCGGCTGGATGTGGATATTTCCGCTAATCTTCCTGCTGGTCCTGGTGCTGTTTGTGGTGGCGCTGTTGCGCGGGGTGCGAGCTCCGTACGGGGATGCTCACGGCGCGCCGCCACGGGAAACCGCGCACGAAATCCTCGACCGGCGATTCGCGCGCGGCGAGATCTCCAAGGCCGAGTACGAGGAGATGAAGCGCACGCTCGATGGCTGATCGTTTGCGGCCCCGGGACTATGACGCTTGGTATGACACGCCGCGCGGGGCATGGATCGCGGCGCGCGAGTTCGCGCTGCTGCGCCGCCTGACGGCCCCCGCAGCGGGTGCGACGCTGCTCGACGTGGGGTGCGGCACCGGGCGGTTCAGCCGCCGTTTCGCGGCGGCGGGCTTCGGGGTGACCGGGGTCGACCCGGACCCGGCCATGCTCGAATACGCCGCGGCGCGCGGCGCCGGTGTGCGTTACGTGCGCGCCGACGCCGGGGTGCTGCCGTTTCCCTTCGGTGCCTTCGACTGGGTGGCGGCCGTCACCAGCCTGTGCTTCATCGCCGATCCCGCCCGTGCGTTGCGCGAGGCGTGGCGGGTCGCGCGCACCGGGGTGGTCCTCGGTCTGCTCAACCGGGCGAGTCTCCTGCATCGTCACAAGCATGGCCGCGGTGGCTACGCGGGGGCGCGTTGGGACCGCTTCGCCGACGTTCGGCAGTGGGCGCGGGGCCTGCAGCCGCAGGCCCGTCTGACCGCCCGTAGCGCCGTGTTCATGCCATCGGGTGGACCGGCGGCGCGCGCGATCGAGGTGCTGGCGCCGGCACGTTGTCTGATGGGCGGTTTTCTCGCCGTCGTACTCACGCGGGTCGACGCACGGGCAAAAATCCCTACAATCGGCTAGTCGTCTGTTGCACAATGACGTAAGCCTCGCGCCCATTTCGGGGCGCGGACGCCGGTCGGGGAGGGTGCCGTGATCCGGGTCGTCCTGGTGGACAGCCATCGTCTGGTGCGTGCCGGATTGCGCCGGTTGCTCGAGGAGGCGCCCGGGGTTCAGGTGGCAGGGGAGGCCGACGACGCCGAACAGGTCCTCGCCCGGGTGCAGGCCGATGCGCCGGACGTGCTGTTGATGGACGTGCGCCCGCCCGGCGTCACGGCGGCCGTGACGGTGCAGGCATTGCTCGTGCGCGCGCCGAGGCTGAGGATCATCGTACTTACGCCGCAAGGCGCCGAACCTTATCCGGGAACGCTCCTGGGGAGCGGCGCGGCGGGCTTTCTCAGCAAGGCCTGTTCCGTGGAGGAGTTCCTCGCGGCGATCCGCGCCGTGCACCGGGGCGAGCGCTACGTGGGTAGCGACATCGCCCAGCAACTGGCCCACTCGCTGCTGCCCGGCGGCGTGCGCTCACCCTTCGACACCCTATCCCGTCGCGAGTTGGAAGTGATGGGCCTGCTTACGCGCGGGCACAACGTGCAGCGCATCGCCGAGATGCTCGGACTCAGCCCCAAGACCGTCAACACCTACCGCTATCGGCTCTACGGCAAACTCGGTATCGGCAACGACGTTGAATTGACGCGCCTCGCGCTGCGTTACGGCATGGCCGATACCGCCATCCCATAGCGCGGCCGCAGGCCGCCGCCCCCGGGTTGCGGATCCCCCGCGCTTCCCGGCCCCTGTGCGCGTGTGGAACGGGGCGAACCTGTGACCCATTCACCATTTCCGCGCCCCGATCCTCGAGAAAACCCGCATGGTGCCGCTAACAATTCAGGGTGTTATTGCCTGAGATCCGTGGCCATGATCCGCGTTTTGCTTATCGACAGCCATGTGCTGGTCCGAGACGGACTGCGCCGCCTGCTGGAGGATCACACGGAATTCGTGGTCGCGGGTGCGGTCACCAACGGCCGGGAGGCGGCCGCGGTCCTGAGACGACGCGCCGCCGACGTGGCGCTCGTGGTGGTCAACGTCCCGGAGATCGACGTCTTGGACGGGATCCTGCACCTGCGGCGCCATTTCCCGTCGCTGGGCCTGATCCTGATCACCGAGCACGTCAACTTCGTGGTGCCGCGCGGCTGGGCCCGGCGCGTGGTGGCCGGCTTTCTCAGCAAGGAGTCGCCCGTGGACGAGGTGGCCGCTGCGATCCGCGAGGTCGCCGCCGGGCGCCGCTACGTGGGTCGGGACCTGGCGCGCCGCTGGGTGCTGGCGCGGCTCAACGGCGACGGCGCCGCCCCGTTCGGGGAACTGTCGCAGCGCGAGTTCCAGGTGTTGCTGCTGGTGGCCCAGGGCAAGTCGGTGGGCGAGATCTCGCATCGATTGTGCCTCAGCCCGAAGACCATCCATACCTACCGCCAACGCCTGCGCGGCAAGCTCGGTGTGCGCTCCGAAGTCGAGATGGTACGCCTCGCTCATCACCACGGCATGATCGCCGACGCCTGAGCCTCCCCCCGTCGGCGCGATTCCCCCCGCGACCGTGATACCATTGCGCGCAGCATGCGTCGGCGCGATTCTCCCCGCGCGTCGCAGACGAGGTCACTGGCCCATGAGCGAATCCCGCATCCGGGCTCCGGAACTGCCCGATGCCCTGGAATGGGTAAACTGCGACGCCCCGGTGCGGATCGCGGACCAACGCGGCAAGGTCGTATTGCTGGATTTCTGGACGTATTGCTGCATCAACTGCCTGCACGTGCTCGCGGACCTGCGCTATCTGGAGCAGAAATATCCCGACGGGCTGACCGTGATCGGCCTGCACTCGCCGAAGTTCCCCAACGAGAAGGTCGCGGCGAACGTGCTCAAGGCCGTCAACCGCTCCCACATCCGCCATCCGATCGCCAATGACCCCACGTGCATGGTCTGGCGCCAGTACGGCGTGCGTGCGTGGCCGACGGTCATTTTCATCGATCCCGAGGGCTACGTCGTCGGCGCGCTTCCCGGCGAGGGGCGCCGGCGCCAGATCGACCGGCTCATCCAGGAACACCTGCAGGCGGCCGAGGAGCGCGGTCTGCGGCGCCACGAGCCGGTGGCCGTATGCCCGCGACCCGAGCCGCGCGGTCCGTTGAGTTTTCCGGGCAAGGTGCACGCCGCCGGCGGGCGGGTGTACGTGAGCGACAGCGGTCACAACCGGGTCCTGGAACTGCGCACCGACGGCTCGATGGTGCGCGCCTTCGGCTCCGGATCGCTCGGTCTGGTCGACGGGCGGCTGGAGGAGTCCTCGTTCAATGACCCGCAGGGGCTGGTGCGCGCCGATGAGTATCTGTTCGTAGCCGACACCGGCAATCACGCGATCCGCCGCGTCGACCTGCTGCGCGGCGGGGTGCAGACCGTCGCCGGTACCGGGGGGCAGGGCCGCTATGCCGGGGACCGCTTCACGGATCCCCTGAAGGCGGCGCTCAACTCGCCGTGGGACCTGATCTACGACAACGGCGTCCTCTACATCGCCATGGCCGGTCAGCACCAGATCTGGCGCATGAACCTCAGGCGCAACGTCATCGAGGTGTTTGCCGGCAGCGGCCGTGAGGATCTCGTCGACGGGCCGCTGCGCCCGGCCGCACTGGCGCAGCCCTCGGGGTTGGCACTCGCCGGCGGGTGCCTGTATGTCGCCGATTCGGAGAGTTCGGCGATCCGCGTCATCGAACTGGGGCGCGAGCGGATCGAGACGATCGTGGGCATCGGGTTGTTCGAGTTCGGGGACGCGGACGGCACCGGGTTGGAGGCGAAGCTCCAGCACCCGCTGGGGGTGGCGGCGGACGCGGCACGCGGGACCTTGTGGATCGCCGATACCTTCAACCACAAGCTCAAACGCATGGACCTCTCCACCCGCGAGGTGTGCGGCCTCGACGTCGGAGAGCGGGTGATCGAGCCGGGCGGGATCAGCGTCGAGGACGACGCACTGTGGGTGGCGAATACCAACGCCCACAACCTGTTGCGGGTGGATCTGGCGCACGGCGGCACGCGGGTGGTGGAAGTCGCTCCCTAGCGGCCGATCGGACTCGGATCCGGGGCGCGCGGGCGTGTCCATCCCGTATAATGCCGCCATGGCGAAAGCCGAGGTCGAAGAGGCATTCGAGCCGCGCGCCTTCCTGCGCACGGTCCCGCACCGTCCGGGGGTCTACCGGATGGTGGGCGCCGGTGCCCGGGTGCTCTACGTGGGGAAGGCGTGCGACCTGCGCAAGCGCGTGGCGAGCTACTTCCGCGCAACCGCGAGCAGCGGCAAGACGCGCGTGATGCTTGCGCAGATGCGCCGGGTGGAGGTCACCGTCACCCATACCGAGGCCGAGGCGCTGCTTCTCGAGAACCACCTGATCAAGGATCTGCGCCCCCGCTACAATATCCTGCTGCGCGACGACAAGAGTTATCCGTATATCCGCATGTCCACCGACGACGAATATTCGCGCCTCACCTTCCACCGCGGCCCGAAACGCGCGCCGGGGCGCTACTTCGGTCCGTATCCCTCGGCGCACGCGGTGCGCGAGAGCCTGAACCTGCTGCAGAAGATCTTCCAGGTACGCCAGTGCGAGGACGGCTTCTTCCGCAACCGCTCGCGCCCGTGCCTGCAGTATCAGATCGGGCGCTGTTCGGGGCCGTGCGCGGGCAGGGTGGAGCCGGCACGCTACCGTGAGGACGTGGAACGCACGTTGCGCTTCCTGGAAGGGAGGGGCGATACGGTGATCGAGGAACTGGCGCAGCGCATGGAGGAGGCCGCGGCACGTCTCGACTACGAGGAGGCGGCACACTGCCGGGACCGTATCGCGAGCCTGCGCCGCGTGCGCGAGCGCCAGTACGTGAGCGGCGAGGGCGGCGATCTCGATCTCGTGGCCGCCGCGGTGCGCGGCGGCGCGGCGAGCGTACAGGTGTTCTTCGTGCGCGGGGGGCGCAACCTCGGCAACAAGGAGTTCACGCCGCGGGTTCCGGAGGGCGCGGACGCCGGAGAGGTCCTGGGTGCGTTCCTCTCCCAGTACTATGCGACGCGCGAGGCGCCCGGCGAAATCCCCGCCGAGATCCTGGTCAACGCGGTCCCGGAGGAGCCGGAGTTGCTCGAGCGGGTGCTCGCGGCGCGCGTCGGCCATCGGGTTACGATCTCCTCCCGGGTGCGCGGCGAGCGCGCCCGCTGGTTGCGCATGGCGGCGCTCAATGCCGAACAGGCGGTGGGCATGCGATTGTCGAGCCGTGCGGGCATGGCCGATCGCCTCGAGTCGCTGCGCGAGGCCCTGACGCTCGAGGAGACGCCGCAGCGGCTGGAGTGTTTCGATATCAGCCACACGATGGGCGAGGCGGCCACCGCCTCGTGCGTGGTGTTCAACGCCGCCGGGGCGCTGAAGTCCGACTATCGGCGCTTCAATCTGCGCGGCATCGCCCCCGGTGACGACTACGCGGCGATGTATCAGGCGGTGAGCCGGCGCTACACGCGTATCCGCCGCGGCGAAGCGCCGCTGCCGGACGTGCTGTTCATCGACGGGGGCCGTGGCCAGGTCGAGCAGGCGCGGCGCGTACTGGAGGAGCTGCAGATCGGCGGGGTGGCGCTGTTCGGTATCGCCAAGGGCGAGGCCCGGCGCCCGGGCGCCGAGGTTCTGCACCGCGCGGGCGGCGGCGTGCCGCTGCTGCTGGCGCCGGACTCACCGGCCCTGCACCTCATCCAGCAGATCCGCGACGAGGCGCATCGCTTCGCCGTCACCGGGCATCGGCAGCGTCGCGCCCGCGCGCGCAACGTTTCGTCGCTGGAGTCGATCCCGGGGGTCGGGCCGACGCGGCGCCGGCGCCTGTTGCGCCAATTCGGCGGCCTGCGCGAAGTGATGCGCGCAGGCGTGGACGATCTGGCGGGCGTGGTCGGCATCAGCCGCGCGCTCGCGCAGCGCATCTACGATTCGCTGCACGCGGCGGAGCTCTGAACGCGATGAGGTGGAATCTTCCCAACCTGCTGACCTCGCTGCGCATCCTGTTGATCCCGGTGTTCGTGCTGGTCTACTACCTCCCGTTCCAGGGAGCGCGGGCCGCCTGCGCCGTGCTGTTCGCGATCGCCTCGGCGACCGACTGGCTGGACGGTTTCCTCGCCCGGCGCCTCGGACAGACTTCGCACTTCGGGGCGTTCCTCGATCCGGTCGCCGACAAGCTCATGGTCGCCGTGACCCTGGTGCTGCTGGTACAGGACGATCCGCACTTCGTGTTCGTGCTCCCGGCGATGGTCATTATCGGGCGCGAGATCGCCATCTCGGCCCTGCGCGAGTGGATGGCGCACATCGGTAAGCGCATGCGCGTCGCGGTTACAGTGGTCGCCAAATTCAAGACCGCGGTACAGATGGCGGCACTGGTACTGCTCCTCTACAAGTATCCGATCGGACCCTTCCCGACCTACACGGTGGGACTGCTGCTGCTGTACGTCGCCGCGGTGCTGACTCTGTGGTCGATGTTCGTGTACCTGCGCGCGGCGTGGCCGGCGATAGGCGCCGAGCGCTGAGGGGCGCCGCCGGGCGGGCGCCCGTGATGGGTCCGGCCCACCACCTTGACAGCCGGAAGGGCGCGGCTACAATGATCCATCCTGCGCGGGAATAGCTCAGTTGGTAGAGCACAACCTTGCCAAGGTTGGGGTCGCGAGTTCGAGTCTCGTTTCCCGCTCCAGGTCCTTTCCCCACTCCCCGATGTGATCCCGGCACATCTACGCGCCGGAGATCGGGTGCGCGCGCCGGCGACCGATCGGCGCAGGTGTGGACCACCGCAGAGGCTCTTGCTATCATCGCGACCCCGTCGGTCCCCCTTCCCGGGGCCGCGCCGGCGCCCAATCGTGCGCCCTCCGGCTAGGTGGCAGAGTGGTTATGCAGCGGCCTGCAAAGCCGTGTATCCCGGTTCGATTCCGGGCCTAGCCTCCATAAAATACAAGGGGTTATGGAATCAACGGGTCGGCATTCCGGGCTAAAATCATAGCGGAAAACAGCCCCTGACACCCAAGAACAACCTTTTGACACCCGTCATGTGGTTGTGTAGGCGAGTTTCCGGGCTGTCTCAACCGATGGCTATGAAACGCCAACGAGGCGACACTTGGCATTATGTGATTATGGGGTATCCACATTTAACCGGACCGGCCTAGACCCGCAGCACGCCACGGGCAGTTCGCTGGGTGGCGCTCCAGGCTCGGTGGGTGCCCTCGTCCTCGCGGCGGTGTGGGCGCCACAGCCCGAGGTCGCTTGGTGGCGATGAGATCCTGGTAGCGCATCGGATCAGGAACGACGGCCAGTTCGAGCACCCGATAGAACACCATCCCGCGGCTACGGGAACGGCGGCGGTTGAAGCGGAACACGAACTCATTGAGGTAGCCGGCCAAGTGCGCGTCGTCCACCGAGCCCTGATGGGTACCCAGCAGCCACCGCTTGGCCAGCGAAGCAATTCGGTGCACCGCGGGCAGTAGCTCGCCGGGGTCCTCCCCGCGGGCGCGGGCCGCCTGCCGGCTGCGCCGGTCGTGGACGTAGCCGAGCTTTTCCAGCCCCCGGTAGCCCTGCCAACCGTCGGTGATGACCGTCGTGCCCGGCTCGACGTGATCTGTCACGAAGGGATGCAGCGAGGCGGAAGACGCATCGGCCAGCGGCAGCATCCGGCAACGACCGAATCCTTTCGGCTCCCGGATCTCCACCGCGATGCCGGTCAAGACCTTCTTGCCCTTGGCTCGCC
>BDTW01000044.1 GCA_002897735.1 bacterium BMS3Bbin13 | reverse complement strand
CGGGTATGACTCTCGCGCAACAATACCCACGGCGCACCCCCCGCCCGACGTGCTCGGGCTTTCTGTTGACGAACCCCACCATGCGTCCGTAGTCGTAGTGTGTGCTGCTCACGGACCCCAAGAAAAGAAGAAAAGGGGACGGAGGGAATATTGTTTATTCCCTCCGTCCCCTTTTCTCCGTCCTGCAAATGCTCAAGCGGTATACTCACCTGCAGGCGGAGGATCAGGTGGATCTGCTGGGGTGAGGCGATCCCGCGCGGGGTTCTATAGCGTTAGCAGGAGAGAGACATGAAAATAATTTTCTGCAATATCGGCTGGATGGAGCGTTATCAAGGTTTAAGTGAGACCGACCAAATCACTGGTGGGGGTGCCTATGTAGTCGAAGAACAGCATGGGGTAGAGGTATGCAATTTTGCTCCAAGCGGGGGCTTCCTCTACGGAAATGTTCAACCAAGAGGACGCCAGATCAATATTAAACGTATCGGGGCTAAACGCGGAGACACAGAAATCAGCGGCGTAACGGTTTTTTGGACAGCTTCGCGCCCAACTGGTGGCACAGTGATAATCGGTTGGTATAAGAATGCTACCGTTTTTCTCGATCCCCAGCCTATTAGTAAGCATGCCAAGCTGCATCGGAGGAACAGCGTCGAGAGCTATTGGATTAGGACGCGGTCGAATCAAGGTGCGCTGCTGCCTGTTGATAGGCGTACGCTTGAGATTCCCCGGAGAGTCAGGGGCGGAATGGGGCAATCCAATGTTTGGTATGCGGACTCGGACAATTCACTGATCAATGAGGTTGTCAACGATGCGTTAAAACTCGTTCGCGGCAAACGCACTAAGCCGGCGAGTGCTAAGGGGCGAAGGGGAAAACAGGATCAAGACCGCAAAGTGCAAATCGAATGGGCTGCAATCGCCTCATGTCGCAAGTATTTTGAGGATCTTGGGTACGAAGTCAAAACCGTGGAAAAAGATAATCGTGGGTGGGATTTAGAGGCCAAATCTGGCCGCACATTACTACAAATCGAAGTAAAAGGGCTTTCTGGAGACTCCATCGCTGTAGAGCTTACGCCTAATGAATACAACGCATTCTCTGAAAAGTCAGACCGATATCGACTTTCGGTGGTTACTAACGCGCTAGAGTCCCCGAAACTATTCGTATGCCGATTTAGCAAAGAAAGGAACGCCTGGATTGTTAATGATAGCCTCGACGGGGTATTAAAAATTGATATCAAGGAATCTGCAGCAATAACGATACGCACAAGGAAGGGGTCACTCCCAAAATATTTAACCGTCCACTGAAGTGGGGTAACTCCAGTCGCCATCGACCATTAACCGAGGAAAGACACCGATCCTTCGGAAGCGAATTTACAGCAGAAATGGAGCTTGACCATGATATCCATCGCAATTTGGATTATCTTTCTCCTGTTGTTTTTCTTTAGTTGCGGGCAGAGGACATGGTGAGACTGTTGGGGTAAGTGGGGGAGCAAGTGAAATGGAGGCCAACGCCGATAATGAATCCCGACGTGAGGGACAGAAAAGGGGACGGAGGGAATATTGTTTATTCCCTCCGTCCCCTTTTCCCTGCCCCTTAGCAGTCCCGCTACGCAGTCTCTCTAAGATAACTCCGGTCTCTCGCATGCGTCTCGAAACTACTTATCACGTGTCCACAAAGAGCACTTATAAAATTGTGGCGCCTCCTTTTCAGCGCCATCCCGCAATCTCATGCGCCCTGCTGTACGTCCGGTGACCCCATGCTCAGCACGCCGGCGTCGTAATCGTAATCCAGCAGTTCGGCGTAGCGCGCCCACTGGATCACCACCGAGAGCACACGCTCGGACTCCTGTTCGCTGAGGCGGTCCTCCAGTTCGCGCAGAAAGCGCTCCTCGGGTGCGCGGCGCTGGGGACGCTCGTCGAGTACCCGCAGGATGTGCGCCACGAGCGGCACCCGGCGCACCAGATGCTCGGCGAAGATGCGCCGGCGCTGCTGCTGATCACCGTCTACGAAGACCTTGCCGACCCGCGTCATGCGAATGCGGCGCTCGGCCACATGCGCGAGACCGAGCAGTTCGAGGGCTTCGACGATGGCGAACAGCGTGTCCAGATCCAGATGCATCTCCTCGGCGAGTTCCGAGAGTTCCGCACCGCCGTGGTCGCCGGATTGATCGAGTTGTTCCAGAACACCGGACACCTGCGCCACGCTGACCTCGGGCAGCCGATAGGCGAGGCCCACGCGGCCTCCGTGGACGGCACCGCCGGCGGAGCCCGCCGCGGCCGTAGTCATGATGCCGTAGATCCGCTCCACGAGCGCGCGAAACGAGGCCGACTCCCGGTCCCGGGGGTGCTTGAGCGTGACCCGCACCTCGTCTTTCACGCGCCCCGGGTTGCTGTCGAACACCAACACGCGATCGGCAAGGAACAGGGCCTCCTCGATGCTGTGGGAGACCATCACGATGGCCTGGGTGGGGATCAGACGCTCGCTCCACAGATCGAGCAGGTCGGCGCGCAGCGACTCCGCGGTCGGCACGTCCAGGGCGGAGAACGCCTCGTCCATCAACAGCACATCGGGATCGACCACCAGCGCACGGGCGAAGCCCACGCGCTGACGCATCCCGCCGCTCAACTCCTTCGGGTACGCGGATTCGTAGCCGCTCAACCCGATCATCTCGATGACTTCGTCGGCGCGCCGGTTGCGTTCTCCTTCCTCCACGCCCCGCGCCTCCAGGCCGAGGGTCACGTTCTGCAGCACGGTAAGCCACGGGAACAGCGCGAAGCTCTGAAACACCATGCTGATCCCGGCCGCCGGCCCGGTGACCGGCGTGCCGCGATAGAGAACCGTGCCCGCGCTCGGTTCGATCAGTCCGCACATGATGCGCAGCAAGGTCGACTTGCCGCACCCCGAGCGACCGAGGATCGCGACGATTTCCCCTTCATGCACCGCGAGGTTGATATCCTCCAGGATCTTCACGCGGACGCCCGACTCGGCAGCCGGGTAGGACTGGCCGACCCCGCGCAGATCCAACAAGGGTGTGGGAGATGATTCGTTCATCGTGATTATCCGCCCAGACTGAATCGTTCTTCGGCGTAGCGGTGCAGAGGCCGCCAGACGAAGCGGTTGAAGACAAGAACGTAGAGACTCATCACGACGATCCCCAGCGCGACACGCGGATGATCCCCCGCGGCGGTCTGCTGCGCAATGTAGGCGCCAAGGCCCGTGGCCGTGAGCTGCGTGTTGCCCCAGTTGACCACCTCCGCCACCACGCTCGCATTCCACGCACCGCCAAAGGCGGTCAATCCACCCGTCACAAAAGACGGGAAGATCGCCGGCAGGATCAGTCGCCGCCACCGCTGCCAGCGCCCGAGACCGAGATTACGCGCGATCTCGCGCAGGTCCCCCGGCAGCAGCGACGCCCCGGCGATGACGTTGAACAGTATGTACCACTGCGTGCCGAGGATCATCAGCGGGCTCAGCCAGATCTGCACGTTGAGATGGTAGTGCACGATGCCCATCACCGCGAGCGGGAACAGCAGGTTCGCCGGGAATGCGGCGAGGAACTGCGCCAGCGGCTGCACCGCCCGGGCCACGCGCGGGCGCTCACCGACCCACACCCCGACCGGCACCCAAATCAGCGAAGCCAGCGCGACCAGCACTACGACGCGCGCGGCCGTCGCCGCCCCGTACAGGAAGACATCCCCTATCTCCCGGTAGCTCACCGCCGCCGTCACGTACCGGGCGAAACCGATGCTCAAGGCGCTGACTGCGATGATCAGTCCGTAACGCCACAACCGCGTCAACAATCGCTCCTCGCGGCGAATGAAGTGGCGCAGCAATACCAGCGGGGCCGATTCGGCACGCCGCGGGAGCACCGGGACCAGACGCCGCCGGATCAGGGCCGGGATCCGCGCCACTCGGCGCATCACCACGGCACGCCGCAGCAGGGTCAGCACCCAGGACTCGGAGGGCGTATCGCTCGCCAACGCCTCGAAACGAAAACGCTCCGACCAGGCCACCAGCGGGCGGAACAGCAACTGATCGTAGAGGAAGATCACCACGAACATCGCCGCGATCGCGTAGCCGATCGCGGTCAGATCCTTATGCTCGATCGCCAGGGCGATATAGGAGCCGACACCGGGGAGGAAGATGTGATGCCCGGCGACGCTGATGGCCTCCGAGGCGACCACGAAGAACCAGCCGCCGGAGGCGGACATCATGGCGTTCCATACCAGCGAGGGCAGCGCGAACGGGACTTCCAGCTTCCAGAAGCGCTGCCACGAGGAGAGCCGGAACAGGTGCGCGGCCTGGGACAGATCCTTGGGCACCATCTTCAGGGAATGGTAGAAACTGAATGCCATGTTCCAGGCCTGCGAGGTGAAGATCGCGAACACCGCCGCCGCCTCGGGTCCCAGCAGGCTGCCGTGGAACAGGTGGATAAAACCGACCACCGTGATCGACAGGAACCCCAGGATCGGTACCGACTGCAGCACGTCCAGGATCGGAATCAGAAGCGCCTCGGCACGGCGGCTCTTGGCGGCGAACGTCGCATAAGTGAAGGTGAACAGCAGCGAGAGCACCATGGCCGCCACCATGCGCAGGGTGGTGCGCAGCGCGTAATAGGGGAGATGGCGTGGATCCAGGGAGAGCGGCAGCGCCTCGCCCAGGTGGTAGGGGACCGCCATCTGGCGCGTCCCCCAGGAGAGGACGAACAGCAGCCCGAGCACCAGCGGAATCGCCACCAGATCCCAGCGGTTCGGCGCACCGAACAGCGCACGTGCGGCGCGTACCGGGGCATCCAGGCGCACATGCGGCATGAGTTTTCCTTTGATTTTGCAAGGGACCGTCGGTAACACGCCGCCGGCGCGGGGGCGACCGCGGCCGAGGCCGACACAGCCGGTTTTCAGGCCGTGCGCAATGGTAGCCGAACTCCCGTGCCGCGGCACGGGGCGGGCACAGCACACTTGCCAGAGGCGGGTTTGTACACTAAACTGACCGAGCGGTCAGTAGTTTGGACGGGTATCCGCTGGAGGACCCATGAATCCGCCGCAGCGCAACCCCACCCCGCCTCCGCGTTCCAATGGCGCACGGTCGATCCTCGCCGCCGCCGAGGCGCTGTTTGCCGAGCGCGGCTACAACGCGGTCCCGGTCAGCGCCATTGCCGCACGTGCGGGCATCAGCAAAGCCAACGTCTTCCATCACTTCAAGACCAAGGACCGTCTGTATCTGGCGGTACTGCGACGCGCCTGCGGTGCGTCCACGCAGGTATGGCGCGAGCGGATGGCGGGCGACGGGACCTTCGGGGAGCGCATCCGGCACGCGGCGCGCGCCCACCTGCTGCACCTGCTTGAACAGGAAGACGTCTCGCGCCTCATCCTGCGCGAGGTCGTGGAGAACGGACCGCGCCGCGGACCGGAATTGGCCGAACAGGTATTCGACGAAGACTTCGCCGGGTTGGTGCAGATGATCCGCGAAGGCCAGCACCGCGGCGAATTGCGCCGCGAGGCCGACCCGGCGGTGGTGGCCGCACTGCTGCTCGGCGCGGACGTGTTCTTCTTCCTCGCACGCAGCGTGCTGATTCACATGAAGACGGCGACCTTCGCCGCCGATCCGGAGCGTTACAGTTCCTTGCTTATGGATTATCTGTTGAGCGGGCTGGCACCAAACGGCGCGGCCGGTCCCGACGCAAAATCCGGCCGCTGAACCTGCGACACACGCTCTCGCCACCGGCGTAACCGGTTGCGATTCAGGTTCCTGCAGGAGTCGATGCGGGGGCGTCATCCGGGCATGGCGCCCGACACTCCCCGTCATCCAACGGTCACCCGTGCGACGCTATACTTCGAGCGGGGTCCCCGGAAACCTCGGACAATCGGCGACGATCGTTCTTCCCGCACCGGCGGATCGCCGGCGCAACGCCCCCGCACCGGGCGCCGTTCCCATCCCGCGCAACGCCCCGTCCGGGACCATTGCGGATGACCCCCTCATTTCAAGGAGAGTAGCGACCATGGCATGGTTCAATGACACGATTTTCCTGCGCAAGACGGCCCTCGCCGAACGGCTTGAGCGGCCCATGGCGGACCTCGCCGGGCGCTGCGCACCGGCATGGAACGAACCCGGGCGGCTCGATCAGTCATTGGTGGACACCTTGCCCCTGTTGCCGCACTGCCGCGTGCTCTATGCCCTCAACAGCGCCGGCACCCAGGTGTCGGCGAACGTCTCGCCCGAGGGTGCGGATCCCGCACGCCGCGGACAGGACCTCTCCACGCGTCCCTATCTCGCAGGCGCCCTGCCGTTTCGCGGCTTCGGTCTGTCCCATCCCTATACCGGCCGCAACGGGATCTCACCGTGCATTACCGCCCTGCAGGCGGTTCATTCCGCCACCGGACCGCTGGGCTTTGTGGCGGCCGACTTCGACGTCAAGGAACTCCCGCCGGCACCGGTCACTACCGCGCTGCACACCGACTGGCACCAATACCGGGGAGACCCGGCGATCCGCGAAATGGTGTTCCAGCAACGCCGCATTCCCAGTGTCATGGACGAACACACGGACACGGTGATCACGCGACTCGACGTGCTGGTGCGCGAACACGGGGTGTTTCACAGCAAGATTCACCTGTCCAGTTCGCGGGCGGTACTATGGCTGTACGATGATCCGTATCACTACCGGCTGCACACCCTCGCCGAGTTGATCGATCCGACGATGTGCCTGCCGTATCCCAAGCGTCCCTATCCGGAGGAGGCGACCCTTCCGCCCGAATTGGTACGTCCCGTGCTGGAACAACTCAAGACCCTGCGCCGGGCCGACGAGACCATCTACCTGCGCTCGGCATCGCTCAACATCATGAACAGCCTCGTGCGCCTGACCTTCTCCTGCGACGGCTCCCATTACCTGCCGGCCGAGGAGTTCCTGCGCAGGGACGCCTCTTTCTGGTTCGGTTGAGGGCGCCGGCACGGGCCGGTCCCACCGCCCGCGCCGAATCGGCCCGCTCCGGCGCTTTGGTTCCCGCGCGCAAGCCGGTACCATATGCCGCGAGCGGCCTGTCTGCATGCGGAGCACAGACAGGCACGACCGCCATCGGGCCTCGGTAGCTCAGCTGGATAGAGCATCCCCCTCCTAAGGGGAAGGTCCCAGGTTCGAATCCTGGCCGGGGCACTTAAAAATCAACGGGCGTGAAACTGCATACCCGCAGCCTGCCCGAATTTGCGACTTCCAACCGAACGATAACGGCGACCGAGGCTATGCGCGTATCCGAATTTCCCTTACAGACCGCACGCGAAGTGCCGGCGGAGGCCGAGATCGCCAGCCACCGGCTTATGCTGCGCGCGGGCATGATCCGCAAACTCGCCGCGGGTCTCTACGCCTGGTTGCCGCTGGGGCTGCGGGTGCTGCGCAAGGTCGAGACCGTGGTGCGCGAGGAGATGGATCGCGCCGGGGCGCTGGAACTCCTGATGCCGGCCGTGCAGCCGGCCGAGTTGTGGCGCGAGTCGGGGCGCTGGGAGCAGTACGGACCGGAGTTGCTGCGCCTGCACGACCGCCACGACCGCGAGTTCTGCTTCGGACCCACGCACGAGGAGGTCATCACGGATCTGGTGCGCCGTGAGATCCGCAGCTACAAGCAGCTCCCGGTCACCTACTACCAGATCCAGACCAAATTCCGCGACGAGATCCGGCCGCGCTTCGGCGTGATGCGCGCGCGCGAGTTCCTGATGAAGGACGCCTACTCCTTCCATCTCGACGAGGCGTCGCTGCAGCGGACCTACGCGCGGATGCACGAAGCCTACCGCCGCATCTTCACCCGTCTGGGCCTGACCTTCCGGGCGGTGCATGCCGCCACGGGGAGCATCGGCGGCAGTCTCTCCCACGAATTCCACGTGCTGGCGGACTCCGGCGAGGATGCCATCGCCGTCTCCAGCACCGGCGACTACGCCGCGAACGTGGAGCTGGCGCCGGCCGCTCCGCCGACGGGACCGCGCCCGCAGCCCGGGTCGACGCCCGCCGACGAACTGCGCGAGATCGAGACCCCGGGTCGACACACCATCGAATCAGTGAGCGAGTTCCTCGGCCTGTCCCCCGAGCGCTGCGTGAAGACCCTCATCGTACACGGCCGCGACGGAGGGCTGGCGGCACTGGTGCTGCGCGGCGATCATCAGCTCAATGTCGCCAAGGCGGAACGGCTCGCGGAAGTCGAGGCACCGCTGGTGTTCGCCTCCGAGGAACGGATCCGCGAAGCACTCGGCTGCGGTCCGGGCTCGATCGGGCCGGTGGGACTCGACGCCCGGCAAGGGCCGTCGATACCGGTGATCGCCGACCACGCGGCCGCCCATCTCGCGGACTTCGTGACCGGCGCCAATCGCGACGGCCGGCACCTCACGGGCGTGAACTGGGGCCGCGACCTGCCCGAGCCGCGTACCGCGGATCTGCGCAACGTGGTCGACGGCGACCCCAGCCCCGAAGGCGGCGGCACACTGTCCATCGTCCGCGGCATCGAGGTCGGGCATATCTTTCAGCTCGGCACCAAGTACAGCACCGCCATGAACGCCACCGTGCTCGATGAGACCGGGCGTTCGGTGGTCCTGACCATGGGCTGCTACGGGATCGGGGTCTCGCGGGTGGTGGCCGCCGCCATCGAGCAGCACCACGATGAACGCGGCATCTGCTGGCCGGAACCCATCGCGCCCTTCCAGGTCGCGCTGGCGCCGATCCACATGCACAAGTCGGCCCGGCTGCGGGAGGCCGCGGAGGTGCTCTACGGCGAGTTGCACGACGCAGGCCTCGAGGTCCTTTTCGACGACCGGGCGGTGCGCCCGGGGGTGATGTTCGCCGATCTGGAACTGATCGGCATCCCGCACCGGGTGGTACTCAGCGAGCGCGGCCTGGACGCGGGCACCGTCGAGTATCGCGGTCGCGGCGACGCCGAGAGCCGCGACCTGCCGCGCGCGACACTGCCCGCATTTCTAAAGGAGCGCCTCGCTACGGCCGATTGAAGAGAGGCCGCCCCGGCGCAACGCCCCGCGGACGGCACACGCCCGATGCCGTACCGATCCGGGACCACCGATCATGCGCCGACGCCGGTTCCTGCTGCTTCCGTTCGCCGCCGCGGTCCTTGCGGGAACCGCGGCGTGGGCGGCACCGCCACCCGACCCCGAGCTGCTCGCACTCCTGCGCAAGGCGATCCGCGATCCGCGCGGTTTTCGCGACCGCTTCGACGCCGAGGTCTGGCTGCTCGACATGTCCAATCGCCTCCGCGACCGTGTCCCGGACCCGGAACAGCGCCTGACGATCCTCAAGGCGGTGCATTACGAAGCGATCCGGGCCGGCCTGTTCCCCGGACTGGTCCTGGCAGTGATCCAGGTCGAGAGCGATTTCAACCCCTACGCCATCTCCGACACCGGCGCCCTGGGCCTGATGCAGGTGATGCCGTTCTGGCTCAAGGACATCGGCCGCCCCGACGACAGTCTGTTCAACATCCGGACCAACCTGCGCCTGGGCTGCACGATCCTGGCGTACTATCGAAAAAAGGAGCACGGCGATCTGCGCCGCGCGCTCGCCCGCTACAACGGGAGCGCGGGCAAGCGCCGGTATCCGGATCGGGTGCTGAACCTGCTCAGCCGACGCTGGTATCGCCAATAGCCGGCGACCGTGCAGCGGGCCTTGCACCGTCGGCGGGCCTCGACCCGCCGACGGCATCGCGAGGACCCGCCGCGATCACCACGGATCCGCCTCGTCGGCAGGCAAGCCCGGCCCGGACATATGGGATGCACAAACCCACGGGTATCTCACGAAGTCGGTGATTCACGGTAGGGCCGGGCTCGCCCGGCCGACGACGCCACCGAAAACCACGACGGTGCGAGATGAGCCACGGACCGCACGGCGACCCGCACCGCACGCTAACGAACCTCGAACCCCTCCGGAGCGGCCTCGTCGGCCGGCTCGCAATCCACGGCCGTGACCCGCGCGGACGACGATCCGACCCACAGCCACTCGCACAGGGCGTCGAGCGCTTGGCGCGGCCCGCAGGCGAGGACCTCGACGCGCCCGTCGGGCAGATTGCGGGCATAGCCGCGCACACCCAACGTCAGGGCCTCACGCCGCGTCGAGGAGCGGAAGCAGACGCCCTGAACCCTGCCGGAGACCAGACAACGGATGGACCCGGTCAATGCTTGACTGCCCGCACGCCCGGCTTCTGCGCGGCACTCTGCGCGACGCTCTGAATGAACTCCTCGAGGATCCGATCGGTCAACGGCCCGGTGTGGTGACCCACGATGTTTCCCTTGGGGTCCACGATGTAGGTGGTCGGAAGCCCCCATACGGGACCCAGGGCGGTGACCGGCTTGGGATCCATGCGCAGGATCGGGTAATGGATACCGTGGGCCTTGACGAAGTGCTTCAACTGCGCGGTGCCGATGTGCTCGAAGTCGATCCCCAGGACCACCGCCCGACCCCGGTTGCGCCGGCTGAAGCGCTCCAGCTGCGGGATCTCCTCACGACACGGCGGGCACCAAGTGGCCCAATAGTTCACCACCACCCACTGCCCCCGATAGTCCGAGAGTTTGTGGGTTACCCCATCCAGGCCCGGGAGGGTAAAATCCACCGGTGCCGCGAACGCCGCCGGTGTAAACCATAGAGCACCGAGCAACGCCAGGACCCAGCGGGTCCGCACATGAGCCAACATCACTGATCCTCACCCTCCGCCGTGGACGGCAACCCGCTCTCCAGCCGGACGATACGATACCGGAGAACCCCATGAACACAAACACCGAGTCCCGTACCGAGAGAGACAGCCTCGGCGAACTGAAAGTTCCGGCGCAGGCCTGGTACGGCATCCAAACCGCGCGCGCCGTGGTCAACTTCCCGATCAGCGGCCGCGGACCGGACCGGGACTTCGTGCTCGCCCACGTACATATCAAGCGCGCCGCGGCGGTGGCCAACCGCGAAGCCGGCTGGTTGAAGCCGGAACTCGCCACCGCGGTGATCGACGCCTGCGACCGGATCCTCAACGGCGAACTCGCCGACCAGTTCGTCGTCGATCGCTTCCAGGCGGGCGCCGGCACCAGCCATAACATGAACAGCAACGAGGTGATCGCCAATCTCGCCAATGTGACGCTCGGCGGCGAACGCGGCACCTATACCCCGGTACACCCCAACGACCACGTGAACATGGGGCAGAGCACCAACGACACCATCCCCACCGCACTGCGCCTTGCGGCGCTCGCCAAGCTGCCGCGACTGTGCGGGGCGGTGACCGGGATGGCGGAAGAATACGCACGCATCGCCGCGCGCGAGCGTGACACGGTGAAGAGTGCGCGCACGCACCTGCAGGACGCGGTGCCGACCACGCTGGGCCGCGAATTCGGCGCCTACGCCTGGACCCTGCGCCGCTGCGTGGTGCGCCTCGAGGGCCTTCGCCCGGCCCTGTGCGAAATCGGCCTGGGGGGGAGCGCCGCCGGCACCGGACTGAACACCGCACCCGGTTACGCCGAGGCGGCGGCGCACGAACTCGCGCGTCTGACCGGCGAGGCGATCCTCCCGGCCGCGGATCCGGCCGCGCAGATGCAGTCCATGCACGACCTCCAGCGCCTGTCCTCGGCGTTGCGCGACCTCGCACTGGAACTGATCCGGATCGCAAACGACATGCGGCTGCTCGCCTCCGGGCCGCGCACCGGCCTCGGGGAGATCCGCCTACCGCCGGTACAGCCCGGCTCGAGCATCATGCCCGGCAAGGTGAATCCGGTCATGTTCGAGATGCTCAATATGGTCTGCTATCAGGTGCTGGGCCAGGACGCCGCGGTCAGCGCCATGACCCAGGCCGGACAGTTGGAACTCAACGTGATGATGCCGGCGCTCG
This sequence comes from bacterium BMS3Bbin13, assembly GCA_002897735.1. GTDB lineage: Bacteria > Pseudomonadota > Gammaproteobacteria > 21-64-14 > 21-64-14 > BMS3Abin12. The sequence continues at coordinate 82,038 of BDTW01000044.1, read as the reverse complement.
GCTCGGCGCTGTTCGACGCCATGGACTGGCTGACCAACGCCGTGCGCGCCGCCACGGCCCGCAACCTGACGGGGCTTCAGGTCGACCGCGAGCGCTGCAGGGCATTCCTGCACGCCAGCGTGGGGCTGGCGACCCTGCTCAACACACGCATCGGCTACGCCGCCGCCGCCGAGATCGCCAAGGAGTCCGAGCACAGCGCCCGGCCGGTCCGCGACCTGGTCGCCGAGCGCGGCCTGATGAGCGCCGAGGAGTTCGACGAACTCGTCCTGCGCGCCGCGCGCGACGGGGTCGTGGCCGGGTGAGGCCACCCGCGCCGGCGATCAGTCGGCCAGCTTGGCCCCGATGAGCAGTTTCTGGCCGGGACGAAGCACGTTCGGATCCGAGATGCGCGCACGGTTCTGCCGGTAGATCTCGCGCCAATATTGCGCCGAGCCGTACTCCCGCGCGGCGATCTTGCCGAGCGTGTCCCCGGGCTGAACGCGGTAGACGCGATGGCCCTTCACGACCTCGGCCTTGAGGCGTTCGGCCATCTCGTAGGCCTTGTAGCCCTCGTGGCGGCGCGACAGCGCGTCGATCGCCTTCAACTGCTCGCGCTGCGCGGGCGTCAGCCCCACCGCCCGATGCAACCGGTCGGCGGTGAACCGCGCCTTGCCCTCGAAGAACTGGCTGTAGGCGAGTTGCGCCTGCATCTCCGCCTCCTTGGCGAGCTTCGACGCCTTGGCGAAATCGCCCGCCTTGCGCGCCGCCTTCGCCTTCTTCACCAGCTTGCCGGTGTTCTTCCAGAGCTGCGCCTGTTTGTTGGTCCTGGCCATGGCCTGCACGGCGGCGTGAATGGCGGCATCGGCCTGCGCGGCACCGGCCTGCGCGAGCGCCGGCGCCGGCGCCCCGGCGGTCAACGCCGCCAGTAAAACCAGGGAAAAGATCGAGCTGAGGGATACATTTCGCTTCATGACTCTCCGCCTCCCGAATGGGTTATCAATTGGTTTTGGATTCTTCCGGACACCGTCCGGCCGGACCGGGCCGAATCACCCCGAACCGCGGTCGGGATCCTCAGAGATTGCGAACCGGACCGCCGCACGGTCCGATCACGACGCCGGACAAGACAAGATCCCGGTCCCTCGAACGGACCGGGGCTCCCCGCCGCACGCAACCCGCCGTCCCTGCATAAGACGGCGGACACGCTGAATTTATTCGCCCGGCGGGGGACCTCATCACGCGTCTCGAAGGAAAGGCAGGCGCACCCCGCACGCGCCGGCCCATTCGCCACCCGGCCCCGTCGATCGCGGAACCTTCACGTTTATCATACGATTCAAACGCTAACACCCGCACCGGGGCCGGTCAAGGCGGGCCGTTCCGAGTAAAATCCGCCTTGGACGACAATAAATATCGCAGCCTGGATGAAGCGAAGCGGAATCCGGGGAAGGACCCGGTGCGAGCCGCTCCCCCGGATTCCGGCCTTCGGCCTCTATCCGGGCTGCCCCGTCATTCATCCCCGGTGCGGGTAACTCTTCCGGGACGGATTTCGCCGCAAACCGCGTAGCCCGCAATCAGTCCTTGCGATCCCGGATCCGGACGCCGTCGAGACTGACCCGGTGCGCGGCAAGCCCCGGGTCAGCCCCCGAGCACCGAGCGGATGAACGGGATCGTCAGGCGCCGCTGGGCCGCCAGCGCGGCGCCGTCCAGCCGGTCCAGGACCGCGCACAGGGCGCCCAGGTCGCGACGACAATGGGTAAGCAGGTAGCGGGCCGCCTCCGGCGCCAACACCAGGCCGCGCGCCTCGGCCCGGTGCCGGAGCACGTGCAGCTTGTCGGCGTCGTCCAGCTCGCGCAGGCCGAATACGAGGCCGGCGGCCAGCCGCGACCCCAGGTCGGGCAGCCATCCGCAGGCATCCGGCCGGGCACTCGCGGCGAAGGCCCAGCGACCCCCGTTCTCCTGAAGCCGGTGATACAGATCCAGCAGGGCCAGCTCCCAGGTGCGCTCGCCGGCGACTGCATCGAGATCGTCGATGCATACCAAGTCGAGTTGTTCGAGACCTTGCAGGATCTGGGGGGAGAATCGCCCGCGCTCCCCGAGCGGCAGATATCCCGAGCGCCGTCCAGACTCGTGTGCGGCACGGCAGGCGGCCTGCAGCAGATGGCTCTTGCCCACGCCGCACGCCCCCCAGAGGTAGACGCCGCCGTCCGGATCACCCGCGGCCAGCGCACCGAGCGCCTGGACCGCCGCGACGTTCGGACCCGGGACGAACCCGTCGAAGCTCGCGTGGCCGCGCAGACCGATGTCGAGAGGCAGTTGTGTCGCCATAGCGATCCCCGCCGTGGGGCTCATCCGCACCTGCGAGCGACGCGCCGGGGGCCGCGACCGGCGCGCCAGGCACGCCGGCCCCAGATCCCTATGTAACCCACGCCGCTCGCCACGGTGGTGACGAGCACGACATCGGTCAGTGGCGTGAGCCACGCAGCGCCGAGCCGGTAGACGCCGCGGTCGAATATTACAGCCAGCACCAAGCCGATCTGGGCGGCGGTGTTGATCTTGCTGATCAGGCTGGGCTGCGGCTGGAAGGGACCGAAACGCAGGTGATAGGCGACGACGCCGGCGACGATGACGAGGTCGCGGCCCAGCACCGCCGCGACCAGCCACAGCGGCAGGGCCGCCAGCCAGCCCAGGGTGACATAGGTGGCCACGAGCAGGAGCTTGTCGGCCAGGGGGTCGAGGATCGCACCGGCGCGACTGGTCCAGCCGTAGCGCTTGGCGAGGTAGCCATCGAGGGCGTCCGACAGCCCGGCGATCGCGAACAACGCCAGCGCCGTCTGCTCGTGTTGCTCCAGGAGCAGCACGACCACCGGCCCGACCAGCAGGACGCGAAACAGGCTGATCAGGTTGGGCAGGTTGCGCCCCTTCATGGGACGAGGCGGTAGACCAGGAGGGTACCGGCGGCACCGGTTTCCGAGGCCGGGCCACCCACCGTTGGGACGCCGGCGGGTGGTGGACCGGGCGACGCCGGACCCGCACCGCCGGGCGCAAGAATCCGGCCCAGGCCGATGGCCTGTTTCAGGACTCTGATATCACCCCGGATCTCCAACCGAAAGTCCGCCTGGGCGGTGCGGACTGCGAACGTCTGCACATGCAGCACGGGATTGAGCCGACGCAGGTAGGCGCGCACCCGGGCGTAGGCCTTCAGCGAGCGCACGCCGTTCACCTCGATCCGGACCAGGCTGCGCGCGGTATCGCCCGCAGGTACCGCGAACTGCGCCGCCAGCCGATCCGCCAACCCGTTGATGCCGAACCCGAGCAACTGCGCCTCGGTATCCGCCCCCGAGCGCCAACGGGCGGTGTGATTTCCCACGTACAAGGTCCAACGGGCGCGCCATTCGCCCCCCGAACCATGGCGGATCCGCCCGACGAGGACGGCGTGCGTACCATAGCGGGCCGACGCGGCACGCACCGGCGCGGCGAACCCGCCCCACAGATCGCCGAAACTCAGCCGGCGCTCGTCCTCCAGGTCCATGAGCGGCAACAGCACCGCAATCCCACGTTGGGAGGCGACCTTCACCAAGGCCCGTTCCAGCGGCGACTGCTCGTTCTCGCCCACGATCGAGCGTTGCATCCCGTCCTCCACGGCCAACCAGATCAGGGTGGTCGGCCGCGCGCTGCCCCACACCGGGAGAGCGGCCTGCTGCAGGATGATGCGCACGGCATCGGGATCGAAACGCATCCACAGGCGTAGCGCCGGCGGCATACCGGCCGCCACCGTATTCGATCCCCCGGATTGGGCGGACTCGGGCGGTGCTTGGGCCGGTGCCGACGGCGCTTGGGTCGATGCCGGGGCGGCCTGGGTCGATGCCGACGGTACCTGGGTCGATGCGGGCGCGGCCTGCGGGGAAGCGGGTGCGACCGCCGGCGGCGCCTGCTCGTACCGGTACTCCAACACGAACCGGGCCGGATCCTGCAGGGCGACCCGGAGCTTGGGATCGCCGGCGACCTGTGCATCGCCTGAGATCCGCACGAAGACCTCCGCCAACCCGCTGCGGAATGCGGCCAGCCGCTCGCTCACACCCTGACCGTTCACCGGCTGCTGCACGGTGTAGAGGTCCCGCACCATGCGCGCCGACGCCGGCAGGGCGATCGCCAACAGGACGAGGGTCCCGGCGACGCGGGCCGACGCGCACCGGCGACGGAGAATGTGCATAGGCCTGTCTCCAGGAAATACCGGGATCCGCCGGGCCGCCGACGGAAACCGGCCGTCCGGCGCGCATCGAGTAAGAAACGATAAAATAGCATATCTCGTTTCCGCGATGCGGGAACCCTCCCTCAGTGCGGTCACGGACCGTCACCTCTTCCCTCCTCCCTCACCCCGCAGGGGCGGATGAGGAGAGTACGCTGCGGCCCGCCACTCCATCCCACCCCCACACCCCGGAAGGAATCTGGCCCAAAAAACCCGTATAGTGTAAAACTCGACTATCGCGGCTGCAGGCCGCACCAAAGATCACGAACCCGCCGCATGTCACATCGAGACGACCTTCCGGCCCCCGACGCCACAACCGATCCCGACGCGCTGACGTACCGCGCCGCCGGTGTCGATATCGATGCCGGCGCCCGCTTGGTGGAGCGCATCCGGCCGTTCGTGGCGCGCACCCGCCGTCCGGAGGTGCTCGGCGCACTCGGCGGCTTCGCGGCGCTGGTCGAGCTGCCCCTGAACCGTTACCGCGAACCGGTGCTGGTCTCCGGGACCGACGGCGTGGGCACCAAGCTCAAGCTCGCCGTCGAGCTGCGGCGCCACGACACCGTGGGCATCGACCTGGTCGCCATGTGCGTGAACGACATCGTGGTCCAGGGTGCGGAACCGCTGCTGTTTCTCGACTACCTGGCCACCGGCGCGCTGGACGTGGACACCGCCGCGGACGTCATTCGCGGCATCGCCGCCGGCTGCGAGCAGGCGGGCGCCGCGCTGGTGGGCGGCGAGACGGCGGAGATGCCGGGGATGTACGCCGCCGGCGACTACGACCTCGCGGGGTTCTGCGTCGGGCTGGTGGAGAAGACGCGCATCATCGACGGGACGCGCGTACGCCCCGGGGATGCGCTGATCGGTCTGGCGTCGTCGGGCCCGCACTCCAACGGCTACTCGCTGATCCGCGAGGTCCTGTCGCGCAGCGGTGCGGACCTGCACGGGGATTTCCACGGGCGAACGCTCGGCGAGGTACTGCTCGCCCCCACACGGATCTACGTCAAACCCCTGCTGGCCCTGATCGAGCGCGTCGAGGTGCGCAGCCTGGCGCACATCACGGGCGGCGGGTTGCCCGAGAACCTGCCGCGGGTGCTGCCGCCGGGCACTCGCGCCGTATTGGACGCGCGCGCCTGGCCGCGCCCACCGATCTTCGACTGGCTACGGGAACAAGGGCGCATCTCCGACCCGGAACTCTACCGAACCTTCAACTGCGGTATCGGCATGGTCGCGGCCGTCGCGCCGGACGCGCTCGAGCCGAGTCTCGATCTGCTCGCCCGGCACGGTGAGAGCGCCTGGCACATCGGCCGCGTGGAGCGCTCCGCGGACCCGGCGCCGGCCGTGGAGATCGGATGAGCGAACGCGCACCGCTGCCGGTCGTCGTACTGATCTCGGGGCGGGGCAGCAACCTTCAGGCGCTGCTCGACGCGAGCGCAGCCGACGCGGCGCCGTTTTCGGTGCGTGCCGTGATCTCCAACCGACCCGAGGCCGCGGGGCTCGAGCGCGCGCGCCGCGCCGGTGTCCCCGCGGAGGTCGTGGACCACCGCGCGTTGCGCGCGCCCGGGGCGTTCGACGCGGCGCTGCGGGCGACGATCGAGCGTCACAGCCCCGGACTGGTGGCGCTCGCCGGCTTCATGCGTATCCTCGGACCCGCATTCGTAGGCCGCTATCACGGCCGGATCCTCAACATCCATCCCTCGCTGCTGCCGGAATTCCGCGGCCTGGACACGCATCGCCGCGCCCTGCAGGCCGGCGTATCCGAACACGGTGCGAGCGTGCACTTCGTAACCGAAGAACTGGACGGGGGACCGATCGTGGTCCAGGCGCGCGTCCCGGTCCTACCCGATGACGACCCCGAGACCCTGGCGGCGCGGGTGCTCGAACAGGAACACCGGATCTATCCACTGGCGGTGCGCTGGTTCGCCGACGGGCGCTTGCGGTTGGAACCGGACGGGGCGTGGCTCGACGGGCGGCGCCTGGATCGGCCCCTCACCGTGCATCCCGGCGCAGAAGCGCCGGGATGAGGCACGCGCGCGCACGCGCTCCGGTGCTGGCGTGCCTTGCGCTGCTGGCGGCGCTGCCCGCGACCTCGCGTGCCGCCTGCGCGCTCGCGAACCTGGCGCCGTTTACGGCGCACTACGAGGTAAGCGTGCTCGGCGGGCTCGCCACGGTCGGCGAATACCGCGTCTCCCTGGTGCGTACCGGCCCGGACACGTTCCGCTACGAGACCCTCAGCCGGCCGGTCGGGATCTTCGCCTGGTTCAAGAGGGAGAAGCTGATCGAGCGCAGCGACTGGTCACTGGACGGACAGGTGATCCGGCCGCTCGACACGCTCTACCGCAAGCGCCGCGGCAACCGGTTACGCATCATCCGCACGCGCTTCGACTGGCCGGCGTTGCGCGCCGTGCAGGACGACGACGGGCGCACCACGGTATTGAAAATCCACGACGGCGTCCTGGACCGAATCCTGTTCCAGGTCGCCATGATGCGCGACATGCTCCACCACCACAGGCCCCTCGACTACCGCTTCGTGGACAAGGGGCGGCTCAAGACCTTCCATTTCAAAATCGAGGACACCGAGAAGGTCGACACCCCGCTCGGCACCTTCGAGGCCGTCAAACTCAAGCGCATCCCCCTGCCCGGAGAGAAACCCGACTACGTCTGGGCGGCGCCGCGTTTGTGCTACCTGCCCGTGCGCATCGCCTACCAGCGCTCCGATGGACCCGCCTTCAACATGGTCCTGGACGCATTGCAGGGGAAGATCACCACCGCCGCGCAGGCACAGGCGCACACCGACAACGACGCGACGACACCTTAGCAGCCGGTGTAGTGTTTTACGATTGGAGGCCCGAATCGTGAAAAACGGCCGCGGAACCCGGGTAGCCCGGATACAGGCCGTAGGCCGAAATCCGGGAATGGGGACGCCTCGACGTCTTTCCTGGATTTCGCTTCGCTGCATCCAGGCTACATTGCCGGCACCGGCCGCGGGCCTTCTCCGGGAAACCCGGCGGCCGAGGTAACATCGTGAAAAACGGCCGCGGAACCCGAGTAGCCCGGATACAGGCCGTAGGCCGAAATCCGGGAATGGGGACGCCTCGGCGTCTTTCCTGGATTTCGCTTCGCTGCATCCAGGCTACATTGCCGGCACCGGCCGCGGGCCTTCTCCGGGAAACCCGGCGGCCGAGGTAACATCGTGAAAAACGGCCGCGGAACCCGGGTAGCCCGGATACAGGCCGTAGGCCGAAATCCGGGAATGGGGGCGCCTCGGCGTCTTTCCTGGATTTCGCTTCGCTGCATCCAGGCTACATTGCCGGCACCGTCCGCGGGCCTTCTCCGGGAAACCCGGCGGCCGAGGTGACATCGTGAAAAACGGCCGCGGAACCCGAGTAGCCCGGATACAGGCCGTAGGCCGAAATCCGGGAATGGGGACACCTCGACGTCTTTCCTGGATTTCGCTTCGCTGCATCCAGGCTACATTGCCGGCACCGGCCGCGGGCCTTCTCCGGGAAACCCGGCGGCCGAGGTGACATCGTGAAAAACGGCCGCGGAACCCGAGTAACCCGGATACAGGCCGTAGGCCGAAATCCGGGGATGGGGGCGCCTCACGTCTTTCCTGGATTTCGCTTCGCTGCATCCAGGCTACATTGCCGACACCGGCCGCGGGCCTTCTCCGGGAAACCCGGCGGCCGAGGTGACATCGTGAAAAACGGCCGCGGAACCCGAGTAGCCCGGATACAGGCCGCAGGCCGAAATCCGGGGATGGCGCTGCGACGGGAGGCCGGTCCCCGGATTGCGCTTCACGCCATTCCGGGCTACGGCGGATCCCTCGCTCAGGCCTTGGGCAGGGTCACGCCGCGCTGCGCCTGGTACTTTCCGCTGCGGTCGCGGTAGGAGACCTCGCAGAGTTCGTCCGCCTCCAGGAAGATCACCTGGGCCACCCCCTCGTTCGCATAGATCTTGGCCGGCAGCGGGGTGGTGTTCGAGAACTCGAGGGTCACGTGACCCTCCCACTCCGGCTCCAGGGGCGTGACGTTGACGATGATCCCGCAGCGGGCGTAGGTCGACTTGCCGAGGCAGAGGGTCAGGACGTTGCGCGGGATGCGGAAGTACTCGACGGTGCGGGCCAGGGCGAAGGAATTGGGCGGGATGATACAGACTCCGCCCTGGACGTCGACGAAGCTGTCGGCGTCGAAGTCCTTCGGATCGACGATCGCCGAGTTGATGTTGGTAAAGATCTTGAACTCGTCCGCGCAACGGATATCGTAACCGTAGCTGGAGGTCCCATAGGAGATGATGCGCGCGGCACCGCTCGTACGCACCTGACCGGGCTCGAACGGCTCGATCATGCCGTGCTCGAACGCCATGCGCCGGATCCACTTGTCGGACTTGATCGACATCGTCGTCGAGGGCGCGGGCGGGAACCGCACCCGGCGCGCCCGTGCTGTGATCCCCGTATCGGCTCCGGTATCCTTCCGCGGTTCCGTTCAGTTGTTCTGGATGACGATGTTCGGGAAGCGGTCGCTGAAATCCTTGGCTTGCATGGAGAGCTTGGCCGCCGTCCGGCGCGCGATCTCACCGAAGATCTGCGCGATGCGCCCGTCCGGGTCCGCCACCACCGAGGGCCGTCCGCCGTCGGTGTCGCGCTGGATGCCCGCATCGAGCGGCAGCGAGCCCAACAGCTCCACATCGTGTTGCTCGGCCAGGCGCTTGCCGCCGCCCTCGCCGAAGATGTGCTCTTCGTGACCGCACTGGCTACAGATGTGCAGCCCCATGTTCTCGACGATGCCCAGCACCGGCACCTCGACCTTCTCGAACATCTTGAGCCCCTTGCGCGCATCCAGCAGGGCGATGTCCTGCGGCGTAGTCACGATCACCGCACCGCTCACCGGCACGCGCTGCGCGAGCGTGAGCTGGGTGTCGCCGGTACCCGGCGGAAGATCGATCACCAAGTAATCGAGATCCTTCCACTGGGTGTCGTTGAGCAACTGCTCCAGGGCCTGGGTCACCATCGGGCCGCGCCAGATCATCGGGGTCTCTTCCTCGATCAGGAAGCCGATGGACATGGACTGCAGATGATAGCTGTTCATGGGCTCCAGGGTCTTGCCGTCCTTGGAGTCCGGCTTGCCCTTGATACCGAGCATGCGCGGCTGGCTGGGGCCGTAGATATCGGCATCGAGGATACCCACCGTGGCGCCCTCGGCGGACAGGGCCAGCGCCAGGTTGACCGCCACCGTGGACTTGCCCACGCCGCCCTTGCCCGAGGCGACCACCAGGATGTTCTTGATGTTCTCCAACGGCTTGAGATTCTTCTGCACGGTGTGCGCGGTGATCTTGCTGGAGACGTCGATGCGCGCGTCGTCCACCCCGTCGATGGACTCGACCTTGGCCTTGAGCGCCCGCGCCAGATCCTCCCGGTAACCCTTGGCCGGGTAACCCAGCACGACGTCCACCGACACCGTGCCGCCGTCGATCTCGATGCCCTTGATCGACTTGGCGGACACGAGATCCTTGCCGAGATAGGGATCGATATACTCCCCGATGGCCGTTTCCACCTGGAGTTGGGAGACGTCCGCCATGTTCAAAACCTCCTGCGCAGTGCGCCGGCCCGACAGGCCGGCGCGAGGTCCCAGTGAATCCGGCCAGTTTACACGATTTCCCGCGCTCCGTCCCGGCCCAGGCCGGCCGAACGCCCCGGTGGCGGCCCGGCCTCGGAATTGATACTGTAGGCGCGCCCCGGATCCGCCCGGCGGCCTACGACTAAGTCTTTCTAAAATCCATGAACCAGACTCCGCGCAAGATCCTGGTCACCAGCGCACTGCCCTATGCCAACGGACCCATTCACCTGGGCCATCTGGTGGAGTACGTCCAGACCGACATCTGGGTCCGCTTCCAGCGGCTGCGCGGACACGAATGCCACTACGTGTGCGCCGACGACGCCCACGGCACGCCGATCATGCTGCGCGCCTGGGCCGAAGGGGTCGCGCCCGAGGTCCTGATCGAACAGATGGCGCGCGAGCATCGCGCGGACTTCGCCGGTTTCCTGATCGGATTCGACCAATACCACTCCACCCACTCGCCGGAGAATCGGGAACTGGCCGAGCGGATCTATGAGCGGCTGCGCGACGCCGGCCACATCGTCCGGCGCACGGTGACCGACCTCTACGACCCCGAGAAAAAGCTGTTCCTCCCGGACCGCTTCATCAAGGGCGAGTGCCCGCGCTGCGGCGCCCCCGATCAGTACGGCGACAGCTGCGAGGCGTGCGGCGCCACCTACGGCCCGACCGAACTGCGCAATCCGGTATCGGTGCTCTCCGGCGCGCGTCCGCAACCGCGTGAGAACCTGCACTTCTTCTTCCGCCTGCCGGAGTTCGAGGCGATGCTCAGGGAGTGGACCCGCAGCGGGCACGTCCAGCCGGAGGTCGCCAACAAGCTCGAGGAGTGGTTCGGCGCGGGACTGCGCGAATGGGACATCTCGCGCGACGCACCCTATTTCGGCTTCGAGATCCCGGACAGCCCGGGCAAGTATTTCTATGTCTGGCTGGACGCGCCGATCGGTTACATGGCGAGCTTCCGCAAGCTGTGCGCGCGCACCGGCCTGGACTTCGACGAGTGGTGGGGACGCGGGTCGAGCACCGAACTCTACCACTTCATCGGCAAGGACATCGTCTACTTCCATACCCTGTTCTGGCCGGCGATGCTCCACGGCAGCGGCTTCCGCACCCCGACGGCAGTCTGGGCGCACGGCTTCCTGACCGTGAACGGGCGCAAGATGTCCAAGTCGCGGGGAACCTTTATCCGTGCCCGGACCTATCTCGAGCACCTCGACCCGGAGTATCTACGCTACTACCTCGCGGCCAAGCTGGGACCCGGCATAGACGATCTCGACCTCAACCTGGAGGACTTCATCCAACGGGTCAACGCAGATCTGGTCGGCAAGGTGGTGAACATCGCCAGCCGCTGTGCGGGATTCATCCACCGCCACAGCGGCGGCCGGCTCGCCCCCACACTGGCCGATCCCGGTCTCTACGCCGAATTCTCCGGGGCCGCCGGGAAGATCGCCGGCTGTTACGAGGGGCGCGACTACGGCCGCGCCATGCGCGAGATCATGCGACTGGCGGACCGCGCCAACCAATACATCGACGCCCACAAGCCGTGGCTGATCGCCAAGGATCCGGCACGTCACGCCGAAGTCGGCGCGGTATGCACGCAGGGCCTGAACCTGTTCCGGGCGCTCATCACGTATCTCAAGCCGGTGTTGCCCGCGACCGTCGAGCGCGCCGAGGCGTTCCTCGCCATCGCACCGTTGCGCTGGGCGGACCTCGCGCACCCGCTCCTCGACCACGCGATCGCGCCGTTCACGCCGCTGCTGCGACGCGTCGAGCCGCAGGCCGTCGCGGCGATCGTGGAGGCGGCCGGCCCCGAGACGAACGAGACCCCGGGCGGGCCGTCCTCCGACGGGCCCGCCGCGGCGCAGATCGACTACGAGCGGTTCGCCGAGATCGATCTGCGCGTCGCGCGCATCGTGCGCGCCGAAACGGTGGACGGTGCCGACAAGCTGCTGCGCCTCACCCTGGATCTGGGCGGCGAGACGCGTACGGTACTCGCCGGGATCAAGTCCGCCTATCGCCCGGAGGAACTGGTCGACCGCCTCACCGTGATGGTGGCCAATCTGGCGCCGCGCAAGATGCGCTTCGGTGTCTCCGAGGGCATGGTGCTGGCGGCCGGTCCGGGCGGACGCGACCTGTGGCTGCTCGCCCCCGACACCGGCGCCCAACCCGGCATGAAAATCAAATAAGGGGTCAGGCTTGACATATGGGTATTTGGTGCCCTGGAAATGGAAGGCCTGGCCCGGAAATAGGGGTCGGACCAAAATAGCGATTATTCAAGCTCCAGCTATTCAAATTGACCCAAACCGTGTTGAGTTCTACCACGGGAACCGTGGTTGTAAAATTTCGAGGACTCTGACCCCTTGAACCCCGTGCCCATCTCGACACCGTTCGGACCGGCTCCAACGGCTGGAGCTTGAGTAAGTGCGATTGGATTCCGAACCCTCGGCCGGCCTCGCCGAATGCATCGACGACCGGCTCCCCCAGACCCAGTGCCGGCGCTGCGGCTATCCCGCGTGCCGCCCCTATGCGGATGCGGTCGCGCGCGGCGAAGCGGAGTTCAACCGGTGCGCGCCCGGGGGCGAGCGCACCCTTCGCGCCCTCGCCCGGCTGCTCGGGCGCACTCCCCGGCCGCGCGCCCCCGAGGTCGGCCGCGCGCCGCCGGGCCGGGTGGCGCTCATCGATGAGTCGGCGTGCATCGGCTGCGCCCTGTGCCTGCAGGCGTGTCCGGTCGATGCCATCCTCGGCGCGCCCAGGCATCTGCATACGGTGCTGCGCCATGAATGCACCGGTTGCGAGCTGTGCCTCCCGCCATGCCCGGTCGACTGCATCGTGCTGGTACCGGAACGCCATCCCCGGGCACACGACGAGCGGCGGGCCGCGCACCGGGCACGCGAGCGCTACCGGCGCCACTGCGAGCGCCTCGCACGGGAACAGGCCGAGCGTACGGCACGCCGCGTGGAGCGGGCCGGCGCCGCGTCCACGTCACCTGCGGACAAGCAGGCCGTGATCCGCGCCGCCGTCGAGCGCGTCCGCGCCCGGCGCGCGGCTCGCGCAGCGGTTCCCCCGCGCGAGCACCGGGATCCATAGGGCGGGGCTTGGGCAGCCGACCCCGGCGGATCGTTCCCGCCGCCGTGCACGGTTCAACGGCGTCGGCGGGCCGAGGCCCGCCCTACCCCGACTTGGCGGATTCGGCTTGGGCAGCAGTGATTTTCGGTGGTGGCTGAGCCGGTAGTTCGAGCTGCCGCCGCTCCAGCAGTAGCTTGAGATCGGGCTCCGGCTCGGTGTAGCGTGTCAAGGTAAGGGTTCGAGCGTCGGCGGTCGGGATCTCGACGTCGATCATCTGCACGGCGGCGAATTTCTCGAGCATGCTACGCGGGATCGGTCCGGGCACATGCGCTCGCAGTTGCCGGGCGAGTGTGGCGTGCAGGCAGAGATTCAAGGGGATTATCAGAGCACTTGGAATCTCCAAAGACCGGGGACGGGGACATGAGCGGATGCCGCACGACCTGGGGCGGGAGGCCCGGAAGGTGCCTCGACCCCCGACGCCCGAGGTCGGCCACTTCCGGCGCGTCCGGGCCGATCCCGGCGACACCGTGAACCGCGCCGCGCGCGAGCGGATTTTCGCGCGGCTGCGCGAGGCCGACCCGGAACCCACCACCGAACTGCACTACGGCACCACCTTCGAACTGCTGGTCGCGGTGGTGCTCTCGGCGCAGGCCACCGATCGCAGCGTCAACGCGGCCACCGCCAAGCTGTTTCCGGTCGCCGACACCCCGGCGGCGATCCTGCGCCTGGGCGAGCGGGGGCTGGTCCGCTACATCCGCACCATCGGCTTGTACAACAGCAAGGCCCGTAATCTCATCAAGACCTGCCGCATCCTGCTCGATCGCCACGGCGGCGAGGTACCGCGCGAGCGCGCCGCGCTCGAGGCCCTGCCGGGGGTGGGACGCAAGACCGCCAACGTGATCCTGAATACCGCGTTCGGCGAACCTACCATCGCCGTCGACACCCACGTCTTCCGGGTCGCCAACCGCACCGGGCTGGCACGCGGCAAGACGCCGGCGGAGGTCGAACGCAAACTCGTGAAGGCGGTCCCGAAGCCGTTCCACCGCAACGCCCACCACTGGCTGATCCTGCACGGGCGCTACGTGTGTACGGCACGCCGGCCGCGCTGTCGGGAATGCGCGATCGCCGAGTGGTGCGAATACCGCCGCAAGACCCCGGCCTGAACCGCGCCGTGGAACCCTTCCCGGCCCCGGGCGGCTCAGCTCCGGCGCCGGGCGTTGCGCGCGGCGATACGCAGGCGCAGGGCGTTGAGACGGATGAACCCGGCGGCGTCGCGCTGGTCGTAGGCACCGGCGTCGTCTTCGAAGGTCGCCGCCGCCGGGTCGAACAGGCTGTCGGTGTCGGAGGTGCGCCCGGTCACCGTGACCGTGCCCCTGTAGAGCCGCACCCGCACGCGCCCGTTGACGTGCGCCTGCGAGTCGTCGACGACCCGCTGCAACAGCGCCCGCTCGGGGCTCCACCAGTAGCCGTTGTAGATCAGGCTCGCGTAGCGCGGCATCAGTTCGTCCTTGAGGTGCGCCACCTCGCGATCGAGCGTCAGCGACTCCATGGCACGGTGCGCCTTGAGCAGGATGGTGCCGCCGGGGGTCTCGTAGCAGCCACGCGACTTCATGCCGACGTAGCGGTTCTCCACCAGGTCCAGACGGCCGATGCCGTTGCGTCCGCCGTGGCGGTTGAGCGTCTCGAGCACCTGCGCGGGGCTCATGGCCTCGCCGTTGATCGCCGTCACGTCGCCGTGATCGAAGACGAGTTCAAGCTCGGTGGGCGTGTCGGGCGCGCGTTCGGGCGCCGTGGTCCAGCGCCACATCGCCTCTTCGGGTTCGTTCCACGGATCTTCCAGAGGCCCGCCCTCGTAGGAGATGTGCAGCAGGTTGGCGTCCATGGAATACGGTGAACGCGTACCGCGCTTCGCCTCCACCGGGATGGCGTAGCGCTCGGCGTAGGCGAGCAGCCGCTCGCGAGAGAGCAGATCCCACTCGCGCCACGGGGCGATGATGCGGATGTCCGGGTCGAGCGCGTAGGCGCCCAGTTCGAAGCGCACTTGGTCGTTGCCCTTGCCGGTCGCCCCGTGCGCCACGGCGTCGGCACCGGTCTCGGCCGCGATCTCCACTAGGCGCCGGGCGATCAGCGGCCGCGCAATCGAGGTCCCGAGCAGATACTCGCCCTCGTAGAGCGCGTTGGCGCGGAACATGGGGAAGACGTAGTCGCGGGCGAACGTCTCGCGCAGGTCCTCGATGAAGATCTCGCGCACGCCCATGGCCTGCGCCTTGGCGCGCGCCGGCTCGACCTCCTCCCCCTGACCGATGTCGGCGGTGAAGGTGGCCACCTCGCAACCGTAGGTCTCCTGCAACCACTTCAGGATCACCGAGGTATCGAGGCCGCCGGAGTAGGCGAGGACGACTTTTCGTACGCTGGACATGAGGGCTCCCGGAATGCGCAGACGGATCGGATCCCGCGGCACCCGCCGCGGCGGTTCGATTCTAATCGATTTGGCGCCCCCGCGGCGTGCATCACGGCCGGCGGGCCGAGGCCCGCCCTTGGATCCATGATAGCCGCGGGACACCGTAGGGCCGGGCTCGCCCGGCCGGCACCGCCGAACCGCGCCCACACACGGCATGGGAATCTCCAACGTCATCGGCGGGGCCAGCCCCGCCCTACAGGGGGATGCCGTCAACATCGGCGGGACGCGACGCCCTATGCACGCATCAGCGATCGAACCCACCCGTAGGGCCGGGCTCGCCCGGCCGGCACCGCCGAACCGCACCCACACACGGCATGGGAATCTCCAGCGTCGTCGGCGGGGCCAGCCCCGCCCTACAGGGGGATGCCGTCAACATCGGCGGGACGCGACGCCCTATGCACGCATCAGCGATCGAACCCACCCGTAGGGCCGGGCTCGCCCGGCCGACACCGCCGAACCGCGCCCACACACGGCATGGGAATCTCCAACGTCGTCGGCGGAGCCAGCCCCGCCCTACAGGGGGATGCCGTCAACATCGGCGGGACACGACGCCCTATGCACGCATCGGCGATCGAACCCACCCGTAGGGCCGGGCTCGCCCGGCCGACACCGCCGAACCGCGCCCACACACGGCATGGGAATCTCCAACGTCGTCGGCGGGGCGAGCCCCGCCCACAAGGGGATACCGTCAACATCGGCGGGACACGACGCCCTATGCACGCATCAGCGATCGAACCCACCCGTAGGGCCGGGCTCGCCCGGCCGACACCGCCGAACCGCGCCCACACACGGCATGGGAATCTCCAACGCCGTCGGCGGGGCCAGCCCCGCCCTACAGGGGGATGCCGTCAACATCGTCGAGCGGTTTCGATGCCGACGAGGCCGTCTATCCCTGCACCTTCGCGGTGCGCCGCAGCCGCGAGAGCAGGCGCCGGGCGAGGTCTCCGAACAATTCGGTCTGGGTCGGATGGGGGTGGATCGCCTCGGCGACCTGCTCCAGGCGCAGACCCGCGCCGACCATCATCACCGCCTCGCCGATGAGCGTATCGGCGTGATCGGCCAGCAGGTGCACGCCGAGAATGCGGTGCGTGCCGCGCTCGGCCACCAGCTTGACGAGTCCCTCGGTCTCGCCGGTGATCATGGCCTTGGCATCGATACTGAGCGCCACCTTGACCTCCACCGCATCCAGGCCGCGCGCCTTGGCCTGTTCCACGGAGAGCCCGGCGAACGCCGCCTGCGGCCGGGTGAAGATCACGCCGCAATCGCGGTCGGCGTCATATACGGCCTCCTCGCCGGCGATCGCCGCCGCCGCCACGCGGCCCTGCCGGGCCGCGGTGTGCGCCAGCATCAGACCGCCGATCACGTCGCCCACGGCATACAGGTGTTCGACACTGGTGCGACAGCGCGTGTCGGCGCGGATCACCCCGTTCTCGATCGCCACGCCGGCGTTCTCCAGACCCAGCCGGGAGAGATCCGGGCGCTTGCCCGTGGCCATCAACACATAGCCGCAGTTCACCGTGTGCACCTTGCCGGCGACATCCTGATACGCGACCTTCATCGCGCCGGGCGTCCCCGAGATGCGGCGCACCGCGGCACCCACCTCCACGACGAGGCGCGGGTCGGCCGAGAGGATCTGCGTCAGACGCCCGGCGATCTCCGGCTCGACCTCGGCGAGGATTTGCTCCCGGGCCTCGATCAGGGTGACGCGCACGCCGAAGTCCTGAAATATCTGGGCCATCTCGGCGCCGATCGCACCGGCGCCGATCACCACGAGGCGCCGCGGCACGCGTTCCAGCCCCCAGATCGTGTCCGAGGTCAGCACGCCGCCCGTCTCCAGACCCTCGCGTGCGCCCGGGATCGGCGGCACGAACGGCGGCGCCCCGGTGGCGATCACGGCGCAGCCGAAGGTGATGCGCCGCCCGTGCGACCCGTCGCCGGGCCGCGGCCGACGATGCGGATCCGCGTCGTTGGCCGAGTCGTCGATGAACAGAGTATGCGCGTCCTCGAAGCGCGCCGTCCCCTGCTCGATGCGAATGCGCAGCCCCTTGTCGGTCTTCTCGGCCATCGCGCCGCGGGTCTCGAGGATGCCGCGGCGGGTCGCCTCGAGCTTCTCCCACACAAGCCGCGCGCGTGTAGTGCCTTCGACGCCGAGATGCGCGTCGTGGGCCCGGTCACGGATGCGATCCGCCGCGGCACGCCAGGTCTTGGACGGGATGCAGCCGCGCCACAGGCACTCGCCGCCGGGCAGCGGCGCGTCGCTGATGAGGACCGCCCGGAGGCCGTGCTCGGCCAGTTCCCGGGCACAGTCCTCGCCGCCGGGGCCGGCGCCGATCACCACCACCGGATAGTCCCACTCGCCGGCCGGGATCCGCGGGCCGGGCGGACGCATCCAGGCATCGGGGTGTTCGATCGTCTCGCGCAGGGTATTCAGGAACTGCGCGGCGATCGCCCCGTTGACCACCCGGTGATCGGCGGTGATCGTCACCGGCATACCCTGTGCCCCGCTGCTCGAGATCGCGAGGATCGCCGCGATCCCCGGGGTGGGTATGGCGTCGAAATAACTCACCCCGAACATCCCGAGATTCGAGATCTGGAAGGTCGGATCGCGGTACTCCTCGGGCTTCAGACGCCGCCGGCGCGCGCGCCCGACCAACTCCTTCCAGGCCGCGTCGAGTTCCTGGAGGCCGCGCGACTCGCAACGGCGCAGCACCGGCACCACGAGCCCGCCGTCCTCGGTGGCGACCGCCATGCCGATATCCACCCAGTCGCGCTCCACCACCCGATCCACCGGCTGGTAGGTCCAGTTCACCTGCGGGTGGCGCTGCAGCGCAAGCGCGCAGGCCTTGGCGATGGCCACCGTCACGGACACACCCAGCGCCTTGGCCGCCGCCATCAGCGTCCTCGGATCCACCTTCACTGTGACATGGAAGGTGGGCATGGTCAGCGCCGAGGTCATACTGTGG
This sequence comes from bacterium BMS3Bbin13, assembly GCA_002897735.1. Lineage (GTDB taxonomy): Bacteria > Pseudomonadota > Gammaproteobacteria > 21-64-14 > 21-64-14 > BMS3Abin12. The sequence goes on along the minus strand of BDTW01000044.1, from coordinate 63,720 downwards.
CTGACCGCTTTCTCCATCGCGTTCATCGCCCGCCCGTCGCCCGGCACCGGCGGTTCCACGGCGGGCCGCGTACCCGGCGGCAGCGCGGCCCCCGTGGTCGGGTCCTCGCGCAGCACGTCGGCGCCGACGATCACGTCACCCGACCCGCTGCCGCGCAACGGATTGAGATCCACTCCGCGTTGGGCGGCGAGGCGACGCGCGTACGGCGAGGCCTGTCCGCGCGTGGGGCGTGGGGACGGCCCCGGCGCCGATCCAACACCGGCGCCGGCCGGGGGTCCCGCGACCGGAACCGCGGACACCGGGGCGGACACCGGGACGGGCGTCCGGGCGGGCGCGGCGGCCGACGGCTCCTGCCCGCGCACGACCTGCGCGGCCTCCGCGACCAAGTAGCCGAGCGCCTCTCCGACCGGCACCACGGCGTCGACCGGAGCCAGGGGGCCGGACAGGTAACCATCGCGGAAGACCTCCACGTCCATGATCGCCTTGTCCGTCTCGACCTGCGCCACGACATCGCCGCGCCGTACCGCATCGCCGGGCCGTTTCTCCCAGCTCACGACGGTGCCCTCCGTCATCGTGTCGGAAAGCTGGGGCATCTTGATCGTATAGGGTTCGCTCATGACTCGTTCCTTCCAAGCGCCGCTCGCGCACGCGCGTACCGGCGTCTTCTCCAGCATGAAATCTCAAAGGTGCCGGCGCACGCCGGCGGGGAACCGCCTACCGGAAGTTCACGCACCGAATTCCGCGCCGCGCCCGGCACCGGTGCGCCGTGCCTCAGGCGCGGCCGAACAGCGCCAGCACCGCCTGCACGACCTCCGCGGCGTTCGGGATCGCGGCCTTCTCCATCGTCCGGGCGTAGGGGATCGGCACGTTGCGCGCCGAGACCCGCAGCGGCGGCGCATCCAGCTCGAAGAAGCACTCCTCGTTGAGGATCGCCATCACCTCCGCCCCGACCCCGACCGGCGCTTCCGCCTCCTCGGCGATCACCGCCCGGTGGGTGTGCGAGACCGAGCGCGCGATCCCGGCGCGGTCGAGCGGACTCAGGGCATAGAGATCGACCACCTCGGCCTCGATACCGTGCTCGCGGGCGAGCACCTCGGCGGCCTGCAGACACCAGTGCACCGAGACGTTGTACCCGAACAGGGTGACGTCACGCCCCTCGCGCGCCAGCTCGGAGCCTTCCAGGGGATGGAAGTACTCCCCGTCGGGCACATCCCCCTTGAGGTTGTACATCAACTCGTGCTCGTTGATGAACACCGGATCGTTGCAGCGCACGGCCGATTTGAGCAACCCATAGGCCTGGCGCGGACCGGACGGCGTGACCACCCGCAGCCCGGTGATTCCCATGAAGACCTTCTCCATACGCGCCGAGTGCTGGGAGCCGAGCTGGTGAGCGCTGCCGCCGGGCGAGCGGATCACCACCGGCGCGCCGAGCTGGCCCCCGGACATGTAGCGCACCTTGGATGCGGTGTTGGCGATCTGGTCGAGCGCCAACCAGGCGAAGTTGACCGACATGAGTTCGATGATCGGCCGCACGCCGAGAAACGAGGCACCGATGCCGATGCCGGTGTAACTGTTCTCGGAGATCGGCGTGTCGATGACCCGCTCCGGCCCGTACTTCTCGTAGAGGCCCCGGGTGGCCTTGTAGGTGCCGCCGACGACGCCGACGTCCTCGCCCATGACGATCACCATCGGGTCGTTGGCCAGTTCCTCGTCGTGGGCGCGGAGAATCGCCTCCCAGTACATCATGGCGGCCATCAGTTCACACCCCCGGAGCGGCAGGAGCCGTCATCGGCCCACACGTAGCGCCCGAGTTCCTCGACCGGCGGCGCCGGAGAGGACTCCGCGAAGGCGATGATCTCCCCCTCGATCTCCTCCAGCACCTCGGTGTCGAGCGCCTCGTAGTCCTCCCGGGTCATGGCCCCCGCCTCGATCAGACGGTCACGCAGCAGGATGACCGGATCGCGCCCGCTCCACATGCGTTCCTCCTCCTTGGCGCGGTAGGCGTTGGAGTCGGACATCGAGTGCCCGCGGTAGCGGTAGGTGAGCAACTCCAGGAAATAGGGTCCGCCGCCGCCGCGCACGTGCTCCACGGCGACGTGCGCCGCCTCGCAGACCTTCTCCACGTCCTGCCCGTCGGCCTGGGCCGCGGGGATGCCGTAGCCGCACACGCGCCGGTACTGATCGAGCACCGCGGTGGAGCGGTCGATGCGCGTGCCGATGCCGTAGAGGTTGTTCTCGCACACGTAGAGTACCGGCAGCTTCCAGAGCGCGGCCATGTTGAGGGACTCGTGGAAGGTCCCCTGGTTGTTAGCCGCGTCCCCCAGAAAGCAGACGGCGATCTCGTCCCCGCCGCGCATCTTGATGGCCTTGGCCATGCCCGCCGCCAGCGGAAACGGTCCGCCCACCAGGGCATAACCGCCCATGAACCGGTGCGCGGCATCGAACAAGTGCATGGAACCGCCGCGCCCGCGGCTCACACCGGTCTCCTTCCCGAACAGTTCGGCCATCACCGCCTTGGGATCGGCGCCGCAACGGATCGCGTGGATATGGTCCCGGTAGCCGGTGATCACGTAGTCGTGGCCCGGGCGCGCCGCCTCCATGACGCCCTGCACGCACGCCTCCTGGCCGGAATAGAGGTGCAGGAACCCGCCGATCCGGCGCTCCACGTACGCCTCGTAGCAGCGTTCCTCGAAGCGGCGTGCAAACAGCATGTCCCGAAGGATCCGTTTCTTTTCGGCAATGTCCATGAAACTCCTTTGGTATTCGGATCCACGGGCCGGGTTTCGGGCCGCCGCCGTATCCCGGAATCGAACGAGCCCGATATGATCCATTTTTTTGCGCCCTCAGGTCAAGGAGAACGACATCGCAGGCCCCCCATCGGATCTCATGAAAACAATGACAAATCAGCACGTCAGGGGCCAACAACGGACATCTCGACAGGGCGGGTTTGAAACCCACCCCTACGATCGGCATTGCGCACGCGGGCGCGGCGCGTGGCATAATTCCGGCGATCGATGGAACTCACACTGACACGGCCCGACGACTGGCACCTGCACCTGCGCGACGGGGCGCGGATGGCCGCCGTGCTCCCGCACACCGCGCGGCGTTTCGCGCGCGCCGTGGTAATGCCCAACCTCGACCCGCCCCTGACCACGGTGGACGCGGTGCTCGCCTACCGCGCGCGGATTCTCGCCGCACTCCCGCCCGGGGCGGCGTTCGAGCCCCTCATGACGCTCTATCTGACGGACGAGACCGCACCGGAGGAGATTCGGCGCGCGCGAGCGAGCGGACGGGTGCTCGGCGCCAAGCTCTACCCGGCGGGGGCCACCACGCACTCGTCGGCCGGGGTGCGCGACATCGAACGCATCCTGCCGGCACTGGCGGCGCTCGAGGAGCACGGCCTGGTGCTGTCGGTGCATGGCGAGGTGACCGACCCGGCAGTGGACGTCTTCGAGCGCGAGCGTGTATTCATCGAGCGGGTGCTGGCGCCGCTGCACGAACGTTTCCCGGCGCTGGCGCTGGTCCTGGAGCATGTCACCACGCGAGAGGGGGTGGCGTTCGTACGTGAAGCCCCGGGACGCGTGGCCGCCACCGTCACGGCCCACCACCTGCTGCTCAACCGCAACGCGCTGTTCGACGGGGGCCTGCGCCCGCACCATCACTGCCTGCCGGTGCTCAAGCGCGAGTCGCACCGCCGGGCCCTGATCGAGGCGGCCACCGGCGGGGATCCGCGGTTCTTCCTCGGGACCGACAGCGCCCCGCACCCGCGCGCAGTGAAGGAGTCGGCCCGCGGTTGCGCGGGGATCTTCACCGCGCACGCGGCGCTGGAACTCTACGCCGAGGTGTTCGAAGCGGCCGGTGCGCTCGATCGCCTGGAGGCCTTCGCGAGCTTCCACGGTGCGGACTTCTACGGGTTGGCGCGCAACACCGGTACGCTCACGCTCGGGCGCGAGCCCTGGAAGGTGCCGCCGGACTACCCTTTCGGCAGCGGGCGGGTGGTGGCGCTGCGCGCCGGCGAGACCGTGTCCTGGCGGCTTCGCGGACCGGAACGGGCGCCGACGTAGGTTCCCGGCACCCGCGGCGCATTCGACACGCGCTGCAGCGTGCAACCCGCGGCCCGCAGGCCGTGGAGTACGCCATCCGGTCCCGGCAGGTTGAGCGCGGTGACGGTCGCGAAACGGGACCCGGCGTGCAGCCGCGGCAGCAGGCGCCCCACCACCCGGTGCGCGATACGCCGCAGCAGGGCGCGGAACGCGCGCGCCGCGACCGGATCGTCCCGAAAGGTCGGATAGTCGGCACGCAGTCGCGCCAATGCCGGCAGGTCTCCGGCCAGATAGGCGCGGCGCTGCTCGGCGATCGCGCGCAACGCGGCACCGTGACGGCGCACCACGGCACGCACCAGCGCCACCTGCACGCGTGCCGGCAGCTTCTCGAACAACGCGATCTGAGACCCGGGATCGAGGAGTGCGGAAGCCGGTTTGTGCGCCTCGTATGCACGCAGGTACACGACCAGTTCCTGGAACATACCGGCGCTCGGGCGCGGCAGGCTGAGCGTGGCCACCACCGCCCACGGGCGCATGTGGCGCAACAGGTCCGCCGACACCCCGTAGGGGGCGATACGCCGCGCGGTCGCAACGAACAGGTCGGGACCGAGCCGGGACGCGAGTCCCGCCCGGCCGGGTTCGTCGGGATCGAAACTCTCGGCGCTCAGGACCGTGAGTGTCGCCGACGTGGGGAGCACCTCCATGACCAGGCGCGCGGAGGCGTTCAGGGCGACCCGTACCGGGCGCGGCAGCGTGGTCACCCGCGAATCCGCCGAGTGCAGGATCGCGAAGACGTAGCTGGGCCCGGGGGTACAGCCCGCGACGCGCCAGAGCAGCGGCGGGCCGGAGGCCGTTGCGGCCCACCCCGGCCCGGTCACCGCCGCGAGCAGCAGCACCGGCCCGACGGCCGCCCGTATCCGTTGCCCGTGAGCCGTCATGGGTCTCGAGTGCCCTCCAACCCCCGCCGGGAAGCGGGATCGTTCCAGGTTCAGGGAATCGATCGACCCCCGCCGGGGGCGGGCGGCGCCGACCCGGAATCACCGGGCCGGGCGGTGTACCCCCTTAGTAACGTCGCAATCGGGCCGGGCTTTAGCTATGCTCTGGCAGGCCATGAGCGAGACCCCCGACAAATCCCTGATGGCCCGGCGCTTCCGGAGCTTCCTGCCGGTCGTGGTGGACGTGGAGACCGGCGGATTCGACGCACGCCACGACGCGCTCCTGGAGATCGCCGCCGTGCTGCTGCACATGGATGCGCACGGTCGCCTGTGCCGCGCAGAGACCCACGCCTGCCACGTGGCGCCCTTCCCCGGAGCGCATATGGACCCCGCGTCCCTGGCAGTGAACGGGATCGACCCTCACCACCCGTTCCGCGGTGCCGTGGACGAACACGAGGCGATGCAGCGCATCTTCCGCCCCGTACGCCAGGCGGTGCGCGACCAGGGTTGCAGCCGCGCCATCCTGGTCGGGCACAACGCCTCCTTCGACCTCGGTTTTCTCAACGCGGCGGTGGCGCGTTGCGGCATCAAGCGCAACCCCTTCCACCCGTTCAGCTCGCTGGACACGGTCAGCCTCGGGGGGCTGGCCTACGGCCAGACGGTGCTGGCCCGCGCCGTGCAGGCCGCGGGCCTGGGGTGGGATCCGGACCAGGCGCACTCGGCCATCTACGACGCCGAGAAGACCGCCGACCTGTTCTGCACCGTCGTCAACCGCTGGGAGGAGCTGCAGGAATCGGCCGGCGCCCGATAAAGAAAAACATGCCCGGAACGGCGGATGCCCGCACCTCGCCCCTCGACCGCCCCCAATGGAAGTAAGGTAGCCGACATACCCAGAGGGGAGACACTACAACACCGGTTCCGAAGCATCCCTGACACCACCGATCACAACACGGGGATCGAACCCCATGCCAAAGCATGCGGATCTCGCGACGATCGTAGTCGACGACATGGAGGTGAGTTGCGCGACCATCCGCGCCGCGCTCACCCGCACCGGCTACACGGACGTGCGCGTCGCCGGCGAGGCGCGGCAGGTCCTGGAGATGCTGCGCGAGCGCCGCGCCGACGTGGTGCTCGCCGACTGGGTCATGCCGTCCATGGACGGGCTGACCCTGACCGAATGCATCCGCCAACTCGACGAGGAGACCAACCGCTACACGGCCGTGATCCTGTTTACCGCAAAGGAGGGCGTGGACGCCTTGGTGGAGGCCTTCGAACGCGGCGTGGACGATTACCTCACCAAACCGCTGGACGAGCGTGAACTCGCCGCACGGGTCCACGCCGCGGGACGCATCTCCACGCTCCAGAACACCCAACTCGAGACCAGCGCGGCGCTCAGCCGCTTCAACCGGCAACTGCAGGAACTCGCCACCACCGATCCGCTCACCGGCCTCGGCAACCGGCGCTACCTCGAGAGCCGGCTGAATGCACTGCTCCTGGAGACCACGGCGCGCGGCGGAGCCACCTGTTGCGTGATGATCGACATCGATCATTTCAAGGCGGTCAACGACCGGTACGGCCACGACGTCGGCGACGAGGTCCTCAAGTCCCTCGCCACCCGCCTGCGGCGCGCGGTGCGTCCGACCGACATCGTGGTGCGCATGGGCGGCGAGGAGTTTGCCGTCGTGATGCACTACCCGGACATACGACTGAATGTGGGGATATTCGAGCGCATTCTGGAAACCATCCAGGAACGGCCGATCATCACCAGCGCCGGGGCCGTGGCCCTCACCATCTCGATGGGCGTGTGTTGTCATACCCACGGCACACTGCCGGCCCCCGAGGCGCTGCTCAAGTGCGCCGACGAGAAGCTCTACGCCGCGAAGGAGGCGGGACGCAACCGGGTGGTCTATTGAGCCGGGCGCACGCCTGCGGCCACGGCGAGCCGTAGCCCGGCCGCAGGACGCAGGCCGAAATCCGGGCCCCCCGGCGCCGGCCGGACGTTGTCCCCGAATCGACGCATGAATGCGCCGGTTCCGGCCCCCCGGCCCCGCCACGATGCAGGAGGAGACGGTCATGTCCCGGTTGCCGGAAAAGACGGAACAGATTCTTCAAGCCCACGCCGGTCTCATCCACCGGGTGGTCATGGGCTGCCAGAACCGGGACCGGGTCCCGGACCTCGAGCAGGCCCTCGAATTCGCGGAGAAGAACGGCTGGACACGCCTCGTGGCCGCGATCCGCCGGATCCTGGCGGGCCGGCGCGACACCGGCCTGCTGCAGGACCTCGACGAGGAGGATCGGATCATCGTCGAGGCCATCCTGCGCGGGTTGCAGAACCCATCCACTCTACCGGACCCCAACGCCACCCCGGACCCCGGGCTGGCGGCACCCGGAATCGCCGCGATGGTCCACGCCGTGCGCCGCGGGAACCTCGAGTCCCTGCAACTGCTCGCCGACATGGCCCAGCAGATGCTGAAGATGGGCGGGGACATGGCGCATCTGGCCGGGATCATGAACCCGCTGGTGCGCGGTGAATGGGAGCTCGAGCGGCTCACCCGCGGCATGAGCCCGCAGGGGGAGCAGTTGGTGCTCACGATCCTCGAGGAACTCCAGCGGCTCGAGCGCGACGATCACTGACCGCTGACCGCGCCGCGGGCGGGAAGATCAGGACTCCGCCGTCTTCTTCCCGGCCATGGCCTGCTGCACCATCGGCTGCAGTTCGCCCTTCTGATGCAACTCCAGCGTGATATCGCAGCCGCCGATCAGTTCGCCGTTGATGTAGAGCTGCGGGAAGGTCGGCCAGTCGGCGAACTTCGGCAGATACTCGAAGATCTCCGGGTCCACCAGGATGTTGATGTAGGCGAAGTCCGCTCCGCAGGCCTTCAGCGCCTGCGCCGCGCGGCCGGAGAAGCCGCACTGCGGGAAGTCCGGGGTACCCTTCATATAGAGGATCACCGGATTACTCTCCACCTGTTCCTTGATACGTTGCAACGGGTCTGCCATCGCGTCACCTGTATTCGGGTCGGGTTTCAACGGAGGACGGGGAACAGGGCGCGCGCCGGCGCCCCTCCACGATCTGTGTCCCAGTGTAACGGCGCACCCGCATCAAGAAAAGGCACCCTTCCCGGGGGAATAACGCCACCCGCGACATCGGGTCGGCCGGCGTCGCCGGCGGGGCGAGCCCCGCCCTACCACCTTCTTTCGACGCCGAGGGGGAGCCGGGCCGATCTCGCCCGGCCGACGCCATTTCACGTCCATCCCGGGCGCTACGGAATGATCCGCCGCCGGCGGCGGGCCTCGGCCCGCCCTACAGGTGGATACCGCCGCCCCGCGGGGTCCGCCCCGATCCACCCACATTGGCGACCACACCCACCCGTAGGGCCGGGCTCGCCCGGCCGACGTCGTGGAACCGCGCACCCGCGACATCGGATCAGCCGACGGAGTCCACGTTGCGCTGCAGCCACAGCTCGAGCAGCGCCAGGTGCCACAACTTGCTGCCCCGGATCCGCGTCAGGTGCCGCTCCGGATCGGCGAGCAGCCGCTCCACGTAGGCACGGCGGAACAGGCCGCGGCGCCGGCAGGCCTCCGAGTTCAGGATGCCGGTCATGAACTCCAGGAACGTGCCGCACACGAGCTTCAGCGCCGGCACCGGAAAATAGCCCTTGGGCCGGTCGATGACCGTATCCGGCAGCCGACCGCGCGCCAGCACCCGTAGCGGGTACTTGCCGCCCTCGCGCAGCTTCAGTTCGGGCGGCATGGCGGCGGCCAGTTCCACCAGTTCGTGGTCGAGGAACGGCACACGCGCCTCCAGACCCCAGGCCATGGTCATGTTGTCCACCCGCTTCACCGGGTCGTCCACGATCAACGTGTCGACATCCAGGCGCAGCACCCGGTCGAGGAAGGTGTCCGCCCCGGGGCGCGCGAGCAGCGCGCGGATGCGCGCCGAAGTGTAGTCCGGCCCGTGGTACGCGGTGTCGACCGTCTCCAGGAACTCCGCGTGGTCGCGGTCGAAGTAGTGGCTGCGGAAACGCTCCAGGTCGGTGCCCGACGCCGCCGCCATGCGCGGATACCAGAAATACCCCCCGAACACCTCGTCGGCGCCCTGCCCGCTCTGTACGACCTTGACCTCTCGCGATACACGCTCGGCCAGCAGATAGAAGGCGATCGCGTCCTGCGCCACCATGGGTTCGGCCATCTGGTCGACGGCCTCCGGCAGGCGTGCGAGCAGCGCGTCGTTGGCGATCCGGAACCGGTGGTGTTCGGTCCCGAACCGCGCCGCCACCGCGTCGGAGTACTCGAACTCGCTGCCGCGCTCCTCACCCACGTCTTCGAAGCCGACCGAGAAGGTGTGCAACCGCCCGCCACCCTCCTGCGCGAGCAACGCCACCAGGAGACTCGAATCCAGCCCCCCGGAGAGCAGCACGCCGACCGGCACGTCGGCGGCCAGCCGGCGCCGACGCACGGCACGCGTGAGCGCCTCGCCGGTCGCCTCGATCCATTCCCGGTCGTCGCGCGGCTGCGCCGGCCGGCGCGCCTCCAGGCGCCAGTACTCGCGCGCCTGCCGGCGCCCGTCCGCCTCCACGGTGAGCGTCGTCGCGGGTGCGAGCTTGCGAAGGCCGGCGAGCAGCGTGCGCGGCGCCGGTACCACGGCGTGCAGCGTCAGATGGTGGTGCAGCGCGACCGGATCGATCGCGGTGTCGACGCCGCCCGCCGCGAGCAACGCCTGCGAGGTGGAGGCGAAGCGCAGTGCGGTGCGATCGCGACTGTAGTAGAGCGGCTTGATCCCGAGGCGGTCGCGCGCCAGGAACAGCCGCCGCGCGCCCCGATCCCAGATCGCGAAGGCGAACATGCCGTGCAGGCGCCCGACGCAGTCCCCGCCCCACTCGGCATAGGCCTTGAGGATCACCTCGCTGTCGCCGTCGGAGGAGAAGCGGTGCCCGCGCGCGGCGAGTTCGGCACGCAGTTCGCGGTAATTATAGATGGTGCCGTTGAAGACCAGCGCGAGGCCCGCACCGGCATCCACCATGGGTTGGTCGGCGCGCGACGAGAGGTCGATGATCGCCAGGCGCCGATGGCCGAACGCCAGCGGGCCGTCGAACCACGCGCCGGCGTGGTCCGGGCCGCGCCGCGCGAGCGCATCGGACATGCGTGCGATACGACCGGGATCGGGCGCCGCCCCGTCGAATCGCAGTTCGCCGCAGATCCCGCACATGGAGGGAGAGTCGACCCGTGGCGCCCGGACCCGCTACCGGGCCGGCACCCCGCGCACACAGCGGGCATTCACACGCGCCGCAATCGCCGCGTCGTCGGCGATGCGCCCGGCGCCGCGCCGGTCCTCACCCACACCGCAGCCGTCGCCCGCCGCGCCGCCGACCGGCAACGCCACGCACCCCGACGGCAGCGCCGCCGGCGTCCCGAGGAGCACCGGCCCCGCCCACCCTGCCCGTCCGACCCGAGCCGTACGCCCTGCACCCATCCGCGACCTCCGGCGATCCCACCCGTCGACGCCCCGGGTCACCCGCCCCGGACCGCACAACAGCCTACCACAACGTCGCTGCGCGTCGCCGAGTGCCGCCTGAGCCGGTGCATCCGTAGGCGGATACGGCTATGGCCGAAGTGCCCGGTTCAATTGTTGTCATCAGTCGCAAGATAATGATCAAGCGGGGCATGGTGTTTCCGGGCGAGGGTTTTGAGGTAGCGCATCGCCCGGTCGTAGCGCTTGAGTCCCTTGGTGGCGATCCACTCCTGCCGCATCTGCTCGGGTCCCGGGACCTTGAGCAAAGTGGTGGGGGTATAGCGCTCGCCCGAAGCGGGAAGGGGGGGGGCCGACGGATCGGTACGCAGATGGGCGCGCAGCCAGGCGACGGTGACGGTGTGGCCGCCGGCTCCGGCGATGCGCCGCAGCAGCTTGCCGTCCGGACAGGCCCCGGGGTTGAACGCGACCGGCACCTGCTGCGCCCGTACGGGCACGGGCGCGTCGTCGGGGCGTCGCCGCCAGATGCCGCGGATGACGGCGGCGTTGGCGTCCCATTGCGACATCGGAGGCAAACCCAAGACGGCCTCGAAGGTGCGGACGAGGTTGACCTGCGAATAGCGGGTCGCGACCTGGGTCCGCCGAACCCAGGGACCCAAGGCGACCGCGAAGCTGCGGTGAGCATTGATGTGGTCGGCCCCGGACTGGGCGTCATCCTCATTGACGAACACGACCATGTGCTTCCACTGCGGAGTGGTGCTCAAATAGTGAATAACCCGGGCGGTGGCCAGATCGTTGTCGGCGACATAGTAATCCGGAGTGTAGTAGCAGGGGCTGCGGCCGGCGGTGTGATCATCGGGCAGCCACATGTAGATGAAGTGCGGCAGGTCACCGGCGTGTTTGCGCATCCAGTCGATGGCGACCCGGGCGCGGCGGGTATCGAGGATCATGCGGTCCCAGCCGGGGAAATCGACGGCCAGATGCACCCGCATGGCCGGGGAGATGGCCCCGGCCTCGTTGCGTGACACGAACTCGCCGAAGTCCTCGAAGCTGACCCCGTGGGTGAGCAGATTGTTGAACAGGTAAAGCCGCTCGGGATAGGCGATCCAGGGATTGGACCATTTACCGAGCACGGATAGATCCGTGTAAATGGCGAAGGGATCGGCCGCGCCGCCGGGGAGACCGCCGGTGCCGTCGCTAAGCGAAGCGGGCACCAGTGACTGGGTCCAGCCGGGACCGGCGATCAAACCGCGGCCGGAATAATACTGGGGCCAGGTACGTTCGATGAAGTCGGAGTCCGATGCGCCGGTGACCCACTGATGGGCCTGGGCGGTGACCTCGCCGTCGACATAGAAGTTGACGAACAGGCTGTCGTGTCGCGCCCAGGCGAACAGGTTGGGCAGCTCGCGCGGTCCGTAAAGGGCGAGTTTGGGATCCGCCCGGCGACCGGCGGGGGCGAAGTCGCCCAGTTCCTCGTCGAAGGTCTTGTTCTCGCGCAAGATGAAGACGACGTAATGGATATGATGATGCAGATATTGCGTGGTCCGCCGGTTGTCACGGGCCAAAGCCGCACGCCGGGAGGCGTCGAAGCCATTATCGGTCAAAGCCAGCGCGGTCAAGCGCGGCAGCTCACGGTCGATCCGGGCGTAACTCAGGCGCTGCAATACCCCGTGCATCATATCGCCCACCCACTGGCGCCGAAGATTGGGGCCGCTTCCCAAACCCTTGGCGGCGGTGATGTAGAGCGCCTTGGGACCGGCGCCGACGGCGGTGGGATACCAGGCGGTGGGGATCAGGCCGAGGCGCCGGCCGCTGTGCAGATCGAACACGGCGACATCGTCATTGCCGGCGTTGGCGACATAGAGCCGGCCGGCATGCACGGCGACCCCGTCGGGGTAGCTGCCCGGCAGGGCACCCGGATAGGGGGCGTCGTCGAAGATGCGCACGACCTTGAGACTGCGCGCGTCGATCTCGACGGCCTCATCGAGATTGGAGGCGGTGAACACGACCCGGCTGGTGCCCGGTAAAGCGACCAGCGCGGTAGGATGCACGCCCGGGTCCGGATTACCGGGCCCGGTAGCCGGCCCGATGCAAACCCGGCCCAGCGTCTTGAGGGTGCGGGCGTCGAGCACGCTCACCCCGCAGTCCCCCCAATCGCTGACGACCAGGCGCCGGCCGTTGTCGGTCAGCACGGGAGCAAAGGGATAGGGCCCGGCGTTGGCATACTGCGTCGCACCGGTCCGTAAATCGATACGGGCCACGGCGTTACTGAGCAGGCCGGTGACGTAGGCGTGGGTAGCGTCGCGATCCAAGGTCACGCCATCCGGGTAGAAGTGATAGGCCTTCCCCCGTGAGCCCTGGTATTCATAGGGGTATTGATCCTTCGGAAAGGGATAATAGGCCAGCCGGTAACGCCGCAGCACCTCGAGGCCGTCGGCGCCGGGCCGCATGGCAACCAGGACATCGCTGCCGCCGCCGGTGGCATAGAGCCGCCCATGGGGGCCGGCCGCCAACCCTTGAAAGAAGTTCTGATGAGCGATACGGGTGATGTGGGTCGATCCCGTCGACCTGCCGCCGGCGGCGACCGGCGGCGCCTTCCGAAAGCCCTGCGCCTGATCGAGGACTTCGAGGCGGGCGGCGTCGTAGCGAGTAACCGTCTGGGTGCGGGTGGCGCCGTTGGCGAGGACGTAAGCGGCTCCCCGATCGACGACCACCGCCGTCGCGAAGTTGGGTGTGCCGACGAGTCGACCGATGGGGCTGATACGGCGACCGGTGGGAATGACATGGGTGACCGCCGGAAGGTCGTCCAGGCGACCGGTGATCGGGCGTCTCCACCCGCCGGCGGCCCGGGCGACCCCGGCCAGCGCCATAGCGCAGGTCAGCAACAGGACAAGCGCCCGGGCACGGGATATCCGGGGCGACCCCGTGCAGTCCTCCCGGATCACGACGGCATAAGGATCTACAAAAATATAAAAAGGGCCATTCATCCGAAGGAACTCCTTTATGCTACCGGCGTTCGATTTGTACAGTGACCTCGAAGGCGCGCGCGGCGGTACCGAAGGTCTTGGGGAATGAGGGGTAACTGAGATTCTGAACGGTCTTGAGGGCGACCTGGCGGATCAGCCGATTGGCGTCGGCCGAGAGCACTTGGACATCGAGCACGCGGCCTCCCCGGGGACCGAGAGTAAAGCGCACCCGCACGCTGCCGGAAAGCCCGAGCTGCGAGATGATGGCACTGACCACGACGTTGTTCTGGATCAGTGTGTGCAGGGACGCGGCGTAGGCGGCGATAGCCGAAGGGGGGGGGCCGGGGACCGCGACCACGCGCGGGGCGGGCGTCGGGGATTTGACCGCCTGCGGTACCGGATGCGATACCACCGGAGGATGCGGAACAGGGCGCGGCTTGGGCACCGGCTTGTGTACCACGGGTTTATGTACAACCGGTTTGTGCACCACGGGCTTTGGCCGGACCTTTTTGGGGATAACGATATCGGGTTTGGGCAGCGGTGGCGGCGGCACGATCTTGGGCACGATCAATTTGTGCACCACGAGTTTGGGTGGCGGCGGCGGTGGTGGCGGCGGCGGCACCACCTTGGGCACGACCGGCACCCGCGGCGGCAGCCTGACGAAGCTGACCGTAGTGACCTGCGGCATCACCGCCGGTAGCGGCGGGGCCGGGTCGTGATGCCACAGCCACAGCAGCAGCACAACCGGGGCGACCTCCAGGCCCAGGGCGATCAACAGGACCCTGTGCAATCCCAACCGCGGCGGTTCCCACGAGCCCGGCATCGCCAACAGGACCGCGCTCATGGTGCCTTCACCGCCAAGCCGATCTTGCTGATGCCCAGTTCGCGCACCGCATTCATTACCCCGGTCAGCTCGTCGACCGTGGCCTTGCCGTCGCTGGCGATGATCACGCTCACCGTCGCCTTGTCCTTGAGCACGGCAAGGCGCGCCTTGAGCACGGGCAGACTCACCGCGTGGCCCCCGTAGCGCACCGCCCCCTCGGCGGTGACCCCGATGATCACGCTCTTATGCGGCAACGACGTCGCCGTACTCGCGCTCGGAAGATGCAGCTTGATCCCCGTGTTGGGGATCATGTGCAGCACCATCAGCACGAAGAACACCAACAGGAACATCATGATATCGATCATCGGGATGATGTTCAGCCGTGGCTCCTGGTGCTCGAAGTAATGAGAACGGTCCAATGTCTAAACCCCTTCCATCCTGCGAGTGTCTTCCAGCCCCAGGCGCCCGCTCAGGGCGCTACGCGACTCGAAATGCTCCACTTTCTCTTCTCGGGCCTCGACCCCGTCGCCGTACAGCCGATTGAGCAGCAGCAGCCGGATCAGGTCAAGCTGATGCATCGCCAGCCGTAACCGCTTGTTCAGAAAGTTCAGGAACGGCACCGAAATGATGGCGATGGACAGCCCTATACCGGTCGATACCAAGGCGTCTGCAATGCCGCCGGTGGCCTTGACCGCCGCGCCCGCGCCGCCGAGTACATTGAAGGTGTCGATCATGCCGATGATGGTACCGAACAGCCCCAGCAGCGGCCCCAGGGTCACCGCCGAATCCAACAGCCACAAATACTGATCCAGACGCGGCATCGACCATAGCACCTCTTCGTCCAGATGCTGCGACAGCGCATCCGCGCTGCCGGCCTGCGAGGTCAGAGCCTGCAGGATCAGCCGACCCTGCAGCGTATGCGCGTATTCCTCGCCCAGCGACCTCAGGCCCCGCAAATCGCGGTAGCCCAGCCCCCGTAGCGCATACTCGATCCGACCGCCCGCACCCAGTACCCGGTAGTAAAACCACACCCGGTCCACGATGACCGCCACCGCCATCAACAACAGCAGCGCCATAAAAATCGGCAGACCACCCGACAATTTAATCAAATGGATGATGAATTCCATCTTTGAAAAGTTCTCCACTCAAAGTGAAAACATTCGGACGTCCCTTCCCGCCCGCGCATGGGCGGGAAACGGCAGGGGCAGTCCCCCGCCCCACGGCCCCCGAGTGACCGGAACAATGCCCGACTAGAACAATGCCGCCAGGGTGACACCGACAAAACAGGGGGCACCCTCCTGAACCTGCTCGTAGTTATTCGATCCGTCCTGATGACCGTGCACATAGGCGTAAACGATGTGTTTTTCATCGAGGAGATTGTCGCTGTAGCCGGTGATCTCAACCTTCCTGAAAACACCGTCGTGCGGACGCCAGGTATAAGTCAGGTTGAGATCGACCGTCGCATAGGCCGGCAGAGTCGTCGTACTCGTCACCCCTCCGTTATAGGCGATGTATTGACGGCCGACGAAGTGGGAACCGAGGCTTCCGGACAATGGCCCGCGTGCGTAATTCAGCGCCAGATTGGCGGTGTACCGAGGCACGTTCGGTCGCGGCATGCCGCTGGCGACCGTACCGTTGTTACCCTTGAAAGCGGTTATGTATTCGGCACTCGTATAACCGTAGTTGCCTTCAAGCAGGAAATATGAAAACAGCGGTTTTTCCGCCGTAATCGTGAATCCTTTGTAGTCCGCCGCGCCGGAATTATATTCCGTCGTGACGCCGGTCACACCGCTATAGGAATAGCTGAAGATATGACTGAACCGACGATCGAACGCCGCCAGTGAAATCTTTCCGACGGTCCCGCTGTAACGGATACCGGCATCGATGCTGTCGACGTACTCGGGTTCAACCGTGATCGGAGCCGGGATCGGCGCGGCGCCGATGACACTGTAGATTGCACTGATATTAGGCGCCTTGTAGATGCGGCCGTAATTGGTGTAAATCTCTACGGCCTTGATCGGGCTGAAAGTCGCCCCGAGGGACGGCTCGGTATAGACGAAAGTCTTACCTGCGGCGCCGCCGTGTTGGTAATAATATCCCGGCGCATCGGCCGCATACATTGAGATATGAACATATTTTACGCCCGGGTAGACATGCAGGCGGCCGCCGATCAGGGACATATTGTCCTGTACATAACCGTCCCAGTAATCCTTGCCGTCGTGCTCCAACCAGGCATTATTGTATCCCATGGTCATAGGTACCGGAGACGACCCGTACCAACTTTCCATCGAATGATCCTTGGCCTGAAGGATCATGCTGCCTATGGTTACGGTATTCGATGGCAACAGCAGACTCACATGGGCCTTTTCACCCACGTTGTGATAATTGTCGATATAGCGTTGATACTGCGTCCCGGCATGTGCCGAACCGAATTTCTGCATCGCGAGGGTGGAATTGTAGACGTTGAAATTCGATCCGTAACCGTCGAGCGCCGATGCACTTTTGAGATAGGTCGGCAAACGGTAGCCCATATAGCTGTTATTGTAGATCGGGTTCGCATATGCCGTACGATCATTTTCAGTGTCGTTGTAGAAGAACTTCAATCCGCCGACGGCTATCGGATTCAACAGTGATTTCACCCCGAGAACCACATGGGTCGAATGTGAATCGGCGGTGTTACGCGCGACATCCGTCGGATACTGATAATCGCGTCCATAGCGTTCGATCAACGCCAAAGGAATCGTGGTAGGCCTATATGCCTTCTCGTCATTATGCACGACGATCAGACTGAGATTGGAAAGCCCGCCGTTGAACGGCTGGGCGGCGGCCAGATAATATGAGTTCAGATGCGCATAGACATGCCGCTGGAATCCGTTCGAATCCGCATGCCCATATTTCGCCAGCGCCTTGAAACCGCCCAGCGATCGGATCGCGCCGGAATTCGCCTCGATGCCCCCCGAGAATATATCGCCGTTCCGCACATACGCGCCTCCCCCCAAGTTCACGTCCACACCGGCACGATTTGACGGCAAATTCGGGCTGAAATTGATGGTGCCGCCGAGCGAATTCAATGAATTCTGCCGCGGAGTATTCGCGCCGCTGTATACCTGCACACTGCTGATCTGCCCGATCGTTATCGGCGTTACGGCGTGATCGTCCCCTTCGCCGTAAATTCCGCCGCGGAAGGTGTTGATGATCGGCACCCCGTCAAAAGTAGCGCCGACCTGTGAACTGCTGAATCCGTTGAGCGTAAACGCCATATCGCCGGTCAGCAGATTTCCGGGCCCCGTGCTCAGGACGTTAAAGCCCGGAATATTTTTGAGGATGGAAAGCAGATTGCCGGATGGACCGGCATGTTCGACTTTGATCTTATTGACGGTCGCCACGGCCTTTTCCGGCGGGACTTTTTTTACGACCTTCTTCACCTGAATCATCGTGGTATCGCCCGCATTACCGCCGGGCTGAGCGAGCGCAACGATGGGCATACATGAAAACGCCAGGCCACTCACCCCAAGACCCATCACCACCGAGCGCTGTAACTTCAGATCGCCCAACCGAATACGCATCGCAGGCATCTCCATCAAGAGAAGGCCGTCATGCCGAGTCGATCACCCCCGGACACAAGACTCATTCTGCGCCATAATTATGGCGATCCCGTGACAATGGCCGGAAACCGGGACCCATGAACACCAGGCTTTTACTACGTTCACGGATACTTCATGCCGAGGGCGCGGAACGAACATCCGCCGCCTCCCGAAGTTCGACGGCGGATTGGACGATCCCCGCGGTTCCGGAATGCAGCTCCGCTCCGGAACCGGCCCTCTCAGGTGACCGGATCCCTGTTCATTTCAAGGCCGGCGATCGCCGGATCGCTGAAGCTCGGACGCCCGGTCTCGATGTGACCGGACAGCCTGCGGACATAGTTCCGGTCACCCTCACGAACGACGGTGAAGTCGTACCAGTGGTCCTGCCCGGCAATATTCCAGACGCTCTCGACCGACGCCCCCGGCGCCAACCGATAGGCGCGTGATGCGCCGACCGTGTAGGCATCCCGCACCCGGCAGGCACAGGGCTTATCACCATCGTTGCGCAGCTTGAGAACCAGATGATTGCGATCGGCGCGGTAGCTCACCTCGACCTCGGGTCGCGGACCCGAAGCCGCGGGCGATACCCCGGCGAAACGGCGCAGAAATCCATTGGGACCATACAGGCTCACGTCGTAGTCATCCCGGCCCGACCAGGCATCCTCCAAGGAGTCCCCCGTACCCACGGTGTAGAATCGGGGCGCCGTCGCACCGGAGGCATCGTAGGCGTTGAGGGCCACGCCGACCGGGCCGTGATTGACCAGATGCAGGCGCAGCCCGACACCCTGCTCCACCCGACCGCTGACGTTGAAGTCATACGGCAGAGCCCGCGCCGGACGTTGGCCGACCTCCTGTTTGGGCATTTTCTGATCCATGGGCACCTTCGGGACCGGAAGCTTGCCGGCGGCATCGGCCCGGGCTATGTACTCCGCGGTATCGGGCAGTTCCGGCCAGAGCGGATCGGTGCCGGCAAAATCGAAGGCGCTGAGCAGATCGCCCGCCACCGCGCGCCGCCACGGGCTGATGTTGGGCTCGGCCACGCCGAAACGGGCTTCGAGAAAGCGCAGGATGGAGGTGTGATCGAACACCTGCGAGTTGACCCAACCGCCGCGGCTCCAGGGTGAAACCACCAGCATCGGCACACGCGGGCCGAAACCCACCGGAACACCCCGGTAGTTCTCGCCGGTCGTATCGACGGTGCTCTTGCCGATGGACGGGTCGATTGCCGGAAGTGCCGGGGGAATGTGATCGAAGAACCCGTCATTCTCGTCGTAGTTGATCAGGAAGACCGTCTTCGACCAGACCTCCGGGTTCTCCGCCAGCACGGTCAGCAGCCGCGCCGTGAGCGACTCGCCGTAGGCCGGCGGGGCCTCGGGATGCTCGCTCATGATATAGGGGGCGACGATCCACGACACCTGCGGCAGCGTGCCATTACGCACATCCTTCTCGAAGGCGGCGACCAGATGCTCGCCCCGCGAGGCCCGCGCATTGGCGGCGGTGGAGCCCGGAGCCCACGCGCGACAACGCCGATAGAGTTCCGAATCCCGCTTGAGGTTGCGGAATGCGGAGAACAACTGCATCGTGTTGTCGCCGTAATTGTCATACTCCTGGTAGACCTGCCAGGAAACGCCGGCCTTCTGCAGACGCTGTGCATAGGTGGTCCAGGCATGCCCCTTGAACTGTCCGTGGTCGCGGGCCATGTCGGCGGTATCGTTGACGTCGCGCATGTTGGCAATCGCCTGCCTGCCGTCGTCACCGACGCTCAGGCCGTTGGTCCCGGTAAACAGGAACATTCGATTGGGACTGGTCGGGCCGAACAGCGAGGCATGGTAGCCGTCACAGACCGTGAAGGCATCGGCCAGCGCATAGTAGAATGGGAGGTCTTGGCGCCGGAAGTAGCCCATGGTCATGGCGGTCTTCTGAGACACCCAGGCATTGTGGTTCTCCCAAATCTCGTGCGACTTCTTCCAGCTATGATTCAGGCCCTTCATGCTCTGCGCGCTGGTGTGCGCGCTGTCGAGATGGAACGGAAGCACGTAGTCTGATGAACCGGGCGCGCTCGGCTGATACCAGATCGGCTTTCCGTTGCGCTGGGTCAGCGGACGGGGATCGCCGAATCCGCGTACCCCGCGCAGAGATCCGAAATAGTGGTCGAAGGAACGGTTTTCCTGCATAAAGACGACCACATGCCGAACATCCTCGACGGCGCCCGTGACGCGCGCCGGCTCCACCGCCAGCGCCTTGCGGATCGCCGGGGGCAAGACCTGTCCCGCCGCCAACGTGGCGGCGGCGAGGGATGACTTTGTCAGAAACCGGCGGCGACTTTCATCAACCATTGCAAACCTCCTTCGCGGGCGCCCCGTTGATGGACACCACATCAATCACAAACCGCGCATTCGAGATGGCGGGAACGCGACGGAAACATGCGCCGGCGGTTCCGGCGGCCGCAACGAAGCGTCGGCCCGCCGTTCCGACTCCCACCTTTGTTCCGTTCCCGATGAAGAAAGAAGAAAAAGGAGCCGTCCGGCATCAGCCGGACGGCTCCGAATCGACTTCAGAAGCGGGCCGAGGCGGTGAAGATCACGGTACGCGGCGGGGAAATCCAGTAGTACCCGGGGGTGCCCGCCGAGTTCAACGTACCGAGGTAGTGTCGGTTGAACAGGTTGGTAACGTTGAGCGAGAGATCCACCGTCTTGAGCGGCCGGGTACCCGCACGTCCGAGGTCCAGACGGTAGCCGATATACCCGTTGAACGCCGTGTAGGGGGGCATCTTCTCGCTATTGTCGATGGTGCCGTAGCGATCCCCGACGTACTTGGCCGAGATGCCCATCCGATAACCGCCCGAATGGTAGTTGGCGGCCAGAACAAGCATTCGTCCCGGCTGCCCGGCGACCTTGTTGCCGGCTTTGATGCCGTTGATATTGCCGAGATAAGTCGAGTCGTCCAGCGTGGCCGAAGCATACAGATCGAGCGTCGGCAGCACACTCCAGTTGGCCAGTGCTTCCACCCCCTTGGACGTCATACCACCGACGTTGACGTAGGTACCTGCGGTACCGATCGTGTAGTTGATCTGGGTGACACCATCGGATGCCGGCCTCACAAAAGTAATCTGGTTGGCGAAGCGAGTGTGATAACCGGCGATGCTGGCCTGGAAGCGGCGCGAATTGTAGCGCAACCCGAAATCGATGTTGTTCGCGCTTTCCGGGCGCACATGGCTGATGTCGGTACCGACGGCGGCGGTCTGCAGCACCGTGTCGGGCACCGGGGCGAAGTTCTTGGTATAGCTGGCATAGGCCTGCAGGTTCGGATTGATATGGAACACCGCACCGACCGAGGGCAACAGGCCCGAGTTGCTGTTGATCGACGCGAACTGCGCGCCGTTCCGGATCAGGTCGTCGCCGTGCAGGCTGACCAGGTACTTGCTGACACCCGCGGAAAGATCGAAACGCCACAGGTGAATGCGATCCTGCGCATACAACTTGCGGGTATCCGTCTGCAGTCGCTGGGAGAATTGCTGGTAATATGGCGGCCGCGAGTAGTTCCAGTAAGTCAGGGGATCGACCACCGAATACCAGACACGTCCATTCCGGCGGTCCTGGTTCTGGAACCAGATACCGGCCATGATGTGATTGAAACTAATATTCCAGTGTCCCTTGGCAATGAATCCGAAACGGTTGTTTTTGTAGAGACTCTGTCGGAAGCTGCTGGCCGGAACGGCACCGGACGGGTAGCAACCGGCATCGTAAGGATCGGCACATCCGGGCGGAGGCGGCAACGGATTGCCGTTTGCATCATGCCAGAACACCTTGCTGAAGCCCGCCCCCGGCGCAGGGTACCCGCCGGTCAGTCCGCCGCTCCCGTTCGCCGCGTACAACTGATACGGCGGCAGCCAGCCTCCGGAGCCTTTCTGGTAATGGTAGTAGGGATAGAAGGTGTAGCGACTGTTGCGGTTCGGCGTGTACTCGAGCTTCACCCCGAACAGGACATTGGTGCGCACGGTGTTCCAGGGTTCGACGAAATTCTGATCGACATAGGGCTTTCCGGTCCAGTTCCAGGTCAGATGATCCCAGCTCGGATCCTGGTGAAACTGCGCCAGGGTGACGGAGTTGTAGTTGTTCTCGTAGGCGTGGTCGTAGCTGGCGATCGCGGTAATGGCCAGTGTATCGCTGAGGGCGCTGATCACCTTGCTGTCCACGTGCACGCGCCTGGTATGTCCGTTGGTTCCGGAGCCTATCCAGCGCTTATTAAAGGTATTGGAGAAGCTCACATACGCATAGGTGCTGTCGTTGAACATCGCACCGGTGTCATAGCGCACGAACTCGCGCTGGGCGCTCCAGGACCCGGTGGAGTAATCGATACGCAAGTCACGTCTCATGGCCGGATTGCTCGACTCGTAATTGAGCGTGCCGCCGAGCGCCTGATCGGAAGGTGAAGAGATGTCCGCCGTACCCTGCGAAACCGTGATCCGTTTCAGATTCTCCGGATCCAGATAACGATTGGGCAGCGTTCCGCCGCTATAATTGGTCGCCCCGTTGGGTAGACCGTCGATGGTGAAACCGAGTTGCCTCTGAGTGAAGCCGCGCAGGGTGATGCCGAACGACCAGACATCGCTGTCGAAGACTCCACCCGGAGTTACGTTCACGCCCGGAAGCACGTTCACGGCGTCGACCACACTGCTCAATGGTGCCTGAAACTTCAGCATCCGAGGCGGCAACGCATTGGTGGTCAACACCCGTCCTTCACCAACCACCGAGGATACCGTTCCGACATTGATCGCCGCATTGGCGCTCGCGGGAAATACGCAGAACACGGCCGTGACGGCTAGACAGAGAGGCCTTGGATCGATTGTTACCGGCATTGCATACTCCTTTCATCACTTCGGTTGCCGAGTGAATTTGGTGCATGCTATAGAATGACTGTGATCTTAATATGGCATTGATGTGACCATATCGTTACAATGCGACATACTCTCTTTTTCCGAGGAAATCGGGGATTTTCGGAGTACGGAAGGTGACGTAGCATGCGGAAAGGAGACTCTCGGTTCAGGAGAATCGTTCCGCCCTGCGGTAGGTGGGATAGACGAGGACATTCCGGGTCATTGCAGAGTGCACGGCGCTCCGCAATAACCCGGGACAACAGAATCACTCAGACCTTCGATATCACTCTTCCGAACCGGACGCAGAGACCGCTGCTCAACCGTGCCACCCTCAATAGCCGAAACAGCAGCAAGCCGCCCTCCGCGGATCCGAACCGCGAGAAATCCCCCAGGCTAAAAGCGATCGTAAGCCCGGCGGCGGGCAAAAAGGGAAACGGCACGACCCTGCAAAAGGTGGAGGCCCCCGATGAAGTGAAGGTGCTGGAGATCGACCGCCGCACCCTACCAAATGGACGCCGGTACCGGGAGGTGGGTTTTGAATTTTTTTGTCTGTATTTATGGCGCAGGTGATTCTCCACTATGACCGAGCGACTGAAGCACCTCAGCGACTTGAATCTTCAGTAGCGGCAAATCGCGCACAATGGTATTCCAGAACGCATCCAGGTCGACCTTGAAATAACCGTGTGTCAGTGCGTTGCGTGTTCCGTATGCATTCTTTAGAGGAAAATCCGGATACTGAGTAGCGAAATCCGGGAAGTGACGTTGTATATTGCCTGCCGCTTCCCCGATGATTTCCAGATTACGGATAACCGCATCTTGCTTCTCTTCGTTGACAAGAAATGCAGCGTGGTCGATATCGGCCGAATAACGCTGTATGCGGCTGATAGCCCGCTGAATATGCTCCAGGTAGTCTATCAGGGCAAGTTTGTCGCGCCTGCTCATACAGGCCGAGCCTCATTCAGCACTTCCATTTTCCACCTGTCCGGCAGCGCGCCGGGGGTCAGCACATCGACCTCAACCCCAAGGAGTTCCATTAGTTCGACACGGATGGCGCCAATATCAAAGAGCGAGGTTTCACCGGTGGGGTCGATTAGGATGTCCAGATCGCTATCATCGG
Source organism: bacterium BMS3Bbin13 (assembly GCA_002897735.1). Lineage (GTDB taxonomy): Bacteria > Pseudomonadota > Gammaproteobacteria > 21-64-14 > 21-64-14 > BMS3Abin12. The sequence goes on along the minus strand of BDTW01000044.1, from coordinate 39,906 downwards.
CGTCCAGGCCGTGCAACACAGAGCCGAAGACGCGAGGGTTTTTGGCATGATGTCGCTCAACGATCTGCCGGATGGCCTCGTGGTGCTGCTGGAATGCAATAGACGGTTTCATTTGATTTTTTTGTTGTGCAGATATTGATCAATTTCCGCACGGCTTCTTTCGTTCCGCAGTTCTTGTTCAGCCCGCGCACGATCAGCGTCCGCAATCACCGGTTGATATCCTCGAATCCCGCGACCATCTCTCATCTCCCGAAGGGACGGAGTCGCACACTCAATTCTACCATACCTTCTATCGGTCGCCCCCCGTGCGTGGTGACAACCGCACCATTGCGCAGGATGTGCGTGGCGCCTCACACAACCAAGCCGTATCCGGCCCGGCGTGCTTCTGATCGACCGGGGCATTGGTGGCACGGAAGTACCGGTTTTTCCAGACTCTCGGTTCAGAAGAATCGTTCCGCCCTGCGGTAGGTGGGATAGACGAGGACATCCCGGGTCATTGCAGAGTGCACGGCGCTCCGCAATAACCCGGGACAACGGGGTCGCTCATACCTTCGATATCACTCTTCCGAATCGGACGCAGAGACCGATAGGAATCGATGATCGTCGGGGCTCACCGGGATATTTGTTGCAAATTCGATATCGGACTACCAGTTTTCGCCCAATAATTCGAAATGTGCCCGGGGGTGCAGACAAGCGGGGCATATCTCCGGCGCCTCTTCCGCCTCATGAAGATAGCCGCAATTTCGACAACGCCAAACAACCTTCCCATTCCTCTTGAAGACCTTCCCCGCCTCGAGATTGGCTGCAAGGTCCGTGTATCGCTTGCCATGCTGTTTTTCAGAAATTGAAATTGCATCGAATGCCGCCGCAATTTGGGTGAAACCTTCCTCCCTGGCCACTTTTGCGAAGCCGGGATACATTTCCGTCCATTCGTGTTCTTCTCCCGCCGCGGCCGCCCGTAAATTTTCAAGTGTCGTTCCGATTTTCCCGGCGGGAAATTTTTCCGTTATTTCAACATCACCGCCTTCAAGAAATTTAAAGAACCTTTTGGCATGTTCTTTTTCCTGATTCGCGGTTTCTTCGAATATATCCGCTATCTGAACCAAACCTTCCTTTTTTGCCGCACCGGCGAAATACGTATATCGGTTTCGTGCCTGTGATTCACCTGCAAATGCAATCAGCAGGTTTTTTTCCGTTTGCGTGCCCTTGATGTCTTTAGGCATTTTTGCCTCCGCAGGTCAAGTTTGTTTCGCAGTCACGGCCGGACGAACCGGCCCACCGCGAAAGAAGCCGCACCGCTGTAGGTGGGGCCGCTTTCCGTATATTACCGCTACAATGGGAATTCTCCGCCGCTTTATTTCGTGCACCACGGCGATAGCCGTGAACTCCACCGTCCCAAGCCGGATCGATCGGCCATTCGGCCGATGATCGCCCTTCTCACGGTGGAAAAAGGAACCTTCTTTTCAGGTTCGCACCGGAAACCCGGGAACCACCCCGGAGGATGCCGATCCTCACATTACCCAAAAAATGCGGGATCTACGGATCCCCTATCAGGGACAATAAAACAAACCGCCCACGGTTCCCCGGTATTCCATTCGTCAAGCCGTTTCTCGACATCCGGTTGAGATATTCCGCCTCCCTTTGCGGGCCAATCAATACCCCGATAGACTTTTTCAATAACCTGTATGATGGTGCCGGATATCCGCCGAATGAACGGTCGTTCGGCGACTTCTCCGGGTGCGACCGCCCTTCATCGAGAAGCATCTCTTTTACAACGTGATGCACATGACGACCCAACTCACTTACCCGCCGCGAATCCGCCGATTGACTTTCTTGGCAGCTACAAGATTGAATCTACGACAAAATTCTCCTACGATGTCACCGGTCGAATGAAACGCCTTGTTCGGCGCTTACTCCGCGCCTTGCCTGGCAGCCCACGTCGGAATAAAATCCTCGGTTTTCGCCGTTTCGGTGTCGCCTCGATGCCGCGCGGCCCGAGATGCCGGATAGGTCACACATGAGCGATGCCCTGATGTCCACCTACGCGCGCCTGCCGGTGAGCTTCGCGCGCGGCGCCGGTGCGGTACTTTGGGACTCGACCGGGCGCGAGTATCTGGATGCCGTGAGCGGTATCGCCGTTTGCGGACTCGGCCATGCGCACCCGGGCGTCGCCGAGGCGCTGTGCGCACAGGCGGGGACCCTCATCCATACCTCCAATCTCTACGAGATCCCGCTGCAAGCCGAGTTGGCGACGCAGCTCGCGGAACGCTCCGGTATGGAGACGGCGTTTTTCTGCAATTCCGGCGCCGAGGCCAATGAAGCGGCGATCAAGCTGGCGCGCCTGTACGGGCACCGGCGCGGCATAGCGCGACCCGCCGTGGTCGTCGCCGAGGGCAGCTTCCACGGTCGCACCCTCGCCACCCTTACCGCGACGGGCAACCGCCGGGTACAGGCCGGCTTCGAGCCCCTGGTGCCGGGCTTTCTGCGGGTGCCGTACAACGATCTCGACGGGTTGCGGGCGATCGCCCGCAACAGCCCCGACGCGGTGGCGGTGCTCCTCGAGCCGATCCAGGGCGAGAGCGGGGTGCGGGTCCCGGATCCGGGCTACCTCGCCGGCGTGCGCGCGCTGTGCGACGAGTTCGGCTGGCTGATGATGCTCGACGAGGTGCAGACCGGTATCGCGCGCACCGGCGATTGGTTCGCCTTCCAGCACGAGGCCGTGCGCCCGGACGTCATCGCGCTGGCCAAGGGTCTTGGCAACGGCGTGCCGATCGGCGCATGCCTCGCGCACGGACCGGCGGCGGCGCTGTTCACACCCGGCACGCACGCCTCCACCTTCGGCGGCAACCCGCTCGCCTGCAGCGCCGCACTCGCCGTGCTGCGCACGATCACTGAACAGGATCTGGTCACCCGCGCCGCGCAACTCGGCGAACGCATCCGCGAAGGCCTCGCGCGCGGACTCCCGCCCGCCGCCGGAGTGCGCGAGATCCGCGGCCGCGGACTGATGATCGGGATCGAACTCAACCGCCCGTGCACCGATCTCGTGCAACGCGCCCTCGAACGCGGGTTGCTCATCAACGTCACCGCGGAACGGGTCATCCGGCTGCTCCCGCCGCTGATCCTCAGCGACGCCCAGGCCGAGCGGATCGTGAACGAGGTCTGCGGCCTGGTCCAGGCGTTCTGCGTCGCGGCCTGAGGCCGCGACGCACGCATCCCTCATGGGCGTCCGGCACTTCCTGACCCTTACCGACCTCACTTCCGCGGAGCTGCGCGCCCTGCTCGCGCGCGCCGTCGAATTGAAGGTGCGGCACGCCGCCGGACAACTCTACGAACCGCTCAAGAACCGCGTACTGGGGATGATCTTCGAGAAGTCCTCGACCCGCACGCGGGTCTCCTTCGAGGCCGCCATGACCCAGTTCGGGGGCCATGCGATCTTCCTCTCGCCGCGCGACAGCCAGCTCGGGCGCGGCGAGCCGGTCGAAGACACCGCGCGCGTGCTCTCGCGCATGGTCGACTGCGTCATGATCCGCACCTACGAGCACGAAAAGGCCGAACGCTTCGCCGCCCACTCCGGCGTACCGGTCATCAACGCGCTCACCGACCGTTTCCACCCCTGCCAATTGCTCGCCGACGTGCAGACCTACCTGGAACATCGCGGGGAGATCCGCGGGCGCACCGTGGTCTGGCTGGGCGACGGCAACAACATGTGCCACAGCTACCTGCATGCGGCGGGGCGCTTCGACTTCGAACTGCGCGTCGCCTGCCCGGAAGGCTTCGACCCGGACCCGCGCATCCTCGCGGGTGCCGGTGCGCACGCACGAGTGGTCCGCGACCCCCTGCAGGCGGCGAGCGGCGCCGATCTGGTGGTCACCGACGTCTGGGCGAGCATGGGCCAGGAGGAGGAACACCTGGCGCGCGCGCGCGCCTTCGAGCCCTACCGGGTGACCCCCGAGATCATGGCGCGGGCCAAGCCCGACGCGCTGTTCATGCACTGCCTGCCGGCCCACCGCGGCGAGGAGGTCGCCGCCGAGGTCATCGACGGGCCGCAAAGCGTCGTCTGGGACGAGGCGGAGAACCGGCTGCATTCGCAGAAGGCCCTGCTGGAGTTCCTGCTGTGCGCGCACTGAGGCGCCGCCGCGGCGCGCTGCTCCTGTTTCTTCTGGGCGCCCTTCCGGGGTTCGCGGCCGCCGCGCCGGCGAGCGTGGACGTCGCGGTGGCGGCCAACTTCATCGGCACCGCGCGCACCCTGGCGGCGCGTTTCGAGGCCGCCGGCGGCGGACGCGTGCGGCTGAGCTTCGGCTCGACCGGTAGCCTCTACGCGCAGATCCGCTACGGCGCGCCGTTCGCGGTGTTCCTGGCGGCGGACGCGCGCCGCCCGCGCCTGCTGGAGCGCGCCGGCCTGACGGTCCCGGGCAGCCGTTTCACCTACGCCCTCGGGCGGCTGGTACTGTGGAGCACGCTCGCCGGGCTGATCGAGCGCGGCGGCAAGGTGCTCGCGCAGGGACGCTTCCGGCATCTGGCGATCGCCGACCCGCGCACCGCCCCCTACGGCGCCGCGGCGCGCGCGGTCCTCGAACACCTGGGCCTGTGGCGGCGGCTCGCGCCGCGCCTGGTGACCGGGGAGAACATCGCGCAGACCTACCAGTTCGTCGCCAGCGGCAACGCGCAGCTCGGTTTCGTCGCGCTCTCCGAGGTGCCGCCGGCGCACACCCCGCGCGCCGGCTCGCGCTGGCTCGTGCCGGCCGCGCTGTACCCGCCGATCCGCCAGCAGGCGGTGCTGCTCGCCCGCGCGGCGCACAAGCGCACGGCGCGCGCCTTCCTCGCCTACCTGCGCGGGCCGGCGGCACGCCGGGTGATCCGTGCGCACGGCTACGGCCTGCCGGCAGCGGTGCGCACCGACGCCCGCCGGCCCTGAGGCGCGCGCGGGCATGACGCCGCACCGCGACCTCCCGCCGAGCGGGGGCCGCGCATGAGCCCGGCGGTGACCGCAGACCTCACAGCGGTAGTGATCACGCTGCGCCTGGCCGCCACCACGACGTTGATCCTGCTCGTGCTGGGTACGCCGCTCGCGTGGTGGCTGGCACGCACCCACTCCGCGCTGCGCACGCCGATCGAGGCGCTGGTCGCCATGCCGCTGGTGATGCCCCCCACGGTGCTCGGCTTCTACCTGCTCGTGGGCCTCGGACCGCACAGCCCGCTGGGAGCGGCCTGGGGGCGGCTCACCGATTCGACCCTGCCGTTCAGCTTCGCCGGGCTGGTAGTGGGCTCGGTGATCTACTCGCTGCCGTTCGTGGTCCAGCCCCTGCAGGCGGCCTTCGAATCCCAGGGCCGGGTGCTGCTCGAGGCCGCCGCGACGCTACGCGCCGGACCACTGGACCGGTTCTTCACCGTGGCATTACCGCTCGCACGGCGCGGACTGGTCACCGCGGCCACGCTCGGCTTCGCGCACACGGTCGGCGAGTTCGGCGTGGTCCTCATGATCGGCGGGGGCATCCCCGGGCGCACCGAGGTGGCCTCGATCGCCATCTACAACCACGTGCAGGATCTACAGTACGCCCGCGCCAACGTCCTCGCCGCCGGGCTGCTGGCGTTCTCGTTCCTGATCCTGCTGATGGTCTACACCATCAATCGCCGGCTGCGGCGCCGCGGCCTGTGAACGCGATCCGCGTAGACCTCCGACTGGAGCGCCCCGGATTCCGCCTGGAGGCGCGCTTCGATGCGCCCGCGCGCGGCGTCACCGCACTATTCGGCCCCTCGGGCTCCGGCAAGACCACGCTGCTGCGCGCCATCGCCGGTCTCGAGCCGGACGCCGCGGGTGTGGTGCGGGTATCCGGCTTGGCCTGGCAGGACAGCGCACGAAGAATCTTCGTGCCCACGCATCGGCGCGCAGTGGGCTACGTCTCCCAGGAGACCGCCCTGTTCCCCCATCGCACGGTGCGCGGCAACCTCGACTATGCCTGGCGCCGCGCACCGCCGCGCGAACGCACCGTCGATCCGGATCACGCCGCCCGGTGGTTGGAACTCGAGGGGCTGCTCACCCGCCGCCCGCATCAGCTCTCCGGAGGCGAGCGCCAGCGCGTGGCCATCGCGCGCGCCCTGGTGAGCGCCCCGCGCCTGCTGTTGCTCGACGAACCGCTCTCCGCGCTCGATCTCGCGGGCCGGCTGCGGATCCTGCCCTACCTCGAACGATTGCACGACACCCTCGACCTGCCGGTACTGCTGGTCAGCCACTCGCTCGACGAGGTCGCGCGCCTGGCCGACCGCATGGTGCTGATCGAGGATGGGCGGGTACGCGCCTGCGGGGCCCTCGCCGAGATGCTCGCGCGCCTCGACCTGCCCACCGCCCACGGCGACCAGGCGGGCGCGGTACTCGATACGGTGATCGCCGAACACGACCCGGACTACCGCCTCACCGGCCTTGCATTCCCCGGCGGCCGGCTCATGATCGCGCAACACCCGGAACCGATCGGCGCCCGCGTGCGCGTGCGCATCCTCGCGCGCGACATCAGCATCGCCCTCGACCCGCCGCGGCGCACCAGCATCCTCAACGTGCTCCCGGCACAGGTCTCGGAACTGGCCGCCGAGTCCCCCGCGCAGGTCATGGTGCGTCTCGACGTCGGCGGCGCCGCCCTGCTCGCCCGCGTCACCCGCCGATCCGCCGACGCCCTCGGCCTGCACCCCGGCCAAGCGGTCTTCGCCCAGGTCAAGAGCGTGGCGCTATCCTGACCGCGCAGCCCGATTCCCCGCCGGTCCGTGGGGTCCGTAGCTCATTTCGACGCCATCGCGAAAATCGGCGGCGTCGGCAGGGCAAGCCCTGCCCTACAGGTGGAGCGATCACCGATGTCCCTGTAGGGCGGGCCTCGGCCCGCCTGACGACGCTCGAGCCGCCCGCCGGCACTCAGGCACCCGCGCCGCCGGTGCCCTTGCGCGCCTCCTTCTCCATCTGCTCGAGACTGGTGTGACGCACGTCCTTGCCGCGCACCAGATAGATCACGTACTCGCAGATGTTGCGCGCGCGATCCCCGATACGCTCCAGGGCGCGCGCCGACCACATCACGTCCAGGACCACCGGGATCGAGCGCGGGTCTTCCATCATGAAGGTGATGAGCTGGCGCATGATCGCCTCGTATTCCTCGTCGATGCGCTGATCCTTGCGCCACACCGCCACCGCCGCATTGGGGTCGGTACGCGCGAACGCGTCCAACGCCTCGTGCATCATCTTGCGGACCCGATCGCCCATGTATTCGATCTGGGTGAAGTGCTTGCGCGCCCCGCCGTTACCCGCCTCCGCCAGGCGCAGAGCCATGCGCGCGATGCGCTCGGCCTCGTCCCCGATGCGCTCGAGGTCGGTGATGGTCTTGATCACCGCCACCACCAGCCGCAGGTCGGTGGCCGCCGGCTGGCGGCGCGCGATGATGTGGGTGCACTCTTCGTCGATCGCGACCTCCATGGCGTTGACCTTGTAGTCGCTGCGCACCACGACTTCCGCAAGTTGGATGTCGGCGTCCACCAAGGCGCTCAGCGCGTCGCCGATCTGCTGCTCGACGAGCCCGCCCATCGCCAGCACGCGCTGCCGGATGTCCTCCAGCTCGGTGTTGAACTGCTGGGAGATGTGATGACCGATTTCGATCTTGTTCATCGTTGCCATCCTGCCGGGATCGCCGGTCCGTGTGCCGAGACGCCTCAGCCGTAGCGACCGCTGATGTAATCCTCGGTCTCCTTGCGCTGCGGATTGGTGAAGATCCGGTCGGTCGCGCTGAACTCGATCAGCTTGCCGAGGTACATGAAGGCCGTGTAGTCCGATACGCGGGCCGCCTGTTGCATGTTGTGGGTGACGATGACGATGGTGTAGTCCTTCTTCAACTCGTCGAGCAACTCCTCGATGTGCGCCGTGGAGATCGGGTCCAGGGCCGAGGCCGGCTCGTCGAGCAGCAGGACCTCAGGCTTGACGGCGATCGCCCGCGCGATGCACAGGCGCTGCTGCTGGCCGCCCGAGAGCTGGGTTCCGGTCTGCTTGAGCTTGTCCTTGACCTCGCCCCACAGCGCCGCCTTGCGCAACGCCCACTCCACCCGCTCGCCCATCCGGGTACGCGAGAGCCGCTCGTAGAGTCGCACCCCGAAGGCGATGTTGTCGTAGATCGACATCGGGAACGGCGTCGGCTTCTGGAACACCATCCCGATCCGGGCACGCAGCAGGTTCAGGTCCTGGCGCGGATCGAGGATGTTTTCCCCGTCGAGGATGACCTCGCCGCTCGCACGCTGGTCGGGATAGAGTTCATAGATACGGTTGAATGCGCGCAGCAGCGTGGTCTTGCCGCACCCGGACGGGCCGATGAAGGCGGTCACGTAGCGCTCGCGGATCTCGAGGCTGATGTCGTGCAGGGCCTGGAACTTCCCGTAGTGGAAGTTGAGGCCCCGCACGCGGATCTTCACGTCGGACCGGGCATCCGGCCCCGTCTGCGGCCCCAAAGTGTCGTTGCCGCTCCTTTCCGGCACCGGGCGCGGCGCCCGCACGGGCGCGGCACCGGCCGACGCAGTGCCGGGCTCTACGGACGCGACGCGATCCGCGGACAGAAGGGTCTCCGGCTCCATGGCCTCAATGCCCCGTCTTGCGTGTCCGCACCAGGATGCGGGCGATGATGTTCAGGATCAGGATCGTGAAGGTGATGAGCAACGCACCGGCCCACGCCAAGTGGTGCCAGTCCTTGTAGGGGCTCATCGCGAACTGGAAGATCACCACGGGCAGATTCGCCATCGGCTGGCCCATGTTGGTGCTCCAGAACTGGTTGTTCAACGCCGTGAACAGCAGCGGCGCGGTCTCGCCGCTGATGCGCGCCACGGCCAGAAGGACGCCGGTCAGTATACCAGCCCGGGCGGCCCGGTATACGATCACGAGCACCACCCGCCAGCGCGGCGCCCCAAGGGCCGCGGCGGCCTCGCGCAGACTATCCGGCACCAGGCGCAGCATGTCTTCCGTGGTGCGAACCACGACCGGGATGACGATCAGCGCCAGCGCCAAGCCCCCCGCCCAGCCGGAGAAGTGCCCCATGGTCACCACCGCGATATTGTAGATGAATACGCCGATCAGGATCGAAGGGGCGCTCAGCAATACGTCGTTGACGAAGCGCACCACCGACGCGAGGCGCGAGGCGCGAGCGAATTCCGAAAGATAGGTCCCGGCCAGGACCCCGACCGGCGTGCCGATCGCCACGCCGACGCCCGTGAGCATCAGGCTGCCGACGATGGCGTTGGAAAGCCCCCCGGCGCTGCCCGGCGGCGGCGTAGGCAGGGTGAAGAGATCGAGGTTGATCCACTGGTAGCCGTGACTGACCAGGGTCCAGAGCAGCCATACCAGCCAGAACAGGCCGAAGGCGGTGGCGAGCACCGAGGCCCCGAGATTGAGCGCGTTGACGAACCGCCGGCGCCGATAGAGCCGGGTGGCGGCGGCGGAGCTACGCACGACGCCCCTCCTGCGCGGTGAGCCGCAGCAACAGCAGCTTGGCGAGCGCCAGCACGATGAAGGTGATCAGGAAGAGGATCAGCCCGACGGCGAGCAGCGACGAAGTATAGATGCGCCCGTCGGCCTCCGTGAACTCGTTGGCCAGGATGGAGGAGATGGTCGCGCCCGGCATGAACAGCGAAGGGCTGATCCTGTGGGCGTTGCCGATCACGAAGGTCACCGCCATGGTCTCGCCGAGGGCGCGACCCAGTCCGAGCATGATACCCCCGATCACCCCGATCTTGGTGTAGGGCAGCACCACGCCGCGCACGACCTCCCAGGTCGTGGCGCCCAGCCCGTAGGCGGACTCGCGCAACAACGGCGGCACCACCTCGAACACGTCGCGCATCACCGATGCGATGAACGGGATGACCATGATCGCCAGGATCAGCCCCGCCGTGAAGATCCCGATGCCCATCGGCGGACCCTGGAACAACGCCCCGACGATCGGCCAGCCGCCGAGGTGCTCGGTGACCCAAGGCTGCACGTGCGCGGAGAACAGCGGCGCGAAGACGAACAACCCCCACATGCCGTAGATGATACTCGGGATGGCCGCGAGCAGTTCGATGGCGGTCCCGACCGGGCGCTTGAGCCACACCGGGGCCAGTTCGGTGATAAACAGCGCGATTCCGAAGCTCACCGGGATCGCGATCAGCATGGCGATGAACGAGGTGATCAGGGTCCCGAAGATCGGCACCAGGGCGCCGAAGGTCTTGGTCACCGGGTTCCACTGCGAGCTGACCAGAAACCCGAAGCCGAACTTGTGCAGCGCCGGCCAGGCGCCGATCGTCAGTGACACCAGGATACCGACGACCGCAAGCAGCACCAGCAACGCGAACACGCGCGTCACGTGGACGAACAGGGCATCACCGATGCGCGAGCGGGAAGTCCTCCCCACCCGCAAGGCGATTTCGCGGGTCTCCCGATCCACGTGGCTACCGAAAACTCCCAGCATCAAGAAAACCGATGCGCAAGGGCCATGGTACCGGCCCCTGCGCGCGGGAACAATTCATGAACAAAGACATCGCCCCGGGAACGCTCCGATCCTATTGAGATCAACCCGCCGCATGCCTCCGGAACGGTACCGGCCGGGCAAGCCCGGCCCTACAACGCAACCGCCGATTGCGCGGGATTCCGTAGGGCGGGGCTCGCCCCGCCGACGACACCGGACACCCCTGCATCGCGGCAATACGTGCACGACGCCGGCCGGGCAAAGCCCGGCCCTACGGGGCGCGTCGCCGACCCCCGCGCCGGGCGCAACCCGTCTGCCGGCCGCCTCAATGTAGCGTCCACACGGGATTTCCGGACCGGTCCTTGATCTCCCGGGCCCAGGTCCCCTCCACCATGCGCACCACCTTCGCGGGCATGGGGACGTAGTCGAGGCGCTCGGCCATCTTCAGGCCGTGACGGTACGACCAGTCGAAGAACTTCAACACCTGGCGCGCCACCTCCGGCTTGGACTGGGTCTTGTAGACCAGGATGAAGCTCGCGCCGGTGATAGGCCAGCTCCCGGCGCCCGGCTGATCCGTGAGGATCAGGTAGTAACCCGGAGCGTCCTTCCAGTCGGCATTGGCGGCGGCGGCCTGGAAAGTCTTGCTGTTGGGGCTGACATAACGCCCGGCCCGGTTGCGCAGGCGCACGTACGCCATGTGGTTCTGCAGCGCGTAGGCGTACTCCACGTAGCCGATGCTGTAACGGATGCGCCGCACGTAGGAGGCCACGCCCTCGTTGCCCTTGCCGCCGACGCCGGCGGGCCAAGCCACGGCCTTGCCGAAACCGACCTTGGCCTTCCACGCCGGGCTCACCTTGGAGAGGTAGTTGGTGAAGATAAACGTCGTGCCGGAGCCGTCCGCCCGGTGCACCACGGTGATCGGCTTGTCGGGCAACTCGACGCCCGCATTGACGCTGCGAATCGCCGGGTCGTTCCATCGCTTGACCGTGCCGAGGAAGATGTCGGCGAGCACGGCATTGGGGAGCTTGAGCTCGCCGGCCTTCACCCCCGGGACATTCACCACCGCCACCACGCCGCCCATGATTTGCGGCCACTGGATCAGCCCGTACCGGTCGAGGTCCGCGGGCTTCATGGGCGCGTCGGAGGCGCCGAAGTCCACGGTGCGGGCCTTGATCTGCTTGATCCCGCCGCCGGAACCGATCGACTGATAGTTGAAGCGCACCCCGGTCGCCTTGTAGTACGCCTCGGCCCACTTCGCATAGATCGGGTAGGGGAAGGTGGCCCCGGCACCGGAGATCTCGGTTCCCCCTCCCGCCACCGCCGCACCGGCCACCGCTCCCAGCGCACACAGGACAACCCCCCGGAAAAGACCTTTCAACCGTCTCGACATGTTCAAACTCCTTGGCATGATCGTCAGGTGTGGATCGCAGGTCGTCGGCCGGTCCTCGCGCGCGCCATGCCCAGCCCTACGATCCAGATGTCGGACGGTGCCAGAGTGTAGCGGTCCAATGTGACAGTAATATGACAACGCGGCACGGGCACGCGACCGGACGGGACTGAACGGACAACACCGCCTTCCCGCAGGCACTTACCGCAAAATACCACACGCAGACAACGGATTATTGCAACGGCCGCGGGCACTTAAAATCGGTCTCGGCCGATCCCCGGTGGGATCACCGCCCACGCGGCGGCGTGCCGCTACGCAGGCGGGCTCAGCGACTCGATGTGCCCGCAGCCCTCCACGACCCGCGCGGCCGGCAAGTCGCAGGAGAAAGTACTCCCGACGCCCACCTCGCTGCGCACGCGCAGGCACCCGTCGTGGCGGTGGAGGGCGTGCTTGACGATGGCCAACCCCAGACCCGTACCGCCGGTGGCGCGTGAACGGCCCTTGTCCACGCGGTAGAAGCGTTCCGTGAGCCGCGGGATGTGCGCCGGCGGCACACCGATACCGTTATCCTCGACTTCGAAGTGTGCACCCTCCACGTCCGCGTACCAACGCATGCGGATCGTCCCGCCCTCCGGGGTGTACTGCACCGCATTGAAAAGCACGTTCGCGAACGCGCTGCGCAGGACGTGTTCCTCGCCGCGCAGACAAAGCTCCCCGTCCGCCTCGAGTTCGATCCGGTGCGCACGAGCGCCGGAGAGCACGCGCGCCTCCTCGCGCAACTGTGCGAGCATCGGCGCCACCTTCACGACCCGCGCCCCGACATTGACGGGCTCCGCCTCCAGTCGCGCGAGCAACAGCAGGTCCTCCACGATGCGCTGCATACGCGTCACCTGCTGGCCCATCACCGCCACGGGCTCGCACCACGCCTCCGGCATCTCGTCCCCCGACCCCTCGATCGTCTCCAGGTAGCCGCGCATGACGGTAAGCGGCGTGCGCAACTCATGGGAGACGTTGGCTACGAAATCGCGGCGCACCTGCTCCAGGCAGTGGATGCGGGTCATGTCGCGCGCAACCAGCAGCAGTTGGTTACGCCCGTAGGGGATCAACCGCAGCGACAGCCGCACGTCGCCGTCGGCCGGCGACGGGATCTCGAGCGGCTCGGTGTATTCGCCGCGCTCCACGTATTCCAGGAACAGCGGAATGCGCACAAGATTCTGGATGCGCCGCCCGGAATCCTGCGGCCAGCGCAGATTGAGCAGACGCGCCGCCGCCTCGTTGGCCCACTGGATGGTGTGATCGGGACCCAGGACCACCGTCGCGTCGGGCAGCGCGCCGAACACTTGTTCAAAGCGATCCAGGAACTGCGCGAGGCGGCGCTTGCGCCGTCGGTTTCGTTGCTGCAACCGGTACAGCTCATGGAAGACGTCGCCCCACACCCCCCCGGCGTCCGGCGGATGGTAGCGCCGTCTGATACGCAACCAGTGCTCCAGACGGTGCAGGTTGTAAAGATGGGTCGCCAGATAGATCACGGTGGCGCCGAGCAGGAACAGCGCCATGTGCCCGACGGCGGCGCCGAGTAACAGCGCCGCGACGAGCAGACCGATCGCCTTCCAGATTTCGTGGCGCCAGACGTCGATCAACGCTCGTCGCTCCGTGCAGAGAAGCGATAGCCCGCCCCGCGCACGGTCTGAATGAGCCGGTCGTAGCCGTAGCCGGACAGCGCCTTGCGCAGGCGCAGCACATGAACGTCCACGGTGCGCTCCTCGACCACGACGTGAGGACCCCACACCCGGTCGAGGAGTTGGCCGCGGCTGTGCACCCGCTCCGGGTGCGTGATGAGAAACTGCAACAGCCGGAACTCGGTGCGCCCGAGCTTGATCTCCTCGTCCCCCGCCGTGACGCGGTGCGCCGCCTGATCCACCTCCAGACCCTGGACCTCCACCACCTCCTCGCCGCGATGCGGCATGGAGCGGCGCAACACCGCGCGGATGCGGGCCACCAACTCGCGCGGCGAGAACGGCTTGACCACGTAGTCGTCGGACCCGCTCTCCAGCCCGCGCACGCGGTCCTCCTCTTCACCGCGTGCGGTGAGCATCACGATCGGGATGTGCCGGGTGAGCGGATCCTTCTTCAGGCGCCGCGCGAGATCGATGCCGCTCACACCCGGCAACATCCAGTCGAGCAACACCAAGTCCGGCGGCTGTTCCAGAATGCGACTGCGCGCCTGCTCGGCGTCCGGGGCCTCATCGACCTCGAAGGCGGCGCGGACCAATGCGAAGCGCACCATGTTGCGTATCGCAGGCTCGTCCTCGACGATCAGTATCCTCGCGCCCATTCTCAACCCCCTAACAAAACCGGAAAACCGCAGTCGGACAAGAATCGTCATTCATGGTAATACACCGCGACGGCAAACCCCATAGCGCCCGTATACGCCGACCGCCACCCGGTCATCAAACTGTCACAGTTTCATCATGAACCCGTAACACATCGCCCCCATCCTGCATGGCCAGCCGACATGGCGGCGGTTCCACCTCATCCGGAGCGACACCAAACCGGCCGGGTGCGGACGATCCGGCCGCCGGGCGATCGGTACCCGGACGATGCCCCATCGGGGGGAACAACCGCACCGCGGACCCGCCGTGGGGGATCGACCACAGCCCGACATTTCAGACCGGTTCTTCCATATAGAAAAAGGAGCTTCTCGCATGCGCAGGCAACTCCTGATGGCGGCCACACTGGCCGCGCTCGGCGCCTTGAGCACGAACGCCATGGCCGGCTACACCAGCCGGGACGGCAAGACCACGATCGGTGGAAAGATGTACGGCGACCTGACCTACAAGCACCTGACGGGCGGCGGCAACGAACTCTCGAACAGCGGGGTCGGGGCGGACGTCAAGCGCTTCTATTTCAGTCTCGGACACCGCTACAACGACATCTGGTCCGTGCACCTGACCACAGACTTCAACTACAGCAGCAGCGACAAAAATACGCAGCTCTTCGTGAAGACCGCCTACGTCCAGGCGAAGTTCTCACCGTTGGCCACCGTGCGCCTGGGCTCTGCGAACATGCCCTGGATTCCCTATGACGAGGGTCTCTACGGCTTCCGCTACGTGGAGAACACACTGATCGACCGCCTCGGTTTCGGCCACTCCGCAGACTGGGGCGCGCACCTGATCGGCAAGGACGGCATGTTCAATTACGCGTTCTCCGCCGTGAACGGCGGCGGTTACCACAACCCGACGCGTACCAAGACCGTGGACGTCGGGGGCCGGATCGGCGTCGAGCCGATGCCCGGATTGAACCTCGCCGTGGGCGGCTACGTCGGAAAACTCGGCAAGAACGCGAGCGGAATCGCGACCTCCCACACCGCCAAGCGCCTCGACCTAGTCGCCGCCTACGTGCAGCCCGGCTACCGCGTTGGTGTCGAGTACTTCAAGGCCTACGACTGGAAGCGCGTGACCAAGAGCAGCGACCGCGGCTACGGGATCTCGGCGTGGGGCTCGGTCTCGCCGATGCGCCGCGTCACGCTGTTCGCGCGCTTCGACTACGCCAAGCCGAGCCAGGACCTGCAATCGGGCCTGACGGACTACTACTTCAACGTCGGCGCACAGTACCAAGCCTACAAGAACGTCGTCCTGGCGCTGGCCTTCAAGCACGAGAAGCAGGACAACGGTTCCTGGAAGACCGGCAACACGCCCAAAGGCTACACCAACATCAACTACAACGAAGTAGGCCTCTGGACCCAGGTGAAGTTTTGAAGTGAGCCCGTTCGCGGCGGTATCCCGGCCCGGCCGGGGTCCCGCCGCATTTTTTTAATATAGGGGACAGACCACGGTTTTACACCAACGAGCCAATCCGATGTAGCCCGGATACAGGCCGCAGGCCGAAATCCGGGAGAGTGGCACACCATTCCCGGACTTCGCTACGCTGCATCCAGCCCACCATGTCCACGTAGCCCCGCAGGCCGAAGGCCGAAATCCGGGGATTTTACCCCGATGCGAGGCCGCCCCCCGGATTTCGCTACGCTGCATCCAGGCTACGGGCTGGAGCTTTACGTACGCGCTGTTCTACTCCGGCCCTTCGAATTTCAACCGACCCACGCGCCCGCGCGCCTGGAACCCGCCCCGGCGATCGCGTATCATGCGGGACCGCCCCCCCGGAGCCGCACGCCGGCCCTCGGAGACCGCACATTCCGTTCCCTAAAAGGGCAGGCGCGCGAGGCATGAGGAATCTCCTGATCGCAGCGGCGCTGTTGTCGGTCATGACCGCGGCCGCCGCCGCCCCGACCGTGCAGTACATCAGCGATCGCCTGGAACTGCCGTTGCGTTCGGGGCAAAGCGTCCAACACCGTATCCTGCACATGCTGCCGAGCGGCACGTCCGTGGACGTCCTGCAGACCTCCAAGGACACCGGCTACAGCCGGGTCCGCGCCCGGGACGGCACCGTGGGATGGGTGCTGACCCGTTTTCTCATGCAGACCCCGAGCGCCCGCGAGCGGCTCTCCGCCGCCGAGCAGAAGCTCGCCAAGCTGGAGATCGAGGACGCCCGCCTCAAGAAACAGGGTATCGCGCTCGGCTCCAGAGCGGGTGTACAGGCCCGGCGGCTCGTCAATCTGGAACAAGACAAACAGGCCCTCACCGCCGAGATCGAACGCATCCGCCGCGTGGCGGGCAGCGCGCTGGCGCTCGACCGTAAGAACAAGAATCTCAAGGCCCGGACCCTCGCCCAGGGACGCGAGCTGCAGGCTCTGCAGCAGGAAAACGAGATACTCAAGGACCGCGGCAAGCGCGACTGGTTCCTGGCCGGCGCCGGCGTGCTCGTGATCGGCCTGCTCTTGGGATTGATCCTGCCGCGCCTGCGCCTGCGCCGCCGCGGGAGCTGGAATTCGTTCTGAGCGAAGGCTCAAGGGATCATCCAACGTCGCCGGCGGGGCGAGCCCCGCCCTACCGCAAAACACCCCCCCGTAGGGCCGGGCCCGCCCGGCCGACGTCGCGGACCGACGCACAAACCGAGCGGGATTCTCCAACGACGCCGGCGGGCCGAGGCCCGCCCTACCGGGTGCGATAGTGCGATCCGTAGGGTCGGGCTTGCCCGACCATGGCGCCGACCTCAAAATCGGCCCATGGCTACGAACCTGCCCCCGATGCGGGAACTGCTGCGCACGCTGATCGCCACGCCTTCGGTGAGCAGCGTCAACCCCGCCTTCGATCAGGGCAACCGCGAGGTGATCGACCACCTCGCGAACTGGTGCGCAGGCCTCGGCTTCGAGGTCGAGATCCTGCCGCTGCCCGATCGCCCGGGGAAAGCCGACCTCATCGCCACACTGGGGAGCGGATCCGGCGGGCTGGTCCTGGCCGGTCACACCGACACCGTGCCCTGGGACGAGGCGCGCTGGCACCACGATCCCTTCACCCTCACCGAGGCCGACGGGCGCCTCTACGGACTCGGGACTTCGGACATGAAGGGCTTCTTCGCGCCGGCCCTGAAGGCCATGCGCGATCTGCGCACCGCGGACCTGCGCGAGCCGTTGATCCTGGTGGCCACGGCGGACGAGGAGAGTTCCATGGCCGGCGCGCAGGCGCTGGTCGACGCCGGTCGCCCGCGCGCCCGCTACGCGGTGGTCGGCGAACCCACCGGCCTGCGCCCGGTACGCCTGCACAAGGGGATCCTCATGGAGGGCATCCGTCTGGTGGGCCGCTCCGGCCACTCCAGCGATCCGGCCCTGGGCGCGAGCGCGCTCGAGGCCATGCACCGGGTGATCGGCGAACTGCTGGAGTGGCGTGCGGCGCTGCAGGCGACGCACCGCGACCGGCGTTTCCGGGTCCCGTTCCCGACCCTCAACCTGGGCCATATCCACGGCGGAGACAACCCGAACCGCATCTGCGGGGAGTGTGAACTGCACTTCGATCTGCGTCTCCTGCCGGGCATGGACCCCGATGCCCTGCGCACCGATCTGCACGCGCGTCTCGAACGGGTCCTCGCGGGCAGCGGCGTGAGCCTCGAACTCCATCCGTTGTTCCCCGGCGCGCCGGCCCTCGAAACCCCGGCCGAAAGCCCCATCGTCGCGGTCGCCGAGCGACTTACCGGACACGCCGCCGAGGCGGTCGCCTTCGCCACCGAAGGGCCGTATCTCCAGGCGCTCGGCATCGAGCCGGTGATCCTCGGCCCGGGGAACATCGACCAAGCCCACCAACCCGACGAGTACCTCGCCCTGGCACGCATCGAGCCGACGGTCGATCTGCTCACGCGGCTCATCCATCGCTTCTGCGTGGAACCGGCGTCCCCATGAGCGGAGTGTCGATTCAAGGAGCCACCCATCGGCCGACGGGACTCCCCCGGCCGACGTCGCGGAACCTCGCCCACACACGGCATGGGAATCCCCAACGTCGTCGGCGGGGCCAGCCCCGCCCTACAGATCCATGACGGCCGCGGAACACGGTAGGGCCGGGCTCGCCCGGCCGACGACACCGGCTCTCCCACCGCATCGAAATCGCCGCCGGCATCGGCGGGGCTCGCCCCGCCCTACAAGGACCCCACGGAATCGAAGCTTGAGCGGTAGGGCCGGACTCCCCCGGCCGACGTCGCGGAACCTCGCCCACACACGGCATGGGAATCCCCAACGTCGTCGGCGGGGCCAGCCCCGCCCACAAATCCATGACGGCCGCGGGGCACGGTAGGGCCGGGCTCGCCCGGCCGACGACACCGGATCTCCCACCGCATCGAAATCGCCTGCCGGCATCGGCGGGGCTCGCCCCGCCCTACAAGGACCCCACGGAATCGAAACTTGAGCGGTAGGGCCGGGCTCGCCCGGCCGACGTCGCGGAACCTCGCACCCAACATACAAGTCATCCCATGCCACCGACTGTCGACCCAATTCAGAAATGTCCCCTTTCCCCCCATCAGCCCACGGCCTGAAATACTCTCTGCTGTTCTACGGTCGCCCCGGGGGCCCGGGCCCGGTCGGGCGCGCCTCCGAATACCCATATGTCAAGCCTGACCCCACGTCAAATCCCGTGCCGCCGGCTACCGGCACGCCGGTGCTTGCTGATAGAATGGCGCGGGCCGGGACTTACCGGTATCGTGTGATTCGATGAAGCGCTCCGTTCCGATACCGTTCCGCCTCCCGCCGCCGCGCGCCCGCCAGCGCGGCTTCACCCTCATCGAGATCATGGTGGTGGTGATCATCCTCGGGATCATGGCGGCGCTGATCGTCCCCAAGATCATGAACAAGCCCGAGCAGGCGCGCGTCGTCAAGGCCAAGCAGGACGTGCGCGCCCTCGAAAGCGCGCTGGACCTGTACAAGCTCGACAACTACGTCTACCCCACCACCGACCAGGGCCTGCAGGCGCTCGTGCAGAAGCCGACGCAACCGCCGGTCCCGCCGCACTGGAAGGCCGGCGGGTACCTCATGCGCCTGCCGAAAGACCCGTGGGGTCACCCATACCAGTACCTCAACCCCGGACAGCACGGCCCGATCGATGTCTACTCCCTGGGCCCGAGCGGCCAGCCCGGCAAGGGCGAGATCGGCAACTGGAACCTGCAATAGGCCGGGTGCCGGGGCCGCCCCGCGCCGGTCGGCGAGGTAATCCCGTGGCCGGCGCCCCGACGATCCGCCGGGCGAGGTTCACGCGCGCCTTCACCCTGCTGGAACTGCTGGTGGTGCTGGTCATCATCGGCGTGGTCATCTCGATGGTGAGCCTCAGTATCGGCACTCGCGACCGGGAGACGGTGCTCTCCGAGCAGGCGCGCCGCCTCGCGGCACTGATCAACATGGCCGGCGAGCAGGCGATCGTGTCCTCGGAACCGTTCGGCGTACGCTTCTCCCCGACCGGCTACCGGTTCCTGGTGCTCGACGGGAAGAAATGGCACGCGGTGAGCAACGACGACCTGCTGCGCCCGCGCCGCCTGGCCGCCGGCCTGCGCATCACGCTGGAGATCTCCGGCGAGCCGGTACCGCTCGCCGCGGCCGGCGACGATCTCAAACCCCACGTCTTCCTGTACACCACCGGCGAGCGCACGCCGTTCGCGGCCACCCTGCGCATCGGCACCGACGGGCCCGCGGTGCGCGTGATCGGCCCGTTCAGCGGAAAGGTCCGCGTCGCCGGGGCGGGCACGGAGGAGCAACAGTGAGCACGCGGGCGCGCGGCTTCACGCTGATCGAGGTGCTCATCGCGCTGGCCGTGCTGGCGATCGCGCTGGGCGCGGCGGTGCAATCGGCGGGTCGTGTCGTCGGCACCGCCGACTACCTGCGCGCGCGCACCATCGGCGACTGGGTGGCGCGCAACCGGATCATCGAGGCGCAGCTCACGGGGACGTGGCCGCCGGTGGGCGAGAGCGACGGCACCGTGAAGATGGCCGGGCGGACTTGGCACTGGACGCGCAAGATCTCCGGGACCCCGGACCCGGACATGCGCCGGATCGACGTCGAGGCCCGCCCGCAGGGCCGCGCGCACGGACCGGTCACCGGCATGATCGGCTATCTGGGCCGGCCGCGGAAACCGCTGCGGAAACCGCCGCCGTGAACGTAGCGGACCGGACCGCCATCGCGCGCGGATTCACCCTGCTCGAGGTGCTGGTGGCGATCACGGTGTTTTCGGTGCTCGCGGCGCTGGCCTACGGCGGGCTGATGTCGGTACTCGATACACGTCGCGAGACCGATGTGCGGATGCAACGCCTGGCGCAACTTCAGATCACCTATCTGCAGATGGAGCGCGACCTGCAGCAGGCCGTCCCGCGCAGCATCCGCGACGAATTGGGCAGCCCGGTGGCCGCCCTGCGCGGCGGTGCCGGCAACGAAGTGCTGTTCGCCGAGACGCGCGGCGGGCGCGCCAACCCGGCCGGGCTGGTGCGCAGCAGCCTCGAACGCATCGCCTGGCGGCTCAAGAAACACACGCTGGAGCGTATCACCTGGAACGTCCTGGACCGCGCACAGGGTGACAAGCCCTGGCACACGACGCTGCTCACCGGCGTCGACTCGGCCGAGCTGCGCTTCCTGGACGCCCAACGGGTATGGCGGCTGACTTGGCCGCCGCCGCGGTTCCAGGCCCTGCCGGGCACCGCGCCGCTGCCGCGCGCGGTGGAAGTGGTACTCACCCTGAAGGACTGGGGACGGATCCGATGGCTGTTCCGGCTGCCCGGTTGAGCCTATCGCGCCGCCAGAGCGGCGTGGCGCTGATCCTGGCGATGCTGGTGATGGCGCTGGTCACCGCCGCGGTCACCGCCATGGCCGCGCGCCAGCAGCTCGACATCCGCCGCACCGCCAATCTGCTCGATCAGGACCAAGCCTACCTGTACGCGCTGGCGGTGGAGACCTGGGGCGAGCGCGTCCTGCAGCGCGACCGCAAACACAACCGCATCGACGATCTGAAGGAGGACTGGGCGCGGCTGCCGCCGCCGATCCAAGTCGAGGGCGGCAGCCTCTCGGGCCACATCGAGGACCTCCAGGGTCGTTTCAATCTCAACGACCTGATCGTGAACGGCGCCCCCAGCGCCCCGGACGTGGCACGGTTCCGGCGCCTGCTCGAGCGGCTCGGCCTCGACCCGCAACGGGTGCAGCCGGTGCTGGACTGGCTGGATCCCGACCAGCAGCCGCGCTTCCCGGGCGGCGCCGAAGACGGCTATTACCTGGGCCTTTCCCCGCCCTATCGCGCCGCCAACCGTCCCATGGTGAGCCCCACCGAGCTGCTGCTGGTGGCCGGTTTCACGCCCAAGATCTACGATCGGCTCGCCCCGTTCATCACCGCGCTGCCCACACACACACTCGTGAACGTGAACACCGCGCCCGCGCCGGTGCTGGCCATGCTGGTGCCCGGACTCGGCCTGGACGACGCCAAGGCCCTGGTTCAGTCGCGCGCCGTGCAGCCGTATCGAACGCCGGGGGATTTCCTGAAGCAGCCCGCCGTACAGGCGTGGCTGCAGCGCGATCCGGCGCTCACCCCCATCCTCCGGCAGGCCATCAGCGTGGCCAGCGGCTATTTTCTGATCCACAGCGCGGTACGCATCGGCCGGGCGCGGGTATTCCTGGACAGCGTCGTGCGCCGGGATCCGAGCGGCGAAACGGTTATAATGCGGACCCGGGAGACCCCCTGAGATGCGCGACACCCTGTACATCCGCCTCGACGCCGGCGCGTGCGAAGCCCCGCACGATACCCCGGGCGATGCCCGGTGGCGGGCGCCGGAGGGACCGGGGGGAGCCCCCGGTCCCGTGCGCCGCGGCACACTGGAGGAGGCCGCCGCGGTCGCCGCCGCCTGTCGCGTGGTGGTGCTCGTACCCGGTGAGCGGGTCCTGTTCTCGCACGCGCGCATCCCCACCCGCCAGCGTCAGCGCATGCTGCGCGCGGTACCCTACGCACTGGAGGAGCAGTTCGCCGAGGACGTGGAGCGGCTGCACTTCGCACTCGGCGCGCAGGACGCGGAACGCGGCGTGGCGGTCGCGGTGACCGCGCGCGCGTGCATGGACCACTGGCTGGAGGCACTGCGCGGCGCCGGAATCCACGCCGACGCACTGATCCCCGACACCCTGATGCTGCCCTGGGAGCCCGGCACCTGGACCGGGCTGCTGGAACCCCACCGCGTGATCCTGCGCACCGGCGCGCAAGACGGCCTGGCGGCGGACCCGGAGAACCTCGCGGAACTGCTCGACCTGGCGCTGCGCGAAGCCCGGGAGAAGGACGGGGAAACCGATCGGGAGGCCCTCCCGGAGCGCATCCGGCTGTTCGTGGACCCGGCCCTGGGACCGCCGGCGGGCCTGGAAGCCCTGCCGGTACCGGTCGCGGTGGAAGAAGCCCCGGACGGCCCGCTGGGCCTGCTGCCCGCCGCGGCCGACGGCACGGACCCGACCCGGCACGCCATTCACCTGCTCCAGGGGGCCTACAGCCGCCGCGAGCAACTCGGGCGGTTGTGGCGCCCGTGGCGCGCCACCGCCGCGCTGCTCGGGGCGTGGCTGCTGGTCGGCGCGGGGCTCCAGATCTACCAGTACTTCGACCTGCGCGCGCGCACCGCCGCGTCGTCCCGGGAGATCGTACAACTCTACCGGCGCACCTTCCCGAACGAGCACCGGGTAGTCAACGCCCGCGTCCAGATGGAACACCACCTGGAGGAACTGCGCCGGCGCCGGGGCGCGGCGGCGGGCGGGTTTCTCGCCCTGCTCGGCAAGGCCGGCGCCGCGCTCCGGAAATCCCCCGGAGTCATACTCCAGGCCGTGGACTACCGCGGCGGCGGCCTGGATCTGCGGGTCGCGGCCCGGGACATGCAGGGCCTGGACCGGCTGCGCGAGGCGCTCGCGGGTCGCGGCGGATTGAACGTGGACCTCCAGTCGGCCAGCACCCGCAACGGCCGGGTCGAGAGCCGCCTGCGAATCCGGAACCGCGGCTCGTGAAGGACTGGCTCGCCACGCGCACCCCGAGGGAACGGCGGATCCTGGTGATCGGCGGCGCGTTCCTGATACTGGTGCTGCTCTACGGCGCACTCATACACCCCTTCTATGCCGGGCTTGCACGACTGCGCCGGACCGCCGCCGAACAGCACTCGCTGCTGCACTGGATGCGCGGAGCCGCACGCGAGATCCAATCGTTGCGCAGGTCCGGCCCGGCGGCGCCCGCTTCGGGCGGCTCGATCCTGTCCGTCGTGGATCAGGCGGCGCGGCGCGAACACCTGGAAGGCGCGGTGAAACGCCTGGAACCCGACAACGCCGGCGGCGTGCGCGTGTGGCTCAAACAGGCGCCGTTCGACCAAGTCGTGCGCTGGCTCGGGGCCCTGCAACGCGACGCCGGCCTGCGCATCGAGTCGATCAGCCTGGAGGCCACCGGCGCGCCGGGCAAGGTCAACGGACGCGCCGTGCTGAAGGGCGCCGGGTCGTGAAACCGGCCCGCGCCTACTGGCTCGCGGGTGTGGCGGCCTATGCGCTGATGCTCGTCGCGACGCTGCCGGCGCGTCAGGCCTACCGATTCCTGCCGTCGGCGGCGCACCGCGCCGTGACCCTCTACGGCCTCGAAGGCACGGTGTGGAACGGGCGCGCGACCGCCGCCCGGATCGGCCCCCTGGAACTGGGCCCGCTGCGCTGGGACGTGGGCCTGCTGCGCCTGCCGCTCGGCCAAGTGCGCGTGGCATGGTCCGCGGCCGGGACCGGGACCGCCGGCAGCGGCATCGTGCAGGCCGGGTTGTGGGGCGGGCTGCGCCTGCCCGAATTGACGCTGCAAGTACCGGTGGCGACGTTGCAACACCGCCTCCCGTTGCCGGTCACACTCGGCGGAGCGCTGGAGGTACGCCTCCATGACATCGTAGTGCACGACGCCCGCCTGCGGCGCGTCGCCGGCACGCTCACCTGGCGCGACGCCGCCGTGCGCTGGACCGACCCGATCCGCCTCGGCACCTTGGTGGTCAAACTTGAACAGGGTGCCAAACCGATCCGCGGCACGCTGCACGATCAAGGCGGTCCGCTCGAGATCCGCGGCACCATCACCCTCTCACCCGCCGGGCGGCTGCAACTGAACGCCGCCGTGCTCCCGCGCGCCGATGCACCCAAGCCGCTGCTGCAGGCGCTGCGCGCGAGCGGCAGACCCGACGCAACCGGCCGCTACCACCTCCACTGGAGCGGACACCTGCCTGCGCTGTAACCCGGATGCAAGCCGAAAACCGTGGTCCGGGAACCCGCGTCACCCCGGTTCTTCTCAACACCATCGCGAATTTCGACGGCGTCGGCCGGGCGAGCCCGGCCCTACCGTGTTCCGCGGCCATCCTGGATCCTGTAGGGCGGGGCTCGCCCCGCCGACGCCGTTGGAGATTCCCATGCCGCGTGGACGCGGTTCCATCCAGGCTCCCATGTCTGCGTAGCCCGGATGCAGGCCGTAGGCCGAAATCCGGGGAGGAATGGCACGCCGCGATTCCCCACGCGCGGATCATGCGCAAGGGCCCCCGACGCCGTGCGACCGCGCGGGGCTTCCGCTATAATGCCGCCTTCCCCGCAGGCACCGGAACGGGTTTCTATGAAAGCGAGCAGCCGGTGGGCGACCCCGCCCGTCATCACATCCGAGAACAAATGCGGTTACTGCACGAGCGCCAAGTGCTGCACCTACATCACCCAGATCATCGAGACGCCGCGGTCCAAATACGACTTCAGCCACCTGCTCTGGCAGATCTCCCACGAGAACGTACAAGTCTACAAAGACGAAGACGGCTGGACGCTGCTGGTCAATACCTCCTGCAAACACATGCTCCCGGATGGGCGCTGTGGCATCTATGAGCAACGCCCGCAGATCTGCCGCGAACACTCCAACGACTACTGCGAATTCGATGCCCCCTCCGAAGACGGCTTCGAACTGTTCTTCGAGAACTACGAAGCACTGCTGAAATACTGCAAAAAACGCTTCAAACGCTGGGACAAGCGCTGAGGATCCGTAGAGCGCAATTCGCCTCGTTACGAACCTATGAATCCGGCGGGCTCCCGGGCCGCCCCCGTTACCGGCAACAGATCACCGAACGAATCCACCGCCGGGAACTCCTCGATCTCGCGCGCCGGGGCATGGCTGTCGGGGCGGCGCACGGCGAGCAGGTGCGCGATGCCGCTACGCCGGGCGGCGCGTAGCACCGGCAGGCTGTCGTCGACCATCAAGGTGCGGTGCGGCTCGTAGGGCTCACGCGCCTGTAACCGCGCCCAGAACGGTGCCTGTTCCTTGGGGTGACCCAGATCGTGGGCGCAGATCACCGCGTCGAGGTGCCTCCCGAGGCCCGTGCAACGCATCTTGATGGCCAGGCTCTTGCCGTGGGCGTTGGTCACCAGCACCAAGCGCTTGCCGCGCGCGCGCAGCTCGTCGAGCACCTCGGGCACACGCGGGCGCACCGCGATCAGCTCGCGCAGTTCCTCCTTGAGGGCGGCGATATCGAGACCCAGCTCGCCGGTCCAGTGGTCCACGCAGTACCAAGCCATCGTCCCCTCCACCCGCCGGAAGCGCGGATAGAGTTCCGTTTTGGCCTGCTCCACGGTGAGTCCGTGGCGCTCGGCGAAGCGCAGCGGCACGTGTTCGAGCCAGAACTGATTGTCGAAGTGCAGATCCAGCAACGTGCCGTCCATGTCGAGCAACACGGTGTCGATTCGGGACCAGTCCGGCATCCGAGGGTTCCTTTGCAGAGTTCAAGGGGTCAGAGAGTTCAAGAGGTCGGAGTACTTGAAATTCAAGTACTCCGACCCCTTGAACTCCATCCGGGGACCCACACCCACGTAGCCCGGATGCAGGCCGAAGGCCGAAATCCGGGGACCCGTACAGCACCGTCCCCGGGTTCCGCCACACTTCATCCGGACTGCCATTCGTTCAGTATTGAGCAAACCCGGTAGGGCGCAATGCGCATACCTGAGTTTCATTATCCCGCCGGCGGCCGCGCCGCGCCATCGCCGCAGCCGCTGGCGCGCGGGCCGGCCGGCCGTTACACTGCCCTCTTCGAGGATACACACATGATGCCGTTCATCGCGCAGATCCGCCGTACAGAAGTCCTGTCCCGGCCGTGCCGGGCACGGGTGGCGTAATGTCTGCCGAGGGCTGTCCCATCACGGACCCCGGCGCACTACTCGATCCGCTTCGGGAACTCGCGCGCGAGGCGGGCCGGCGGATCCTCGAGGTCTATGCCACCGACTTCGGCGTGGAGCACAAGGCGGACGACTCGCCGCTCACCGCGGCGGACATGGCCGCGCACCATACGATCCTCGACGGGCTGGCGCGCCTCACGCCGCAAGTGCCGGTGCTCTCCGAGGAATCCGCGCAACAGCCGTTTGCCGAGCGCGCCGCGTGGCCGTGTTACTGGCTCGTGGACCCCCTCGACGGCACCCGCGAATTCGTCAAGCGCAACGGAGAATTCACCGTCAACATCGCCCTGATCGCGGGACACGAATCGGTGCTCGGAGTGGTCCACGCCCCGGTGGGCGGGGCGAGCTATTGGGCCGCCCGCGGACACGGCGCTTGGCGCCAGTCGCCGGGTGGCCGTCCCGAGCGCCTGCACACGCGACCGCGACCCGCCGGGCGCATCACCATCGCCGGCAGTCGCTCGCACCGTAGCCCGTCCCTGGAGCGCCTGCTCGAACGGATCGGTGACTACGAGCTGATCGGCATGGGCAGCTCGCTCAAGTTCTGCCTGGTGGCGGAGGGTCGTGCCGACCTGTATCCGCGGCTCGGCCCGACCTCCGAATGGGACACCGCCGCGGCGCACTGCATCGTAGACGAGGCCGGCGGGCGCATCACCGATCTGGCGCTGCGCCCGTTGCGCTACAACACCAAGGAATCGCTCCTCAACCCGTGCTTTCTGGCAGTCGGAGACCCGGGCCACGATTGGGCGCGCTACCTGCCGCCGGAGGGGGATTCAAGGGGTCAGAGTACTTGAAATTCCAACTGCGCCGACTTCTTGCGTTGTCGCTGGAGATTTCAAGTACTCTGACCCCTTGAATCCGTGCCAACCAATGAGCCCGTTTGCGGCCCAACCGGGTGTCGGAGGATGGGGTTGGGAGGGAAAGCAGCAGGTCGGGAGAATAAAGCTATTCCTCGAAGAGGTCCGCATGCGTGCCAGTGCGTGCCAGATGTAACTCGTCGCCGGTTACTCGGTAGATCAGCAACCAGTCTGATTCGATGTGCGCATCGCGAAAGTCTCTCCAGACGCCTTTTAGCGGGGATCAAGGTATTCCTGCGGCAATGGTCTTTCCTCGATCAGCAGACTCAGCAACGAGCGGAGCTTGTCGATATCTTTGCCACGCTTCCCGGCCCGCTTCACATCGCGTTTGAACTGGCTGGAGCGGATCGGGATCCGCACGTATTCAGATACCCAAATCCTTGAACAGCTCACGGGCGGACTTGAACCGCTTGCCTTTGCCCTGATTAAGCTCGGAAATGGCCTTGCGGGTCGCGGCATTCGGCACTTTCACGTCGAACGGGAAACGCTGCTCCTCGGCGATGCGCACCATCAACAAGCGAATTGCGTCGGAGATGGAAAGCCCCATGGCTTCCAGAGCGGCGGCGGCACGTTCCTTGGTGGCGGTATCAATGCGAGCGCGAACAACGGCATCAGCGGGGACAGCCATGGCAATGCCTCTCCGAATCGATGTAGCCTCATTGTAGCTACAGACAGAACATCGGTCAAGAAAGGGGATTCAAGTACTCTGACCCCTTGAATCCAAGCCGCTGACCCCTTGAATCCAAGCCGAAGGCCGAAATCCGGGAGAGCGCGGCACGCCATCCCCGGATTACGCTTCGCTTCATCCAGGCTACGGAGAACAGCTCGGCGGCGGTTTGAACGCCCAGAACTCAAGTACGCGCCATTACGGTCAGTCCCCTACTCCGGGCCAAGCCTTCCATTTCCACCCCGGGGAACATGTAGCCTGGATGCAGGCCGAAGGCCGAAATCCGGGAAAGAGCGGTACCCCATCCCCGGATTACGCTTCGCTTCATCCAGGCTACGGGGAACGGCCCGGACCGGCTTGAACGGCTGGAGTCCAAGTACGCGCCAGTACGGCCAGTCCCCTACTCCGGGGGCAAGCCTTCCATTTCCAAAGCAGCGAATGCCCATATGTCAAGCCTGACCCCGGGGGGTTAGTTTGAGGTGGATGCGGCGGCCGAGTTCGGATTCGGCGCCGTCCGCGGGCGGGATCGGGTCCGAGCCGTCGTTGAACAGCACCGGCACGCCGAGGGTCTCCACCGCGTTCAGCAGCGGGTCCAGCTTCTCCGCGCAGGCCTCGTCGAGATCGATCAGCACGAAGTCCGCGGCCTGCGACATAGCGCTCTTCAGCGCCGCACCGTCCAGGGGAACGACGTCGGCCACGTGTATTCCACACTCGTCGAGCATGAGGCGCAGCCGGTCGCGGCGGATCCCCGAATCCGAGGCGATCACTACCGATAATTTTTTTTTTCGTCCGGCGTCGAGTCCGGTTCCGCGCCGCTCCCGGGGGCCTCTTCCAGGACGTTCCGGGGATCCCGGGGCACGGCGGCGGGCGGGTCCACGGGGGTCACCGCGGCCGGAGCGATGGGTGGCGGCGCTTCCCGAGGTGCGGGCGACGGCGGCGACTCGGGCTCGCCCCCCGGAAACAAGCCGCCCTTGCGCTTATCGCGCACCACCTCGCGCACCAGGGCGGCGCTGATCCGTTCGGCCTGCTCCGCGTAGCCGTAGACCAGCGCCGTGTCGCAGATCAGGTTGACCAGGCGCGGCACACCGCGGCCCGCCTCGTGCGCCGCGGCGCAGGCGTCCTCGTCGAACAGCCCCGGATCGCCGCTGGCGACCTCGATGCGGTGACGGATGTAGTCGCGCGTCTCATGCATCTCCAGGGGTTCGAGGTCGTAGTCCACGGCGATGCGTTGTGCGAACTGCTCCAGATCGGGGCGGCGCAGGGTGGCGCGCAGCCCGGGCTGGCCGACCAGGATCACCTGCAGGACCTGGTCCTTGTCGGCGTTGACGTTGGAGAGCATGCGCAGTTCCTCGAGCGTCTCCGGGGCCATGTTCTGGGCCTCGTCGACGATCAGGACGGTGCGGCGGTTGTGCGCGTACTCGCGGATCATGAAATCGACAAAGGCGCGGTAGCGCCCGACCTTGTCCATCCCCTGATCGTCGAGTTTGAAGGCGAGCATGATCCACTGCAGCAGGTCACCGAAGGAGCGGTGGGTATTGGAGATCAGCCCGACCGTGGTGTCGCGGTCGAGGTTGTTGAGCAGATGGCGGATGAGGGTGGTCTTGCCGGTACCGATGCCGCCGCTGATGACCGTGAACCCGGCCTGGTTCATCAGGCCGTATTCCAGCAGCACCAGGGCCATCCGGTGCTTGGCACTCAGAAACAGGAAGCTCGGATCGGGGAGCAGCGAAAAGGGCTTTTCGCGGAAGCCGTAGAAGGCCTCGTACATGATCAGGTGCCGCCGGCGAACAGGCGGCGCAGCCGGCCCCTGCGGGGTTCCCCGTCGTCCTCGCCCGGACCGTGTTGCGCCTTGTTGAGCACCGTGCCGATCAACTGCGTGTCCTTGAGCAGCCCGACCGCGCGCTCCAGCTCCTCGGTCCCGGTGGCGCCGTCCTCGACCACCAGCAAGGCGGCATCGACGTAGGGGGCGAAGGCCAGCGCATCGGCGGCGCTCAGCAGCGGCGCCAGATCGAAGATCACGATGCGGGTCGGATAGCGGCGCTTGAGTTCCTCGACCAGCCGGGTCATCTTCGGCGAGTTGAGCATCTCCGCCGAATCGAGCAACGGCCGCCCGCCGGGCAGGATCACGAAGCGCCCGATGTCGGCCGGATGGACCAGGATCTCTTCCAGCGGGGTATCGGTGCGCAGGTAGTCGGCGAGACCGGGCTCGGCCGGCAGCCCGAAGAATTCATGCACGCGGGGGGCGCGCAGATTGGCATCGACCAGCAGGACCGTGGAATTGACCTCCATGGCCAGGCTGATGGCCAGATTGATCGCGGTCAGGGTCTTGCCCTCGTGGGCGCCGGGGCTGGTGACGGCGACGGAGTTCCAGCCGTTCTTCTGCAGCCGCTTGAGGACCTGGGTACGCAGGATGCGGTAGGCGTCGGTGAACGAACTCGGGTCGAAGCCCGCGATCACGCGATTGCGGCGTAGCGTGCCGTGCAGCACCGGCACGGTGCGCGTGCGGCTGTAGACGATCTCGGCCGGGTCGGCCGGCGCCGATGCCCGGCCGGGAGCCACGCCGCCGCCCGCCGCGCGTTCCTGCCGGGCCTTCTCCAGGGCTTCTTTGATGCGTTCCATAGTCTGTGACCAGCTCGCGCCGTCTCCGCTCGATGAACCCCGTCCGGCGGGGCAAGCCCCACCCTACAATTCAACCCTCACCACCCGTAGGGCCGGGCTCGCCCGGCCGACTTCGTGGACGGGGGACCCCCGCCTCAACCGAAGGTGCCGTTGAACTTGTTGAGCACCCGGAACCAGAGCACGTCCAGCGGTATCCAGAAGAACTGCACCAGCAGCAACGCCGCCACGATCACCGCGATCCACGCGATCCACGTCATCCGCCGCCGGTGCCGCCGCCGGGCCTGGTCCGCCTCGTTCTCCATGTAGGGGATCGCCGCGAGCGGGGGCGCCTCGAGGATCGCCACGACGCCCTTCACCCCGCGCACCGAGCGGTCCATGGATTCCAGGGTCGCGGCCGTCCCCACCCCGCCGCCCAGCGAGAGCACGAACCCGAGCAGCAGGATCGCCAGGCGGTTGGGCTCGATCGGGCGCTCCGGCAACTGCGGCGGATCGATCAACACGAAACGCTCGCCCTTCTGGTCCTGCTCGAGCTGCTGTGCGATAGCCGCGTCGGTCTGCTTGGCCAGCAAGAGCTGGTACTGCTTGGCGGTGGCGTTGCGATCCAGGCGCAGCGCCTCGTAGCGCCGCGCGACCTCCGGGGTCTCCATGAGGCGCTTGTCGATGCGCGTGATCTTGGCCTTGAGCCGCACGGCCTGCAAGCGGTAGGCCTTCACTTGGCTGTCGACGCGATCGAGCTGCGCCTTGAGGGTGATGTAGGCCGGGTTGGTCGGTTTCGCGGAGGCCCCCGCGGAGGCGTTCGCAGAAGCGGCGCCCGCACCCTTCCCGGACTTGCCGGCCTTGGCGATCGCCGCCTCCAGTGCCGTCACCTTCTTCTTCAGGCGCACCACGTCCGGGTAGCGATCGGAATACTTCGCCTGATCCCGCGTCAGTTCGAGCCGGGCCCGCCGCAGTTCGGCCTTCTGCTCGTCCACGTCCGGCGGCAGGCCGGTCTTCTTCTCCAGCGCCTTGATCTGCCGGCGCAGGCGGACGACATCCGGGTACCGCGCGCCGTACTCCGCGCTGGCATTGACGTACTGGCTGCGCAGCAGCCGCAACTGCTCGACCGGTTCCAGGGCCGGCCGGCCATTGGCACCGGCCAGCGGCGTATACGGATTCATGCCCGCGAGCTGGCCCATCAGGTAGACGCGCTGGCCTTCGAACGCGCGGATCTGGGTCTCGCTATCGGTCAGGTCGCGGTCCGCGCGCGCCACGAGCTGCAGATTCACATCCTGCACCTGCGGCAGGCGGTTGAGATTGTGCTGCTCGAGCGTGGCGATTTTCTGGTCGAGCTTGTTGAGATGGGCCTTCAGGCGCTTGGCCTCGCCGCGCAGAAACGAATAGGCATCGGTCGCCTTCTCGGTCCGGGTCTTGATGTTCTCGGCCAAGTAGAGCGAGGTCAGTTCATTGGCGACGCGCTGCACCTTGCCGGGGCTGGAACCCTCGAAGGAGAGCGTGAATGCGATCGTCGCCTTGGTGGGCTGGCCGGTGCGCGGATCGATGACGTCGGCGCTGATCGGCTGCACGCCGATATCCTTGCGCATGCGATCGACGAGCTGCTCGGTGGTGTCGGTATCCCGCCGGTCGGCGTAGAGATGGTACTTGTCGATCAACCTGACCAGGTTCGCACGCGTCATCACCCGCTGGGTGATCACCTGCACGCGCTGCATAGCGTAGCTGGTGACCGTGGACTGCACCAGGTTCGGCGGGACCTCCTGCTCCTGGATCAGGATAGTGCCCGTGGACTGATAGGTCGGCGGCCACAGCACGGCCGCCAGCGCCGCAGCCGCGAACAGCAGCACGACGACGATGAGCATCGGCCGCCTGCGGCGACGCAGGACGTCCAGGTAATCCCTCAGATCCCGGGTGGGTTCGAGCGGTTCTTCGAGCATGCGGTGGGTTCCATTGCGACTCCTCCGGCGGGCCGTACTTCGGCCTCTTTTTACCGGGAAAGGATTATCCTAGGCCATCGGTAGGATAGCGTCAAATAGATGACATTATCCCGCACGATCCGGCCGGAAGACCGATATCGAAACCACGTATAGGCATAGGAGGCCTCGACCGTCGTC
This sequence comes from bacterium BMS3Bbin13, assembly GCA_002897735.1. GTDB lineage: Bacteria > Pseudomonadota > Gammaproteobacteria > 21-64-14 > 21-64-14 > BMS3Abin12. The sequence continues at coordinate 7,248 of BDTW01000044.1, read as the reverse complement.
CGCCGGGTCCATTTCCAGCGCAGGCTCGGGCTGAGCCGCGCGTAGTCGCGATCCACCGAACTCAGCCTGGTCGTATCGACCGCGCCGACCGTACGGGCGCGTAGCAGGTGCAGGGACAAATTCCCGGCGAGGCGCCGCGTGAGCGGGCGGTTCAGCGCCAGGCTCAAGTCGTTCGTCTCCACCTCGGTGCCGAGACCGTTGGGTGTCAGAGAGCGGGAGAACGAGCCGGTCAATGCCCCGCGTTCGAGGCGCTTGGTAAAGCTCGCGTCGGCGGTTACCCCGGTATTGAGGCTGGAGACGTCCACCCGCCGGATGCCGGTCTGAATGAACACCGAGGGGCCAATAAAAAAACCTTCTGGAATCTGCTGCACCCCCTTCGACTCCGTACGCCGACCGCCCGCCGAGAGCGTCGCCGAGAGCGTCGAAGAGAACACCCGGGTTACCCCGAGCCGCAACCCCACCGTTCGCGACTGGAAGCCGGAGGCGGGCACATCGAACATCGAATACGAAGGGATCGCGAAGACCTGGAGACGCGCACTCAGGTCGTGCTGGTAGGTCAGGGACCCCCGATGGTAACGGAAGCTCGACAAACCGAGGCGGGCGGCGTCCTGGTAGGACGTATCCTGGAACAAATAGGAGACGCGCAACAGATCGGTCGGGGTCACCTGCCAAGTCAACGACGGGCTGGCCGTGCCGGTACGACGCTGGGATTGGAACTCGACCAGGCCCGTCTGGGGACCGAGCGGCTGCGCAGTGCCGAGGATCGAACTCCGAATATAGGAGCCGCCGAGACGCCAGCTCAGCCGCTGCGCATCATAATGGGAGGATACGTTGACGCTATTGTCATTCCGGTTCAGTTCCGAAGCGCCCGGGTAGCGGCGCAGGTGGGCGCCCCCGACCACCGCCGCCCCCCAACGCGGCGCCCGCGCCCCGACTTCCAGGCTGGGCGCCAGATCGAAGATCTCCGTCGATTTCCCATTGGAGATGGCGAACCGCGGGTTATCGTTGTAGCCGGTCTGCATTCGCAGGGACGGGACGGCGTACCACTGCGCGGCGGCCGCGACGCGCGTAGCGCCCAGCCCGATCAGGAGAGACACGGCGACCACATACGGGCCGGCGCGGCGCAAGCGGCGGGCGGCCCGCATCGGCAACGCCCCCGGCTACCGGCGGATGCAGACGCAGGCGCCACGCCCGCCCGCCCGGGGCGACCCACGATCGCCGATGCACGCACGCCCCGCCGAAGCGGCGATACCCTGTAGGGCGGGGCTTGCCCCGCCAGCAACCTGTAGGGCGGGGCTTGCCCCGCCGACGACGTGTAGGGCGGACCTCGCCCCGCTGGCAACCTGTAGGGCGGGGCTTGCCCCGCCGACGGCATCCGACACCCAACCGGATGTTTCAGGTGCACACCGCACCCCCACCCCCCCGCTCACGGCACCACCACCACGTCCCCGGCGTGAAGCAGAATATTCTGCTGCAGGTCCTTGCCCTTTATCACGTCCCCGTACTCGAACGGCAGCGCGACCTGGCGCCCGCCCTCGCGGCGCAGGATGCGGATATCGTTCTTCGAAGCGAACGTGGTCATGCCGCCGGCGCGCGACAGCGCCTGCATCACGTCCAGCGGCCCGCTGACCATGAACGCCCCCGGCTTGTTGACCTGACCGATCACGTAGACCACATTGCCCGCGACCTGCTTGAGCGCGACCGTAACCGCCGGATCCGGGATGTACTTCTGGAGCTTGGCGGTCAGCTCTTTCTGCAGCTCGGCGACCGTCTTGCCGGCCGCCTTCAAATGACCCACCAGCGGAAAACTGATGCCCCCGCCCGGGCCCACCAACACCTGGCGCTGCAGGTCCTTCTCCTTCCAGACCGTCACCTCCAACTGATCGCCGGGGTGCAGGGTATAGGCGTGTCCGGCCGTCGCGACGGTCTTCACGGCCGGTGCAGCAGCGCCCAAACCCTCAACGACGGCGCACGCCGGCAAGAGCAGCACCGCCGCAAGCATCAGAAACACCGAACTCAGAACCTTCATCCGCATCCTCCTCCACCCCCGAGCGGTGGCGAGTTCAAAGGGTCAGAGTACTTGAAAATCCACAGCATTCTGAATCCTTGAATCACCTTTAGGAGATTTTCAAGTACTCTGACCCTTTGAACCCCCTCTTTCCATTGCAACAGAGCGCCAATAGGCCGTCAACCGCCCGGCGCCGCGAGCCGCCCACACGCGGCCATGGAAACACCAAACGCCGCCGGCCCGTTCCGCTCCCCGTAGCCTGGATGAAGCGAAGCGAAATCCGGGAACCGGCCTCCCATCGGGGTAAAAGCCCTGGATTTCGGCCTTCGGCCTGCATCCAGGCTACATGGACTCGGCCTTCGGGCTGCGTCCGGGCTCGCCCGGCCGACGCCGCGAAACCACACCGCCCGGTCGCGTTCGCACACCCCGAAAACCGGCGGACCGCGCCTCCCTGCGCCGGTCCACCGCGGGTCTTGCATGAACGCCCGGTTAAAACTTCCAGCCGTAGCCGATTTCGAGCGCGTTCTCATACATGCCGATCTGCACCGGCATCTTACCGTTAAGCAACGCACCGCTCTGGCTGTGCCGCGCGGTATGCATATAGGCGAGGTTGATCTCCTGATTCTGCGTCGGCTTGTAGGTCAACCCCAGGGTGCCGGTATACTTGATCACGCCCGGAGCCAGGATATTGAACATAAGCTGATCATTCGGGATCGGGCTGTCCGTGTAATCGAACCCCGCACGCACGGTCAACCGGTCGTTCACCTGATACGCGGTACCGAACTTGTAGACCGTGATGTCGCGCCAGCCGAAGCCCATCCCGCCGGAGGTGCCGAGGAGCCGCGGAAGCGGCTTCGGCTGCGGGGGCGTCGCACCGTTCCCCAAGAGCCACGCCTTGAACCCGCCCATGAAGGCCCCCAGCTCCGCGGTGCTCGGACCCGGATTGGCGATCGCCGGCACCTGACCGTACATGATCCTCTGCACGTCGAATGCCACCACCAGCGAAGGAGTCGGTTTGAGTGCGAGGCCGACTGCGAAATTCGACGGAATGTCGAACGCGCCCCCATCGGCAAACAGGCCGCTGTACTTGTTGAGCTTCGACATGTACATCTTCGAGGACCAGGTCGCGCCCACCGACAACCAGTTGGTGAGGTTGCTCTGCACGCCCACGCGCACCCCGCCGCCATAGGAGTAATCGCTACCCTGGTTGGTAACGTGGCCAGGACCCGAGGAGAAGAACGAATTGTCGAAGTCCCCCAGCCCGTAGGCGCGGAAGGCCTGGATGGCAATCATCGGCGAGACACCGATCGAGGTCTCCGGCAGGACCTTGTAGGCAATGGTCGGCGCAATCAGGAGCTGGGATAGGTTGATTCCTAGTGTTCCGGTGTTGTTCGGCAGCGGTGCACCGAACTTAGCGTGCGCCATTGCATTCAGCGGACCGAAGCTTTTGTCGAACAGATTGGTGCTGTAACGCGTACTCATCCCGCCGTTGCCGTAGATGGATACCCCGTACGCCAGCGGCCCCTGGTCGAGCACCGCCCCCATACTGGGAACGGCAAACAACGTGGCACCGCTATCGATGTGGTTGTAGTTACCCAACGAGGCATCGCGCTTCGGGCTGAAAAGCTCCACCCCGATATCGACGCGACTGCCCACGAACGCCATGCCCGCCGGGTTGGTGGCCGCGGCGAGTGCATCCTGCGGATACGCCACGCCGGCACCGCCCATGCCGAACTGCTTGGTGCCGTAGCCCAGCCCAAAGTAGCCGTTCGTGGCGAAAGCGGCCGTCGGCGCCGCCAGCCCCGCCGCGACGGCCAACGCCAGTATCGTTCTCACCGGTGATTTCATCTCCATCGCTCCTTCTTAAATTGTACAAACAACCCAGGATTGTCCAGTCCGTTGCTAGCGGCATTCGAACCTGCAACTTTAAGGGTGCGTCCGAACCCGTTGGACCGGCTGGAATTCTAACCGATGCCATCTATCGGCGCCATGCCGGATTCTTGACGGAATGGATTGCAACACCCTGAATTTTCGGCCATCCAGCCTCACCGTGGAGCAAACCCCACCCTGCGCGCGATCGGTGATCGCGCCCACCCGGTAGGGCTGGGCCCGCCCGGCCGACGCCGGTGGTCGCGGCGGATCCCCACGACGTCGCCGGCGGGCCGAGGCCCGCCCTACCGGATCCCCACTCATCCACCCGTAGGGCGGGGCTCGCCCCGCCGACTCCGCAGACCCGTGGTGGAAAAGAAAGGGGACGGAGGGAATAAACAATATTCCCTCCGTCCCCTTTTCTGCCCTGCCCTTTTCTGCCCTTTTCCCGCCGCCGGCAGCAGGAACCCACCGAAGCGACTTAGGGGCGGCGCAATGCCACGCCTGCGCGCCGTAGGAATCTCCGGCATTCATGCCGAGGAGGATGCCAACGAGGACAAGACGACAGCTCAAACGGACCTTCGGTCTCCAGAGTGAACCGGGTTGCCATCGTTTAAGCCAGAAATTTTCATCACTTACGTTTTCCCTGAACTGCAGGGCGATCGCTGCCGATACCTGTATGGCAGGTATCGCATGTATAATGAAGTTCGATCCGAACTGTAATCGGATCGGGGAGGAGGGGCGTCATGTTTCACATGGAGTTTGAGCAGGAAGAAGACGGGCGCTGGGTCGCGGAGGTCCCCGAGCTTCCGGGCGTCATGGCTTATGGGGCCGACCAGGAGGCGGCGAGGCGGGAGGCGATCACGCTCGCCCTCTGCGTCCTGGCAGACCGTATTCGCTGTGGCGAGCCGCTGCCGGAAAAGGTCTCCCGCCTGTTTAATGCCGCGTGAACCGCTGGCCTTCCAGCCGCGCATCGCGGGTTCTTGCTGCTTTGCGATCCATCGGCTGGACCGTTAAGAGGCAGGGTGGTTCCCATCGCACACTGTCCCGCGAGGGGTGGCTGGACTACGTATTTGCCTTCCACGACCAGGACGAGATCGGTCCGAGAATGCTTGCGCGGATCGCGAAGCATACGGGACTCCGGCCCGACGATCTCTGACGCCGGCGCTTGCTCAAACCAGAACCACCGCCCCAATTGGATACCCTCGGATTCGACGAGTTAAACAGAATGGGCAGCGTCGTCGGCGGGGCAAGCCCCGCCCTACAAAATCCATAAAGAAAGGGGACGGAGGGAATAAACAATATTCCCTCCGTCCCCTTTTCTGCTCCAGCCTGTCCGAGCGGAAGCTGATGGACTGCCTGAATCGACTTGGTTATGACATTGCGATCACAGTAAGGCCGGCCGCCACCCGCGCTGGACGCCTGATTCTGGTGAACTGACCGGGTTTTAAGGAGAAAGCCTTCTGGGCCGGCAAGCCGGAATACCAGGATGCCGAAGAGCCCACGATGGCGTGGTATCGCGAAGCGGTGAAGGCCGATTGGTCCTCGCCCAATGAGGTGAAACAGCAGTTTGGCAACGCCAGCATCCTGAAAGACGGACGTGTCATCTTCAACATTGCGGGCAACAAGTATCGTTTGGTCGTCTGGATTAACTATCCCTACAAGGTGCTCTATATCCGCTTCATTGGCACACACAAGCAGTACGACCAGATCGACGCACAAACCATCTGAGAGCGCGCTATGGACATTCGCCCGATCAAGACCGAAGCCGACTACCGTGAAACGTTGCGCGAGATCGAAACACTGATGACCGCGGAACCCGGAACCGACGCCGGCGACAGGCTCGATGTGCTCGTTACCCTGGTCGAGGCCTACGAACGCAAGCATTTCCCGATGGACCTGCCGGACGCCGTGGAAGCCATCAAGTTCCGCATGGAGCAGCAGGGACTGACGGTCGATGACTTGGTTCCGGCAATTGGGCGAAAAAACCGGGTCTACGAAATCCTTGCCCGCCGGCGTCCGCTGACCGTGAGGATGATTCAAGCGCTGCACAAGGAGTTCAATATCCCTGCCGAAAGCCTGCTCAACCAACGCCGGCGCGGCCCAGTTGTCACCGAGCCGGCGGGCCAGGGACGCGGGGGGAGGGGATGATTTTTGGGAACGAATCGTACGCTCCGTGCACGCGGGGATGATCCCTCCCTCGCTTCAGAGCCCTACGCCGCAACCGTTGGCCGTCCGGTGGGAAATGCGGGTTAACCGCCCATTCCTAAAGGGGGCGGTGTAGGGTACACCCAGAGGGGGGGTAGAGGCCCTTGGCCCTTGGCTCCCGCCTCTCAGGCGGCATCTTCCACCACCAACCCCACGTCGAGTGCCGCGAGTGCGGCGTGCAGGCCCTCGATGCGCGAGGCATGGTCGGGGTCGAGCAGGCGGCGTACCACCGCCTCGGTGACCCCGAGTCGCCGGGCAAGTTCCATGTTCGATACCTCCTGGCGGCGCATCGCCTGGTAGAGGGCGAGTTTCGCTGCCACCCCGGGTGGTACCGGCACGAGCGGGCGGCCTCGCGCGGCGGAGGGTTTCGGGAGCGCCCGGCGGGCCTGGACGTAGCCCGCCAAGGCGGCGGCCAAGGCGTCCTGTGCTTCACGCAACGCTTCGACTTCGTCCGCACCGTCGGTCAACGCCTCGGGCACGTCTGGGAATGCGGCCACGATGCGCCGATCCGCATCGCGGGTCAGGATTGCAGGATAAGCGTACCGCATGGTCTCACCTCACCGATTCAGATCATTAAGATTTAGCCCAAGCTGTTTGAGCATTGCGGAGAGCAGTCCCTTGCCAACCTCCTATTTTCGATCCTTCACCGTCGTGAAGCGTTCGCCGTAATAGAGCCGTCCGTGGCTACCTTTGCCCTGGTGGGACACAAAGCGCACGGATATACCGCGTGCCTTGCCCAGCCGTTCGATGCGGCGGACGAGCTCACTGCCAATCATATTGACATCATCGTATATATCTGTACGATAGTCAACGCGCCTACCAGAAGAGTTCAAGGGGTCAGAGTACTTGAAATCCCAACTACGTTGCGGTCTTGATCTGCCGCCGGAAATTTCAAGTACTCTGACCCCTTGAACCCCCGCCGCGGAACACGAGCCGCACTTGCCCGTGCTGCGGCCATGTATCGAAAGACAACCGGCAGACCCAAGCCCGGTTCGAGTGTGTGGAATGTGGTTTCGAGGAAAACGCCGATGTGGTTGGCGCGATCAATGTTTTAAGGGCGGGACACGCCCGGTTCGCCTGTGAAGTGAGCGGTGCGGTAATGCCGCCAGCAGCAGGAACCCGCCGAAGCGACTCAGGGGCGGCTCGATGCCGCCCCTGAGCGC
>BDTW01000043.1 GCA_002897735.1 bacterium BMS3Bbin13 | reverse complement strand
TGTTCTAAGGGCGGGACACGCCCGGTTCGCCTGTGAAGTGAGCGGTGCGGTAATGCCGCCAGCAGCAGGAACCCGCCGAAGCGACTCAGGGGCGGCTCGATGCCGCCCCTGAGCGCCGTAGGAATCTCCGGACTTCAGGCCGGGGAGGATGTCAACGACGTGACCATGCACCCGGGACGGAAACGGTCCGGGCTCAGCCAAGCGGCCGGTCGATCGTATCAGGGAAAAATCAGGGAGCCCGGAGTCAGAGAACGACTGGATGGCATTAGAAGGGGCCTCCACCAATACCCATAAGTCAAGCCTGACCCCATTAGGCTTGTTTTAATGGCTCCCCGGGACGGACTCGAACCGCCGACCCGATGATTAACAGTCATCTGCTCTACCAACTGAGCTACCGGGGAATTGTGCTTGGTCGAAGGTCCGGGCATGGTACTGGATTGGATTGTTTTGGGTCAACACGAACGTTCAGGGCGGGCAGCGTAGCGCCCGTCGCCCGGGGCCGGTGCGCGCGATCCGGGGGCGTCCGGCGTTGGATAAAATGAGGGCGCGCGCCGCCCCCGGCTGCCGCGAGGCGCAGAAAGTCACCGTGAGGTTGCTGCCGTGCGAGAATCCGAGGGGATGGTAGACGATGCGCCGCCGGGCGCGCGAGGAGATCGCCGAGATGCCGTGCGCCAGGGGGCCGTGCACGCGCAAGCGCGACTCCTCCGGATCCCGGTCGCGGTCGCGGTTCGAGTCCACGAACACGATCCAGCCGCGGTGCCATTCCGGGGTCGCGAGACAGCGCACGCCGTCGGCGCTCGGACAAAGCACAACCGAGCGCCCCCGGGTAACGGCGTTGCTGCGGGCGAGCGCCAAGTCGTGGACGAGACCGTTGACCGCCGTGCTCAGACGGGCATCGAGGATCAGCCACCGGAACGAGGGCACGGCGATGGTCGTGACGATGACGGCGATCGCCAGCGTCACGAGCAGTTCGACGAGCGTAAGCCCCGCGCGGCGGGGCGCCGAATGAAAGCAGATAACCATGCCAACCTCCTTGTAGGCACGCATTGGGGCGCATTGGGGTCAGGCTTGACTTATGGGCATTTGCCGGAGACGAGGACCATCCAAGCGTAGTCAAGCGGCCGGCCGATTGCATCAAGGCGAATCAGGGGACCCGGAGCCGAAGGAGGGCGCGATCGCATCAGAAGGAATTCCTTCAAATACCCATAAGTCAAGCCTGACCCCGGATCTCCCGGATCGCCCGGATTCGTATCAGGCTTCGACGCGCACGCCGCGCTGCAGCACTGTGCGGATGCGGAGGACGGCCTCGCGCAGGTTCTCCAGGCCGGTGGCGTACGACAGGCGCAGGTGCCCGGGGGCGCCGAACGCGGAACCGGGCACCAGCGCGACCTCGGCTTCGTTCAGCAGGTATTCCGCCAGGGCGACGTCGTCGTCGACGCCGTCCAGGCCGGTGATCGCCTCCTCCAGATTCGGGAAGCAGTAGAAGGTGCCCTGACAGGGCAGGCAGTCCACTCCGGGCAGGGCGTTCAGCGCCTCGACGAGGAAATCGTGGCGCTGTTTGAAGGCCTTGCGCATTTCGAGGATGCACGACTGGTCACCTTCGAGCGCCGCCTGGGCCGCCACCTGGGAGATGGAGGCCGGGTTGGAGGTGCTCTGGGACTGGATGTTCTTCATCGCGCCGACGAGGTCCGCGGGGCCGCCCACGTAGCCGATGCGCCAGCCGGTCATCGCGTAGGCCTTGGAGACGCCGTTCAGGACGATGGCCCGTGGGGTGAGTTCCGGGCAAGCGTTGACGACGTTGCAGAACGGCTCGTTGGTCCACAGGATGTGCTCGTACATGTCGTCGGTGGCGACCAGCACGTCGGGATGGTGCAGGAGCACCTCACCCAGCGCCGCCAGCTCGTCGTGCGTGTAGGCCACGCCGGTGGGGTTGGAGGGGCTGTTGAAGACCACGAGCCGGGTACGGGGGTTGATCGCCGCCTCGAGTTGTTCCGGGCTGATCTTGAATCCCTGGTCCATGGCGGCCGGCACGATCACCGGCACGCCGTCCGCGAGGAGCACCATATCCGGATAGGAGACCCAGTAGGGGGCCGGGATGATGACCTCGTCGCCGGGGTTGAGCAGCGCTTGGGCGAGGTTGTAGAAGCTCTGCTTGCCGCCGCACGAGACCAGGATCTGGTCCGGCTCGAAGTACAGATCGTTCTCGCGCGCGAACTTGTCGGCGATGGCCATCTTCAGGCTCGGAATTCCGTCGACGGGGGTGTACTTGGTGAAGCCGTCCCGGATCGCGCGGATCGCGGCTTCCTTGATCGGCTCCGGGGTGTCGAAGTCCGGTTCGCCCGCCCCCAGACCGATGACCTTGCGCCCGGCGGCCCGCAGTTCCGCGGCCCGGGTGGAGACTGCGAGGGTGGGGGAGGGCTTGATCCGCTGTACCCGCTTGGAAAGGCTGGTGGTCATCGACGCTCGTCCGGTGCTTGTCATCCGTGCCGCACAGAAACTCCCGCCGGCGCCCGCCCGCGACGCAGGCCCCGGGCGCGCACGCCCCGGCGGCCGTCGGGGCGCGGGTATCGGTATAATACTGAATCCACTCCGTGACCAGAATCCCCCAGGTGAAATCCGTGATGGACCGTCCCCTTCAGATCACTTCGTCGATGACGCCGGCCGGCGACCAGCCGGAGGCGATCGAGCACCTGATCGAGGGGCTGGAGACCGGCCTGATGTACCAGACCCTGCTCGGCGTGACCGGCTCGGGCAAGACCTTCACGATCGCCAACGTCATCCAGACGGTGCAGCGACCGACCCTCGTGCTGGCCCCGAACAAGACCCTGGCCGCCCAGCTCTACTCGGAGATGCGCGAGTTCTTCCCGCACAATGCCGTGGAGTACTTCGTCTCCTACTACGACTACTACCAGCCCGAGGCCTACGTCCCCTCGTCCGACACCTATATCGAGAAGGACGCCTCGATCAACGAGCACATCGAGCAAATGCGCCTGTCGGCCACCAAGGCGTTGCTGGAGCGGGGAGACACCATCATCGTGGCCACCGTGTCGTCGATCTACGGGCTCGGCGATCCGCGCTCCTATCTGAGCATGGTCCTGCACTTCAACCGCGGTGACGTGGTGGATCAGCGCGCGGTGCTGCGCCGCCTGGCCGAGCTGCAGTACACGCGCAACGATGCGGAACTGCGTCGTGGCACGTTCCGCGTGCGCGGCGATGTACTCGACATCTTCCCCGCCGAGTCCGATCGCGAGGCGGTGCGGGTGGAATTGTTCGACGAGGAGATCGAGTCGATCGCGCTGTTCGATCCGCTCACCGGCGTGGTTACACGGCGCGTGCCGCGCTACACCGTCTATCCGAAGACCCACTACGTGACCCCGCGGCGCACCGTGCTCGACGCCGTGGAGGTGATCAAGGTGGAACTTCGGGAGCGTCTGGAGCAGTTGCGTTCGGTCAACAAGCTCCTCGAGGCACAGCGCCTGGAAGAGCGTACCCGCTTCGACATCGAGATGATGCTGGAGCTGGGTTACTGTTCCGGGATCGAGAACTACTCCCGGCACTTGACGAAACGCGCCGCCGGGGCGCCGCCGCCGACGCTGTTCGATTACCTGCCGGAGAATGCATTGCTGGTCATCGACGAGAGCCACATCACGATCCCGCAACTCGGCGGCATGTACCGCGGCGACCGCTCGCGCAAGGAGAACCTGGTCGAGTACGGCTTCCGGCTGCCCTCGGCGCTCGACAACCGGCCGTTGCGGTTCGACGAATTCGAGCACCTCGCACCGCAGATGATCTTCACCTCCGCCACCCCGGGCCCTTACGAGCACGCGCACGCCGCACAGGTCGTCGAGCAGGTGGTGCGCCCGACGGGCCTGATCGACCCGGAGGTCGAAGTCCGGCCCGCGCTCACGCAAGTGGATGACCTGCTCTCCGAGATCCGCACGCGGGTGGCCGCCGAGGAGCGCGTGCTGGTCACGACGCTGACCAAGCGCATGGCCGAGGACCTCACCGACTACCTGCACGAGCACGGAGTGCGGGTGCGTTACCTGCACTCGGATATCGACACGGTCGAGCGCGTGGAGATCATCCGCGACCTGCGCCTGGGCCGGTTCGACGTACTGGTCGGTATCAACCTGCTTCGCGAAGGGCTCGACATGCCGGAGGTGTCGCTGGTGGCGATCCTCGACGCGGACAAGGAGGGGTTTCTGCGTTCCGCGGGCTCGCTGATTCAGACCATGGGACGTGCCGCCCGCAACGTCCACGGCAAGGCGATCCTCTACGCGGATCGGGTCACCCGCTCCATGGAGCGCGCCATCGGCGAGACCGATCGCCGCCGGCACAAGCAGGTCGCCTACAACGAGGCCCACGGAATCACGCCGCGCACCGTGGAGAAGCGCATCCGGGAGATTCTCGACGTGGCCGACGACCGGCCCTCGTCGGCCGAGGACTATGCCCGGCTGGCGGAGGAAGCGGGCGCCTACGGCGGTGCCCGCCCGGAGCAACTCGCCCGCCGCATCCGCGACCTCGAGGAGCAGATGCACCGTCACGCCCGCGATCTCGAGTTCGAAGAGGCCGCACGCCTGCGCGACGAAATCCAGCGTATCGAGCGCTACGGCCTAGGCCTGCCCGTGCAGCTGCGGGGGCAGCGGGGTCAGGCTTGACTTATGGGCATTTGCAGATATCTTTTCGGATGCGCTCAAGCCTTTCCCCGGCCCCGGGTTCCCTGATTTTCCGTTGATGCAATCGGCCGGCCGCTTGGCTGAGCCCGGACAGCTCCCGCCCCAGGTGGGTGGCCAGATCGGTCAGGGTCAAGCCTTGCGTTTCCAGCACGATGAGCGCCGCCATGGCTCTCGCCTCGGCGGGCTTGCGTTTTTTGCCCGGATCGGTCAGGGCGGAGGGGGGCAGGCCATATGCCCGGCACACGGCATCGATGATATCCGGAAGGGAAGGCCGGCAGTGGTTGGGTTCCCCCCTTGTGGATAACGCCTGTTCAGCGAAGTGATCGTTTCCCAGGATGCGTCCTTGATGTGACCCCTGTCGGAATTCCGGTCGCGTTCCTTCCTGGAGGCCTTGGCGCACAAAATCTGAAAACAGCCGCTGCGCCGCCGGCTCTCGATCTGAGAAATGGCAAAGGATGGATTCGGTATGTAGCCACGGGATTTGCTCCCGGCCAAGATAAGCGCGGTGACTGGACCATGCATAAGCCTCCGGCGCCCGGGCGATGCCCGCCCGGATAGGATTCAGGTGTATATAACGAACCAACTGGAGCAGGTAGGCGTCCGCCTCGATGAGGATCGCCTTATAGCGGCCCTGGAACCAGTGGCCGGTGGTCTTTCGGATGCGGTTGAGGTGGCGGGTATAACGGAAGCCGAGGTTCTGGATGATCCGGGCCAGGGGGGCCTCGTCCACCTGAATGACCAGATGAATATGGTTTGGCATCAGGCAGAATGCCGATATTCTGTGACCGAATTTTTCTACGCCTTCATGGAGGAGGGAGTAGAATTTCGTGCGATCCCGAGGGGTGAAAAAGACCTCCTGCCCGCCGTTTCCGCGTAGCATCACATGGTAAAACCCGCCGGGGACATGGATTCGAGGCTTCCGAGCCATATGCGCTATGCTAAGGCGAAATACCCATAAGTCAAGCCTGACCCCGCAACTCTTTGAGCCCGGACGGTTTCCGTCTCAGGTGGGTAGCCGGATCGGTCAGGGTCGAGCCTTGCGTTTCCAGCGCGATGAACGCCGCCATGGTGTTCGCCCCGGCGGGCTTGCGGGATATGGCTGAACGGTTGGGAACGAATGCCCATAAGTCAAGCCTGACCCCATTGCTACTTCGTTGAATCTATCGGCGTTGAGTGTGGTAATCTGCCGCGTCGGTTCGGGTCATTCGATTGTTGAACGTACCGGGCAGAGAAATCGAAGGAAACTGCAAGATGTCCGTTATCGGCATTGCCGCGTGCCGTTGCAGGCGGGCTCGCTCCTTGCCCCCCCTGTTCCTCGCGGCGCTCACCCTGCTGCTCGGCGCCTGTGCTCACGCCCCGCGCACCCCGGTCGCCGGCGGTACGGCGAGCGCGGTGGTCTCCAAGAAGACCGAGGTCCTGCCGTCGCAGCGGATCCGGGAGCTGCTCGAGCCGCGCGGGATCGCCTACCGCTTGGGACCCGGCGACGTAGTAGCGATCGGCATCTACCTGCACCCCGATCTGTCCGTGCCCACGTCCGGCGCCGCGGCGGGGCGGGGCCCCCCGGGCGCGGTCGTCAGTAACGGCGGCAATCTCCAACTGCCCCTGCTCGGCGTCGTTCACGTGGCGGGCCTCACCGTATCGGGGTTGCGCGCGAAGCTCATCCACGCCTACCGCCGCTATCTGAAAGAGCCGTCGATCTCGGTGCAGGTCCAGGAGGCACGCAGCATTCGCTACTACCTGCTCGGCCAATTCGACAAGCCCGGCATAAAGTACTCCGACCGGCCCCTGAACCTGCTGGAGGCGCTGGCGCTCGGGGGCAGCATCGATCTCAGCGATGCCGACCTGCGCGGGGCCTACGTGCTGCAAGGCGGGCACAAGCTGCCGCTGGATTTCCGGCGTCTGCTGCTCGACGGCGACCTGAACCAGAACATCGCCTTGCAGTCCGGCGACACCATCGTCGTGCCGAGCAGCGCCAGCATGCGGGCCTACGTGTTCGGAGCGGTGGCCAAACCCGGCCCGATCGCCTTCGTCAATGGTCGGCTCACGTTGCTGCAGGCGCTCTCGGCGACCGGCATGGACCTCACCAGCCTGACCGTGGCCAAGCTGCGCGCGGTGCGTGTGCTGCGCTCCAGCGGTACCCGCGGGGAGTACTTCGTGGTGGACGCCGCGCGTATCCTCGAGGGCCGCGCCGCACCGTTCCCGCTCGCCTCGGGCGACATCGTCTTCGTGCCGCAGACGTTGGTCAGCACCTGGAACCAGGCCCTCCGGCAGCTCCTGCCGTCACTGCAAACGATTGGTGCGGTCCTCAACCCGTTCGTTCAGATCAAGTTCCTGAGGCGCTAGGCCGATGAGTCAGTCCCCCAGCCCGACGCCGCCCGGCGTGGACGACGAAATCGACCTGAGCCTGCTGTGGGGCGCGTTGCGCGCGCATGCGCGATTCATCCTCGGCATAACGTTCGCAGGCGCGGCGCTCGCCGTGCTGACCGTGCTCCTCGCGCGCCCGGTGTTCCGGGCCAACGGCTCGCTCTACCTGGGCGACGTGAGCAAGAAGTCGGGGCTGGGCGGTGAGTCGGAGCAGGGCATCGGGGTCAGCATGCTCTTCGGCGGGCTGCTCGGCGGCAGCGGCATCGAGACCCAGATCGAGATCCTCAAGAGCCGCGATCTGGTCGTCTCCACGATCGAGACCTCCGGCCTCAACACCCGGATCTGGCGCGGCGCGGACGGGGAACCGCCGTCGATCCGCTACTGGCGCTGGCGCCTCCTCGACGGCAAGCGCCTGAGCGCCTGGGCGCCCGGCCCGCAGGCGCTCGCGGCGCGCAACGCCGCAGTCACCGACCCGGCGCTCGCCGATGTGCCGCTCACGATCCGCTTCGCCGCGGGCGGTGCCTACCGCGTGCTGCGCGACGGCCGCACAGCGCTCGACGGGCGCCTCGGCGAGCCGGCCGCAGGCCCCGGGCTGCGTCTGCTGCTGACGGCCGCGCACCCGGGATTCGTGCCGGCGCCGGGTGCCGAGTACCGCCTGCGCGTGGTGCGTGCCGTGCACCTCTATCGCGAGCTGCTCAAAGGCGGCGGGTTCGGTGTCTCGACCACCACGGGGGGGGGCCGCGGCAGTCAGCCCACGCTGGTCGTCTCGCTCTCCTACAAGGGCCTCGACCCCTACCGCGCGCAACGCTTCCTCGCGGACCTGATGCGCGGCTACCTCGCGCAGAACCTGCGCTGGTCCACCGAACAGGCGGGCACGGCCTACCACTACCTCGACGGCCAGTTGCACAAGATGCGCGACGCCCTGGAACACGCCGACCGCCGGCTCGCCGACTACAAGAAGACCTCGGGCGTCATCGCCGTCTCCGCCGACGCCAAGGCCATGATCGGCCAGCTCGCCGAGTACCAGACCCAGCGCGGCGCCGCCGAACTGCGCCTTTACAATCTGCGCCAGATCGCCCGCTCCCTCGATGAGCGCCACCCGAACATCGACCCTTATCTTTTAAGTACAGTCGACGACGGGGTCCTCGACAAGCTGAGCGGGACGCTCGCCGCGGCGCAGACCGAACTCGCCGCACTCGCCCCCCGGGAGACTAGGCACGCCCCACAGGTCATCCAGGTGCGCGCCCGCATCGCCCGCATCCGGGCAAGCATCCGCGCCCTCATCCATAACCAGAAGGCCCTGGCGGGGCACCAGGTCGCGGCGCTCGACCGCCTGATCGCCCGCTTCGAACAGAAACTCAAGAAGCTGCCCGAAGCCGAACTCAAGGTCGTGGCCTTGACGCGCTCCAGTGAGGTGCTGGGCAAGCTCTACATGTTCTTGCTGCAAAAACAGCAGGAGGCGGCGATCAGCAAGGCGGGTACGGTCAGCAACAACCGCATCCTCGACCAGGCCGAGACCGACGCGCGCCCGATCTCGCCGCAAGCGCGCACGCGCCTCACCCTGGGGTTGTTCTTCGGGCTGTTCCTGGGGGTGTCGTGGACCCTCGGTCGGACCCTGTTCAGTCCCGGCTTTCGCTCCGAGGACGAGCTGCGCCGCGCCTATCCGGCGCTCGACTGGTATGCGCTGCTGCCGCATTTCCGCCACCAGCGGCGCAAAGCGGTCGCGGCGGTCTTTGTACCCGCCGATCCGCGCTCGGACTTCGGCGAGGCGATCCGCACCCTGCGCGGCAATCTCTACCTCTCCCAGCGCGCCGGGCGTGACCACTTGTGGATGATCACCTCCGCCGCCCCCGGCGACGGCAAATCCACCGTCGCCTACGAACTCGCCGCGGCGCTCGCCCAGGACGGCAAGCGGGTGCTGCTCGTCGACGCCGACCTCCGCAAGCCCCAGGCCCACGAGCACTTTGGTGTGCCTCAGGCACCCGGCCTGAGCGACGTACTCGCCGGGCGCGCCGCCGCGCGCGAGGCAGTGCGCCCCGTGGAGCGGCTCGGGTTCGACCTCCTGCCCGGCGGCCCGGTGCCGCCCAACCCGGCCGAGCTGATCGGCAGCCCGGCGCTTGGGCAGGCGCTGAGTGATCTGGGCGGGGACTACGAGTTCGTCCTCCTCGACACCCCGCCATACCCGCGCGTGGGCGACGCCCCCCTGGTCGCGCGCCACGTCGAGCGTATCCTGAGTGTGGTGCGCATCGCCCGCACCCCGCGCGGCGCGTTCGCCGCCCACTTGCGCGGGCTCGCCGCCGACGGGCGCTCGATCGGCCTGGTGGTCAACGACCTCGGTGCCCAGAATGGGTACGGATATGGTTACGGGTATGGCTACGGCTACGGCTCCGAACCCACCGGATCGCCCTGGCGGCGCCGTCTCGAACGCCTGAAGCGGGCCATGGAAAGGCGGCGATGAGCCTTCTCCAGTCACTGGGGCTTCGCCGCGCACCGGCGCGACCCGCGCTCGCCCGGGATTTCCACTGCCACCTGCTGCCGGGTGTCGACGACGGCATGCGCACCCTCGACGAGGCGCGCGAGGCCATCGCCGGGCTGCGCAGGCTCGGCTACCGCGGCGGCGTGCTCACCCCCCACATCTACCCCGGCGTCTACGACAACGACGCCGCCGGCCTGCGCGCGGCGTTCGCCGAGTTTCGTTCCCAGATCGGCGAGGACTACGCCCTGTGGCTCGCCGCCGAATATCACGTCACCGACGCGCTCTTCGAACGCATCGCCGAAGACGACCTGCTCCACGTACCGCTCGGCGACCGGCGCCTGGTGCTGGTCGAGTTCCCCTCCCTGATGCCCGCCCCGCGCGGCATCGACGCCCTGGCCGCGCTCGCCCGCGCCGGCTACCAGCCGGTGCTCGCCCACGCCGAGCGCTACCGCTACCTCCAAACCGACCCCGAGCCCTGGCTCGAGCGCATCGCCCGCCACGGCACCTGGGTACAGTGCAACATCGGCTCGCTCGCCGGCCTGTACGGCGAAGGCCCGCGCACCTTCGCCCAAGACCTTCTGGCGCGCGGCCTCCCGGTCCTCTGGGGCACCGACCTGCACCGCCCGCGCCAGATCGAGCGCTACATCGCCCCGGGCCTGGATCGTCTCGGGGGGTTGGGGCGGCTCAATGCGGCGCTCGATGCGCTGGAGGAGGCCGATGCGTGAGCGAGCGACATTGGAAACGGTCCGTCGTCGCTGGCATCGCTAGAGACGGCTTAAAAGTGCGAACGATGCGGGATTGCCGCGCCGCGATAATTATATAAGAAAAACAGTCGGTTTTATTTTGTTTGCAACCCATTCGGATGAGCGTCTCTCACCCGGAGGGCGGTAGCGTGCCCGGGCGAGTCGATCCCAGGCATCCCGTCGCCGGCGTACGCCCGGCGGGGTATTCCAGGACGGCAAGCGGCGTGGATTCGTACTCCTCCGGCTGACCGGTTTGCGAGGTCGGGCACCGCCGCTGGAATGGCTCCGGCATCACGAAGTAGGCCCTGGTGTTCTCTGAATTGACGGAGATATGGAATGAAGATACTGATTCTGGGTGGCGACGGCTTCTGCGGCTGGCCGACCTCGCTGCACCTCTCCGCGCTCGGCCATGACGTCGCGATCGTGGACAACCTCTCGCGCCGCAGCATCGACATCGAGCTGGAATGTGATTCGCTCACACCCATCCGCCCGATGGGCGAGCGCCTGCGGGCCTAGAAAGAAGCATGCCTATCCGGTTGACGCCCAATAGCACTACCTGTCGTGGTTACGTTTTGGCCGAGGTAGCTGAATGATGCCATTGCCCTGTGTACAGCGCATCGTAGGTTGGCCCTGGGACGCGTGTTCCAATACCGAGCACCGAGTCGAATGCCGTCATTGGGTAAAAGCGCCGGTTGAAACGAAACACAAACTCGTCGAGATAGGCAGGTAGGTGCTGCGCGCTGACGCCGTGGTGAGTGCCAAGCAGCCACGCCTTCAGGTTTGAGAATACGAGATGAATCATCGGCAGTACCTTCTCTGTCTTTTCCGGGTCGCCGTCGAGCACGACACTCTGGTGGTCGTAACCCCGTGTCGCGAGGTTGTCGTATCCCTGCCAGCCATCGGTCGTGATATGGCTGTGCGGCTCAATGTTGTCGGTGACAAAAGTTTCCAAAGATCGCTTGCCTCTGTCGTTCAGAACCTGCAGTCGCAGACGTCCGGCGTAGGCGTCTCGACGACCGCGCTTGTCCTGCTTCTGGCGCACCTCAACAGCGCCAGCCACATACACCTTGTGGTGAATTCCGCGTCCTTCACTCCGTGTTTTGCCGCCGACAAGCGCCTCATCCAATTCGATCGGCCACTGTGCGCCGATGCGATCCCGGTCGGGGCGAACCATACCAGCGCGCAGCTTGTGCAACAATTGGAACGCCGTCTCATAGCGGCTCAGCCCAAGCTGGCGCTGGAACTGCAGCGCCGACATCCCAGGCGTCTGCGTCGACACAAGGTACGCTCCCCAGAACCATATTTGCAGCGGTGTGCGAGTCGCGTGCATAACGGTTCCCGCCGTGAGGGAGGTGTTTCGCTGGCACTTGTGGCACCGCAGAACCATTGGTCGATTCTCGAAGCGGTATGCTTCACCCGATTCGCCGCACCAGCCGCAAACAAAACCAGCGGGCCAGCGGATTTGCTCCAAGTAGTTGCTGCACGCCCGTTCATCAGGGAATATGCGCTGGAATTCCAGCAAGGTCGTTGGAAAAGATTTGACCATGCCAAAATACTACCCATGGTGTTCTTGGGCGTCAACCGGATAGGCATGGAAAGAAGTGTCCGGCAAGGACATCACCTTTCACCGCTTCGACGTGGCCGAAAATTACCAGCGCCTGCTCGACCTCCTGCGCGAGTGGCAGCCGCGGGCCATCGTACACTTCGCCGAGCAACGTTCCGCGCCGTACTCGATGAAGACGAGTTACCACAAACGCTATACCGTCAACAACAACCTCAACGCCACCAATAACCTGCTTGCCGCCGTAGTCGAGAGCGGCC
>BDTW01000042.1 GCA_002897735.1 bacterium BMS3Bbin13 | reverse complement strand
ACGCTGCGAGTGGTACTGGTGCGGCGTGCCCGACGGCGCCGGCCCGTGGATCGACGACTCGACAAGCCCGATCACTGAAGAACAGGAGGCGCAGAAATGGATCCGGAGTCATGGCAACAACGCTGGCGGGAAGGACGTACCGGGTTCCATCTGGACCGGGTCAACCCCAATCTGGCCGAGTTCTTCCCGAGGCTCGACCCACGCGCGGGCGAGGCGGTATTCGTACCACTGTGCGGCAAGAGCGTGGACCTCGAATGGCTCGCCCGGCGGGGGCATTCGGTGATCGGCGTGGAAGTCAGCCCGATCGCCGTCGAATCGTTCTTCACCGAGCAGGGCCGTGCGCCGGTGCACCGGTCCACGGGGCACTGCGAGCGCTGGGAGGACCCCCCGATATGCATATGGTGCGGCGACTTCTTCGGGCTGTGTGCGCAGGACGTGACGCCGGCGCGCCTGTTCTATGACCGGGCCGCCCTCATCGCGCTGCCGGAGGAGTTGCGGGCGCGCTACGCGGCGAAGCTCGCGGCGCTCCTGCCGGACACGGCACGGGGGTTGCTGATCACCTTCGAATATCCGCAGGAGGCCATGGCCGGGCCGCCGTTCTCCGTGAGCGAGGCGGAGGTGACGGCGCTGTACGAGGGCGCGTTCGCGATCCGCCGGCTTGCGCGGCGCGACGTGTTGGGTGAGCACCGGCGCTTTCAGGAACTGGGGCTCGATACGCTCATCGAATCGGTCTATCTGCTGGAACGCGGCGAGCACGCCGGCGATTCGGATCGATCGTAGAAAACGGAGCGGGGGGCGGCGACGTACGCCCCGCCCCCCGCAACGACTTGCGGACCCCGGACGCGGCCGGGCCGGGGATCATTCGTGGCCCGCGATACCGTGCTGAAGCGCGTAATGCATCAGCTCGCCGTTGTGACGCAGATCGAGCTTCCTCAGGACCCGGACCCGATACGTGCTCACGGTGTTCACGCTCAGCGACAGCTTGGTCGCGATATCCGAGACCCGGGATCCCGCCGCGATCATACGCAGGATCTGGAACTCCCGGTCCGAGAGCCTCTCGTGGGCCGGCTTGTCCGGACGGGCCATGGCGGCGGCCAGACTCTCGGCCACCGCCGGTGAGAGGTAACGCCCGCCCGTCGCCACCTTGCGCACGGCGGCCACCAGTTCGGAGGCCACGCTGCGCTTGTTCAGGAAACCCGCCGCTCCGGCCTTGAGCACGCGCACCGCGTACTGCTCCTCGGGGTACATGGTAAGGATCAGGACCGGCAGCTTGGGCCACTGCCGGTGGATCTGCTTAAGCAGTTCGACGCCGCTGCGTCCCGGCAGGGACACGTCCAGGACCGCTACGTCGAAGGCTTCCGCCTGCAACCGCTCGAGGCAACCTTCCGCATCCCCGGCCTCGGCACAGACCAGGTGATCGTCGGCCGCTTCGAGCATGCGCCTCAGGCCCTGGCGGACCACCGGATGGTCATCGACGATCAGTATTCTCATTGGACCCAACCTCTGCGGAACCGGGTCCATCACCCCATCGGGAGTGTCACGTGCACCCGCGTTCCGCGCCCCGGACTCCCTTCGATCTCGAACCGCCCCCCAAACAACTGCATACGCTCCCGCATTCCCAGGATCCCGTAGGAGTTGGGATCGGCGATCTTATCGGGCTCGATTCCGCGCCCGTCGTCGCGCACTTCCAGGGACAGGTTCGCATCGATTCGCCGCAACACGACCTGCACGCACGAGGCCCCGGCGTATCGGGCCACGTTGGTCAGAGATTCCTGAACGACCCGAAACAGCGCGGCGGCCCGTTCGGGCGCAAGCGCAACCTCTTCCTCGGGCGCTCGTATCGTACACGCGATGCCGGTACGTTTGCCGAACGCCCGGACCTCGGATTCGATCGCCGACCTCAGCCCCAGATCATCCAGAACCTGCGGACGCAGATCGGTGAGCAGCCGTTCCATGGAGTTCAGGGCCTGCTCGATGAGTTCATTCATCTCCGACAGGCGTTCGTGCGCCGCGGTGTTTTCCGGAGGAAGGGTCCGGATGACATGGGTGCAATCGAGACTGAGGGCGGTGAAGACACTGCCGAACTCGTCGTGCAACTCCCGGGCGAGCGCAGTGCGTTCGCGTTCCGTGGCACATTGCACGTGCACCGCAAACTTGCGCTGGAGATCCCCCGAAGCGGCCTCGCCCGGATCGCCCGCCATCGCGGTCGTGACCCCCGGACTCGCGGCAACGAACCACGCCAGCACTACGCGTAGCAGCCGGCGTAACGACAGTGGTGGAGCCATGGTCTGTCCCTGCATCCGCCCACCCCCCGGCGGCCCGAGCCCCGCTCGCCGACGCCCCGCCTCCTGCGGCCGTGTCGGCACCCGTTGCCCGCAACCGGTCCGTATCGCTCATTGGAGTCTTAAAGAATCTTAGGCGATCCGCGGTACCGGCGCAAAAGCGGGCGCACGCCCCGGACCCCCGCGACTCCGCTCGATCTCGTGCGCACGACCTTCCCGTTCGCAGGATCATCGGACCCGCCGGGAGTTTCCGGATCGGGCTCGCACCGTCACATCACTGCGAGCAGGTTTTCAACTTGCTGTAATATAGGCGTTTATCGCACCTCGACACCACGGCGCGACAACGGCGGGCGGACCGCGGCGAGGGGCATTCCGATGTCGGCCCCGACCACGATGGCCGTGACCGGTGGTACACCGGAACGCGCGCCGGGCATAGGATGGGGCACCGTGGATCCGGCCCGCATTGCGCCGACGCCCTACCTGCCCGGAGGCCGGAACCCCGATCCCGCTTCGCGGTCCTACAAAAGAATGTGCCGGCTCCCGGGGAGAGCGACATGCCAACCAACCTACGAACCGAGTCATCGTGGAACCGGTGGACGATCGGCGTCCGCCCTGCTCCGAGGCCCGGAGGACACACTCGCCGGCTGGCGGCGGTCCTGGCGGCCGTTATCGCGTTGATCGCGACCCCCGGTGCACGCGCGGGCCACACCCCCGGTGTCCTGCGCGCGACTCTGAAAAACGGCCTGCGCGTGGTCATCGTCCGCAACCCGCTCGCGCCGGTGGTCACCACCGAGATCAACTATCTCGTCGGATCGAACGAGGCGCCGCCCGGCTTCCCCGGCATGGCCCATGCCCAGGAGCACATGATGTTCCGCGGCAGCCCCGGGCTGTCCGCGAACCAGCTCGCCTACATCGGGGCGGCCATGGGCGGGGACTTCGATGCCGACACCCAGCAGACCGTCACGCAATACCTCTTCACCGTGCCGGCCCGCGACCTGCGCATCGCGCTGCACATCGAGGCGATCCGGATGCGCGGGGTGCTCGACCACGAGGCGCTGTGGCGGCGCGAGCGCGGCGCCATCGATCAGGAAGTGGCCCGGGATCTCTCGAGCCCCGACTACCGCCTCTACCGTCGCCTGCTCGCGCGGCTGTTCCACGGCACCCCCTATGCGCATGACGCGCTCGGGACACGCGCCTCCTTCAAGCGCACCACCGGGGCGATGCTGCGCAAATTCCACGAGGCGTGGTACGCACCCAACAACGCGATCCTGGTGATCGCGGGCGACGTGCGGCCGGAACGGGCGCTGCGCCGGGTACGCGAGCTGTTCGGCGCGATCCCGCGCCGCAGCCTCCCGCCCCGGCCGGCCATCCACCTGCGCCCGGTCACGCCGGCAACGCTGCACCTGACCACCGACCGGGGCTACGGCCTGGCGGTACTGGCCGTGCGCATGCCCGGCACCGACAGCCCGGACTACGCGGCCGCACAGGTCCTGGCCGACGTCCTCAACAGCCGGCGCGGCAGCCTCTACGCCCTGGTGCCGAAGGGCAAGGCCCTGAGCGCGGGCTACTCGGTGAGCGCCTGGCCGGGGGCCGGATTCGGCATCGCCGCGCTCGGTTTCCCGCGCGGCGGCGACTCCCGACACGTGGTCGCGAACCTCCGGCACGTCCTGGCCGGGATCGCCAAGCACGGCGTACCCGCGGACTTGGTGGCCGCGGCCAAGCGCCGCGAACGGGCGGGGGCGGCGTTCTGGGCGAACTCGATTCCCGAGCTGGCGGACACTTGGTCGCAGAGCGTGGCGGTGGAAGGGCGCCGCTCACCGCGGGACGATATCGCGGCGATCGATCGGGTCACGCCGCGCGACGTCGACCGCGTGGCGCGCCGCTGGCTGGATCCGCGCCACGCCGTGATCGCGGTCCTCACACCCGAGTCCTCGAGTCGACCGGTCTCCGACAAGGGCTACGGCGGCAAGGAATCGTTCGCCCCGCACGCCGCGCGCACGGTACACCTGCCCGAGTGGGCGCGGCATGCGCTCAACCGGCTCACCGTACCCCCGTCGACACTGCATCCGGTCAGCATGGTACTGCCCAACGGGCTGCGGCTGATCGTGCAGCGCGAGACCGTCAGCCCGACCGTGAACGTCTACGGGCGTGTGCGCACCAACGCCGACCTGGAAGCGCCCGGGGGACAGGAGGGAGTCGCGGGCGTACTCTCCGACCTGTTCGGCTACGGCACCACCCACCTGGGCCGCCTGGCCTTCCAACGGGCGCTGGACGCGATCGCCGCCGACGAGTCCGCCGGCTACGACTTTTCCCTCCAGGTGCTCGCCGATCACTTCGATCGCGGCGTGCAGTTGCTGGCCGCCAATTTGCGCCACCCGGCGCTTCCGCCCGCCGCCTTCAAGGTGGTGCGCACGCAGGAGGCGGCCGCCGCCGCCGGCGAGCTGCACAGCCCGGCCTACCTTTTCGGGCGCGCCTTGCACGCCGCCCTGTATCCGCACAACGACCCCACGCTCCGGGAGGCCACGCCCGCGACCATCGGATCCCTGACGCTACGCGACGTGCGACGTTATTACCGCAAGACCTTCCGGCCCGATCTCACGACCATCGTCGTCATCGGCAAGATTACCCCGCGACGGGCCCGCGCCGTCGTCGACCGGTACTTCGGCTCGTGGAAGGCGCACGGCCCGCGACCCAACACCTGGCTGCCGCCGGTCCCGCCGAACCGCCCGTCGACCACCCGGGTGCCGGACGCCGGACGCATCCAGGACCAGGTCACGCTCGCCGAGACCCTGGGCCTGACGCGCACCAATCCGGACTACTACGCCCTGCAACTCGGCAATCACGTGCTCGGCGGCGGCTTCTATGCGACGCGCCTGTACCGCGACCTGCGCCAGGAGCGGGGGCTGGTCTACTACGTATCCTCGAACTTCGAGATCAACCGTACCCGGGGCGTCTATGTCGTGTCCTACGGTTGCGATCCGCGCAACGCCGCGCGCGCCCGCGCGATCGTCGTACGCGACCTGAAGCAAATGCAGACCACGCCGGTGGGCGCCGCGGAACTGCACCGGGCCAAGGCCCTGGCACTGCGTGAGATCCCGCTCTCGGAGGCGAGCATCGACGATATCGGCGCGGGCCTGCTCGCCCGCGCCGTGGACAAGCTGCCCCTCGACGAGCCCACGCGCGCCGCGCGCCGCTATCTCCACCTCAGCGCCGCCCGGATCCGGGCGGCCTACGCCCGCTGGCTGCGTCCGGGCGATCTGGTGCAGGTCACGCGCGGGCCGCCGCCCCGGTGACCGGAACCGGGGCACCGCGGCCCCCCCCGTCTGCGGTTCTTGACCGGCGTCAATGCCGCCCCGCACGCCGATCTCTACAGTAGCCGTACGGGGCGCGGGGTCGGTTGTCGCGCCCGGGTTCCCGCCGTCCATCACATCCCCGATGTAATTCGAGAAGGGCCGCCATGGCGCACCGGAGTACCGCCATTCTCGACGGCAACGAGGCCGTCGCGCGTATCGCCTACCTGACCAACGAGGTCATCGCGATCTATCCGATCACCCCCGCCTCCCCCATGGGCGAGTTGGCCGATGCGTGGGCGACGCAGGGTCGGACCAATCTCTGGGGTGCGGTCCCCGAGATCGTGCAGATGCAGAGCGAGGCGGGCGCGGCCGGCGCAATACACGGCGCGCTGCAGAGCGGTGCACTGAGCACCACCTTCACCAGTTCGCAGGGCCTGCTCCTGATGCTGCCGAACATGTACAAGATCGCCGGCGAGCTGACGCCGGCGGTCTTCCACGTGGCGGCCCGCTCGCTCGCCACCCACGCCCTGTCGATCTTCTGCGACCACTCCGACGTGATGGCGGCACGCGCCACCGGCTTCGCGATCCTCGCCTCGAACTCCGTCCAGGAGGCCGCCGACCTCGCACTCATCGCGCAGGCCGCCACACTGGAGTCGCGCATCCCCATCGTCCACTTCTTCGACGGCTTCCGCACCTCGCATGAGATCGACGACATCGAGCCCGTGACCGAAGAACTGGCGGCGGAAATGATCGACACCGCGCGCCTCGCGGAGCATGGCGCCCGTGCGCTGTCCCCGGAGCATCCCGTGCTGCGCGGCAGTTCCCAGAATCCGGACGTGTACTTCCAGAGTCGCGAGCGCGTCAACCCCTACTACCAGGCCATGCCGGGGATCGTCGAGGGGGTGATGGAACGCTTCGCCGCACTCACCGGGCGCGTATACCGGGCGTTCGACTACGTGGGCGCCCCCGACGCCGAGCGCGTGGTGATCCTGATGGGCTCCGGCGCCGAGACCGTCGAGGAAAGCGTCCGCCACCTCACCGCCCGCGGCGAGCGGGTCGGTGTGTTGAAGGTGCGCCTGTACCGGCCGTTCGATGCCGGGCGGTTCCTCGCCGCACTGCCGCGGAGCGTGCGTCGCATTGCGGTACTCGACCGCACCAAGGAACCCGGCGCCGACGGCGAGCCCCTCTACAAGGACGTCGCCACGGCGCTCGCCCGCGCCTGGACGCAGGACGGGCCGCGGCCGGAGGAGTTCCCGGTGGTGACGGGCGGGCGCTACGGGCTCTCGTCCAAGGAATTCACCCCCGGCATGGCGAAGGCGGTGTTCGACGAGCTGCGCCGCGAACGCCCGCGCCACCCCTTCACGATCGGGATCCACGACGACGTGAGCCACACCAGCCTGGAGTGGGACGCACGCTTCCGCACCGAGGCCGGCGACTCCGCGACGCACTGCGTCTTCTACGGCCTCGGCTCCGACGGGACCGTCAGCGCGAACAAGAACTCCATCCGGATCATCGGCGGTGCAACCGGGTTGCACGTGCAGGGCTACTTCGTCTACGACTCCAAGAAGGCCGGCGCGGTCACCGTCTCCCATCTGCGCTTCGGCCCGCAACCCATCCGGGCGCCGTATCTGATCGGCACCGAGGAGGCGCAGTTCGTCGCCTGTCACCAGTCGCAGTTTCTGAAGCGCTACGACGTGCTCGCCCATGCCGCGCCGGGCGGTGTGTTCCTGCTCAACTCACCCGCCGCACCGGACGCCGTATGGGACACCCTGCCGCGCGAGATGCAGCGCCGGATCCTCGAAAAACACCTGGAGTTCCACGCCATCGACGCCTACCGCATCGCCGAGGAGAACGGTCTCGGGACGCGCGTCAACACGGTCATGCAGACCTGCTTTTTCGCGATCAGCGGGGTATTGCCGCGCGACGAGGCGATCGAGGCGATCCGCGATGCCGTACGCAAGACCTACGGAAAGCGCGGACCGGACATCGTCGAGGCCAACCTGCGTGCGATCTCGGCGGCGCTGGTGGCCCTGTACCGGGTCGCGGTTCCGGGACGCGTCACCGGCGGTTTCGACCGGCCTGCGCCGCTGCCCGCCGAGGCCCCGGAATCGGTGCGCCGCCTCACCGGCGAGCTGATCGCCGGGCGCGGCGACGCCCTCCCGGTCAGCGCCCTGCCGGTCGACGGCACCTATCCGCTCGGAACCGCGGCCTGGGAGCGGCGCAACCTGGCCGTCGAGATCCCGGTATGGGAGCCGGACCTGTGCACCCATTGCGGCAAGTGCCCGTTCGTGTGTCCGCACGCGGCGATCCGCAGCAAGCTGTTCCCGGCGCAACTCGCCGATGCCGCCCCGGCGAGCTTCAAGCACGTGCCGGTCAAGGGCCGGGACTTCGAGCCCGGGTTGCACATCAGCTACCAGGTGGCCCCCGAGGACTGCACCGGCTGCGGCCTGTGCGTCGAGATCTGCCCGATCCGCGACAAGCGCGATCCCGACCGCAAGGCACTCAACATGGCGCCGCACGCGCCGCTGCAGGAGGCGGAACGCGCCAACTGGGCATTCTTCCAGTCGCTCCCGGAGTACGACCGCGCCCGGCTGCGCCGCGAGACCATCAAGGGCTCCATGGTGCTGCAGCCGCTGTTCGAGTTCTCCAGCGCGTGCGTGGGCTGCGGGGAGACGCCCTATCTGCGTCTGGCCACCCAGCTCTTCGGGGACCGCATGGTGGTCGCCAACGCGACCGGATGCTCCTCGATCTACGGCGGCAATCTGCCGACGACGCCGTGGACCGCCAACGCCGAGGGCCGCGGCCCGGCATGGTCCAACTCGCTGTTCGAGGACAACGCGGAGTTCGGGCTGGGAATGCGCATCGCGATCGACCAGCAGGCCCGCCAGGCGCGCGTCCTGCTCGAGGCGTTGCGCCCGTCGATCGGCGACGAGCCGATCGACGCCCTGACCGGCGCCGATCAATCCACCGAGGCCGGCATCCATGAACAGCGCGAGCGGATCGCGCAACTGCGCACACGGCTGCGCGAGCTGGACGACCCCGCCGCGCGACGGCTCGAATCGCTCGCCGAGTTCCTGATCCGGCGCAGCGTATGGATCATCGGCGGTGACGGCTGGGCCTACGACATCGGCTTCGGAGGGGTCGACCAGGTGCTCGCCTCGGACCGCGACGTGAACATTCTGGTGCTGGACACCGAGGTCTATTCGAACACCGGCGGCCAGACATCGAAGGCCACGCCGCGCGGGGCGGTCGCGAAGTTCTCCGCGGCCGGGAAACCGGGCGCCAAGAAGGACCTCGCCCGCATCGCCATGGACTACGGCAACGCATACGTGGCGCAGGTGGCGTTCGGCGCCAAGGACGTGCAGACGTTGCGTGCGTTCCTGGAGGCGGAATCCTATCCGGGACCGTCGCTGATCATCGCCTACAGCCCGTGCATCGCGCACGGCGTGGACCTGGCGAACAACCTGCGCCAGCAGACGCTGGCGGTGAAGAGCGGGCATTGGCCGCTGTTGCGCTATGACCCGCGACGCACCGCGCAGGGAAAGAATCCGCTGCGCCTCGACTACGCCCGCCCGTCGATCCCGTACCGGGACTTCGCCTTGACGGAGACGCGCTTCAGCCTGCTGTGGAAAACGAACCCCGAGAATGCCGAGCGGCTTCTGCGCGCCGCCCAGGAAGACGTCGACGCGCGCTTCCGGCGCTATGCGCACGACGCCGGCGTGGATCAGCCGCCCGAACCCCCGAAGGACTGAAACGGCCGGTCCGCGCACGGGGTTATCTCATGGCTTTCCCCTGATCCAAAATCAGGTGGAACAGGCGCGACTTATCGGTTTGCGCCTCCACCGGGCAGCCTTTGCAGCCCCGGGAAGTGGGCTTGTTCCGGCATCCGAAACACTGCTCGACGAGTTGCAGGGCGGCGGAGATCTGCCGCAGCGCATCCTGACATTCCCGTTTCTTCTCTTCCACATCCAGGCGGAGTTCGTTCAACAACGCGAAGACCTTGTGACTGGCCTCGTCTCCGCTTCGGCTTTCAGGTCGGGCAACGGCCAGTTCGCGGACGGTGCGCAAGGGCACATCGAGACGCACCAGATGTTGAATGACACGCAGGCGCGCAATATCCTCTTGCGAATAGAGCCGCGTCCCCCTGGCGGTCCGGAACGGCGTCAACATGCCCTGTTCCTCGTAGAACCGCAATGTTCGGGGAGTCGTATCCAGCAGCCCGGCGACCTCGCCGATTTTATAGTCGGGTCCGTTCCGGTCGGCGGCACTGATCTCCTGTTTTCCCGGCATGTGCGTCCCTCTACAGCCCGACGAGCTGTGCTTCATGTCCGAGTTCCCTCACCTTTTCCAGCAACTGCACCGCTTTTACAGCATGTTGGTCATAGGCCACCATGATCAGATGATCCTTTTCGAGGGTGAACCGTGTTTCGGAAACCCCCTCGACCTGATTCAGCTTATGAATCACATGCCGGGCGGCCGATTCGTCAAGGGCGCCGTTGGTATGGATCAGGACCGCGGCGTGCTGCGGACCCGATTTTTCCGGATCGATTTCGGCAAACGCCCTGATGTCCGGTTCTTTTCCACGTATGGGCAGTTTCGTGATATTCATGGTGTCACCCGAGTGTTTATTGACTCAGTGGAGGTAGGCCCCCGGCCACACCGGGGGTGATTCGACTGAAGGATCAGATAAACAGCGTTACGTCGCTTTTTTGCGCGACCGGCAGAAAACTGGCCGCACCCGCGTAGTCCGCCACCTCGGGAATGAAGTCATCCCGGCTGTAACCGAACACGTCCACCGTCATCTGGCAGGCGATCATTTTCACGCCCGCCTCCAGGCATAACCGACGCAGTTCCTCGACCGTGGCCACCCCCTTGTTCTTGAAAGTCTTCTTCATCAGGGCCGTGGCAAACTTCTCAAAGCCGGGGACGTTTGCCATGATCAGGTTCGGTATCGGCCACTCGATGTTCTGGAACCACCGGGGACCGAACGGCATCTTCATCGGCATGGCCGGATTGCCAAGCGGACTGAGCGTGGTGCCGAGATCCTTCTTCAGCAGCAGCAGACCGTAGAAGGTGAAAAATGTGGACACCTCCCAGCCCAGCGCGGAGGCGGTGGAAGCCAGAATGAACGGTGGATAGGCCCAGTCCAGCGTGCCCTTGGTGACGATGATCGTCATGGAAGGAGTTTTCGCCGCCTCGATCTCCTTCAGTTTTTCGGGAAGCCGCTCACCCAGGCGCTGGTCGAACCATGAATCGAGCTGTTCCCGCCGCATGTTTTCCGGTGAGGTCGCCATTCCTTCGCCCTCCTCTTCGCTTTGATTTCGATCACCTGCGTCCGTATCTGAAAACAGATCCCGCCGAACGCAGGCCATTGGGCCTCTCTGTATATATATCTTACGTAAAGGTTAGAAAATAAATTTTGGGATGTCAAGCCCCCCGGGCATGGTTGCGCAATTTCCCGCTCATATGGTGCTTATTATTATAGAAGAAAGAATGCCTTCGGCCGCCCAACGGGCGGACGGCCCCCCAAAGGGACCGCGAATACTCGGGAGGGCGCCCCTGTAATGCGCCACGGACGGCCCTATGCGCCCGGGCGCTGTTTCCCCTCTCTCGACTCCTTTTTCCGCCGCGCTGGTATGCGGCGGCGATGTGGAATACCGGCCTCGCGGTTTACGACGCAGAGAGGGGCGACGCAGATGCCGGGACGGAGAACAGTCCCGCCAAGCCCGAACCGAACGGTCACACGGCGGCGGGCATCCGTGCCACGGCCCCGACGAAAAGGCGGGCGGGATCCGCGCGTAGTCGAATAGCGGAACTATTCGACGGAAACGACACGGTCTTCCGCGGACCCGGCGGCCACGAGGGTCCGTTTGTCCGCACGGTGCAGACGCCGCAGGACATGCTCGCGGCGCGAGGCCGCCGCGCGCGAGGCCGCCGGCTCCTGATAGACCAGGCGAACCGGGCGCCGGGCGCGCGTGTAGCGGGCACCCAAAGCGCCGCGATTGTGCTCGGCAAGGCGGCGTACCGGATCGGTGGTGATTCCGGTATAGAAAGTGCCGTCGCGGCACTCGAGGATATAGACATACCAGTTCGCCGTTCCCCGGGGCATCGGCCTATCCCGGCACCGCGGCGACGGCGCCCGAATCCGACTTGAGGGGCCGCATGCCGGCGCGTACCCTGACCCGATGATCCATGTCACCCTCAATCTCTCGCTCGACGAGGACGAGATCGAGGAGCGGTTCATCCGCGCCTCGGGGCCCGGCGGCCAGAACGTCAACAAGGTGGCCACCGCGGTGCAACTGCGTTTCGATGTGGCCGGCTCGCGCTCGCTCCCCGAGGAGGTGCGCACGCGGCTGCGGCGCCTGGCGGGGCGGCGAATCAACACCCGCGGGGTGTTCATCATCGAGGCGCAGCGATTTCGTACGCGCGAGCGCAACCGGCGCGATGCCCGCGAGCGCCTCGTTCGCTGGATCCGGCGCGCCGCACAGCCCCCGGTGCCGCGCGTCGCGACCCGCCCGAGCAGCGCGGAAAGGAAACGCCGTCTGGAAGACAAGCGCCGCCGCGGGGCCGCCAAGCGGCTCCGCGGTGCGGTCGCGTCCGAGGATTGAGAACGCCGGGGACGTCGCCCGGACACCCGTGCTCATGCGTCGAGATCGGGTATCAGCCGGCTCGCCAGTCTGGCGATCAGATCCTTCAGCAACAGTTTGCGCTTCTTGAGCCGGCGCAGCTGCAACTGATCCACCAGGGGATCGGATGAGAGGCGGGCGATGGCGTCGTCCAGGTCACGGTGCTCCACGCGCAGTTCACCTAACCTGCACTTAGTCGCCTCTACTTCTTCATCCAGCATGACCGCACATCCCTTATCATCGCGTTCAGAATATCACAAGCCCATACGGAGTCGCCCCGCAAGCGCCCTGCTGCGTTACCATGGGCGGAACCGGACCGCACGGCGGGTGCCGGAGAGGTCACGACGAGCGAGGTGGACCATGGAACAGCGTATGACCGATCTGGAGATCCGCCTCACACATCAGGAGGCGGCCATCGAGACGCTCGACCGCGCCGTGGTGGAACAGCAGCGGATGATCGACCGGCTCCGGGAACGCGTGGAACGACTGATGGAACAGGTGCGCGAACTCGCCCCGTCCCCCGTGGCACCCGCCTCGGAGGAGACGCCGCCGCCGCACTACTGAACGCGCAGAGGCGGCCGAATCTGCACGCCGGTCGCTCGAACGACCGAAGCGGGTTCCCCGTAGGGCGGGGCTCGCCCCGCCGACAACACCCGAAATCGCAACGCCGCCGCGGGAATTCCAACGACGTCGGCCGGGCGAGCCCGGCCCTACCCAATCACCCCAACCAAAAATCCCGTGGGGCGGGGCTCGCCCCGCCGACGACGATCGACACCATTCGGTCCGCCTCGAACGGCGGGGGTTTGGCTAAGCGCCATTCCCGTCCGGGGCCTTCCCAACATCCCGGTCAGTGGACCGGGACATCGCCTACGCGCGCGGCCTCCGCGAGCCGCCCGGTCGGCACCGCGCCGGCCACCCGGGTGTCACCGAAGAAGTAGGTCGGCGTATCCGTGACATCGAGTTGCATGGCCAGCAAGCGGTTACGCGCCAAGCGCTCCTCGTAGCGCGGTTCGGACCAGGCGCGTTCGGGGGTGCGCGGACCCAGCCCGCACTCCGCCGCCAGTTCACACAGCACCGCCTCCCGGCCGATGTTGCGGCCCTCGCCGAAATAGGCGTGGTAGATGCGCCGGTGCAATCGATAGAAGGGCTCGCGCCCGTCCTCTTTCGCCGCCTCCGCCAGCAGCAGTGCCCGATGCGAGTTGGTCGACACCGTGAGATCGGCGAAATGCAGACCCTCCTCCTCGGCCATGCGCGCGAGACGTTCCATCTTGCGCCTGAGCCGCTCCGGCTCGTAGGGCGGCGTCTCCACCGGCTCGGTGTCCGGGGAATTCCCCGGACGGATCTCCAGGAAACACCAGTTGACCCGCAGATCATAGGTGGCGCGCAAGGCGTCCAGACGGGCCACGCCCACATAGCAGAACGGACAGATATAGTCGACGAACACCGTGACCAACCGTGTCGGTTTGCCCATGACCACCGCGCCACACCCGGGAGTTTTCAACTCCAAGTATAGTCCGGATCCACGATCATGACGCCCGTGCGCCCTCCCCCGGATCCTGCGCCAGCCGTGCCAATCCGTGCGCCCAGTCGGCGACGAATCGTTGCAGCGAGGCGACGAAATCCGGATCGGGGTCGCGGCGATCGATGGTGCAATGGACCAACAGCCCCGCGGACTCGTCACGGCGCACGGTCCACGCGAGCGCGTTGGGACAACCGGGCAGCGTGAAGCGCACACCGTCGCGAATCTCCTCGCGGTGCACCCGGAACCGCCCCCACACGGTATAGATCTCGCCGTCCGCACCGTGATCGGCCAGCACCCGCTCGATGGAGGCGCACCAGCACGGCAAATCGGCCACGGTCAGCCGCGCATGCAGGCGCGCGGCGGCCGGACGGCACGCGACGGCGGCGAAAAATTCCATGGTGCGATTATACCGACCGCACCGGGCGCGCGTCCGGCACCACGGTCATGACCAGACCAGCGGCGGCTCGTCCATGAGCGCGGCCTGCTCGCGCAGCGACAAGATGTGCTCGTCCCAGTAGCGACCGCCGGCGAACCACGGGAACGCCCGCGGGAAGGCGGGATCGCCCCAGCGTCGCGCGATCCAGGCCGCGTAGTGCAGCATGCGCAACGTGCGCAGTGCCTCGATCAGATGCAGTTCCCGGGGATCGAAGGACTGGAACTGCGTGTAACCCTCCAGCAGGTCCGCGAGTCGGGCGGTCATGAAGGCCCGATCGCCCGACAGGAACATCCACAAATCCTGTATGGCGGGACCGGTGCGCGCGTCGTCGAAGTCGACGATGTGCGGACCCTCGTCGGTCCACAGGATATTGCCGGGGTGGCAGTCCCCGTGCAGACGCAGCCGCGCCGGTGTACCGGCGCGCTCGTAGCAGGCGCGCACGCGCGCAATCAGGTCTTCGGCGAGCGTGCGGTAGGCCGCCTCCAGGCCGCGCGGGATGAAGCCGTGTTCGAGCAGGTAGCGATAGGACTCGACCCCGAACTGTTCGACGCTCAACTCCGGGCGGTGCTCGAATGGGCGCACTGCGCCGTAGGCATGGATACGTCCCAGAAACCGCCCGCACTGCTCGAGCTGCCCGGGGTCTTCCAGGTCCGGAGCGCGCCCGCCGCGACGCGGATAGAGTGCGAAGCGAAACGGACCATGGCACAGCAAGGTACGACCTTCGCCGTCGACGAGCGGCGCCACCACCGGGATCTCCCGCTCGGCCAACTCCAGAGTGTAGTGGTGCTCCTCCAGGATCTGCGCGTCGCTCCAGCGCCCCGGGCGGTAGAATTTCACGACCAGCGGCGGCGCATCCTCGATGCCGACCTGGTAGACCCGGTTCTCGTAGCTGTTGAGCGCGAGCAGGTGCCCGTCGCAGGAGTAGCCCGCGCTCTCGACCGCGGCCAGTACCGTCTCCGGACCGAGGCGCGCGTACGGCGCTGCGGCCTCGTCCGGGCCGCCCGCGTCATCCGCCCCGGTGCGCCCGTCATCGAGTCCCCCGCCGCTCATCCCGGCAGCCGATCCGAGGTGATGATCTCGACGCCGCGGCGTGTCAGATCGGCGCGCAACGCCTCGTCGGCCCCGGGGTCGACCGCGCGGGTCAGGTCCCACAGCAGGCGGGTCCGGAAGCCGGCCTCCACGGCATCCTCCGCGGTCCACTTCACGCATACCTCGCGCGCCAGCCCGCACAGATAGACCTCGCGCACGCCGCGTTCGCGCAGGTAGCCGGCCAGCCCCGTGGGCGGGCGCTCGCCGCGCGGATCCCAGTTGTTGCGAAATCCGCTGTAGGAGTCGACCTGCGGATCGGTCCCCTTGCGCAGGATCAGGTCGACGCGCTCCCAGGGCAGGGCCGGGTGCAACGCCGCGCCGGCCGTGCCTCGTATGCAGTGATCCGGCCACAGCATCTGCGGATGACCGTAGAGTCCGAGGGTGTCGAACGGCGCGCGCCCCGAATGACGGCTGGCGAAGGAGATGTGCCCGGGCGGATGCCAGTCCTGGGTCGCGACCCGGTGCCGGAAACGACCGGATTCGAGCAGCCGGCGCAGCGGCGCGAGGATCCGGTCGCCTTCGGACACCGGCAGCGCACCGCCGGGCATGAAGTCCGGCTGCACGTCCACCACCAGCAACGCCGCGTGTTCCCAATCCGGCTCGGTACCCATAGCCCCCTCCACACCGAGCGGCACGGCCGCATCCCAGTCCCACGACTGTATTACAATAACGCACCGTCGGCACCTCGCGCACGCTCGGAGTCGGGGCGATTGCCACGCCCCCATCGAATCACCTACAGTGGCGTCGAAGTCCGCTATGCCCCCCCTCACCCCCGGCCATTGAATCCGGATCACTCCATGGATCTCATATCGTTTGATTTGAAAGGCCGTTGCCCTCTCGCGCGAAAGCGGGGGCGAGGAGATGGATGGGAGACCCCGCGGGTGTTCGGAAACCGGCGCGAGCCATCCCCCCGTGCCGCGGTGCGGCGGGCGACACAGGACTGCGGCGCGGCACCTGCCGCCGCCGGTCCGGGCGCAGGGAGGGCGGGCGATTGGACTTGGTGACGACCGCGCGCCGGCTCGGCGCCGAGGTGGCGGGGCTGCGCTTCGCGGCACCGGTCACCCACGTGTACAACCCCCTCGAATACGCCTGGGCGCCGCACCGCGACTACCTGCGCCGCTACGGTACCGGCACCCGCGAGGTGATCCTGGTGGGCATGAACCCCGGCCCATGGGGCATGGCCCAGACCGGCGTGCCGTTCGGCGACGTGGAGATGGTGCGCGACTGGCTGGGCATCGAGGCCCCGGTCGCGCGACCGCGCCGGGAGCACCCCAAGCGACCGGTGCTCGGCTTCGCCTGCCGGCGCCGCGAGGTCAGCGGAGGGCGCCTGTGGGGATGGGCGCGCGAACGGTTCGGCACGCCGCGACGTTTCTTCGCCCGCTTTCTGGTGATCAACTACTGCCCGCTGTGCTTCATGGAGAGCACCGGGCGCAACCGCACGCCGGACCGGCTGCCGGCCGTGGAGCGCGCCGGGCTGTTCGCGGCCTGCGACCGGGCGCTCGCCCGCTCGGTCCGCACCCTGGCGCCGCGCCATGTGCTGGGCGTGGGCCGCTTCGCCCAAACCCGCATCGCAGAGGTGCTCGCCGGCAGCGGCGTCGCCACCGGCTGGGTTCCCCATCCAAGCCCGGCCAGCCCGAGCGCCAACCGCGGCTGGGCCGATCAGATGGACACCGCCCTGCGACGGATCGGTATCCGCGTACCGTGACGGGCGCCCCGCCGCGGTGTCCTCAATGCCCGGGCCCCGACGGCATCATCGGCGACATGACCATCCCGGCGATGAGACCCATCGCGATATAGACCAGCACCACGGCGATCACCACCACGATGGTATAGCCCAGCGCGCGCTCGCGCGGCGCCCCCATTACGGGCGGCAGACCGAGATAGAGGAGATACAGTCCGTACACCCCCGCCGCCAGCGCCAGGACGGTCAGGATCGGGACCAGCACGAACACGCTGGCGATCCAGCCCGGGGTACTGGCATAGGCGGCGACCTTCAGTGCCTGGACCGGGTTTTTGCGCCCGCCGAAAATCGGCGCCAGCACATCCACCAACAGAGCCACCACGAACACCGCCGCCATGTTGAGGGCGAATGCGAGTACCGCCTGGCCCGGACCGGGCAGGGGTGAGGGTTGGGGGTGTCCGCCGCCCGGCATCCCCCCGCCCATGAGTGAGAAGCGTATCAACAGGGCCACCGGCCCGATGGCCGCGAGCGGGACGATGTACCCGCGGTACAGCGCGCCGATAGTGGTGTCCTCGCCGGCGATGACCTCCCATTCGTGCTTCGGCTTGAGGAGGATGTTACGCACACGCTCTTTGAGCTGCATCTACCCTCCCTTACCGACGCGGTTCATCTGCGAGTGCGGTTCATCTGCGAGCGCGCTTAGGGTACCATCGTTGCGCGTCGCCGACACGCCCGCGGCGCAGGGCCGGAGCGGCCGCGGCCATCCGCCCCGACCGGCAAACCTTCCTTGCGCCGCCGGGACACCACCCCCTTGATCGACACCGCGCATATCCTGCTCTTCGCCGTAATGCAGGGCATTACGGAACTGTTTCCCATCAGCAGTCTGGGGCACGGCGTGCTACTCACCACCCTGCTGCACTGGAACCTGAACCGATACAATCCGGACTTCCTCCCGTTCCTCGTCGTCCTGCACCTGGGCACCGCCGGCGCCCTGTTCCTGTTCTTTCGACGCGACTGGATGGCACTGTTCTCCGGCGTGGCGCGCGCGCGCGGGCGTGCGGACAATCCCGAGGCGCGGCTGTTCTGGCTGCTGGTCGTGGCGACGGTGCCCGCCGGACTGCTGGGCCTGGCGTTCGAAAAGCACCTGCGCCTGCTGTTCTCGGATGCCGGCGTGGTAGCCGCGTTCCTGGCACTCAACGGTGTGGTGCTGCTGGCGGGGGACCGGCTCAAACACCGCTGCGCGGACCGCCGACCGGACACCCTCTCCTGGGGCAAGGCGCTGCTCATCGGCTTCGCCCAGGCGTTGGCGCTGATCCCCGGAATGTCGCGCTCCGGCGTGACGCTGGTGGCCGGGCTCGGGACCGGGCTCGACTACGCGGACGCGGCGCGTTTCTCGTTCCTGATGGCCACGCCGATCATCGGCGCCGCCGGGCTCCTCGAGGTACCGAAGCTCTTCGCCGCCCACGCGCATATGAGCGTGGGGCTGGTGTTCCTCGCCGGACTGGTGGCGGGCGTGTTTGCCTATGCGAGCGCCTGGATCCTCATGCGCTACTTCAACCGCCATGAATTCCAGGCGCTGCGCCCGTTCGCCTTCTACTGCGTGGCGGCGGGTCTCGGCGCGCTCGGTTGGGTGCTGCTGGGCTAATTCCGCCGGAAGGCGCCGGGACCCGGGACCTGACCCGGTGCGCGGCAAGCCCCGCCGTTCAGGGCGGGGAAGGATAGCGCGGACGGCGCAGCCGTCCTATAATGTGGATGTTGCAAGACCTACCGCCGGGCAGGCGGGAAGTGAAGCCTGTGGAGAGGCCGTAAGTGTTGGGCGCTGCGCGCCGCAACCTGCCCCGATGAAGCAGGAACCCGCCGAAGCGACTCGGGAGCGGCTCAATGCCGCGCCTGAGCGCCGTAGGAATCTCCGGCATTCATGCCGGGGAGGATGTCAAGTTCAGCGTTCAGAACATATTGAACAGGCCGCCGACCACGTCGTCGGCCACCGCGAATCCGGCGCCCATACCCAAGCCGCTGGTGATGCTGCCCCAGAAACCGCCGCCCGACATCGGGGCCCGGTTGCCCCAGCCGCGCGGCTGCATCGTGGGGTTGGGGTGCGATTGCAGTTGCCCCTCCAGGGTCTTGATGTACTCGGCCATCTGATCGACCAGCGCCACCACGGACTGGTTCTGCTGCTGAACGGACAGCGCAACTTCGCGCAGGTCCATGGCCCGCTCGCGGCCGGTGGTCTCATCGGTGGCGGAGGAGCGCAGTTTCTGGGCCAGCGTCTGCATTTTCTGCAGCGTCGTCCGGCCCTGTTGCTCCACCTGTGCGATCTGATTCTCCGCGCTTGCATAATCCATGGGGCTCTCCTCGATCTCGGTTTGGTTCGTGGCTGATTCCGGTCGATCCGGTGGAACGAAAAGTGAGACCGCGTCCCCTGTGTAGGGTTCCCGGCGGGAGCGGCGGCCCCGTAGCGACGGTTCCACATGAACCTGTATACTGGATACCACAATCTGCATGCTTCCGGCGGGTCGCCGCGCGGCGACCCCGGACAATGGACCGCACCGACGCCGATGCGTCTGACCCGTTACACCGACTACGCTCTGCGGGTACTCATGTACCTGGGCGGCCGACCGGGGAGGACCGGCACCATCTCCGAGATCGCCGAGCGCTACCGGATCTCCCGCAACCACCTGCTCAAGGTGGTCCATGGGCTGGCACACACCGGATACCTCATCACCCGACGCGGCAAGGGCGGCGGCCTGCAACTCGCCCGCCCGGCCGCACAGATCAACCTCGGCGAGGTGGTGCGCCGGATGGAGGGATCCCTGGCGGTGGTGGAATGCATGGGCGAGGACCACCCCGCGAACTGCCTCCTCGACCCGTGCTGCGCGCTGAAGGGGGCGGTCGCCGACGCACGCGCGGCGTTTCTTACAGCACTCGACCGATATACCCTCGCCGATCTGGTCAATCCCGCCGTTTCGCAACGACTGCACCCCGCGGACCGGACGCGCGCCGATCCCTGACGGTCATCCGCGGGGCGACCGGGGTGCGCCGCCCGGCACCGCCTCCCGACGCCGCGCCATGCACTCGCCGAGGACCCGCCGCTCGTCCTCGGACAACACCCGCCGCGCATAGGGCAGCACCTGCTCGTCCTCCCGGGACATGTGGCGACGATAGACATGAGCGAACGCCTCCACCGGCAGGTCGTCCGGGGCCACGACGTCCCCCTCGCGGATACGCTCCAGCAACGGCCGCAACCCCAACCAGAGCCGTTCGAGCTCGAGGTGCTGGACACCCAACTCGCCGATCAGCCGCGCCAGCGCGGATTCGCCCGCGATCCCGGCACGGCGCAGCAGCAACGGGAACAGGTCTTCGTCCTCGTCGGTGTGATGATGGCGCCCGGCGGTCTCAAAGTAGCGCAGCGCTCGCTCGCCCGCGCGCCGCGCCGCCTCGTCCGGGCCGTTCGCCTGCAGATGCGCCGGCAGCCGAACCAGCATCGCGCACTGATCCTCGATCCGTCCATGGCAGGCCGCGAGCAGGCCCACGGGGTCGTCGAAGCCCGGCGCCTCGCGCAGGAGAGACACCTCAGCGCCTCGCGAAATCGATGACCACGCGCCCGGACCCGCGCTCTACATAGGCCATGTGTACGGTGTCCCCGTAACGGGTCCTCATCTGCTCCAGCAGCGGGAGGGGATCGTGGTCGTTCAGGAAGCGCATCGTCTCCCCGGGGCGCAGGGCATCGAGAGCACCGAAAATCGCCGCATGGCGAAACCGCTTGGCGACGCCGCGTGCATCGAACACGTGGGGCGCCTGATTCACCAAGTTGAAGACCGGTCCTGCCATCGGGAACCCTCCGTTTCGATTGTCTTCATCCGGCGCGGGCGCCGCCCTCACGAGGGACCGGCGGCGCCGGGGCATGCGCCCTTCCGCGCGGAAGCCGTATAAGTTGTATATTGTTTACTCCTTAAGGGGCGGCTGTCAATCCGGCACGCACGGACTATTCAAAGATCGTCGACGAAGAGGATCGACGCATCATCGAGGATCCCCCTTTCCCCGGAGCCGCGCAGGGGTATTCACAGGACGGTAGTCCGGGCCGCACCATCCTGGGTACAATGGTTCGCGACTCGCCCGCATCGGGACCGACCCGCCATCGGGGAGCGGTTCCGCGGACTGCGGCGGCCCGACCCACGCAGGCACAAGGAACCTCCGATGCCACGCACACGCACCGCTGCGCTCTCCGTACTCCTTTCGTCGCTGGTCCTGACCGGAGTCCTGTGGTCCACCCCGGCAGGCGCCGCGCCGACCCTGAAACAGGCCAGCGAACACATCGCCCGCATCAGCCACGGGCGTGCCCGGGTCGAGAAGCTCTTCCCGGGCCCTGCGGGACTGACCGGCGTGCTGCTCGAGATCCGGGGCCGCAAGATGGTCGGCTGGCTCACGGGCGACGATCAGTACCTGCTGCTCGGCAACCTGATCGGTCCCGGCGGCGCCAGCGAGACGCGTGCGGCGATGGAGCGCCTGGGGCTGATCTCCAAGCCGATGCCGGCCGCGAAGTTCGCGCTCGGCAGCGTGCGGGCCGCCGGTTTTACCGTGGGCCGGAAAGGACCGCTGCTCACCGCCTTCATCGATCCGAACTGCATCTACTGCCACAAGTTCTACGCCGAGGTCATGCCCCTGGTGAAGGCGGGCCGCGTACGGGTGCGCTTCATCCCGGTGGCCTTCCTCAAGCCCAGCAGCACCGGAAAATCCGCGGCCCTGCTGACCGCCAAGGACCCGGCGGCCGCGCTGGCGAAGAATGAGAAGGGCTTCGATGTCGCCCGGGAAGAGGGCGGCGTCACCCCCGTGGCGAATCCGTCCGCGGCCGTCCGGGCCAAGGTGAAGGCCAATACCAAGCTGCTGGCGAAGGCCGGTCAGGTCGCCACCCCCACCCTGCTCTACTGCAATCGCCGGGGAAAACCGGTGCTCCTGCAGGGCCTCCCGAAAGGCGCCGTGAGCCGGATGATGAAGACCATCGGGCCCTTCCGGGACGGGCGCTGCGCCCCGGCCGGCTGACGCACCGGCACCGGCCGACCGCTCGATCCCATCGGTGCCTGACGCCGTCCCCTTGACCGATCGTTAAACGAGTGTTTAATGGGACTGTCGGGCACGCGTCCGGCGGGAAGATCCCATTGGATCCGTTGGGAAGGGACGTGAGCCACGAGGCGAGATCGGTCACGGGACGATCGGGCCACGGCGAGGCCGCGGTGCGCGAGGCGCTGCTCGACAGTGGGCGACGCCTGTTCGCCGCACACGGCTACGCCGGCGCGTCGTTGCGCCGCATCGCGCGCGAGGCGGGCGTCAACCCGGCAATGGTCCACTACTATTTCGGGGACAAGCGCGGTCTCTACCGGCACATCTTCGAAGAGACCGCCGCGCCGGTACTGACTCGGTTACGCCGGCTCCTCTTTGCCGGTTCCACCGAGCGCGATCCGATCCGCGCCTTCGTCGCGAGCCTCATGGGTACGCTCGCCGCCGCGCCCTGGCTGGCCGCCCTCCTCACCCGCGACGTACTCGCCCCCGACGGGGAGTACCGCGAGGAATTCGTGCGCACCTACGCCGTCCCCGGCGGTTCGGGGCTGGCCGAGCTGATCGCACGCGAGGTGTCCGCGGGGCGGCTGCGCGCCGACCTCGACCCGGAACTCGCGGCGCTCTCGCTGATGAGTCTCGCCCTGCACCCGTTCCTCGCCCTGCCCGTCGCACGCCGGGTGTTCGACGTGCCGGCGGAACCGGCGCGGGTCGCACGGCTCGTGGACCA
The DNA here is from genome assembly GCA_002897735.1 of bacterium BMS3Bbin13. Classification (GTDB taxonomy): domain Bacteria; phylum Pseudomonadota; class Gammaproteobacteria; order 21-64-14; family 21-64-14; genus BMS3Abin12. The sequence goes on along the minus strand of BDTW01000042.1, from coordinate 85,421 downwards.
TACCGTCCGGCTCTTCTATTCGGGGGCCGGCGCCCCGGCCCCGCTCGGCGCGTTCATCGTCACCCAAGAGGAAACCGCACCGTGAAACCCAAGGCCCGTATCCTGCTGCCCATCCTGCTCGTGCTCGCCACCGTGGGCGGCGGGGCCTGGTGGTGGCGCACGGATCACGGCGGCGCGTCCGCCGACCGGCTGATCCTGTACGGGAACGTGGACATCCGTCAGGTGGAAGTCGCCTTCAACGACAGCGGACGCATCGTCGCCATGGAGGCGCGCGAGGGCGACCGCGTCCGGACCGGCCAGTTGCTGGCACGTCTCGATACCCGGCGACTCAAGGCGGCGGCGGACGAGGCGCGCGCCCGGGTGGCGGCGCAACGCCAAGTGGTGGCGCGACTGCTGGCCGGCAGCCGCCCGGAGGAGATCCGCAAGGTGCGCGCCGACGTGGCCGCCGCCAAGGCCGAGGCCCACAACGCGACGCTCAACGAGCGGCGCCAGCGCGATCTCGCGCGCCGCAAACTCGTACCGCAGGCCGCCGACGATGCCGCCACGGCGATCGCCGTGGCGGCGCGCGCGCGGCTCGAGGCCGCCGGGGAGACCCTGAAGCTGGTGCTCGCCGGCCCGCGCAAGGAGGACATCGCCGCCGCGAAGGCGACGCTGCAGGCGGACGAGGCGGTACTCACACTCGCCGGACGCCGGCTCGCCGACGCGCGGCTCGAGGCCCCCGCCGACGGGATCATCCAGGACCGCCTCCTCGAACCGGGCGACATGGCCTCACCACAGCGACCGGTCTACACCCTGGCACTCACCAATCCGATGTGGGTACGCACCTATGTCCCGGAACCCGATCTCGGACGGATCCGCGAAGGCATGCGCGCGTGGATCACCACCGACAGCTACCCCGGTAAGCGCTACGCCGGCTGGGTCGGCTTCATCTCGCCGACCGCGGAGTTCACCCCCAAGCCCGTGGAGACCCCGCAGGTGCGCACGCACCTCGTCTACCAAGTGCGCGTCTACGCCTGCAATCCGCAAGGCGAGCTGCGCCTGGGCATGCCGGCCACGGTCGAGATCCCCCTGAATGCGCCGCCGGGCGCCGCCGGACGCCCGGCGGGCTGCACGGGTCCGTGACCGGGACCCCGGCACCCGCGTCGGGGCCGATCGCCGGGTCCGACATCGTGCTCACCTTCCGCGACGTGGACAAGACCTTCCGCACCGGCGGGCGCACCGTACAGGCGTTGCGCGGTGTGAACCTCGAGGTACGCAGCGGACAGGTCACGGGTCTGGTCGGACCGGACGGGGCCGGCAAGACCACCCTCATGCGCACCACCGCGGGCCTGCTGGTGCCCGATGCCGGCGCGGTCACGGTGCTCGGCCTGGACGCCACGCACGACTCGCTCGCGGTGCAGTCGGCGCTGGGCTACATGCCGCAGCGATTCGGCCTCTACGAGGACCTCACCGTGCAGGAGAATCTCGATCTCTACGCGCGGCTGCAGGGGGTGCCCAAGGGCGAGCGCGCGGCACGCTACGAGGAACTCACGCGCATGACGGGGCTCGAGCCGTTCACCACCCGGCTCGCCGGCCATCTCTCGGGGGGCATGAAGCAGAAACTCGGTCTCGCCTGCACGCTGATACGCCCGCCGCGACTGTTGCTGCTCGACGAGCCCACGGTCGGCGTGGACCCGCTCTCGCGTCGCGAACTGTGGAGCATCGTCTACCGGCTGGTACGCGAGCAGGGAATGAGCGTGCTCCTGAGCACCGCCTATCTGGACGAGGCCGAGCGCTGCGACGAGGTGATCCTGATCCACGAGGGGGAGGTGCTCGGCCGCGGCCCCCCGCAGCGGTTCACGACGCCGCTGGCCGGGCGCACCTACGCGGTGAGCGTTCCGGAATCGCTGAAGAAACGCACCGTCCACGAGCGGCTCGCCGACGCCCCGGACGTGGTCGATGCGGTCATTCAGGGCGAACACATCCGCTTGGTGATGGCCGCGCACATCACGCCCGACCTGCAACGGCTGCTGCCGGGCGTCCGGGGCGTCTCCATCGAGCCGATCGCGCCGCGCTTCGAGGACAGCTTTATCGCCACCTTGCGCGACGGCGCGGACGCCGAAGGCGCGGGCGCCGTCGCGGCGCCGGCCCCGGCCGACGCGCCCCCCGACGCCGGCGCCGAGCATGACACGGTGATCGAGGTGCGCGGCCTGCAGCGCCGCTTCGGGGACTTCTATGCGGTGCGCAACCTCACCTTCGAGGTACGGCGCGGCGAGGTCTTCGGTCTGCTCGGGGCCAACGGCGCCGGAAAATCGACCACCTTCCGCATGCTCTGCGGCCTGCTGCCACCGAGCGGCGGCGAGCTGCGCGTGGCCGGCGCCGATCTGCGCACCGCCGCCGCCGATGTACGCGCGCGCATCGGTTACATGTCGCAGAAGTTCTCGCTCTACGGAAACCTGAGCGTGCGCGAGAATCTCGAGTTCTTCGCGGGCGCCTACGGCCTCGGTGGGCGACGCCGGCGCGAGCGTATCGCCTGGGCGCTCTCCGGGTTCGATCTCGCACCGGTGCGCGAGGCCGTCAGCGGCGAGCTGCCGCTGGGGTTCAAGCAACGCCTGTCGCTCGCCTGTGCGCTCATGCACGAGCCGCGGATCCTGTTCCTCGACGAACCCACCTCCGGAATCGACCCCGTCGCGCGGCGCGGCTTCTGGCGGCGCATCAACGTGCTCGCCGAACGGGGCGTCACGGTGCTCGTGACCACCCACTCCATGGAGGAGGCCGAGTACTGCGACCGGCTCATGCTCATCGCCGCCGGCGAGATCCTGGCCCTCGGCACCCCGCGCGAGATCAAGGCGCGCGCACGCACTCCGGGGCATACCCACCCGAGCATGGAGGACGCCTTCATCGCACTGATCGAGGAACACGAGCGGGAGCGGGGGGCGGCGGCGTGAACACGCCGGCGCCCATGCGACGCGGCGGCGCCGCCATGCGTCTCGAGGGACTCGTGCGCAAGGAGTTTCTTCAGATCCTGCGCGACCCGAGCAGTATCGCCATCGCCTTCCTACTGCCGGTGGTGCTGCTGCTGATCTTCGGTTACGGCGTGTCCTTGGACGCCAAGCACGTGCCCGTGGCGCTGGTGGTGGCCCAACCGAGCGCCGACACCGCGAGCTTCACCGGCGCGTTCTATCACTCGCGCTATTTCGCCCCGCTGTCCCTGCCCGACATGGCGAGGGCCACCGAGGCGCTCATGCAGGGCCGGGTGCAGGCGATCATACGCCTGCGCGCAAATTTCGCGCGGCGCCTGCGCGGACCGCACGGTGCGCCGATCCAGTTGATCGTCAACGGCGTCGACGCCAACAGCGCCCGGCTGATCCAGGGCTACGTGGAGGGGGTATGGATCGGCTGGCTGGGCCAGCGGGCGCGCGCCCGGGGCGTCGCATTGCGCATCCCGGTCCGGCTCGACCCGCGCGTGTGGTTCAACAGCGAGCTTCGCAGCCGCAACTACCTCGTGCCGGGGCTGATCGCGGTGATCATGACCCTGATCGGCGCGCTGCTCACCGCGCTGGTGATGGCACGGGAGTGGGAACGCGGCACCATGGAGGCGCTCATGGTCACGCCGGTGGCGATGCGCGAGGTGCTGCTCGGCAAGCTCATCCCCTATCTCATTCTCGGCATGGGCGGCATGGCGTTGTCGGTGGCCATGGCGGTATGGTTGTTCCACGTTCCGTTGCGCGGCTCGCTTGCGGTGCTGTTCCTCTGCGCGGCGCTGTTCCTGCTCGCCGCGCTCGGCATGGGGCTGTTGATCTCGATCATCGCCAAGAACCAGTTCGTGGCCGGACAGACGGCGATCATCGCCACCTTCCTCCCGGCCTTCGTGCTCTCGGGTTTCGTGTTCGACATCGGCAGCATGCCGCAGGCGGTGCAGGGGATCACCTACCTCGTGGCGGCCCGTTACTTCGTCTTCATCCTGCAGACCGTGTTCCTGGCCGGCGACCTGTGGCACATCATCGTGCCCAATGCGCTGGCGCTCATCGCAATCGCGGCCATCTTCCTCGGGTTGGCACGGCACCACGCCCGCAAACGGCTGGAGTAAGCGCACCGCGCAGAGGACATCCCATGTGGCAGCGGATCATCGCCCTGGTCAAGAAGGAGTTCCTGACCCTGCTCAAGGACAAGCAGAGTCGCCTCGTACTGATCGGCCCGCCCATCATTCAGCTCCTGGTATTCGGCTATGCCGCCAGCTTCAACCTCAACCACGTCCCGTTCGCGGTCTACAACGAGGACCCGGGGCCGGCGGCGCGCGAACTGGTGGCCGATTTCCGCGGCTCGCCCAACTTCCGCGAGGTCGCCCGGATCACCCGCGCCGGACAGATCGCACCGACCCTGGACGACCGGCGCGCATTGCTCGTGGTCCATATCGGGCCGCGCTTCAGCCGCGACCTGCAGGCCGGGCGTCCCGCCGACCTGCAGGTGCTCCTCGACGGGCGCAACTCCAACACCGCGCTCATCGCCCTCAATTACGTGCGCAGCATCGTCATCCGTTTCAATGAACACTGGGCCGCCGGGCACGGCCTGGCCGCGCCGCCCGCGCACCTCGCCGTGCGCGCCTGGTTCAATCCCAACCTCGAGAGCCGCTGGTTCATCGTGCCCGGGATCGTGGGGCTGCTGACCCTGGTGGTGACCATGATGGTCACCGTGATGTCGGTCGCCCGGGAACGGGAACAGGGCACCTTCGACCAACTGTTGGTGACACCGCTGCGCCCGGTCGAGATCCTCCTCGGCAAGGCGCTGCCGGGGTTGCTGATCGGTCTCGCCGAGGCCACGTTCATCATCGCACTGGCCGTGCTCTGGTTCCGGGTGCCGTTGCTCGGCAGCCTGGCGACCCTCTATACGGGCGTCTCCGTGTTCCTGCTATCGGCCATCGGTGTGGGCCTGATGATCTCCTCCCTGTCCGCCACCCAGCAGCAGGGCATGGTGGGGGCGTTTCTGTTCCTGGTCCCGGCCATTATCCTCTCGGGCTTCGCCACGCCCATCGCCAACATGCCGGAGATCGTACAGAAGCTCACCCTCCTCAATCCGATGCGCTACCTGATGATCGTACTGCGGGGGGTGTTCCTGGAGGAGACCCCGTTCTCCCTGCTGTTCGCCCAGCTCTGGCCCATGGCGCTGATCGGTGTCGTCTCGCTGGCCCTCGCCGGCTGGCTGTTTCGTCATCGCATGTATTGACGCACGCCGGCACCGCCGGAACTTGATTTGTGTACTATTCGTTCGTAGACTAACGATTCGTTACCTTATCGTTTTGGGGGCTTTCATGGCCGGTGCCCGTGTGCCGGAGAACTTCGGGGCGCTGCTCTGCGAGACGGCGCGCGCCTGGCGTCAGCGCCTGGACCAGCGCCTGAAGCCCCTCGGCCTGAGCCAGGCGCGGTGGCTGGTGCTGCTGAAGCTGGCACGCGACGGCGATGGCATGGTCCAGAAGAAACTGGCCGGGCGCGTCGGGATCGAAGGGGCGACGCTGGTCGGCCTGCTCGACCGCATGGCCCGCGACGGCTGGATCGTGCGCCGCGAATCGGAGCACGACCGGCGCAGCAAGAATGTGTATCTGACCGAGCGCGCGCGCTCGGTGCTGCCGCGTATCGAGGCGGTGGCCGCCGAGCTGCGCCGCGAACTGCTGGCGGGGATCCCGGCGCGCGACCTGGAACGTTGCACGCGGGTGCTGCTGCACATCAAGGAACGGATCGAAGGCGTCTGAGCGGCCCGCGCGAGGCTGCAACCCCGGGATATCCAGGAGGTGGTTCGGTGCGCGTGATGACATGGACCCTCGTCGCAGTGGCGGGCCTCGCCGTCGCGACCGGGGGCTATCTCTACTGGGAACACGCCCGGCACTATCCGAGCACGGACGACGCGTTCGTCGACGCCCACGTCGTGCGCGTCGCCGCACAGGTCTCCGGTCGTGTGGACCGGGTGTTCGTGCACGACCAGCAGGACGTCGCCGACGACGCGCCGCTGTTCTCGCTCGACCCGCGTCCGTTCGAACTCGCGGTGGACCATGCCCGTGCGGAACTCGGCATCGTGCGCGAGACCCTGCAGGCGCAGGCGGCCGCGGTGCGCGCCGCCGGGGCCGCGGTGCGCGAGCGAAAGGTACTGCTCGCCAACCTCCGCGAGCGCGCGCGCAGGCTGCGCAGCCTGCTCAAGCGCCGTTACGCCTCGATCCAGGAAGTCGAGGACGCCGATGCCGCCGTACGCGGCTCACGGGCACAGCTTTCCCTCGCCGGGTCGCGAATGCACCAGGCACGTGCGACCCTGGGTGCGGGCGGGGCGCGCAATGCACGCCTGCGCGCGGCCGCCGCGGCGCTTGCACAGGCCCGGGTCGAACTGGGGTATGCGCGCGTGACGGCCCCCTGCACCGGCAAGATCGCGGCGCTCTCGCTACGCCCGGGCGACGTCGTCTCACCCGGCGTGCCGCTCTTCGCGCTGATCTGTAATCAGGAATGGTGGGTCAACGCGAACTACAAGGAGACCAAGCTCGAACGGATCCGGGCGGGACAGCCGGCGACGGTGCACGTAGACATGTACCCGGGGCACCCCTTCCACGGGCGCGTGGAACACATCGGGGGCGCGAGCGGCGTGGCGTTCTCGCTGCTGCCGCCCCAGAACGCCACCGGCAACTGGGTCAAGGTCACCCAACGCGTCCCGGTGCGTGTGCGCATCACCGACCCCGACCCGCGCCTCCCCCTGCGGGTCGGCACCAGCGCCGAAGTCACCATCGATACCACCGTCTCCGACCCGCCGCAGCCCGGTGTGCGCTGAATCGGGACCGGCACCCCCTCAAGCCGGTGACGCATGATGACCAGAGCAGGGTCGGAGCGGGCGCTGATCACCGTGGCGGTCATGTCCGCCACGGTGATGCAGGTACTCGACACCACGATCGTCAACGTGGCGCTGCCCCACATGGAGGGCCAGCTCTCCGCCTCACCCGACCAGATCACCTGGGTGCTCACCAGCTACCTGGTGGCCTCCGGCATCTTCATGCCGCTCACCGGCTATTTCACCGACCGCCTGGGCCAGAAGCGCTACCTGCTGCTGAGCGTCCTCGGCTTCGTGATCGCCTCCGCGCTCAGCGGGCTGTCCACCAGTCTCACCGAGATCGTCGTGTTCCGCCTGCTGCAGGGCGTGTTCGGCGCCTCGCTGGTGCCGCTCTCCCAGTCCATTCTGGTCAACACCTACCCGCCCGAGGAACGCGGCAAGGCCATGGCGATCTGGGGCATCGGCGTGATGATCGGCCCGATCCTCGGGCCGACGCTCGGCGGTTACCTGACCCAGGTCCTAAGCTGGCGCTGGACGTTCTATATCAACGTCCCGGTCGGGATCTTTGCGATGCTGGCCATCTGGCACGCCGTGCCCGACACCAAGCGGCGACCGCGGACCATGGACTGGTTCGGCCTGGCACTGCTCTCGTTCGGGATCGGCGGACTGCAGTTCGTACTCGATCGCGGCAACCAGGACGACTGGTTCGATTCGCACACGATCCAGATCGCCGCGCTGCTCAGCGTGATCGGGTTCCTCGGCTTCGTCTGGCACGGACTGGTCCACCGGGAAAGGTCGTTGTTCGACCTGCGCATCTTCCGGGATCGCAACTTCTCGACCTCGAGCCTGCTCCTGGCGGTATTCGGGCTGGGACTCTACGGAACGCTGGTGCTGCAACCCATGATGCTCGAATCGCTGCTCGGCTACCCCACCTTCACCACGGGACTGGTAATGGCCCCGCGGGGTATCGCGAGCATGCTCAGCATGTTTCTGGTGGGCAGTCTGATCAACCGGGTCGGAGCGCGCCCGCTCATCACCGCCGGGATCCTCTTGAGCATCATCGGCACCTTCGCAACGACGCACTACAACCTCTACATCAGCCCGTTCTGGGTCATCTGGCCGATCGTGGTGCAGGGGCTCGGAATGGGGATGATCTTCGTGCCGTTGGCGGCGGTGGCGTTCACGACCCTGCGCCCGGAGCAGTCCGCGGAGGCCGCCGGCATGTACAGTCTCCTGCGCACCATCGGTTCCTCGATCGGGATCTCCATCGTCACTACGGTGATGACCCGTCAGGCCCGGGTGGTCTGGAACCAGTTGGGTGGACACATCCAACCGTTCAACCCGTCCCTGTACCTGTACCTGGACCGCCTGCACCTGACCCCGACCGACCCGCGCGCCGCCGCGGTGCTCGGCCTGGAACTCGGGCGCCAAGCCCGGATGGTCGCGTTCGCCGACGCCTTCACCTTGATTGCGTGGAGCTTCGTGGCCATGGTGCCGATGATCCTGCTGCTGCGCGGATCCCGGATTGGAGCCCGGAGCGGCACAGGTGCGGCACCGGCACCGACCACCGAGTAGGGCCGGGCTCGCCCGGCCGATGTCGCGGGACCCGTGAGCGATCGCGGCGGGTTCCCGCAACGTTGTTGGCGGGCCGAGGCCCGCCCTACGGGGGCTCCTCTGCACGTCTTGTGGGCCGGGCTTACCCGGCTGGCACCGATGGAGATAGAGCGATTTCCCGCCGCCGCAGTCGCGCCATGATTATCGGGCGTAGTGGGAGTACCGCGCCCGGCGTAGAATCCACTTCGCGGGCACCCCACCGCATTCCTGAGGTCCTGCGACGATGTACCGCATGATTCTACTGGCCTATGACGGGTCCCGTGAGGGCCGCTTGGCGCTGCGCGAGGGCGCCGAGGTGGCCGCGGCATGCCGTGCCAAGACCTGCCTGCTGGCGGTACTCGACCTGGCACCGGAGATCGCGCTCGGCGAAGGCTTCGACGCCGGACACGCGGTCGACCGCGACATCGCCCGCTATCGGGAGGTCCTCGAGCAAGGCGTCGAACGGCTGCGCAACCGCGGACTCGCCGTCGAGGGCCGCATGGTGCAGGGACAGCCGTCCGAGCGTATCGCCGACGTCGCGCGCGAGATCGGCGCCGACCTCGTCGTGGTCGGACATCGCAATCGCAGCCGCCTGGCGCGATGGTGGCAGGGCGCCTCGGTCAGCGCCTCGCTGTTGGAACAGGCGCCGTGCAGCGTCCTCGTGGCCATCGCCCCCGGCGAGCCGCAGACCGACGGAAACGCAGGCGAGAACCCCGCCTAACCGCGGCACCCCGTACCTTGCGCAGCGATTGCGCCGGCGCTCAGCGGCTGCGCCGGAGGTACCGATTCGGCACAGCCGCATTTTCTGTCGCCTGACGGCGCCTGGATTCCGTCCTCGCCTCAGTGCCACCGGCGGTGCTCGCGCCGCTCGCGGCGGCGCCACTCATGTTCGCGCCGCTCGTGCCGTCTCCATGCACGCCGTCGCCATACGTGCCGCCGCCATGCATGCTCACGCCACTCGCGGGCGCGCCACCGCGAGTATCCGTAGAAATAGGGGCGGTAGCGATACGAGAAATAGGGGCGGTAGCGATAGGTGTAATAGCCGCCCGGCACCACAGTGACCGTCGCGGGCGGAGCATAGTAGCGATACACCGGCTGCGGGGCCAGTACGCTACCGATCACCACCCCCAGCGCGAAGATCCCCGCGTCATCACCGTCGGCGAGCGCCCGGCCGGAGGCGGAGGCCAGCGCCAGACCGGCGACCGCGGCAATCATCAGCTTTTTCATCGAGCCCTCCTTCGTGCATCGGTTGAGACCCGTCATCGTCACCGCTCCTGCGGAGCCTCCGCGGACTGCGGGGCCGGCGTTCCATGACCTCGATCCTACGCCCGCGCAACTTAACGGCGCCTGAACGGACGACCGCCCCCTCCACGACAGCGCCCGGGGAACCCGGCGTGCGTCGCCGATGGCCCGACGGAAACCTGGGCAACGAACCGATAACGCCCTGACCGAAACCACCGGGCATCCCGCTCCGGACCGTGACGGAAGAGCGGCAATGCCCCCGGAGCCGGCCCCTGAACTTGGTCCGGGGCGGCGGCGGCTTTCCCTTGCCGGTCGCGAAGCGTCCCCCTTGACAGCCGGGGGGATGGGCGTATGGTCTAAGTTAGTTTTATGACTGAATTATGCCGATGCCCCGTGTCAGTGACAAGCGTGAGCGCCTGCTGGCTGCCGCCCGGACCCTGATCCACCGCCAGGGCTTCCGGCCGACCACGCTGGCCGACATCGCCAAGACCTCGGGCATCCCGCTCGGGAACATCTATTACTACTTTAAGACAAAGGATGACCTGGGCGCCGCGGTGATCGAGGGTCGCACCGCCGAGTTCCGCGACCTGTTCGACGAATGGGACCGGACCCTGCCCGATCCGCGCCGCCGGCTCGCGGCGTTCATCGATTTCGTCGAGGCCCATCGCGAAGAACTCGCGCGACACGGGTGTCCGGTCGGCAGCCTCTGCCAGGAACTCGACAAGGAAACCGCCCCGCTGGCGAAGAAGGCCGACGGGGTCCTCCAGCAGCAGGTCGATTGGGCGATCGGACAGTTTCGCACCCTGGGCCGCGGCGATGCCGAGGGGCTGGGCGCCTACTTCGTGGCCATGCTGCAAGGCATCACGCTGGTGGCCCACGCGCGCCGCGATCCCGAGATGCTGAAACGCCAGGCTGTGCGGCTGCGGGCTTGGCTGGAGCAGGCCTGAGGTGCGAAATCCTTGCCTCAAAATCGAGTCGGACATCTTGCACGCACGTCCCGCCTGCGTGCCGCACCATCCGGTGACGGGGGCCGACCGCCGGCCGTCCACACGCCCCCACGGGCCACGCCAAGAAGACACCGCCATGGACCGGCCCGCGCCGACGGCAACGGAAGACCTGAACGGGGAAACGGCCCGCCTGAAACCGACAGGAGAAACCCATGGAACCGACCGTGATCGATCTCGGCGGACGCCCGTTGCGGGTGGAGGTCAGCCGGGCGGCGCAACGCGCGCTTGCCGCGCGCCGCACGCCGCTGCTCGTCGAAATGGAACTCTATTTCAGTTGCCTGATACGTAAAGCGGTTCGCTTCCGCGATCAGGGCGACGAGCCCGACGTGACACCGGTGGCCGGGACCTTCGTGGTGCGCTTCCGACCGGTGATGACGGCCGGTTGCCGCATCGGGGACCCCGAGCACGCACCCCAGCTCACCGATTTCCCGATCCGCCGACCCGGACCCTTCACTCCGCACTGGTTGCGGATCGACTACCGCCGCGGACAGTGGCGCGGTGAGTTCGGCTACCGGGAAGTCGACGCGTGAATGCGGCGGGCGCGATCCGCGCCTGCGTCTTCGACGCCTACGGAACGCTGTTCGACGTCGACTCCGTGGTGCGTGCCCATCGGGCGCGCCTCGGCGCCGACGCCGAAGCACTCTCCGCCCTGTGGCGGCGCAAACAGCTCGAATACACTTGGTTGCGCAGCCTCATGGGCCGCTACGTGGATTTCCGCACCGTGACCGCCGAGGCACTCGGATACGCGATGGCAGCGCACGGAATCGGCGATACCGGACTGCATGCGGATCTCATGGCGGCATACGACATGCCGCGCATTTACTCAGACGTCGCCCCCGCACTGGCGCGGTTGCGCGGGCGCGGCCTGACACTGGCGATCCTCAGCAACGGCGCGCCGGCCATGCTCGAGGCGGCGATCTCCGGGGCCGGGCTCTCCGGTGCATTCGATGCGGTGCTCTCGGTCGACCCGCTCGGGGTCTACAAGCCCGATCCGCGCGTGTACCGGCTGGCGGTCGAGCACCTCGCCACGGCGCCCAGCGCGATCCTGTTCCACTCGTCCAACGGCTGGGACGTCGCCGGCGCCGCCTGCTTCGGTTTTCGCACCGCCTGGATCAACCGTGGCGGCCGAACACCCGAGCGCCTGCCGTGCGGACCGGACGCCGTGCTTGACTCGCTCTCCGGGATCGAGGCCTTGCTGAATGAACCGGGCATCGCAGACGCCCGCTGAGCGGGCGCACCGGTCGGGTCAGCGCAGGTTGTCGAGGATCTTGCGCAGATCCTTGGGACTTGGATCGCCCGGGACCAGGGTCGGCCCCCGTTCGCGATCGACGACGACCATGGCCGGTACGCCGTCGGCGCCGGTTGCCTCCAACAGGCGGTAGTTCTTCTCCAGTTCGCCGATGATTCGGGCGGAGGGCAGGATCTCGTCGATGCCGCCGAGGTCGCCGTTACGCCCGAAGTGGCGCTCGTTGTACTTCAGCGCCTTGAACGGATCCTTGGCGGCAAGGATCGCGGCGGCCTTGCCCCGGCTGGTACTGGTCAGGTACCCGACCACGATCCAGCGCACCTGCAGATCCCGCGTGCCGATATACGGTTGGAGTTCCTCGAAGAGCTTGCGGCAATACGGGCAGTTCGGATCCGTGAAGACATAGATGACGCGCTTGCCGACGCCTTCGGCGATCCAGCGGGCGGCCGCGAAGCGGGCCATCACCTTCTCGATCTTGGCCTGCCCGGCGGCGGTCGTGGCTCCGCGCGGCGCTCCGGCGGCGGAAACCACACCGGCCACGCCCAGCACCGCCGCCAGGGCCAGCGCTCCGCCCCACCATCGCATCGATTTCAGCACATTCACCTCCAGTCGGTCTCATTACGCCCCGGGGCAAGGCCCTTGCCCCGGCCGCCCGCTGCGTCGGGCATACCCATAACGCCCCGGCGTATCGGCTCCGGGACGGCCACGATCCTTACATCACATCCCGAGGAAAGACGCATGGCGCGCATCCGACATTCCCTCCGGGCACACGACGTCCCCGCCGAGTGCCCCGAAGGGCCTCAGAACGGCCACCACCAGGGACCGCTTTCGAGCTCGCCCCGGCAACGCGCGATCTGCGCGCGATAGCGCCGGGCGTTGGCCGCGACCTTGCGCGCCACGCGCATCAACCAGGGCTTTTTCCGATAGGTATGACGCCTGTAGCCGCCGGGGCCTTCGTGGTAGGCCAAGTATTGATGATAGGCGTCCCACTTGGAGATCCCGAGGGTGCGGTGCACCATCGAGACGTACCAACCGATGAAATCGGTCACATCCCCGAAGTCGTCGCGGTCGGCGCCGTAGTGACCGGTCGCCCGCTGGTACCACCGCCAGGTTCCGTCCTGGATTTGGGCGTAACCGTAGGCCGACGACACGCGGCCCCAGGGGATCACCCACAGCAGCCGCCCGCGCGGCGGCTTGGCGTCATGCCGAAACCGCGACTCCTGATAGATGATAGCGAGCTGCACCTGGATGGGGACACCCCAGCGCTTATAAGCACGCTGGGCATCGCGGTACCACCCCGATTCCTCTTTGAGCATCGCACAGGCATTGCGCGGGTTCGCGGGCGGCGTGGCACACCCGGAGACCCCGGCCGCCAACACGGCGACCAAAGTGAATACACCGAGTCTGAGCCGCCTCGTCTGCGCCATGCCCCCGACCGGTACCGACCGCCTCCGCCTGAAACGCGGCCGAAAACCGCTCATGAAGAGGATACCGGCTCGAAGGCCGCCACCCACCAGGATCCCGAAGCTTACCCGGTTTCGGCAAGTAGGGGAAAGCGCACACAAAGATGGCTGCACCGGCCCGGCTCCGCCCGCGCGCGCGACGTCGGGCAGGGTGGATTTCGCCCTCCATCTCCACACCTTGTACCGGCCGGGGGTAACGATCGACGCAGTCCTGTGCGGGGCGATCTTCCTCGCGGCGACCCGTTGAGCGACCGCTTCGGGCGCGAATACTCCCTGCTATTACGCTATACGGCCCGCGGTAGTATACTATTATGATTATCGGTCATATCGCGACGGTCGCGGGGAAGGGGGTTTGCCGCCCACCCCGAACCCGTTTCACCACCCGCCGCCGGGTTTCAGGAGCACAGGTTATGGACTTCGGCCTCAAGGAACTGCTGGTCATCCTGCTTATCACACTGGTGCTGTTCGGCGGCAAGCGTGTCAAGTCGCTGGGCTCGGATCTCGGTACTGCGATCCGCGGCTTCCGCAAGGCGATGAAGGAAAGCGAGGGTGAGCCCGACGCGCAAGCGCAGGTGATCGAGCACGCCGCGGAGCCGCGGCAAAATCACCCGACCTGAGCCCCCGTACACGCCCGGCGGGCGTGTCACTCCGTCTTCGACGCCCCCTACTCGGCCGCGACCCGCGGCGTGCCCGTTATGCGCATGGCCTTACGCGCGGCGTTGCGGCGGCGCCGGTTCGGGCCGGCGGAACCGTCCATTGACGCAGCAGTAACTTGCAGTACCGACCGCTCCCGCCCCCGTTCGCCCCATTCGCCCCGGTGCCGCCGCCGGCCCGGTCCTTGCCCGGCGGCATACCGCAACTCCGGCATCTCCCGGCCCTCACCACCACGCCCACCCGCAACCCGTTCCGTCCCATATACGGCCCCGTGCACTCCTCCATACCGGCTCCGGCACCACCGGCAACCAAACTGTCATCGTTCGATCACCTTCAGGTCATTGCGCCGCCCTACCCTGGCTCGCGTCCCGACCTGCGGTGCCCGACGTGCCCCGGCGAGTCCGCGAGGCGGGCGTCCCACCCACCGCCGCGCGGGCCGCAATGGAAAGCAAACGCCGGGCGGCGCGGCAAACGCACTGGAGAACCGATTCATGCAAATGCAAAACCTGCATCACATCAAGGCCGGAGCACTCGCTCTAGGCGGACTCATGCTCGGTGCATTCGGCGCATTCGGCCCGGCGGCACATGCGCGTCCGGCGGCCACACCCATCCGACACCTGGTGGTCATCTTTCAGGAGAACGTCTCCTTCGACCACTACTTCGCCACCTACCCGCATGCCGCCAACCCCCCGGGCGAGCCCCGCTTCACCGCGGCACCCGGCACGCCGTCGGTCAACGGCCTCACCCGCTACCTGCTCACACACAACCCGAACAGCGCCAACCCCTTCCGCCTCAATCGCTCACAGGCGATGACCTGCGACATGGACCATGCCTACGCCGCCGAGCAGCGCGCCGCCGACGCGGGCCTCATGGATCGCTTCGTCGAGTCGACGGGCGCGACCTACGACGGCTGTAATCCGTCGCAGGTGATGGGCTACTACGACGGCAATACCGTTACGGCGCTGTGGAACTACGCGCAACGCTTCGCCATGAGCGACAACTCGTTCGGCACCACCTTCGGACCGTCGACGGTCGGCGCGCTCAACCTGGTCGCGGGGCAGACCCACGGGGCCACCCCCGCCAACCTACCGAACAAGGTCGCCAACGGGACCGTAATCGGCGACCTGAATCCGACCTACGACGACTGCTCGCCGACCAACAAACCGACCTTGGCCATGCGCGGGACCAATGTCGGCAACCTGCTCAACGCCGCGCACGTCACCTGGGGATGGTTCCAGGGCGGCTTTCGGCCGACGGCGCGCATCGACGGGAAGGCCGTGTGCGGCGCCACGAGCATCAACATCGCCGACCGGACGGTGCTCGACTACAGCCCGCACCACGAGCCGTTTCAGTACTACGCCTCCACCGCGAATCCGCATCACCTCCCACCGACATCGGTGGCGATGATCGGGCGCACCGATCAGGCGAAGCACCAGTATGACCTGCGCGATTTCTGGGCCGCGGCACGAGCCGGCGATCTACCGGCGGTAAGTTTCCTCAAGGCCAAGAAGTACCAGGACGGTCACGCCGGTTACTCGGACCCGCTCGACGAGCAGACCTTCCTCGTGCAGACTCTGAACCGGCTCCAGCGCCTGCCGCAGTGGAAGCACACCGCCGTCGTCATCTCCTACGACGACTCCGACGGCTGGTACGACCACGTGCTCGCCCCGATCGTCAACCAGTCCAACGACCCGAACTACGATGCCCTGACCGGTCCCGGCACCTGCGGGAAAACGGCCACCGGCGCCTATCCCGACCGTTGCGGCTACGGTCCGCGCCTGCCGCTGCTGGTGATCTCGCCGTGGGCCCGGAAGAACTTCGTCGACCACAGCATCACCGACCAGTCTTCCATCCTGCGCTTCATCGAGGACAACTGGCACCTGGGACGCATCGGCGATCAGTCCTTCGACGCCAAGGCCGGTTCGCTCCGGAACCTGTTCGACTTCCGTGGCGGCGCGCATATGGGCCGGTTGTTCCTGCGCCCGAGCACGGGCACGCGGGTAGGCCGCGATCGCGGAGGCGACGACGTATCCATGAGTGACTGATCCCGTCCGCCGGGCGGCCCCGCGAGGGGCCGCCCTTTTTTATTTCCGCAGCCTATCGTTCCTTCGACCGATATCACTCGCGCACCGAAGCAGCCGTCTTTTCGGAAATTCCGGAGCATGAAAGCACTCCCCCTGTCAATAGCCGCCCCCTTGCGAGGTGGGCGTCTCGGTGGAGGATTCGAGATTGAAGGGCGGAGCGCTCCGCACGATCCGCTTCGCATCTCACCTCGCGGGTAATGAGAGCGGAGTCCTTGAACACCTCCGATCTTACTCAACTCATCCCACGAGATTTTTCTTTTCAGACGCAATTTAAATTGCGGGCCGCCAAGAGTGAAACGATGCTTGCATCGGCGCGGGGGTCGGGGGTAATCTCTGCCCAACGGCGAAGGAGTTCGCCGCGGCGCGCGCCGGAATCGCCCTCTCGGCTGATAACTCCTGCTACAGGTGGCAGCTGTTTAAGCCGCGGGAATGGTGCCCCGTGTGAGGAGGGTGTGTGCCGGATCTCGTTCATCATCTGCTCGCCAATCTTCTCCAAGCCGCCTTCCTGGTCTTCTTCTCACCGCTGGTAAGCGGTGTGCTCGCGCGCATCGAGGAGATGTTGCAGGGCAAGCACGGCCCGAGCATCTTCCAGCCCTACCGCGACATCGCCAAACTCTTCACCAAGGAAGAGCTGATTTCCGAAGATTCTTCCTGGGTGTTTCGCTTTGCGCCGCGGATACAGTTCGTGATGCCGATCTTCGTCGTCCTGCTGGTACCGGCGCTCACCGCCTATCCGCTGTTCTTCGCCTTCATGGGCGACATGGTCGCGGCCGGCTTCTTCCTTGCGCTCGGCGGATTCTTCGTCGCACTGGCGGCCATGGATACCGGAAACGTATACGGCCCGGTCGGGGCAAGCCGCACGCGCATGGTCGGCTTTCTCTCCGAGCCCGTGTTCATCATGGTATTCTTCAGCGTCTCCTATATCGCCAATTCGACCATCCCCTACGCGGTAAACGCCGCATTCTCGGCGTCCTGGGCGTCGAGCCTCGAGCCCGCGCACCTGCTGGTGCTGGTCGCCTTCTTCATGCTCATCCTCGCCGAGAACGACCGCATTCCGGTCGACAACGCCGCCGGCAAAACCGAGATCGCCATGATCGGACATTCCAAGAACCTCGAGTATTCGGGGCCGGGCGCCGCCCTGATGAAATGGGGCGGGTCGATGAAACTGATGCTGCTCGCGATCATCTTTCTCAACGTGCTGCTCACCCCCTGGGGGCTCGCGACCACCATGGCCTGGAGTAACATCTTCCTCGCCATCCCCCTGGTGCTCGCCAAGATACTGGTGTTTCTGGTGGTGCTGGCGACCGTCGAGATGAGCCTCGCGAAGTTGCGCCTGTTCCGCATCAGCGAGTTCCTGGCCACCGCCTTCGTGATCTGCGTGTTCGCGATGAGCGTCAGACTGGTGGGACTCTCGTGAGCCCGCATGCCCTGGAACTCGCCCGCGCGTTCGACGGCTTTTTCGCCGCGCTGTTCGTGCTCGCCGGCCTGGGCGTGATCGTGGCACGGCAGATGCGCGGCACCCTGTATCTGTTCATGTCGCATGCGCTGATGCTCAGCGCCTCGGCCGTCGTACTCGCCGTGGCCCTGCACAGCACCCATCTCGCCTGGGTGGCGCTGATCACCTTCAGTACCAAAGTGGTGGCCGTGCCGTTGGTGTTGGTCTGGGCGACGGGGGCCAAGGTCTACGGGCGGCGCGAAGTCGACCACGTGCTTTCCGTCCCCCTGTCGCTGTTGATCGCCGCCGGGCTGGCGTTCGCCGCCTGGATCGTGAGTCAGCCGCTGGTCCATGCCATCCCCGCACGGCCCTTCGCGGCGATCAATTTACCTACCGGCCTCATAGCGATCTTCTTCGGGGCCTTCACGGTAGCGGTACGCCGCGAGGGCGTGGCCCAACTCATGGGCCTGCTGATCATGGAAAGCGGCGCCTTTTTCGCATCGATCTCGATCGTTCATGACCTGACCATCATCGCCGAGATCGCCGCGGCGGTGGACGTCCCCATTGCGGCGTTGGTCATCGGGCTGCTCCTGCGTTCCATAGGAGCGGTGACCGGCAGCACCCGCGTCGGACACATGGCCACCTTGCACGAGCGCCGTTGATGATACTCCCTCTCATCCTCATCCTTCCGATCGGCGCGGCGCTGCTCACCGTGGCGGGCCGCCGCGCCGCGCCGTGGGTCACCCTGGCCTCCGCCCTGGCGGTGCTGGGTCTGGCCGTCGTCGCCGCGCGGGACGTGATGGCGGCCGGAACGCTGGTGGGGGCGCACGGCGGGTTTACGCTGGATGCGCTGGGTGCGCTGTATCTGCTGCTGGTCGCCTTCGTGGGCGTGACCGCTTCGCTGTATTCGATCGGTTACCTCGAGGCCCGCCACCGCGAGGCAGGCCGCGTTGCGCCCCGCTACCGCCAGTATTACCCGCTGTTCAATCTCTTTCTCGCTTCCATGCTGGCGGTGCCCCTGCTCACCAACCTTGCGGTGATGTGGATAGCGATCGAACTCACCACCATCTTCTCCGCCTTCCTGGTGGCCTACGAAGACCGCGCCGAGGCCCTGGAAGCGGCCTGGAAGTACGTCGCCCTCACCACCATGGGCGCGATGATCGCGCTGCTGGGCATCCTGGTGATCTACTACGGCGTCCACCATGCGGGCCAACCGCCAAGCTGGGCGGGACTGGTCGCCGCCGCGCCGCACATACCGCCTGCGGTGCTGCTCACCGGCTTCGTGCTCGCGCTGGTCGGCTTCGGCGCCAAGGCCGGCCTGGTTCCGATGCACACCTGGCTCCCGGATGCGCACAGCCAGGCGCCGGCCTCGGTCTGTGCGTTGCTCTCCGGTGTGGAGACCAGCGCCGCGCTGTACATGATTCTGCGCCTGTACCCGGCGCTGGCGCGTAACCCCGGCATCCCCGATGCAAACGCCTGGTACCTGGTCGCCGGCCTCATTTCGGTGGGAGCGGCCGCGTTCCTCATTCTTCAGGTCACCGATTTCAAACGCCTGTTCGCCTACTCCACGGTGGAGCATATGGGCATCATCCTCACCGCCTGCGGACTGGGCACCCCCGCCGCCCATCTGGGTACGGTGTACCAGCTTTTCGCCCATGCCCTGACCAAGTCATTCTGCTTCTATGCCGCGGGTCTTGCCGCAATCACCCTGGGCACGCAGCGTATACGAGGCAGCAGCGGACTCCTCGGCAGTTCGCCGCTGGTCGGTTGGGCATTGCTGCTGGGTGCGTTGGCCATCGCCGGCGCACCGCCTTTCGCCATCTTTATCTCCGAGTTTCAGATTCTGCGCGCCGGGTTCGGGGCCGGCGAGTACCTGGCCACGGGCCTGTTGACCGTGTTTATCGTGGTCGCCTTCATCGCCATCGTGTATCAGATCGGCGGCATCGTGTTTCGCCAACCCGCGCCCGAGCGCGCTCCCGCCCACCCGCTTCCGGTGAGCAGCGTGTTTGCGATGGCGATCGCCTTCCTGCCGCTGTTGGTGTTCGGCTTCTATCTGCCGCCGCCGCTGCTTCGGCTGGTCCACCAGGCCGCCGCCCTGCTCGGGGGTACGCCGTGAGTCGGCTCACGACATTGGCCGAGGCGCTGGCCGATCATCCGGGCCTCGAATCATCCCGGCTCAAGCAAGATCGGCTGGAACTTGCCGCGGTGCCCGGAGCGGTTTCGGTCCTCGTGGAGTTGCTGACCCACGAGTACGGTTTCGAGTTTGCGACACTGCTCGCCGAGGATCTCGATTGCGGCTTTACCCTGCATTATTTCTTCTTCCATCCGGCGGACCACGTGCTCGTCTCGATCGGGACGAGCGCAAGCGGGGAACTGCCGACCATCAGCGACCGCATCTATGCGGCCGACTTGTACGAGCGCGAGGCCGAGGATCTGTTCGGGCTGCATTTTTCCGGACATCCCTTCCTCGGGGACTTCGTGCTCCACGACGACGTCTGGCCGGAGGCCGTCGCGCCGATGTGCCGACGCTACGCCGCGACGACCCCATCGGCGAGCGCCGAGCGTGCCTCCACGTGGCACCCGCGGCGCCAACTCACCGAATCCGGGAGCGTCGTTTTTCCGGTCGGACCGGTGTGGGGCGATTACCTCGAGGCGGGGCTCTACGTGCTCGAAGGTCCCGGCGAACAGATCCGCCTCGCCCACACACGACTGTTCTATAAGTACCGGGCGGTGGAGAAGATCGCCGAAGGCCTGCCGGTGCCCGCCGTGCTGCTGCTCGCGGAACGCTTCAGCGGCAATGCCGCCGTGGCGCACGCACTGGCCTTGTGCCAGGCGGCGGAACGCATCTCGCACACGGTGGTACCCGAGCGGGCGCGTCGCCTGCGCGTGGTGCTTGCCGAGCTCGAGCGCATGCGCTACCACATGGCGGTGATGGCGGAGCTTGCCGGTTCCACCGGCCTGGCGGTCGGAAAGGCCATGGGCCAGGAGTTGGAAGAGGCGCTGCTGCGCCTCGCCGCACGCGTCGGCGGCCACCGTTACTTGTTCGGCCTGATCGCCCCCGGCGGACTCGCTCGCGACCTGGATGCCGGCGCGCTGGCGACGCTCGGCGCCGAACTCCCCTTGATCGTGACACGTATACGCCGATACCGGCGGCTGCTGGAGGCGAGTTCGAGCTTTCTCGATCGCATCGAGGAGGTGGGCGCGCTCGATGCGGCGCTCACCGCGCGCTACGCCACCGTCGGCCCGGTCGGACGCGCTTCCGGCCGTTCCCTGGACCTGCGCTGCGCCCTGCCCTATGCCGGCTACGCGTGCCTGCCTCCCACGGTGGCGGTGGAATCCGAGGGTGACGGCTACGCGCGCATGCGGGTGTTCTTCCATGAAATCGAGGACTCGGGTGCGTTGATCGGCGCGGCGCTCGACGCCCTGCCGAGCGGTGCGGCGGCCACCGGCTGGGAGCCGTGCGAGGGTTCCGCCCTCGGCTGGGCCGAGGCGCCGTCCGGGGCATTCTTCGACTGGCTGCGACTCGACGCGGACGGCCGTGTGCAACGCTGGTCGGCCGGCACGCCGGGGTACCGCAACTGGCATGCCTTCCACCGCGCGGTGGAGGGTGCCACATTCCAGGATTTCCCGATCATCATGGCAAGCTTCGGACTTTCGGTAGCGGAGAACGATCGCTGATGGCCAACTGGGTAGCACACAGTCTGATCGACGGTATCCGCAGCGAATCCGGCCTCGACGCCGAGCACCTGCCGGCGGGCGCGACCCCCGGTCGACCGGTCTCGCAGCCGCTCGCGGCACAGGCCGCGGCGCGGATGGCCGCAATCTGCCCCGGCGGAGCGATAGCGGCGCGCGGGGATGCGGTCGGCGTGGATTTCGTGCACTGTGTGCACTGTCAGCGCTGTCGCCGGCCCGACGGCGATCTCGCATGGCGGGAAGATGCGCAATGGGGCGCATGGCGTGATGCGGCGTCCAACCCCTTGCCGCACCGCTTTCGCCACTCGGTCAACGTGCGCTACCTCGACGCCGGCGCTTGCGGCGCTTGCATGGGCGAGGTGCGCCTGATCGACGCGCCGCCGTACAACCTGCACCGCTACGGTATCTTCGTCACGGCCACGCCGCGCGATGCCGACGTGTTGCTGGTCGCCGGGCCGGTCACCGAGGCGATGCGCCTGCCGTTGCGCAAGACCTACGAGGCGATGCCGGAGCCGAAGCGGGTGGTGGCGATGGGTGTCTGCGCAATCAACGGCGGCGTTTTCGGCCGGAGTTTCGCCAGCATCGGCGGCGCGGGAGATGTGGTGCCCGTGGACCTCGTCATCGCCGGCTGCCCGCCCCCGCCGCTCGCGATCGCGCATGGCCTGTTGCTCGCCGCCGGCCAGTTGCAACCGGGACGGGGCAGCGACGCCCTCGAGCCATGACGTGGTTCGCTACCGCTTTCGCCGCTCTGGCCGCGAGTATCGTAGCGGCCTGGATTTCGCCGGCCCGGGCTCGATCCTGGGCGGGCGGGTGCGCCTTTTTCGCGGCGAGCGGATTGGTGTTCGTCGCCGGGGTAGAGGCCATATCGACCGGCGGCGCAACCTTTTCCCTCGGTCCCCTCTCGTTGCTGGAACCGATCGGCTTTGTGCTGAATCCGCTGCGGGGGTTGTTTCTCATCGTCACCGCTGTCGTATTCCTGGCCGCAACTCCCCTGCTGGTTCGCGACGCGGCGCAGTACCCGCGCCATCGGGCGGCCCTGTTTCTCACCCTGGTCGCGATATTATACGCCGGCATGCTCGCATTCTTCACCGCGGCCGATATCGTATCTTTCGTCTTCTTCTGGGAAATCAGCGCGTTGGCTATCTGGGGGCTGGTCACCTTCCACTCTCGGGAAGCGCGCCCGGTCGCGGCGGGCTATCTGACACTGATGTTGAGCGAAGCCGGAACGCTGGCCGGCATGGCCGGCCTTTTCATACTCGCCTCCCATGCACATAGCACGGCGTTGTCGTCCATCGCGGCGGCGGGGAATCAACTGCCGGCGGGCGCATTGTGGATCGCTTTTCTGCTCACGTTCTTCGGCTTCGGCGTCAAGGCCGGCATCGTGCCCGTCAATGCCTGGCTCCCCGAGGCGCACGGTTCGGCCCCGCGATCGGTTTCACCGATTCTCTCCGGCGCGACGCTCAACCTCGGCGTGTTTGCACTCTTCGTCATCGACGGTCCCATCGCGATCCATCACCCACAGATGGCGCTGCTCGTTCTTTTCGTCGGCGCGGTGACGGCATTGACCGGTATCGTCTATGCGCTTACCGAGCGTGATCTGAAACGGCTGCTTGCGCAAAGTTCGATCGAGAACCTGGGGATCGTGGTGGCGGCGTTGGGAGCGGGCTTTGCCTTTGTCTCGCTGGGCCACCCGGTGCTCGGCGCTATGGCGCTGGTAGCCGGGCTCTACCACATGCTCAACCACTCCGCCTACAAGACTTTGCTGTTTGTGGGGGCGGCCGGCATCGACCAGGCGACCGGCACCCACGACCTGGATCGGTTGGGCGGACTCATGCGGCGCATGCCGGTGTTCGCCACGGCCTTTCTCATCGGCGCGCTGGCGATCGCCGCACTACCGCCTTTCAACGGCTTCGTCAGCGAGTGGCTGCTGTTCGAATCGCTGTTGCGAGTGGTGGAGATCGCCTCGCAGCCGGTGCGCGCCGTTTTCGCGCTCTCGGGGGCGATGCTCGCACTGACCGTCGGGCTCGCGATGACCTGCTTCGTAATGCTGGCGGGCTCGGCGCTGCTTGGGCGGCCGCGTTCCGAAGTGGTCGCCGCAGCGGCGCCGGCACCGGTAAGCGCGACCATTCCGATGTGGGGACTCGTCGTGGTCTGTTTCGGGCTCGGCGTACTGGCCACCGCGGTGATTCCGCTGCTGGGGGGGCTGGTTCGACCGCTGGCCGGCGCCAACCCCACCGCGGCGCTGGTCCCGGCCTTCTTCGGCACACCTCATGGGCTGCCCGCCGGACTGACCACCACCTTGTCGGGGATAGGCGCCGAGGTCGGACGCGGCGTGCTGCCGTTGCGCTCTCTGGTGGTGGTGCATTCGGGCGGGGCCGCCACACCGGTGGTCTTTGCGATGTCCACCGCACTTGCATTCGCGGTGATCGCCCTTTTGTTGCTGAGCACCTGGGGTGCGACGCGCCTGCTGCGTCGGCGCCGCACCCGCCGCGTCGGCGTCTGGGACGCCGGCCTGCCGTGCCTGCAACCGCAGATGGGCTACACCGCCACCGCCTTCTCCGCCCCCGTGCGGGTGCTCTTCGAGTCCCTATTGCGCCCCGTCGTGCAAGAACGGCAACACTCTCAAGGCGGCTTTCTCCTCGGCCTCGAACGCGAAACGCGCGTAGTCCACCTCGTTGATCGTCTGTTCCTGAACCCGGTGGCCTATGCGGTGAAGGCGATTGGGCGGTCACTGGCCTGGCTGCACCAAGGCGCCGTCACGCTCTACGCCACCTGGGTGCTGGCGACGTTGTTCGCCGCGCTGATGGCTATGAAATTTTCCTTGTAACCTCCCGGCCGAAGGATAAGGCGCGCATGATCTGGACCTTGTTTACTTTGGTTTTCGTTGCCTTGCTCGCGGCGTTGGGAGGTGCCGTCCTGGCCGGCTCTCCGATCGGGCGCAACCTGCACCGCTTGGCCGGATGGAGCGCCGCGGCGCTGGCCTTGGCCGCGGGTGTACTGGCCATGCTGGGGCACACGCTGTCGGCGCATGTCCCCCTGTCTTTGCTCGGATCGATGCTGTTTACGCTGAATCCGTTGCGAGGCTTCTTTATCGTTATCGCCGCCTGCGTATACGCGGCCACGCTCGCGGGCGCGACCGCCGGCGCCGGGCGTGAACCGCCCCGGCGGGCCGTTTTGTTTCTCACCCTCTACACGGTGCTGTTCGCGGCCCTGCTCGCGGTGCTTACCGCGGGCGATGTCCTCTCCTTCATATTCACCTGGGAGATCATGTCGCTGGCGCTGTGGGGCCTGGTGAGCTTTCGCATAGAGGGCGAGCAACGCTGGCGGGCGTCGCTCAGCACCATCGCGTTCAGCGAGGCCGGTACCATCGCCGGGCTTGCCGGACTGCTGATACTCGCCGCCGGCGCCGGCAGCCCGGATCTCGCCGTGATCGCCCAACGCGCGGGCGATCTGCCGCCGGCTATCCGCTGGACCGGCTTTCTGCTCACCTTCTACGGCTTCGGAGTGAAAACGGGCATCGCCCCGGTCAATCTCTGGATGAACGACGGCTATGCCGCCGCGCCGCCCGCGGCGCGCGCGCTGTTCTCCGGAGCAACCATCAACCTCGGCGTGTTCGCACTATGGACCATCGACGGCCCGCTCGCGATCCACGAACCGTGGATGGGGCTGCTGGTGCTGGTGACCGGCGCCGTCACCGCGCTGCTCGGCATCCTCTACGCGATCCTCGCACGCGACATCGGCCGCCTGCTCACCGAGAGTTCCATCGAGAACCTCGGCATCGTGGTGGCGGCAAGCGGTGCCGGTTTCGCCTTCGTCGCCTACGGCCACCCGGTGCTCGGCGCCATCGCGCTGGTGGCGGGGCTCTACCACATGCTCAACCACTCCGCCTTCAAGACACTGCTCTTTCTCGGCGCCGACGGCATCGAGCAAACGACCGGTACCGCCAATCTGGACCAATTGGGCGGGCTCATGCGACGCGTACCGATGTTCGCCACGGCCTTTCTCATCGGCACGATCGCAATCGCCGCGCTGCCGCCGTTCAACGGCTTCGTAAGTGAGTGGTTGGTGCTTGAATCGCTGTTGCGCGTGGTGGCGATCGCTTCGGTGCCCGTTCGCCTCGTCTTCGCTCTCTCCGGCGCGCTGCTCGCGCTTACCGCGGGACTTGCGCTCACCTGCTTCGTGTCGCTCGCCGGAACCGCACTGCTCGGCCGGCCACGTTCGTCCTATGCCGCCAACGCGCGCGTCGCGCCGATGAGCGCATCCTTGCCGATGTGGCTGCTGGCGGGCGTGTGCCTGGCGCTCGGCGTCTCCGCGACCGCCGTCATTCCACTGCTCGGCGCACTGGTGCACCCGCTGGCCGGCGCCGATCCCACCAACGCATTGGTACCCGCCTTCTTCGGCATCCCCCAAGGTCTTCCCGCCGGCCTGGCAACCGCGCTTTCGGGGATAGGCGCCGAGATCGGGCGCGGCGTGCTGCCGTTGCGCTCGCTGGTCGTCGTGCATTCGGGCGGCGCCGCCACACCGGTGGTCTTCGCCATGTCCACCGCCCTCGCCTTCGCCGTGATCACCATCGCGCTGCTCTGCGTCTGGCTCGCGGTCCGCTTGCTGCGCGGAGCACGGACGCGGCGCGTGCGGGCCTGGGACGCCGGCCTGTCGCAGTTGCAGCCGGAGATGCTCTATACCGCCACCGCCTTCTCCGCTCCCGTGCGGGTACTCTTCGATACCCTGCTCCACCCCATAGTCGACGAGCAACAGCACCAGCACGGCGTGTTCCGGATAGGCCTGGAGCGCGAAACCCGTCTCGTGCACGTCGCCGAGCGCTGGACCTTGCGCCCGCTGGTCGCCGCGGCGAACGCCGCATCGAGCGGGCTTGCGCGCATGCATCGCGGGCGGGTGACGCTCTACGCCGCCTTCATCCTCTCGAGTGTGGTACTGGCGCTGCTGCTCGCCGCGGCCCTGATGCTGATAAATTGAAGTGCGCCCGAACTCTCCGGCAGTCCCCCGGCGCCGCAATTCGCCGGGGGAGCTGCAAATCACCGTCGGCGCTCCTGATGCCCGCCTGCTTGCGCGGCGGCTCGGCATGCTCCGGCTTTCCCGTGACGTGGACATACTCGGCGACACCCGCGATGGCGGATGAAGCCCATGAACGCCCACTTTGCGCCGATCGGCATGCTATTCTTGCCCCCGTCCCGGCGACGGTTCCGTTATGAAGAAGGAGGATACATATGTGGTTGTTCCTGTCGGTGAGCCTCGGCGCCGTGGCCGGAGCGTGGGCCCGCTACGGCATGACGATGCTGATACAGACGGTAGCCGGGCATCGCTTCCCCTGGGCGACGCTCGTCATCAACGTGCTGGGCTCGTTCCTGATGGGCTTTTTGTTCTTCGAGACCCTGGAACGCGTCGTCGTCTCACCGGAACTGCGCGCCGGGCTGCTCACCGGAGGGCTCGGGGCGTTCACGACCTTCTCCACCTTCACGATGGAATCGCTGCTGCTCGCCGAAGACGGTCGGTTGGCGGCGGCGCTGGCCTACGTGACCCTGTCGGTCGTGATCGGCTTCAGCGCCGCCTTCGCCGGCGCCTATCTATCACGTAAACTGTAGCCGGGGGCACCGGCGACAAAGACTCACTTTACCGGGAGGAGACCGGCATGCTCAAAGACGTCACCGTCGTGCGCATCTATCTCGTCGAGGGCGACCACCGCGATCATCACCTGCTGCTCGAGGAGATCCTCTCGATTCTGCACGACCGCCGCCGCGTGCATGGCATGACGGTGTTCCGTGCGATCAGCGGTTTCGGCGCGCGCGGCGTGGTGCACTCCGCCGACCTGCTGCGCCTCACCGCCCACCTGCCGCTGGTGGTGGAGTTCTTCGACGAACCGGAGGTCGTCGAAAGTGCTCTCGAGCTGATCGAAGCACTGATGCCGCCCGGCCATATCGTTTCGTGGTCGGCGCGCTGCAATTGCGGGTCGGGTGCACAAAGCCCCTCGTCCCCCGCGGCCCCTGCGCCCGGGAACGACTGAGAAGCGCCGGCGCACCCCCTCGCGGCAAGCCTTTGTGCGCCCGAGCCCCCTCGGCGATCATCGATCCGGAATCACGGCCCTGCACCCGCACGGCCGTGGGCGGCGTATCGGAGGCACCATAGGCCCCCGCCGTACCGTTCGCCGGGGACCGCGCGCACGCATTCCGCCGCGCCCCGGCGGGCACTTGTAGTTGAAACCACTAAGCGAACATCGGACGACCGCCACTGGAGGCGGCACGGCGCCCCGCCCGGGCGGGGCGCCGTGTTGCTATACTGGAGACGGCGCCGGCGAGCCGATGACGGCCCGCGGGAAGAAACCTGAAGAAAAACGAGTCCGCTGACGTATGACAGGGGCAACCACAGAGCGGAATGTGGCCGTAGAGCACGCCCTACTGAGACTGCGCGAGTTGCCGCCGCTGCCGCTGGCGATCCGGGAACTCTCTGCGACCCTCAGCAACGACCGGGCAAACTACGCGGCGATCGCCCAGGCCCTAAACCGCGACCCGCCTCTCACCGCGCGCATCCTCGGGCTGGCCAACTCCGCCTACTACGGCATGGCGGGGCGCGTGCACTCGGTGCAGGATGCGGTCCGGGTGCTCGGGCTGACCCTGGTGCGCGGCGTGGCCATGGGCATGTGCCTCATGGAACCGCTGGACACCCGGCGTTGTGCGAACTTCCGCCCCCGGGACTACTGGCTGTCCTCACTGCTCACCGCGCTCGCGGCGCAGCGTCTGTCGCCGCTGGTGAACGCCGGGACCGCTGCGTCCTCTACGATTTCCGAAGATTTCGCCTATCTCGGCGGCCTCTTGCACCGTATCGGAATCATCGCACTGGTCTTCCTGCGCCCGGACGTGATGGAACCGTTGCTGGGTCCGCGCGGACGTGACGACACGCCGCTGAGCAGCCTGGAGGAACGCTATCTGCAGATGAATCACCGACAGGCCGGGGCGTGGCTGCTGTGGCGCTGGCGACTGCCCGGACCGCTGCCGCACGTCGCGGCGCACTACGCGGAGCGCGGCTACCGCGGCGAAGACTGGGGGTTGTGCGCCCTGGTGGGGCTTGCCTCACGTTGGGCCGACGGGATCCTGGCCGGCGATTCGGAAACGCCGTGGGACGACACGACCCTCGCCGCCTTGGGTATCGCCCCGAGGCTTGCGAACCACCTGCGCGACGAGTTGGCGCCGACCGCCGAGTCGCTGCGCGAGACCGCCCGGGAGATGGCGGAGCACGGCGCATGAGCCGCGAACCGTTACGCGACGTAGTCCGCGACCTGCAGGACGGCGTCCTGAACCTGCTCGACGCCCTCTCGGTGCTCGGCGCCACCTGGGCCCTGCCGGCTGACGGGCAGGGCGAGGAGGCGTTGCTGTCCGCCGTTCTGGAAATCGTGCTCGGCCATCCGAGCGTACAGAGCGCTTCGATCCATCTGCTGCGCGGCGAGCGGCTCGAACGCGTCGCCGCGCGCGACGTCGCCGACCTGCTCGGTCCCGATGCCCCGGCACCGGGACCTCTGCCCGGAGCCGAACGGATCGCGCCCGGCGAGGGAGTGATCGGCCGCGCGGCCGTCGCCGCGACGCTGCAACACTGCGCGGACTGCGCTCAGGAACCGGCGGGGCCGGGCCAGCCAAACGCCGGCTCGTTGATCGCCGCCCCCATCCCCGGCAGCGACGGGACGCCCGAGGTGCTCGGCGTCCTCAGCCTCGCCCATGCCGACCCCGGGCAATTCACCCGCTGGCACGAGCGACTCGCCGCAACGCTCGCCGGTGCCGTGGGGCAACTCCTGCACAGCAACCGTCTCGCGCGCGACCTCGAGACCGAGGTTCGCAAACGTACCCGGGCGCTCTCCGACGCGCTCGACGAGTCACAACGCCTGCGCAAGCGATTCGAGGAGTGGGCCCTGGTCGACGAACTCACCGGACTGCGCAACCGCCGTTTCTTCTTCTCGGAGGGCGAGATCCTCGTGCAGCGCTCGTTGCGCTACGACGATTCCCTGAGCCTCATCATGCTCGACCTCGACCGCTTCAAGAAAATCAACGACACCTGGGGACACGGTCAGGGCGATGCGGTATTGCGCGAGATCGCTCAGCTGCTCGAGGCCGGAATGCGTCGCGGCGATCTGCTCGCACGCTTCGGCGGCGAGGAATTCGTCCTGTTGCTCTCTCATACCGATTGCGACGGCGCCAAGCGCTTCGGCGAGCGCCTGTGCAAGCGGGTGGCGCAGCATCCATTGCGCCACCAGGACACCGAGCGGCGCACGACCATCACCGTCGGGGTCTCCTGCCACCGCCCCGGCCACCCGGAGGACTCCGCGCAACTGCTGGCTCAACTCATCCGCGAGGCCGACGAGGCCCTCTACTACGGAAAGGCCCATGGACGCAATTGCGTACACACCTATCCCGACCTCTCCCCCCCGGGGATCACCCCTCCCAAAGGAACCTCCTGATCACGGATTCGGATTCGCAGCCGGTCGCGGGGACCCTTCCTCCCGGACGTCTCAACCACATGAATGACCAGATCTGAACTCGGCGTATTGCCCTCGGGACACCTGCACTGGTTCCCGGCGGAGGACGCCGGCGATACCGACCGGGAAACCGGGCGGGCGGCCGCAATCGCCGATGCGTTTGCGCGAGGTATCGCCGAAGGCCTGATTGCACTGGCGGCGAAGGACTACGCCGCCGATCTTTCCCCCGTCCTCGGCTATTGGCGGGCCTTCACCTGCCGGTATCTGGCCGAGCGATGTCAGATGACGCCGGCCGACCCGGCGCGTCCCGATCCCATCGGTGCACTCGACGAACCCCAAACGGGATCGCTGCTCGAAGGCGTACCCCCGATGCGCGGCGCCGAGTATCTCTCCCCGCAGGTGCTGAACGGCATCTGGTCCTGGCTCGACGATCAGGTATGCGCACAAATCCGTCGACACGGCGGCCTCGGCGCATTCTTGGAAGAAAACGCACCACGTTGGCACCAAGTCGGCCGCGTCTGCTTTCACTTGGCGGAGAACCGACTCGACCGGGATTATCCGTTCGCGTTCATGGCGACCTATGCACCGGAACTCTCCCACCGGAGCCGGGGCCAAATCCGCCACCAACCCTTGGCCAGGGCCTTGCAGGAGTATGCGGGCGCCCGGAACAAGAAAGCCCTCATCCGCCTGTTGTCCCCCGTGCAGCGTGTATCCGAATCCAGTGTCCTGATCCGGGAACTGGTCGAGAGCGGCGATCTGTACCACCCGCTCGCGTGGACCCCGGCCGAGGCCTACGAATTTCTCAAGGAGACGCCGCGTTACGAGCAGTGCGGTGTGATCGTCCGCCTGCCCGACTGGTGGAAGAAGCGCACCCGGCCACAGGTCAGCGTCACGATCGGCAGTATCAAACAAAGCAAACTCGGCGCCGATGCGCTACTGGATTTCAAACTGGGGATCGCCCTGGGTGACGAAACCCTGACCGAACGTGAATTACGGACACTGCTCGCGACACAAGAGGGGCTGGTATTCATCAAGGGTCGATGGGTGGAGGTGGACCGCGAGAAACTGGCCGAGGCCCTTGCGCACTGGGAAAAGGTCGCCGCCGGAGCGGCCGAAGACGGGCTGTCCTTTTCCGAAGGAATGCGATTGCTGGCCGGCGCCCCGGCGGACCTGGGCCGATCGGATGTGCCGGGCGACGATCGGCAATGGGCCTTTGTCCAACCGGGCCCGTGGCTGGGATCCTTGCTGGACGAACTGCGGGCGCCGGAAACGCTCAAGAGCATCGACCCCGGCAGTGCCCTCAAGACCCGGCTGCGCCCGTATCAGAGAAGCGGCGTCAGTTGGCTGTGGCTCCTGTCACAACTGGGACTCGGCGCCTGTCTGGCCGACGACATGGGCCTGGGCAAGACCATGCAGATCATTGCGCTGCTGCTGGTACTGAAAAAGCGGGGCTGCAAGACGCCTTCCCTGCTGGTGTTGCCCGCGTCGCTGCTGGCCAACTGGAAAACCGAATTGGAGCGCTATGGACCCTCCCTGCGCTGCCTGTTCGTGCATACCTCGCAGATGTGCAAGCAGGAAATCGATGCCCTGGCCGGAGGTGGCGTGCAGGGACGCACTAAATTCGCGGGGGCCGTGGATGGCGGATCCGACTTGGCGGGGATCGACCTGGTTCTGACCACTTACGGAATGTTGCTGCGACAATCCTGGCTGCAGGAGCGGGACTGGCGGTTGCTGATCCTTGACGAAGCACAAGCCATAAAGAATCCCGCCAGCCGACAAACCCGCGCAACCAAGAAATTGAAAGCCGCCTCCCGGATCGCGTTGACCGGGACCCCCATAGAAAACCGGCTCGGCGATCTCTGGTCCCTGTTCGATTTCCTGTGCCCGGGCCTGCTCGGGTCGGCGACGCGATTCAAGGGCTTCGTCAAATCGCTGTCCGCCGGAGAAAACGATCGATACGCCCCATTGCGCAACTTGGTGCGCCCCTACATCCTGCGCCGGCTCAAGACCGACAAGACCATCATCAGCGATCTACCGGAAAAAACCGAGGTGCATGCGTGGTGCGGTCTGACCAAGGCCCAGGCCGCGTTGTACCGGAGAGAGGTCAAAAAACTGGCCGCTTCACTGGAGACATTGGACGGGATGAAACGGCGCGGCCTGGTACTTGCCTACCTCATACGCTTCAAGCAGATCTGCAACCATCCCTCGCAGTTGCTGGGCGATGAGCGGTATGATCCCGGTGACAGCGGCAAGTTCGCCCGGTTGGCCGAGTTGTGCGAAGAGATCGCCTCGCGCCAGGAGAAGATGCTGGTCTTTACCCAGTTTCGCGAGATAACCGGCCCGTTGGCCTCGTTTCTGGCGGAGCAGTTCGGCCGGCCCGGACTGGTTCTGCATGGCGGCACTCCGGTCAAACAGCGCAAGCGACTGGTGGACGATTTTCAGCAGGAAAGCGGGCCGCCCTTTTTCATACTGTCACTCAAGGCCGGCGGTACCGGGTTGAACCTGACCGAGGCGTCCCACGTGGTCCACTTCGACCGCTGGTGGAACCCGGCCGTGGAAAATCAGGCTACCGACCGGGCGTTTCGCATCGGCCAACGGAACAATGTACTGGTCCACAAGTTCGTCTGTCAGGGCACGGTGGAAGAGAAAATAGACGCACTGATAACGGAAAAGACGGCGTTGGCCAGCGACATCCTGGAAGGCGGCGCCGAAACCCTGCTGACTGAAATGAACAACCGGGAACTACTGGAACTGGTTTCACTCGACGTCGACAAGATACAAGTCTGACGGGAGAATAGCCGATGTCTTACGATGGATGGCGGCCCTATGTGCCGGTAGCAAGGCGACGCGCCAACACGGCCGGGGAAATGAAAAAGCTGCACAACAAAGGCATGGACATCGAACCCATCGAGATCCGGGGCCGCAAGATCGCCCATACCTTCTGGGGCGCGGCCTGGTGCAAACACCTGGAACGATTCAGCGACTTCTCCAACCGCCTGCCGCGCGGACGGACCTACGTCCGTAACGGTTCGGTCTGTCACTTGGCGATCAAGAAGGGAAAGGTCGAGGCCATTGTTTCCGGTTCGGAGCTATACAATGTCGCCATCCGCATCGCCCCCCTGGCGCCGGACAAGTGGAAAAACATACGCAGTCAATGCGCCGGCCGGATCGGCTCCCTGTTGGAATTGTTGCAGGGGCACCTCTCCGACCACGTGATGGGAATCGTGACCGAGCCCGAAAAAGGGCTATTCCCCAAACCCGGGGATATCAAGCTTCATTGCGACTGTCCCGACTGGGCCGTCATGTGCAAGCATGTGGCCGCCGTGCTGTACGGGGTCGGCGCCCGCCTGGATGAAAAACCGGAACTGCTCTTCGTGCTGCGCAAGGTCGATCACCTAGAACTCATCTCGGCGGATCTGGATATGCGGGTGGCGACCGCCGGGCGGGGGAAACGACGGCGGCTCGCGAACCAGGATCTCTCGAATGTGTTCGGTATCGATATCGAGGACACGACTCCGCCGGAGAAAAGAGGAGAAACAGCGCCGCGGAAAACCGCACGCCGCTCGAACGAGCAAAAATCGTCCAAGAAGAATACGGCGGGAAGAAGCGGGAAACCCAAGGTCCGCAACGCAAAAGCGGCTCCGGGAAAGAGGGCTTTTACTCCTACCGGCGCGGCGGTGGCCCGGCTGCGCAAACAGTTCGCCATGACGCGCCCCCAGTTCGCGGGCCTGCTGAACGTAAGCTCACAGACCGTCGCAAACTGGGAAACCAAACGCGGCAAGCTCAAACTTCAGAAGCGAACGCTGACGGCGCTCACCCGGGCATGGTCACGGAAATGATCCGGGGGGCACCGGGAGGCACCGGGTCAGGCTTGACATATGGGTATTCATTGTCCCGGGCAACGGAAGGCCGAACCCCTGACCGATCCGGCTACGCACCCGGGGCGGGAAGGCCCGGGTTCAATCAAGCCACCGGCCGATTGGATAAGCGGCAAGCTTGGAAGTCCGGGATCGATGAACGGGTTGAAAGCATTGGAAGGAAGCTCTGCAAATACCCATAAGTCAAGCCTGACCCCGTGTGGTACTGGCGTCCCCAAGGGGATTCGAACCCCTGTTGCCGCCGTGAAAGGGCGGTGTCCTGGGCCAGCTAGACGATGGGGACGGATACCGGAAAAAATCAGGGCTGAGAGCCCGGCCTCGTTGGACTTGGTGGAGCCAGGCGGGATCGAACCGCCGACCTCTTGCATGCCATGCAAGCGCTCTCCCAGCTGAGCTATGGCCCCGTGAACAAAAACGAGCCGCGAACTTTACGACGGGAACCGTTCCATGTCAATGAGTTACCCCACTCCGCCCGGCTCCCGGCCCGGCACCTAACGCCCGCGCGATGCGGGCGAGGGTCCGATCGCGTCCGAGCAAGTATACCGTAACGTCGATCGGGGGCGATACCGTGCCCCCGGTGAGCGCCACGCGCAGCGGCTGGGCGACCTTGCCCAGCTTGAGGCCGGCGGCCTCGGCCACCCCGCCGACGGTGGCGTGCACGGCCTCCGGGGTCCAGGGGTCGAGTTCCGCAAGCGCGGCGCGCAGGGCGGTGAGGATCGGGCGCTGGGCCTCACCGAGGTGCTTGTCGGCGGCCTTCTCGTCGTAGCCTTCCGGCTCGCGAAACAGGAACGCGCTGTTGCGGGCCATCTCCTGCAGGGTCTTGGCGCGCTCGCGCTGGGCCAGAACGACCTCTTCGAGGGGCGGGCCCGCAGCCGGATCGAGGTCGAGGCGCTGCAGGTGCCAAGCGAGGTGGCGGGCCACCACGGCCGGCTCCAGGGTCTTCAGGTAGTGCTGGTTGAGCCACAGGAGCTTGTCGGGGTTGAAGATGGAGGCGGCCTTGTTGACTTCGCGGATATCGAAGAGGCGGATCATCTCCTCGCGCGAGAATACCTCCTGGTCGCCGTGCGACCAGCCGAGCCGCACGAGGTAGTTGAGCAAGGCCTCGGGCAGGTAGCCCTCGTCGCGGTACTGGAGCACGCTCACGGCCCCGTGGCGCTTGGAAAGGCGCTTGCCGTCCGGACCCAGGATCATCGGCACGTGCGCATAGACCGGCGGCTGCGCCTCGAGGGCGCGCAGGATGTTGATCTGGCGCGGCGTGTTGTTGAGATGATCGTCGCCGCGGATCACATGCGTGATACCCATATCGTGGTCGTCGACCACCACGGTGAAGTTGTAGGTCGGGGTGCCGTCGGCACGCGCGATGATGAGATCGTCCAGTTCCCGATTCTGAAACGCCACGCGCCCGCGGATCAGATCGTCGACCATCACCACGCCGTCGGCGGGGTTGCGGAAGCGCACCACGTGGGCGGCGCCCTCCGGCGGCGGGTCGCGCCGGTCGCGGCAGAGCCCGTCGTAGCGCGGCTTCTCCTTGCGCGCCATCTGCCCGGCGCGCAGTGTCTCGAGCCGCTCACGGGAACAGTAGCAGCGGTAGGCCTTGCCTTCCTCGAGCAGCCGCTCGAGGATCTCCCGATAGCGGTCGAAGCGCCGGGTCTGGAAGTACGGGCCCTCGTCCCAGCCCAGGTCCAGCCAGCGCATCCCCTCGAGGATTACGTTCACCGAGGCCTCGGTCGAGCGCTCGCGGTCGGTGTCCTCGATCCGCAGGACGAAGACGCCGCCGTGGCGGCGCGCGTGCAGCCACGAAAACAGCGCCGTACGCACCCCGCCGATGTGCAGGTAACCGGTAGGGCTGGGAGCGAAGCGGGTCCTGGGAGGCGGGGAGAATGACATTGGGTCTCGCCGGGGTTCTCTGGGGGTCTGGCCGGATCGGCGGTTTTGGGCTGCGGACAAGCGCGGGATTGTACCAGAGTGCGGCGCATGGTGCGGAAATCGGCCCGGGCCGGGCGACACTCCGGCATCCCGTCCCGGACCCGGGCGATCGGCTCGGCAGGAGAACACCGTCGCGCACGGCATCGTACGCCGCCCGCAAGACGATAGTTGCGATAGATCGGAAGGCCGATCCACATGATGTCGACAACGCCCCATTCCGCGAGGGGAAGCGCAGACCACGTCGACACTCATGCCACGGGCGGGCTGGGCGCGGCCTTCGGGCTGCCGTACACTTGCTTCGGAATGGTTGGCGGCGTGTCTTGTGACTGCGGGTGGTGTTCGCGGCGGCACGTGTAAGATCGGCGTGGTCGCAACGCCGGCGGGAAGCCGGGCTCCTGCGATCGACCCCGAGTCGGGCCGGACGCAACCGGCGGGAAGAGGAGCATGCTGGGTGAACGTACGCAGGGTCATGCTGGATGTGGACAAGGCGCGCGGCGGTCCGGAGCTGGTCGACATCGCGGAGGCCATCGAAGGGGTGGCGGGGGTGGAGGGCGTCAACATCACCACCACGGAGATCGACGAGGAGACGGTGGGACTGCAAGTCACCGTGGAGGGCGACGGCATCGACTACGATGCGCTGATCGATGCCATCGGGCACACCGGCGCAGCGGTGCACAGCACCGACGAGATCGTGGCCGGCGCACGCATCGTCGAGCGTGTTCCCCGCACCCGCTGATCGGCCGGCCGCAGTCGAACGATGAAACCGTTCGCATTGTTGCCGGTGGCACTTGGGTTCTCCGACGGTATCCTGAACACGCTCACGCTCGCGGCGGGGCGCTTGGTGGACTCCGGCGAAGCGATAACGCCGACGCTGGCGCTACGGATTGCAGCGGCTGCGGGAATCGCCGGCATCTTCATGCTGTTCGTTGCGGAATATGCCCAGGCGAGAGGGGATTTGGCCCGCGCTGAGTTCATGCTGAATATGGGCGAACACGGCCGCCTCATCGAGTCGCGCCAGGGCGCTCGGGCGTTGCGCGCGTCCGCCGGTGCCGCTCTCGTCTCGGGCGGCTGCGCCTTCCTCGGCTCACTGCTCCCGCTCGCGGTGGGAATGCTGGCGCCGCGGCCGGTGCGCATGCTGGGCCTCGGGGTGGCCGTCGTTGCGCTCGGCGTGCTCGGCGCCCTGCTGGCACGGGCCGTGCACGGCGGGATGGTGCGCTGGGCCTTGTGGATGGCCGGCGGCGGTGTCGTCATGGGCATCGTCGGGGTATGGCTGCACATCGTTTGAGAGGAGATGGACGTTCGGCTGCAAAAGTTGATCGAGAACGTGGCCGACCACGAACACGCCGCGGAGGAGATCCTACTGCTGGGCGCCCGCGCCGTACCGGCGCTCGCGGATTTCCTCGCCGGCCCCACGCAGCCTTCGCCCCAAGCCCGACTCTTCGCGGTCTGCATGCTGGACGCCATCGGCACGCCCGCGGCGCTGGCTGCGCTCGACCGGGGCGTGCGGGCCCATTCGTTGCGCTCGCTGCATCCCCAGTACGCGCAGGCCGAGTACGTGGTCAAGAACGAGGCCTTGCGCCGGCTTACACGGCGGAGCTATTTGCCGCTCGACGAACTCGTTTCCCTCGGCCTGCTGGAGGAACGCCTCCCCGCGGCCGCCGCGGCCGCCGCGGAGCGGGGCATGCTGAGTTTGATCCCCGAGCTTGCGGGCGCACTCGGCGACGGCATGCTCGGCTCGGCGGCCTTCGAAGCGCTCGTGCGCTTCGGTGCGTCGGCGGTCCCGGCACTCACGATTGCCCTGGCCGAACCCGCAAGCGCGACGTTCGGCCAAGCGACGCACCGTCGTCTCATGACGGCAATCGCCCTCGCCACGATCGGCGACCCCGATGCGGTTCCGGCGCTGCAACGCCTCCGGCACGACCCGCATCCCTTGCTGCGCTCTACCGCGGCATTGGGGTTGACCTGGCTGCGCGGTAGCGCACCGCTTCCGGCGGAAGCCCGTGCGCTCGTCCGTGGCGCGCTCTGTCCCACAAGCCAACTCAGGCTCGAGTGCCAAGCGGTCGTCGAGAAGTATCCGGGGGTTTGTCTCGACGCAGTGCTGAGCGAACTCCGACGCGAGTGGATAACCGACCTCTATGGGGACCGCCTCCCCGTGGGGCCTGCCGAGCGCGCCTGGCTGCTGCGCGTGCTGTTCCTCAATGCCGATGCGCCTCGGCGGAACATGCTCCGTGCGGCCGTGTACGAGCTGCCCGCGATCGTCACGATCCGGGCGTTGCGCGGCGTACATGATACGACCGCCGTATCCAACGTGATCGGCTTGATCCGGCATCCGGATCCGGGGGTGCGGGCGACGCTGGCGGACGTCCTCGGCGGACTCCACACGCCCGAGGCGCTCGGTGCCTTGGTCGGCCTGGCGCTGAAGGATCCGCGCCGGCGCGTACGCGGTGCGGCGCTGGAATCGCTACGCCGCCTGCTGCGAGGGGGAAAAGAGGCGGTATCCATCGAGCTGCCGCCGCTGCGCCGCGCCCGGGGTCATCTGTTCACGTTCCTGCGCTTGCGGAAAATGCTGCGTGCCGCGCGCCCCCGGTAACTCGCGGCCGCCGGAAAGCGGTGCGGACGGTCCCACGGCAGGTACCGCAGACATCCCGCCGCCCATGGCCCGGCGTCGGGAAGGCGAAGTCCCGCAGACCCCGGGGCTTTGGCCGTGGCGCCTCGAGGTGGACGCCGCCCAGCCGGGCGCCGGCGGCGCGCCACGCTACGCGCACCGATTCCCGCACAACACCCGCCCGGCGCGGGACGCGAGAAGCTACCGACTCGGTCCGCTGGACGCCGCGGCCGGACGTAGTAGAATGCGCAACAGCGAAACGGCATACGGCGGCAACCATCGTCCGGCATGGCTGCCACTCGACCGGGTTCCGGCAAGCAGTGCGCGATCGGTTGTCGAGGAATAAAGCGGGCGATTAGCTCAGCGGGAGAGCACTGCCTTCACACGGCAGGGGTCGCTGGTTCGATCCCAGCATCGCCCACCAAAACAATAGGTTACGGAAGGTCGGGCCACCGCCGACCCCGTGCGGATCCTCGCCGCCATCGATGACGCCGGCGGGAGACTCGATCTTCGCATCCCGTTGCACCCGGGCCTCAATCCGCCCCATTCTCCCCCTCGGTCGCCCGCTCGACCAGCAGCGCCAGATGCCGCTCGTGCAGGTTCCGGTAGGCCGGGCTCTGAAGGTTTCCGTCCCGCGCGATTTCAATGTGCATCGCCTCATGGGCCTCGCCCAGCGGGGAAGCTTCCAGCCCCCGCTCGTGCAGGTAGCAGCCCTCGGCGCATGGTCGGGCGGCGAGCTGACGAAGGATCTCCGGCCAGGCGGACACCGCCGCGAGACGTTGTTCCCAACGGATCGATTCCGCCAGGACTCCGAGGGCGGTGCGGGGCCGCGCGGGGTCGATCGCAAGCGGCGGGTGTGTCCCGGCCCAGGCGAGGAGATCCCCGGCGGCAAGCGGGCGGGCGATCGCATAGCCTTGGCCGAGGTCGGCCCCGAGGATCGCCGCCGCCTCGATGAGCCCCAAGCTTTCCAGCCCCTCGACCACCACCCGCGCACCCGCCTCTTGGGCGAGGTCGGTCAGGCGCGCGATGAACCTGAGCACCCGCAACGGATCGGCCGCGACCCCTCGCACCAATCCCCGATCGATTTTGATCTCCTCGAAGCAGATCCGGCGCAGACGGACCAAGCTCGAGTGACCGCTGCCCAGATCGTCCTGGGCGAACTGTACCCCCAGTTCGCGCCACGGTGCGAGCATCGACCCGACGGAGGCGGACTGCTGCAGCTCTTCGGTTTCCAGGATCTCCACCGAGAGGTGACGCCCCGCGGGCAGGGGGTGAGCGGCAAGCGCCTGTCGAGTCGCCTCGAGGTACCGCGGTTCGCTCAATCCCCGCGGCGGCAGATTGAGGCTCACGTCGACTACGAGGCCCGGTGCCCGCCATGAATCGAGGGCTTGAAGGGCCTGGTCAAGACCGAGCCGATACAGGGCGTAGAGGTCCTCGTGGCCGAAGGCGGGCAGAAACCGATCCGGGGTGAACCACGCATCGTCCTCGTGCAGCCGCGCAAGCGCTTCGACCTTGACCAACTCCCCATGCTTGAGATCCACCACCGGTTGGTAGAACATCTCGAGCCCCCCCGAGGCGAGGAGGTGCCGGTATCGTCGCCGCTCGGGCGCGGCCTGCACCCGGGGGGCTTGGCGCAAGCGTTCGAGGCCGAGCGAGAGCACCCGTTGCAGATGCTCGAGCAGCGCCCGTTGCGCCGAACCGGTATAGCCCCCGGCATAGCGTGAAAAGATCAGGAGCAGCGCCACCGGGGCACCCCCGATGCGAAGCGGTACCGCCGCCGAGGAGCGAATGCCCAAACCCGAAGCCACCTCCCGCCAGGGGACAACGCGGGGATCGGTGGCGTAATGCAACACGTGCTGAATTTCGCCGCTGTGCCAAGCCTCATAGCTTGTGCCCCGACCTTCGGGGGGTTCGAAATCAATCCGGATGGGCAAAGTCTTGCCCGCCTTGAGTTGTTCGAGATAGCACCGGAAGGGCTCGCCCGCGATCGCTTCGTATTGCAATACACCCTCGGCGTCGGGGCGGGCGATGGTGGCCGCCGCGACCTGCTCGAGCCCGAGCAGGGCAAGGACGGCCCCTTCGATCAGGTCGGTGTATTGCTCGGCGTGCCAGGCAAGATCCTCGATCGCACCGTGGACCCGATCGAGGGAGCAGTCGACCTCGGCGTAGCCTTCGAGTTCGAATTCGACCTCCAGAGCCATGCGCCGGGCGAGCACCGGCTGTGCGAGGCGCAGCCGCAACGGCTCGCGCGCGAACACGCTCGGCAGCGCATCCATCCACAGCCCGTAGCTCTGAATCAGCCAGGGACGATCCACGCCCACGGCGGCATGAGCCCGCCCGAGGCGCCGGGCGGCCTCGCGGTGGGCCGACTCCTCGAGCACGGGGTTGGTGATGAAATTGAGATGCTCGCACTGCTTCGCCTTGAGGCGGCCGAGATCCCCCGGGGGGAGCGCATCGAGGATCATCGCCGTCACCGACTCGCGGGCAAGCCCGGCGTAGAAGAGCCCGATAAAACGCTCGGTCACGGCACCGAGCAGGGCACGCAACGAGACGAGGCGCCGCGCCGCTTCCGCCCCGTAGGCGGGCACGGTCTCCACCTTCGACTCCCCCCCCCACTCCACCGCCTCCGGCTTCTCCACATCACCGGCCAATATCCACCACTGCGTCCGCCTCCCCTTGTGGGCCTTGGCCCGGTACAGGGCCTGGTCGGCCAGACGCAGAAGTCCGTCGGATGTTGCTCCTCCCTTGGCCAAGGGGTAGAACGCAAGCCCCAGACTGGCCTGGATCTGAGCACGCCCCCCGT
This sequence comes from bacterium BMS3Bbin13, assembly GCA_002897735.1. Classification (GTDB taxonomy): domain Bacteria; phylum Pseudomonadota; class Gammaproteobacteria; order 21-64-14; family 21-64-14; genus BMS3Abin12. Next base: position 44,536 of record BDTW01000042.1, on the reverse strand, counting down.
TCTCCAGGGTGATCGGTGCCATGATGGCGACATGGACCCGTTCCAGGATTTGCTCCAGATCGTCCATGCGCTCGATGCCCTCCAGGAGCAGCACAAACTCATCGCCGCTCAGTCGGACGACGGTGTCGGTTTCCCGCGTCGCCCCTTGCAGGCGATGGGCGATCTCGCGGAGCACCTGGTCGCCGCCCACATGACCATGGGCGTCGTTGACGGACTTGAAGTCGTCCAGATCCATCATGCAGACGGCGAGCAGACGCTGATCCCGCCGGGTGCGGGCCATGGCCTCGGGCAACTTTTGCAGGAGGGCGCAACGGTTGGGCAGGCCGGTCAGGGTGTCGGACAGCGCCATCCAGGTCAGCCGTCGATTGGCCCGCAGCAGCTCCGATTGAACCCGTACGGCATGGTAAAAGATCACTCCAAAAATCAAAGTGCCGGAAACGAGATTGTTGAGTTTGGAAACGTACAGACCTACGCTGAAAAGCTTTCCTCCCAGAACAAACAGCACAATATCGATCGCCGTACTCAAGGCCACTGCGGCCATCCATATGGAAAGGACCGTCTTGCGCTTGGTTGTCAAAAGCAGCAAACAGGCGGCGATCATCACGACCAGCTGGACGCCGTTCGTCAGCAGATCGGGCAATGTAATGAAATCGGTTCCATGAAGGATCGGAGGCAATGGAAACGGGCGGACGGCGAGATAGATCAGCACCGCGGTCAGTGCCAATCCACTACCGCCGGCCGCCCAGCGGGCGCGCCTCGCGAACCAACTCCGGTTGATCGGTGCGTCACCGCGAACATTCAAAATGGCATACGCCAGGACGCTCAACACGAACACCCCATGCCAGAGCCGGAACAACCACAAACGGGTGGCCGTGCCATGAGCGAGCAGCAGATCGATCAAGACAATCAGGCCGCCCAGCAGATAGCCGAAGCCCAGCACCAGCCCCGCATCGTGGCGCAGGAGGAACGCTTGGGTGATCAGCAATCCCCCGGTGGTGATTTCCGCGAAGGTCGCAATGCCGGCACCGGCATACAGCAGATTGGAGGCCGGCCACTGAACCGCGGCGAACGGGAGTGCGGCCAGAAATCCAAACAGCAACAGCACCATGACAAACCTGCTGACGCGGGTTTCGGTGCGCGAGGGAACCGCCTGCAATAAATTGATGCCGTTGAACATCGGCCCGGTCTGTTCCTCTGCCAAGCGTTCAAGCCGGGCTTCTCGTCCGCTTGCTTCACAAACCAAACGATCCACCCGCAAGCTCCTAAAATCAGGCGGGAATGAAAAGCATAAAGGGGGGTCTTCTCCGTTTATCGGACGTGATGCATCTTTTCTTGAGCAAAAAACCGTTGCCGGGCGCCGAACCGGATCGACCCGACTGCGGAACCCGTATGACGGACAGCCCGGGCAGAGGGGAATTCCACTCCGGAGATCGCGGATGCCAAACAGCCGATGCAGGATGCAGCGGGTACAGGCCCTATGGGGCCGGCGTGGTATTCGCATCGGCCTCGTTCCGCGACCGCCGAGGCGCGCTCGCGACGGGTGCCGATGGAGAATGCGGCCTAACGCGCCCCCTTTCCGAACAGCACCACCTCGGCAGTCTGCAGCAGGATCAGGATATCCAGCAGCAGGCTGTGGTTCTTGACGTAGTAGAGATCGTACTGAAGCTTCTCGATGGCGGCCCGCTCCGATGCCCCGTAGGGGAAGCAGAGCTGGGCCCAGCCGGTGATGCCCGGTTTCACCCGGTGGCGCTCGGCGTAGTACGGCAGCCGATCGGTGAAGTCGGCGACGAACTCCGGGCGTTCGGGACGCGGGCCGACGAAGCTCATGTCGCCGCGCAGGACATTGAGGATCTGGGGCAGTTCATCGATGCGATAGTGACGCAGTATCGCGCCCACACGCGTGATACGCGGGTCGTCGTGCTCGGCCCATTGTGCGTGCCCGTCGGCCTCGGCATCGACGCGCATGCTGCGGAGTTTGAACACCTGGAAGGGGCGCCCTCGCTGACCGACACGGACTTGGCGGTAGAACACCGGCCCGCGGCCGCGCCCCTCGACGAGGATCGCGACGACCGCCATGAGCACCACCGGCCAGGTCACGACCAGCAGGAAGCCGCTTGCCGCCACATCGAACAGCCGCTTGGAGATCTCGCGCACGGCACTCTGTTGGAAACCGTCCGAGAACACCAACCAGCTCGGATTGAGCAGATCGACGCGCACCTTGCCGGTCTCGCGCTCGAAGAACGTGAGCACGTCGACTATGTCGATCCCGCTCAGGCGGCAATCGAGGAGTTCATGCAGGGGAAACCCCCGGCGCCGGTCGTTCACCGCCACCACGATCTCGTCGACGCGGCGCAGGGCGGCGAACTCGACGAGCGACGACTCCGGATGGAAGACACGCTCGGGCGGCACGACGTCCTGCTCGCCTTCCACATGCACGAAGCCCACGATCTGGAACCCGCGCTGATCCGCGCGACGGCGCAGGCGGGTGATCGAGTTCGCCTTGTCACCCGCCCCGAGCACCAGCACCCGCCTGCGAAGGGCGACGGGGTCGAGCAGCAAGGGGAAGAACAGGCCGCGGATGACGAGGATGCCGGCCAGTGAGACCGCGACGGAGAGCGCCAAGGCACCGCGTCCGAGGAAGAACGACGGAAACACGTAGAACAGGACGAGCAACTCGATGATGCCCAGGGCGAAGCCGGTCAGCACCCGCAGCAGCACGCCGAGCAGCCCTTCCCGGTGGCGTGTGTGGTAGAGGCCCACCGCCGCGAGACTCAGCACCATTACCAGGGAATACGCTGCGGCACGCGGGGGCAGGGCCCCCACGCTGGCCCGGACCTCACCGAGGTTCGGAAAGAAACGCGCATAGGCGCCGACGTAGACGGAGGCGGCGAACACCACCGCCTCGACCAGCATCAACACCAGAATCGGCACCGGGACATAGTGCCGAAACAGCCGGACGGTCCCCACGTTCTTCTCGCCTTCTCGCTGTCGCCCGACCCCGCGCGGAACCGGCACGCCGCGCGCCGCCCATGCCCATCCACGACCCGATGCACCTGCAGGGTAACCGGATCGGCGCACTCCGTGCGCGTGACGCCCGGCAGCCTGTCGGGTCGGCCGTCCCGGAGCCCCTCGGAACGAGACCCCGGCAACCCAAGTGCATCGTACTATACGGCCGATGTCCCGCATGTGACAACGCAACAGACGGGCCAAGCCTCGCAGATATTCCGATGGACGGCGGGCGCCACTCGCGAAGGGACGTGGAGTCGGGTAACATGCGTTTTTTACGATGCATTCGGTATCCGGCACGGTCCCTCCGACCCGGCTCCGGCGGGCGATACGTGCGCGGCGGGCCCGGACAGGGCGCTCGACGACAAGCGAGAATGAGATCCTCACCATGCTGAACGTTCAGGACGCCCGAATCGGAGTAATCGGCCTGGGTTACGTAGGCCTGCCGCTGGCGGTCGAATTCGCCCACCACTTCCCCACGCTCGGCTTCGACGTCAAGGCCGGGCGGATCGCGGAACTGAAGGCCGGCCGCGACCGGACGCTCGAGATCACCACCGAGGAACTCGCGCAGGCCGGCAGTCTCTCGCTCACCGCAGCGCCGGCCGATCTCGCGCCGTGCAACGTCTATGTGGTGACGGTCCCGACGCCCATCGACCGGTACAAGCGCCCGGATCTGCAACCGCTCGAAGCCGCGAGCCGCACGGTGGGCGGGGTGCTGTCGCCGGGCGACGTGGTGATCTTCGAGTCCACGGTCTATCCGGGCGCCACCGAGGAAGTGTGCGTGCCGATCCTGGAGGCGGAATCGGGCCTGACCTACAACCGCGACTTCTTCGCCGGTTACAGCCCCGAGCGCATCAATCCGGGGGACAAGGAACATCGGGTGACCTCCATCCGCAAGGTGACCTCGGGCTCGACGCCCGAGGCGGCCGATTTCGTCGACGACCTCTATCGGCGGGTGATCACCGCCGGCACGCACCGCGCGAGCAGCCTTCGCGTCGCGGAAGCCGCGAAGGTCATCGAGAATACCCAGCGCGACGTGAACATCGCGCTCATCAACGAACTCTCGCTGCTCTTCAACCGCCTCGGAATCGACACCATCGAGGTCCTGGAGGCGGCCGGGAGCAAGTGGAATTTCCTGCCCTTCCGTCCCGGTTTGGTCGGCGGACACTGCATCGGCGTGGACCCCTATTACCTGACCCACAAGGCCCAGGAGGTCGGCTATCACCCCGAGATAATCCTTGCCGGCCGGCGGATCAACGACGCGATGGGCGCACACGTCGCCGAGCGGGTACTCAAGCTGCTCACGCAACGGCGCATCCAGATGGTGGGCGCGCGCATCCTGATCCTCGGGGTCACCTTCAAGGAGAACTGCCCCGACCTGCGCAATACCCGTGTCACCGACATCGTGGACGAGTTGCGCAGCTACCACGCCGCCGTCGAGGTCCACGACCCGTGGGCGGACCCGGAGGAGGCGCGTCGCGAATACGGGATCGAGCTGATCCGCGATCCGGAACCCGGGGCCTACGACGCCGTCGTGATTGCGGTGGGCCACCGGCAGTTCCGCGAGTGGGGCGCGGAGCGGATCCGCGCGCTCGGCGGGGCCGAGATGGTCTTGTTCGATGTAAAGGGCATCCTGCCCAAAGAGGCGGTGGATGCGCGGCTTTGACGAACCGGCCCGGCGGGCCGGTTGGGGGATCGCATGCGGGTACTGGTAACCGGATCGGCGGGTTTCATCGGCTCCGCCCTCTCGCTGCGTCTGCTCGAACGGGGCGACGAGGTCATCGGCCTCGACAACCTGAACGACTACTACGACGTGGTGCTCAAGCAGGCGCGCCTCGCCCGTAACCGGACCCATCGCGGATATACCGAATTACGCATCGATCTCGAGGACCGCGACGGCGTGGCCGAGGCGTTCTCGCGCCTGCGGCCCGAGCGGGTGGTGAACCTCGCCGCCCAGGCGGGCGTGCGCTACTCGATCGAGAACCCGCACGCCTACGTCGACACCAACCTGATCGGCTTTGTCAACGTCCTGGAGGGCTGCCGGCACAACGGCGTCGAACACCTCGTCTACGCATCCAGCAGTTCCGTGTACGGGGCCAACACGCGGATGCCGTTTTCGGTGCACGACAACGTCGATCACCCGGTCAGCCTGTATGCCGCCACCAAGAAGGCCAACGAACTGATGGCGCACGCCTACAGCCATCTGTACGAATTGCCGACCACCGGGCTGCGCTTCTTCACCGTCTATGGCCCCTGGGGCCGGCCCGACATGGCGCTGTTCCTGTTCACGCGCAAGATCCTCGCCGGAGAGCCGATCGACGTATTCAACCACGGCCGGCACCGGCGCGACTTCACCTATATCGACGATATCGTGGAAGGTGTGATCCGCGTCCTGGACCGCGTCCCCGCGCCCGATCCCTCCTGGTCGGGGGACGCCCCGGACGCGGCGGGCAGCAAGGCGCCCTACCGTCTCTACAACATCGGCAACCATCAGACCGTGGAACTGACCCGCTATATCGAGGTGCTCGAACGGTGCCTCGGAAAGACCGCGGAGAAGAATCTGCTCCCGTTGCAACCGGGCGACGTCCCGGATACCTACGCGGACGTGGAGGACCTGGTGCGTGACGTCGGCTACCGCCCCGACACGAGCGTGGAGACGGGGATCGCGCGCTTCGTCGAGTGGTACCGGGACTACTACAAGGTCTGACCCCCCGCCCCGGGTCGTCCGCCGCCCACCGGGGCGCCGCGAGGCGCGGCCCCGGTGGATCGTTCGTCGTGTCCATGTGAGAATGCCCCGGTCCCGTCGCACCCTGTCGTGAGGTCCGTCATGAGCGTGGAACTCATCATGAACCGCCGGCCCGTCACCCTCCAGGCGACCGATACGGTCGCGGGGGCACTGGAGCTGTTGCTCAAGCATCGTTACCGGTCGATACCGATCGTCGACGCCGACCGGAAGTTCATCGGCCTCTTCGAGGCCCGCCACCTGCTCGGACTGCTGCTCCCCAAGGCGGCGACCGTTCCGGGCGGGCTCACGGACCTCACCTACGTACACGACTCCATCGAGGACCTGCGCCTGCGCCTGCGGGAAGTCAGCGGGTTGTCCGTGCGCGAATGCCTGGAGAACCACGCCGAGGCGGCGCCGGAATCGTCGTCCGCCGAGAAGGCCGACGACGACACCGTGCTCGTACGGCCCGGAACCCCGCTCACGGAGACCCTGCTCCTCCTGTATCGGGGGCGCTGCAGCCTCCCGGTGGTGGACGCGGAATCCGGGCGGCTCCTCGGTGTGGTCTCGTACTGGGAAGTCTTTCGCAGGCTCGCGGGGAAGGACTGAAACATGCACGGCGCGCTGACGGGGCAATGGATCCCGCGCGTGATCTTCGGCTGGGATCCCCTGTGGGTATCCGGCGCCGTCTTTGTCGTCACCTATGCGGTGATCATCTCCGAGCGCATCAACCGCGCGATCGTCGCCCTCCTGGGCGCCGGCCTGATGATCTTCTCCGGCGTCCTGAATCAGCAGGCCGCGGTGCGCGGGGTGGACTTCAATACGCTGGGGCTGCTGGCCGGGATGATGGTGATCGTCGCGATCACCCGGCGCTGCGGGGTCTTCCAGTACGTCGCCATCTGGTCGGCCAAGAAGGTGCGGGCAGAGCCGTGGGGCATCTTGCTCATGTTCTCGCTGGTCACGGCGTTCTTCTCCGCCTTTCTGGACAACGTGACCACGGTACTGTTGATCGCGCCGGTGACGCTGCTCATCACCGAGGAGTTGAAGGTAAACCCCTACCCGTACCTGTTCAGCGAGATCCTGTTCTCGAACATCGGCGGGACCGCGACGTTGATCGGCGACCCCCCGAACATCATGATCGGCTCGGCCGCCCACCTGAACTTCATGGACTTCGTGGTCAACCTGGCTCCGATCGTGCTGGTCATCATGGTCGCGACCCTGGTGCCGATCTACGTCATCTACGGCCGGCGGCTGCATGCCACCGAGGAGGCGCGCGGGCGGGTCATGCACTTCGACGAGCGCGAGGCGATCACGGACACCCGGTTGCTCAAGCAATCCCTGTTCGTGCTGGCGCTGGTGATCCTGGGCTTCATGCTGGCGCACGTCCTGCGCGTGGAACCCGCGACGATCGCGATGTTCGGCGCGTCGTTACTGCTGTTGCTCGACAACTGGCCCCGCAAGGCCGAAGAACAATCGCGCCAGGTCCACCGCGCCTTCGGTGAGGTGGAATGGGTGACCATCTTCTTTTTTGTGGGGCTGTTCATCGTAGTCGCGGGGATCGACCGATCGGGGATCCTCAAGATCCTCGCCCACCACGTCCTGGACCTCACCGGCGACAGCCTGCCGGTCACCGCGATGGCGGTGATGTGGGTATCCGCGATCGCCTCCTCGATCGTCGACAACATCCCCTTCGTCGCGACCATGATCCCGTTGGTCAAGAACATGGGGCCGACCTTCGGCGGTCCCGACGCCCTGCTGCCCCTGTGGTGGGCGCTCGCCCTGGGGGCCTGTCTGGGCGGAAACGGCACCATCATCGGCGCGAGCGCCAACCTGATCGTGGCGGGATTCTCGGAGCGGGCCGGGCATCCGATACGCTTCGTCCCGTTCCTGCTCCAGGCCTTCCCGCTGATGCTGTTCAGCGTCGCGATCGCGAGCCTCTACCTGTATCTCCGCTACCTGAGCTGAACGGTACCGGCGAGGCCGGCGGACCGGGCCGGCCCCGAGCGCGGCGGATCGGTCGGCACGCGCCGATGCCGATCCCTACGACTCTGCGTCCGGGGACCGCCAGACGCAGGGCGCACCGCACGCATCGTCCAACACCTCCATATACCGTTCATGAGCGGCGCGCTCGGCGGCATCGGCGTGCACCACGCGCAGGCGCCCGCGGGCACCCTCGACCGCACGGACGGTGGCCGCGGCGGTTCGCCCGGGCTGCTCGGCGTCCTCTTCCAGCGACAGCGCCGCCTGCCCCCCGGTCATGGCAAGGTAGACGTCGGCGAGGATCTCCGCATCCAGCAGCGCGCCGTGCCGGGTACGCTGCGAGTTGTCGATCCCGTAGCGTTTGCACAGGGCGTCGAGACTGTTGCGCTGCCCGGGATGGAGCCGGCGCGCCAGCGCCAGGGTATCGAGGACCGTGCAGTGCCCCTCGATGAGCTCCCACTCCGACCCCAACCGGCGCAGCTCCGCATTGAGGAACGCAGTATCGAACGGGGCGTTGTGGATGATCAGCTCGGCGCCGCGGAGGTAGTCCGTCAGTTCCCGGGCGACGTCGCCGAAGCGCGGCTTGTCGGCGAGAAAGTCGAGGTCGATGCCGTGGACCTCGCGCGCCCCTTCGTCGATCCCGCGATCGGGCTGCAGGTATTGATGATAGTTGTTTCCGGTCGGACGACGGTTGAGTAACTCCACGCAGCCGATCTCGATGATGCGGTGGCCCTGCTCGGGCTCCAGTCCGGTGGTTTCGGTATCGAGGACGATCTGGCGCATGGCGTGCGGTCTCCTATGGCAATGATCGGGTCCCGGCGGGTTCCCAGAGCATCGGCGGTGTTTGGTAGGGCCGGGCTCGCCCGGCCGACGACGCTGCGAATGCACATCAGCCTCGGCCCTGCATCATCGACGTCGCCGGCGGGCCGAGACCCGCCCTACAGGAGGATGCCGCCCCGGCGGGGCTTGGCTCTGTCCTTGCGCCTATCAACGATCGTGCCCACCCGTAGGGCCGGGCTCGCCCGGCCGACGACGCGGAAGCGCGCACATGGCGCGGCCGGGTCCCTCGACGTACCCGGCGGGCCGAGGCCCGCCCTAGGAAGCACATTTGCGGGGCACGCGCAACTCGTCGATGCCCCGATTGGCGAGGGCATCGGCGCGTTCGTTTTCCGGGTGACCGCTATGGCCGCGCACCCAATGCCAACGCACCTCGTGGCGCGCCGCGGCGGCGTCGAGCCGACGCCACAGGTCCGCGTTCTTGACCGGCTTGCGGGCCGCGGTCTTCCACCCGCGGCGCTTCCAGTTCGGCAGCCACTCGGTCAGACCCTTCTTCACGTATTCGGAATCGGTGGTCAGCCGTACCCGGCACGGGCGCTTGAGCGCCTCCAGGGCGCGGATCGCCGCCGTGAGTTCCATGCGGTTGTTGGTCGTCTCCGGCTCCCCCCCATGGAGCGTCTTCTCGGTCCCGCCGAAGCGCAGCACCACGCCCCATCCGCCCGGACCGGGATTGCCGCGGCACGCCCCGTCGGTGTAGACCTCCACCTCATCCACCGCGCTTCACCACGCGCGCCGAGGGCCTGGCGAGACCCGCAGTGACCAGCCGGCGGCGCGGCTGCCAGCGCGAACGTATCGGCGTCAGGGCCGCCACCCGCTTGCGCGCCACCAGTACATAGGCCGCCGCCAGGAAGGACCAACCGCCGCGCCGGCCCAGGCACTCGATAAACCGGATACGCCGCATCACGCCCTCGTATTCCAAAGGCGGCCGGAAAAAACAGCCGCGCCCCACGATCGGATCGAACCCCAACAACGCCAGCCAGTCCCGGATTCGGGTCTGGCTGAAGAAACGCCCGCACCAGGGCACGGCGCGCGAGCCGAACAGCCGTCGCCAGCCCCAACTGCCCCACGGGTTGAACCCGAGGATGACCACGTGCCCCTCGGCCACCAGCACGCGATCGACCTCGCGCAGGACCTGATGCGGGTCGTCCACGAATTCCAGTGTGTGCGGCAGCAGCACCGCGTCGACGCTGTCGGAGGTGATCGGGAGCGCATCGGGGGCGGCGACCAGACCGATACCGGTGCGTCTCACGGGATCCAGCACGATGCGGTGTGGGATGCGACACAACCCCAACAAATCATCGTCCCGGTCGGCCCCGAGCGAGCCGAGCTGCACTACGTGGTAACCGAACAGGTTGGGAATCGAGGCCTCCAACTGCGCCCGCTCCTGCTCCCACAACAGAGCGCCGAGGCGGCCCGCGTACCACGCCTCCAGCCGCTGTGCCGTAGCAACGGATGACATTCCCTCTCGACGCTGCATCCTCGTCTCCCGGGACCGCGTCCCGCTCCCGCCGCCCGGGGCGTCGCGCATATTCTCCCACAGATCGTGCCACGCTTCAGAACAGAGCACACGGAATCTACCCACCAGCTTGATTTGTAGCGAAAATCCTGGCACGATGCTGCCTCCATAGAGGCCCGGGATCGGCCGAACCCGGCCGGAAATCCAATCGGAAGAGTGGGAAGCGGAAAACTGATGGGCAATCGTTCGTTCAGAATGGCAGCCGCTGTTCGACGAAGGCCACCGCAACCCGGCGACTCTATCTACCGCATCCTCGACCAAGCCACTCCGATCGTCTCTCCGCCGCGCCCCGGATCCGACCGGCGACGCTACGGCGCCCGTGACGCACCACACGGTCTCCGGCCCTGCCCGCCGCTATCCTGCGAAGGTGTGGTTACGGCCCCCCCCCGGGATCGTATCCCGGCCATTCAATCCAAGGCGTAACCTGCCGCTGATGTAAGGAGTCATCATGATCAATCGCGGCGCCAAGGAGACCCTCTTCGCCCTCGGGCTGCTCACCCTGCTCGGAGTGGGCGGTTGCGGCGTCCTGCGTCCGCCGCCCGCGGTCGCGCCCGAACCACCCGCCGCGGCTCCCGCGCGGGCCGAGAGAGCCGAGCCGCACACCCGACCCGCTCCGACCCCGGTGTGCGTGGCGTTCGACGCCGCACTGCCGAGCGTCGTCGCACGTACGCCCGCCGGGCCGGCGCACGCCGAGCCGGAAAACCTCTGGGTGCGCATCCGTGACGGCCTCAGCCTCCCGGAGCCCGGCAACGCGCGGATCAAGGCGCAACTGAACTGGTACGTCCGCCACCCCGAGTACATCGACCGTGCATTCGCACGCAGTGAGCCGTTCCTCCACTTCATCCAACAGGAGGTCGAGGCGCGTCACATGCCCAGCGAGATCGCGCTGCTGCCGGTGGTGGAGAGCGCCTTTCGCCCGTTCGCCTACTCGCACGGTCGCGCCGCCGGGCTGTGGCAGTTCATCCCCTCCACCGGCCGGCGCTTCGGCCTGAAGCAGAACTGGTGGTACGACGGGCGCCGCGACGTCTACGCCTCGACACGCGCCGCACTGGACTATCTGAACCAGCTCAAGAACGACTTCAACGGCGACTGGCTACTCGCCCTGGCGGCCTACAATTCCGGAGAGGGCACGGTTCTGGCGGCGCAGGCACGCAATCGCCGCCTCGGACGACCCACGGATTTCTGGCATCTGGGCCTGCCCCGTGAGACCCGCGCCTACGTGCCCAAGCTGCTGGCCCTGGGGGAACTGGTCGCCCATCCCAAGCGCTACGGGATTACGCTGCCGCCGATCCCCGACAAACCCTTCCTGGCGGTCGTCCAGATCCATTCCCAGATCGACCTCGCCCGGGCGGCGCAACTGTCCGGGTTGTCGCTGGACGAGATCTACCGGCTGAACCCCGGATTCAACCGCTGGGCCACGGCCCCCGGCGGACCCCACCGCCTGCTGCTGCCGAAGGACGACGCGGTCGCCTTCCTGGGAAAACTGGCGGCGCTGCCCCCGCGCGAGCGGGTCAGTTGGACCCGTTACCGGATCCGCCCGGGCGAATCCCTGTCCGTCATCGCCATGCGCTACCACACCACGGTCACCGTACTCCGGCATATCAACAAGCTCCGTGGGAACCGCATTCGAGCCGGGCACCACCTGCTGATCCCCGTGGCCAGCGAGGCACTGACACGCTATCGACTGAGCGCCGGTCAGCGCCGCCTGGCGTTGCGCCGGGTCTCCCGTAGCGGGCGCAGGGAGGTACACGTCGTGCGCTCCGGTGACACCCTGTGGCAGATCGCCCGCAACTTCGGGGTGTCGTTACGCGCCCTGGCACGATGGAACGGCCTCGCTCCGGGGGACGTGCTGCCCCTCGGGCGCAAGCTCGTAATCTGGAAACGCGGCTTGGCGCGCCAAGTGGCCTACACAATGCCCGCCGGCCTCCCCCACGCCCTCGCCGTGGTACAAATCATCCGTTACACGGTACGCCGGGGCGATTCGTTGGCGCGGATCTCACAACGCTTCAACGTGACCATCGGGCAGTTGTGCGAATGGAACTCGATCTCCTCCGGCGCCCTCCTCCACCCCGGCCAGCGACTGACCCTGCGTGTCAACGTCACCCATCAGGGAAGCAGCATCTGATCACACCCGCGCGCGTTCAGCGCCCGCCGGCCCCTCCCCCCGATGGTGCCGGGACCGCGTAGACTCGCCCGGCCGGCGGCGTTGCGGGTGCGCATCCGCCTCGGCCTGCATCGTCGACGTCACCGGCGGGCCGAGACCCGCCCTACAGGAGGATGCCGCCCCGGCGGGGCCTGGCTCTGTCCTGCGCGTATCAGCGATCATGCCCACCCGTAGGGCCGGGCTCGCCCGGCCGACGCCGCTGCGGGTGCGCATCAGCCTACATTATCCGATGTCGCCCGCGAGCCGAGGCCCGCTCTACACACCCCGGCGCTTCCCACCACCCGTGGGCGGGTTTCACGTTCCGTGCAGGTGGCAGCGGACCTCGTGGTGCTCACCGATCCGGGTCACGCCGGGGTAGTGTTCCCGGCAGACCGGCATGGCGCGCGGACAGCGCGGGTGAAAGTGACAGCCGGCCGGGGGGTCCACGGGAGTGGGCAAATCACCCTCGAGCCGGATCACCTCGCGGCGGCTCGCCTCGTCGATCACCGGCACCGCCGAGAGCAGGGCCTCCGTATACGGATGGCACGGCGCCTCGAGCACCTCGCCGACCGCCCCCCGCTCCACGATGCGCCCGAGATACATCACGGCGACGTCGTCGGCCAGATAAGACACCACCGAGAGGTTGTGGGTGATAAACAGGTACGAGAGCCCGAGTTTGCCTTGCAGCCGCTTGAGCAGGTTCAGGATCTGTGCCTGCACCGATACGTCGAGCGCACTCGTGGGCTCGTCGCACACGATGAGCTTCGGATCGACCGCCAGGGCCCGCGCGATGCAGATCCGCTGGCGCTGGCCGCCCGAGAACTCGTGCGGGTAGCGCTCGCGCGCCCGCGCGGGCAGGCCGCCCACTTGGCCGAGCAGTTCCTCCACGCGGGCGCGCCGCGCGTCCCGGTCCGTCACCAGCCCCAGCGCGACCATCCCCTCCTCGACGATGTCCCCGATCATCATCCGCGGATTCATGGACGAAAATGGATCCTGAAAGATGATCTGAAAATCGCGCCGGCGCCGGCGTAAGGCGCGACCACGCAGGGTCGTCAGCTCGACGCCGTCGAAGCGCACGCTGCCGGCGGTGGGACGGATGAGCTGCAGGATCCCCTTCGCCACCGTGGTCTTCCCGCAGCCCGACTCCCCCACCAGCGCCAGGGTATGCCCGACGCCCACCGCCAGCGAGACGCCGTCCACGGCGCGCACCCGCCCGCTGATGCGCTTGAACAGCCCGGACTGGATGGGGAAGTGGATCTCGAGGTCGGTCACCCGCAACAGGTCCGCACCGTGATCGGAGCGGGCCGGGCGGACCACCGCCGCGGGCGCCGGGACGCGGGCGGGTTCCGGGGCGCCGTCGGCGTGAGCCGGGTCATAGAGGTGGCAGCGCACCCGGTAGCCGTCCGCCACCACCCTCCAGGCCGGCGCGATCTCGCGGCACGCCTCCCAGGCCCGGGCGCAACGATCGACGAACCGGCAGCCGTGGAAGACACGGGTCAACTCCGGGACCGAGCCCGGAATCACCGCCAGCGGACGATCGCGCTTGTCCATAGTGGGTACGGACTCGAACAACTTGCGGCTGTAGGGGTGGTGCGGGTTCTCGAAGAACGGCGCGCGCGGCGCCTCCTCCACGATGTGGCCCGCGTACATCACGCCCACCTGATCGGCCATCTGCGCCACCACCCCGAGGTCGTGGGTGATCAGCAGCAACGCCATACCGGTCTCGTGTTGCAGACGCCGCAGCAGGTCCAGGACCTCGGCCTGAATGGTCACATCCAGGGCGGTCGTCGGCTCATCGGCGATCAGAAGCTGAGGTTCACCGGCCAACGCGATGGCGATCATCACCCGCTGCTTCATGCCGCCCGAGAGCTGGTGTGGATAGTCGCCGATGTGTCGCCGCGGGCTCGGGACGCCGACCGAATCCATGAGTTCCAGTACCCGCGCACGCAACGCGCGTCCACGCAGACGCCGGTGCATATGCACCGTCTCGGCGATCTGCTCACCGATGGTCAGTACCGGATTGAGGGAGGTCATCAGCTCCTGGAAGATCATGCCGATGCGCCCGCCGCGCACGCGGCGCATCTCGGCCTCCGACAATCCCAGGAGATCGGTCCCCTCGAGGATCACCCGCCCGCCGACGACATGCCCCGCGGGCGCCGGCAGCAGACGCATGATCGACAACGCGGTCATCGACTTGCCGCAGCCCGACTCACCAAGCAGCGCGAAGGTCTCGCCGCGACGGACCGCCAGGCTCACGCCGTCGACCGCGCGCACGGCACCCTCGCCCGCACCGATGCGGGTCTCGAGGTTTTCGATTTCCAGCAGCACGTCCGACATCTACGCCCCTACGTCGCGCCGCCCCGACCCCGGTCCCCGCGTGGTACCCGAGCGAGGATCGAAGGCGTCGCGCACGGCGTCCGCGAACAGGTTGGCCGACAGTACCAGACCGAACATGAACACGAAAGCCGCCGCCAGCGACCACCACACGACGGGATCGCGGGCCAGCTCCAGGCGCGCGCCGTTGATCATGTTGCCCCAACTGTAGGTGGTCGGATCGACACCGACACCGACGTAGGTCAGTACCGCCTCGGCCAGCACCAGCCCGCTGAAATCGAGTACCACCGTAATCAGGACGATGTGCATCACGTTGGGCAGGATGTGGCGCGTGAGAATCTTCGTATGACCGACCCCGAACGCCTGTGCGGCCTGTATGTAGTCCAGCTCGCGCAGCTTCAACGCCTCCCCGCGCAGCAGACGACACAGGCCCGTCCAACTGGTGATGCCGAGGATGATGCACAGAAACAGCAGTCGCAGATCGGCCCGGGCGATCACCGTCTGGAAATTCTGCGGGTGATTCGCCATGTAGACCTCGAGCATGAGGATCGCGGCCGCGATCAGGAGCACACCGGGGATCGAGTTGAGGGTGGTGTAGAGATATTGAATCACGTCATCGACCCATGACCGGAAATAGCCGGCCGTGATACCAAGCACGATCGCCAGCGGCAACATCACGAGCGTCGACAACGTGCCGATCACCAGCCCGGTGCGGATACTCTTGAGGGTCTCGTAGAAGACGTCCTGGCCGACCTTGTCGGTGCCGAAGACGTGATAATGCACGGCGAGATGCCCGGTCACCGAGCCGAACAGGATCAACGCCCCGGCCGTGTAGAGAGCGACGTTCCAGGGGTGTTCGGTACGCCCGGACAGCACCCTGTACAGGGCGTGCAAGACCCGCCATCGGTGCCGGCGCGCGAGCCGCGCAACGACCAGGGCGAGGAGTGCGGCCCATAAGACCAACGCAAAGACCGCGCCGCGCAGCACCGTGTGCAGGATATCCGGGATCCGCTCCCGCGCCGGGTCGCGGAGCTGTGCGCCCCCGTAGCGCAGCCGCGGGTAGATGCGCACATCCCTGCCGTCCGGGAGTTCCACGGTCTCCTTCGTGTAGAGCCGGGTGGCGAGCGGTGCGGAGTAGGTCTCCTCCTCGTGGGTCCGCAGCGGGGTCAGGATGAGGTCGAGTACGCTCAGCACCCGCCCGGAGTAGCGTTCCGCGCCATCCGCCGCGCGGCCGCCGGCGGGCATCCGGAAGTGCACCGAATCGAGCAGCCCGATCGTCACGTAGGCCGCGAGCACCACCATCGCCGCGACCCCGAGGCGACTGTGCAGGACCTCGCGCCACGGCGCCCGCAGGTGCTCGTGGCTCCGTATGTACCAGGCCGACAGGAGCACCGTGGCCACCAGCACGTAGAGCAGCGCATCGGTCCACAGAAACACGAGCTTCACCATGGCGCGCCTGCGCCGGGCACCCGTCCCGGTCCCCGCGGCCCGATACCCGCCGGGCGCTTCATCGCAGCCGGATCCTCGGGTCCACCAGGGTGTAGGAGATGTCGGTGAGCAGCAGCCCCACGATGTAGAGCACCGACCCCAGGAACACCATGGCGCGCACGATGGCGAAATCCTGGCTCTGAATCGCGTCGATCGTATAGCTGCCCAGACCCGGGATGCCGAAGAACGACTCCAGGATCAGGTTGCCCATGAACAACAGCGGCAGGATGACCATCGCGCCGGTCAGGATCGGCACCATGCCGTTCTGGAGCACGTGCCGGAACAGGACCCGCAGCTCCGACAGGCCCTTGGCCCGCGCGGTGCGCACGTAGTCCTTCCCGAACTCCTCCAGGAAGATCGTTCGGTACCAGCGCGTCCCCGATCCGATCCCCGAGATCACCCCGACCACCACCGGCAGCACCAGGAACTTGAAGGCGCTCAGTCCCCCCGCGTAGCCGGAGATCGGAACCAAGTGCATGAGCTTTCCGACGATGTACTGCCCGGCGATGATGTAGAAGAGGCTGGAGATGGACATCAAGACCACGCTGAGCACCACCGCGGACACCTCGAGATACGTGGCGCGGAAGAATACGATCAGCAACGCCATCGTTATGTTGGTAAGCAGACCGACCACGAATACCGGAACGGCGATCGCCAGACTCGGCCACATGCGTTGGCGGATGTCGGAACCGATGTCCCGGCCGCTGTCCGAACGCCCGAAGTCGAATGCAAACAGCCGCACGGACTTCTGAAAAAAGATCGTATCGGTGAACCTGTCCACCCCCCGTTGCGCGGCGTTGTACAACAGCGGCTTGTCGTAACCGTGGTCGTGTTTCCACATTTGGATCGCCTGCGGCGTGACGCGCTTGGTCCCCAACTGCATGCGGGCCATGTCGTCCGGGGAATTGACCGAGAAGAACAGTACGAAGGTGATGAGATTGACCCCGATGAGGATCGGCACCGCGTACAGGATCCGGCGGATGATATAGGCGATCATGGCGACGTGATACCTCAGCTGCGTTGCGCGGGGCGCCGATGTTCCTTACGCGCGTAGGAGACCGCGGCCGGAACGATGAACAGCCCCATCAGCACAATGCCCGCGAGCAGCGGCCACAGGACCGGGCGATTCCAGCGCCGACGCAACCGGGCGCGCCGTCCCGGATCGATGCGCAGGTACTTGAGGGAGTTGTTGGCCATCGGGTTCGGTTTGACGTTGTAATCCCAGGCCTGGTAGAGCCGAAACTCCTTGGGATAGAAGCCCCAGACCCAGGGTGCGTCGCGGTCGGCGATGCGCAGCATGCGCTCGATGATCGCCCGGCGCACCGGGCCGTCGTCCATGTCCTTCATGCGCTCGAACAGGCGGTCGAATTTCGGATTCTCGTAGTTCGAGGCGTTCTCGCCCCCGTGCTCGACCTTGCCGTTGGGACCATAGAGCAGGAACAGAAAATCCTCCGGGTCCGGATAGTCCGCGTTCCAACCCCACAGGAAGATCTGCTCCGTCCCCTTGCGCATCTTGTCCTGGAAGCGATTGTAGAACGTGCTCCGCACCACGAGCTGGATGCCGAGCTTCGCGAACTGCTTGCGGTACCAGTCGAGCAGCGCCTGCTGGTCGGGGCCCGAGGAGGAGGCGCTGTCCAGGTACAGGATCAGCGGCTCGCCGGTATGACGGTCCACACCGCCCGGGTATCCGGCGCGCGCCATCAGCGCGCGGGCCGCGCGGATCGGCTTGCGTCGGGCACGCCCGTCGACCCAATCATAGACATACGGGTCGATCCCCGCGCGTCCCGCACGATGGCCGAAGATCCCGGGGGGGATCGGCCCCTGGGCGGCGATCCCGCGACCGTTGCGGAAGATGGCGATGTACTCCTCGTAATCGACGGCGATCGAGATCGCCTCGCGCAGCGCACGGGCCCGCTCGGAGCGGCCGCCCACGACGGGGTCAAGCATATTGAACCCCATATAGTAAATCGCGGGGACCACGCTGGTGCGCAGGCGCATCCCCTTCGCACGCATGGCCGGGGTGAGACTCTCCTGACCCTGCGCCCCCACCTGCACCGCCTGATCGAAGCTGCCCGAGGAGATCCCCGACATGTCGTAGTAGCCCTGAAGAAACTTGTTCCAATAGGGGATGCTCTCCTTCTCCAGGCTGAACACGACCCGGTTGACGAACGGCAGCGGACGCCCGGCGTCGTGCAGCAGCCCCTGCGCCGCATCGCCCGGCGCACCGTGCCGCGGATAGGTCTCGTGATGGAAATTCGGATTGCGACTGAGGACCATGCGCCGGTTCGGATTGTTCTCGGTGAGCATGTAGGGGCCGGTGCCGACGGGATACCAGTCGAGCGTGATGTTGCGCTGCGCCATTCCCGGCTGTGAATAGAAGCGCGCGGCCTCCGGCGGCACCGGCGCGAAGAACGGCATCGCGAGCCAGTAACGGAACTGCGGGTACTTGCCGTGGATCTCGATGCGATAGGTATAGCGGTCGATGACCCGCGCCCCGGCGAGCGGATAGTGCGCGAGGTCGAGATAGCCGTCGGGGTCGGTGCGCCGCGCCTCGACCAGTCGCGCCCGCAGCCCCTTGAGCCCGACGATGTACCTGCTCATCAGACCGAAGATGGGCGAGTGCAGGCGCGGATCGGCGAGGCGTTTGATCTCGTAGACGAAATCGGCGGCCACCAGTTCCCGGGTCCCGGTGTGCGGGAAATCCGCGAGAGTGCGGATCCCGTCGAGCGCGCCGGGCTTGAGGTCGAGGTACAGGGGACGCCCGCGCCGATCGCGGGCGAAGCACGGGTGCGGCTGATAGCGGATACCGGACCGGATACGGATCCGGTACACGGTGTAGGCGATGCGTCGCGCCGGCGTATCGGCGGGCAGGCGCTTCCCGGACGCATCCAGGTAGGTCACCTCGGGCATGGCCGCGGCGCTCAACGGGACCAGGCGGTAGGGACGATCCAGGTATTGGTATTGTAACGGCGGCTCGTAGACCTGGGCGATGAACTCGTACTCGTTGGCGCTGTAGGCGCGCGCCGGGTCCAGGTGCTTGGGGCGTTCGGAGAACGCGCTGTAGAGCACATTCGCCCGGGCGTCGGCGGCCGGATACGGATCGTTCCACGGCGTCTTGTTGCAACCGACGAGCGACAACGCAACCAGGATCCACAACACCGCCGCCCCACGCCGGACGGGATACCGCGACCGTCGGCGCATAACCCGAACGCCACGCATCATGCGTGTGCGCCGCGCGCTCCGCGGTGCGATACCGCCGTTCGCTCCGAAGCCGGATTGCGCATGCCGGCGCCCCTTTCCCAATGCATGGATTTCCGGTACCTTACCGCACTACGAACCGCTCATCCAAATCCCGCCGCGCGGGTGCAGCGCTCGCGCGCGCAGCAGGGGATACGACATGGCACTGCTGACCGGAAAACGCGCCTTGATCGCCGGGCTCGCCAGCAATCGCTCGATCGCCTGGGGCATCGCGCAGGCGATGCGCCGCGAAGGGGCGGAACTCGCGTTCACCTACCAGGGGGAGAAACTCCGGGACCGCGCCGAGAAACTCGCCGGCGAATGCGGCTCGGACATCACCATTCCCTGCGACGTCGGCAGCGACGAGGAGATCGAGGCCGCCTTCGAGCGCCTCGATGACTACTGGGATCACGTGGACATCATCGTCCATTCGGTTGCATTCGCCCCGCGCGAGCAGTTGCAGGGCGACTATCTGGACGGCGTGACCCGCGAAGGTTTCCGCACCGCCCACGATATCAGCTCCTACAGCTTCGCGGCCTTCGCCAAGGCGGGGCGCAACATGATGCAGGACCGCAACGGCGCGCTGCTCACCCTGAGCTATCTGGGCTCCCAGCGGGCGATGCCCAACTACAACGTGATGGGCCTCGCCAAGGCCAGCCTGGAGGCCAACGTCCGCTATCTGGCCAACTGCCTCGGCCCGGAAGGCATTCGGGTCAACGCAATCTCCGCCGGCCCCATCAAGACCCTGGCCGCGGCGGGGATCAGCGACTTCCGTCGCCTCCTCGACTACGCCGAGCGCAGCGCACCCCTGCGTCGCAACGTAACCATCGGAGACGTGGGCAACGCGGCCGCTTTCCTGTGCTCCGACCTGGCCGCGGGGATCACCGGCGACATCCTGTACGTCGACTCGGGGTATAACATCGTCGGCGTAGGCGCCGGCCTGGAGACGGGCTGAAGCACCCGGACGGCCGCGCCGGCTTTCACGCCCCCGCGCCCCCGCCCCCGCGCCTCCGCCGCCAAGACGCCCCGTGCGCCCGCCGAGCCGCCCGAGATCCGCGCCCGATCCCGGCGATGCCGCAGATGATCGAGGAGACGGCCGGCGGCACGACGAGCATCTTCAGTGCGTCGAGAAACAGCGTCCCGAGGGGATCATAATACCGCGCGGAAGGGAACTCCGAAGACGCCGCCGGTGGTACCGCTCCCGATCCCGGCCGCCGGCGCGATCCGCCGATGGAGTTTCAGGCGTATCGGCGTTCACGGCCGCCCGGCGCTGCATCCGCGATCGGCGCTCCGGTCACGGTTCGCTCAACTACCGCTGCTCGATCTCGATCTTGGCGTGGCGTTTGAGGTTGTTCAGAAACGCCAGGAATTCCCCCTGTCCGTACACGCGCGCCAGCGCCCGGCGGTCCTCGATCCGTTTCTTCTTGGGGAGTGCCTTGGGATCACCGTCCAGGACACCGGTGACACCGACCACGGCGTAGTCGCCCGACACGAGCGCGATCTGCGTATAGCGACCGCGGTCCTGCTTGGGCCTGCCCAACGTGAAGACCGCCCTTAGAACGGCGCCGTTCACCGACGCATCGTTGCGCGTCGCGCTCCGGACCCGCTTCAACTCGAGACGCTCGGCCTTGGCGACGGCGCCCGGTGATTTCCCCGAACGCAGTTTCTCGACAATGGCCTGCGCCAGCTTACGCACCTGCACCTTCGCGTAGGCCTCGCGCAGGTCCCGCTCGATCTCGGCACGCACCTCCTTGAGCGGTTTCAGCGCCGCGGGTTTGTGCTCGCGCACGCGTATCACCACCGTACGCATCGGCCCCAACTCGAGGGGGTCGCTGTTGTTGCCGCCGAGCACGTCGGGGCTGAAGGCCGCCCGAACCACCTTGGGCCGGGCGGCGATCCCCTGCCCCCCCTTGCGCGAGAACAGGCCGCTCCGACGAATCTTGAGGCCGAGGCGATTGGCCGCAGACTCCAGCGTATTCGGATGTTCGTAGGTCAGGTTGGTCAGCCGATTGGTGGAACTGTAGTAACGGTCTTCGGCCTTGCGCTTGCGATATTCGGCGGCAAGTTCGCTCTTGACCTTGCTGAACGGCATCTCGCGGGCCGGACGTACGGCCTCCAGTTGAATGATGTGAAAACCGAAAGACGTGCGCACCGGACCCACGACCTCCCCGACCTTCTTGATCGA
The DNA here is from genome assembly GCA_002897735.1 of bacterium BMS3Bbin13. Taxonomy (GTDB): domain Bacteria; phylum Pseudomonadota; class Gammaproteobacteria; order 21-64-14; family 21-64-14; genus BMS3Abin12. Next base: position 23,088 of record BDTW01000042.1, on the reverse strand, counting down.
AAAGACCGCCTTGCCGAAGGCGGGCGCCATCGTGCCTTGAACGAAGAAACCGAGATCGCCGCCCTTGGCCGCACTGCCGGGATCCTGCGAATACTCCTTCGCCAGCTTCGCGAACGAAGCCCCGTGACGGATCTCGGCGAGCAGTTTCGCGGCCCGCGCCCGGGCGCGGGCGACGACCTTGGGATCGGCACCCTTGGGGACCCGGATCAGGAGGTGACGCACGCGCCGCTCGGCCGGGGTCACGAATCGCCGGGCCTCCTGCCCATAGAGGTTGCGCAGCGCCTGTTCGTCCACCGGGATGGTGCGCATGATCCGGTTAACGTCCAGATCGATGTAACTCAGCGCCACTTCCTCCGGGCGCATGAATCGATCCTTGTGCCGCTCGTAGTAGGCCTGCACCTCGGCGCCGTTGATCTTCGCCCGGGCTTCATAGCGCGAGAGCGGTATCTTCATATAGAAAAGGTCACGCTTTTGCTCCAGGAGGCGAATGAACTGGTCCACCTCCCGGGGGGTCGCAAACGCCGAGGTCGCGATCCCGTCCTGGACCTGCGCGATCAGCAACGTGCGACGAAACGAGGGCTCGAACGTGAACGGCGTCATCCCCTGGGCACGCAGAACCTGCTCGTAGCGCTGCTGGGAGAAGCGGCCCTTTTCCTGGAACGCCGGGATCCCGTGGATCTCGGCCGCGAGCAGTTGATTGCCGACCCGGAAGCCGGATGCATCCGCGGCCTGCGCCAGCAGCATCTCGTCGATCATCCGCTGCAGCACCTGTTTGTGCAGTTGCTTGTCGTTGACCAGTTCACTGTAGCGCGGGCCCAGAGATTGCTGGAGGCGGTTCTGCTCCTGCTCGAAACGCTTTTGGAAGGCGTGCGACGTGATCTCCGTGCCGTTGACCTTGGCGACGTCGGTCTGACCGGAATTCCCGAAGTACTGATTGATGCCCCAGAGGGCGAACGGGACGGAAATAAGGATGACCACAAGCCAAGCGAACCACCCGGTGGCATGGTCTCGAATCATCTGCAGCATGCGGTCTCGCTCCGTTGGGCCGAGGCGGCGAGTGAATGCCTCACCGGCCATACCGGCGGCTTTCGGATTACGCCTAACAGCCGGATCGATCGGCCATAGCGCCGATCTGTGCCCCCATCTCCCTCAGGGAGAAGGAACCCTTCGTTCAAACCCGCCCGATATCGTCTCAATACGCCATTAGAACCTCATGGCCCCTATCTCTCGCCGAAGAAACGGGGACATTACGAATCCCCATCGGGAACTCTAAACGTAACGCAGCGGGCGCGGCGTGAAAAGGCGCCCATCCGGCCCGGGACGCCGCCGCACCGACACAAACGCAGAAAGGGCACCCGGCCGGGCACCCTTTACCGGGCGATGTCATTGGCGGAGTGGACGGGACTCGAACCCGCGACCCCCGGCGTGACAGGCCCTAAATTTTGCAGGCAAAATCCGCGCCTTGCGATGTAACCAATTGTTTCTACGGATTCATTTCAGGACTGGTTGGGACCAAGCAGGACCGAAGGCCACATTCATCGTCGCAAGAGCGTCGCATGGATGCGTGAATCCCGCCGTATCGCCGCGCTCGGTTCTGGTACCGCCGGGCGGTATCGATTCTATACGCATCGCCTCCCTCCAGGCAATGCGCACAGAATCGGGGACCGATGCCCGGGGCTTGCCGCCGCGAGGCTATTACCACCACCCCAGACCCCGCGATGGGCGCGCTGCGGCGCCCTGTCCTTGGGCGTCTCGCGGTCGATCTTGCGCAGGAACTTCAACCACTCGGTGTGGCGCCGGCGCCGGCCGCACTGACCCCCAACGCGGCGGCCATCGTGCGCGTACTCCAGCGCGTGGCCGCTTCGGGCTTGCTCTGCGTGTTGACATCCTCCCCGGCATGAATGCCGGAGATTCCTACGGCGCTCAGTGCGGCAGCCACACGGAGTCGCTTCGGCGGGTTCCTGCTGCTGGCGACCCTACTGCATCGCTCACTTCACAGGCGAACCGGGCGTGTCCCGCCCTTAAAACACTCGCCATAGCAGAAAACTCCGGGAAACGGCACAGGACGGCTACGCCGTCCGCGCTATCCTTCCCCGCCCTCAACGGCGGGGCTTGCCGCGCACCGGGTCAACTCGCAGAGGCGGCGGGTAAGGACGGCGAGCCTAATTGGGCAAAAGCAGAGGGCAACGCCGAGCGACGGGCATCAAAGAACTGCCGGCTACAGGGCGTGCGTCACCTGTAGATGATCCGTTGACGGGTAATGAAAAGGACGTTTATTCGGCCTATACTTGCAATCGGTTTCACGACGTGATCCTTCCAGAGACATGACATCCCGTTGAGTGGTTGGGTGGTGCTGAGTTCTTCACAGCAGATCCCAACCAACCGGGCATGGCGGGTGACGCCACCAAAGACCGAGTGTGTTCGTGCCGCAGCAGCGGCATGGGAGGCGTGACATCGCTCCCGCGGTGTCACCCGGCTATTCTCCGTGCTGAAGATCAGCACTCGGCAGATACGCATGCCCATCATGCCGATGGGCATGCACCCCGGATCTTGCCTCACGAGAGTTTCCCCATGGCCCTGAAGAAATCCCAGCTCTACTCCTCCCTCTGGCAAAGCTGCGACGAACTGCGCGGCGGCATGGACGCCTCGCAGTACAAGGACTACGTCCTCACGCTGCTGTTCATGAAGTACGTCTCGGACCGGCACGCGGACAAGGCCGATGCGCTGATCGAGGTGCCCACCGGCGGCGGCTTCACCGACATGGTCGCACTCAAAGGCGACAAGGAGATCGGCGACAAGATCAACAAGATCATCGGCCGGCTCGCCGAGGCCAATGAACTCAAGGGGGTCATCGACCAGGCCGACTTCAACGACGAGGGCAAGCTCGGCACCGGCAAGGAGATGCAGGACCGGCTCTCGAAGCTGGTGGCGATCTTCGACGGCCTCGACTTCCGCGTCAACCGAGCCGAGGGCGACGACCTGCTGGGCGACGCCTACGAGTACCTGATGCGCCACTTCGCCACCGAGAGCGGCAAGAGCAAGGGGCAGTTCTACACCCCGGCGGAGGTCTCACGCATCATGGCTCAAGTAGTCGGCATCGGCCCCGACACCCGCCAGGACCGGACCCTCTACGACCCCACCTGCGGTTCCGGCTCGCTGCTGCTCAAGGCCGCCGACCAGGCACCGCGCGGCATCACCCTCTACGGCCAGGAGATGGACGTCGCCACCTGGGCGTTGGCGCAGATGAACATGATCCTGCACGGACACCCGACCGCCGTGCTGTGGCGCGCCAATACGCTGGCGGCCCCGTATTTCAAGAACCAGGACGGCCGCCTCAAGACCTTCGACTTCGCCGTCGCCAATCCGCCCTTCTCCACCAAGGCCTGGTCCAGCGGACTCGACCCCGTCAACGACGAGTTCGGGCGCTTCGAGTATGGCATTCCCCCGGCCAAGAACGGCGACTACGCCTTCCTGCTGCACCTCATCACCTCGCTCAAGAGTACCGGCAAGGGCGCCATCATCCTGCCCCACGGCGTGTTGTTCCGCGGCAACAAGGAGGCCGACATCCGCCGTAACCTCATCCGGCGCGGCCTGATCAAGGGCATCATCGGCCTGCCGGCGAACCTGTTCTACGGCACCGGCATCCCCGCCTGCATCCTGGTGATCGACAAGGAGAACGCCCACGCCCGCACCGGCATCTTCATGATCGATGCCAGCAAGGGCTTCCTCAAGGACGGCAACAAGAACCGCCTGCGCGCCCAGGACATTCACCGGATCGTGGACGTCTTCAACCGGCAGATCGAAGAACCGCGTTTCTCACGCAGGGTGCCGGTAGCCGAGATCGCGAGTCCCGCCAACGACTACAACCTCAACCTCCCGCGCTACATCGACTCCAGCGAGCCCGAAGACCTCCACGACCTCGACGCGCACCTGAACGGCGGCATCCCCAACCGCGACATCGACGCGATGGACGCCTACTGGACCGTCTTCCCCTCGCTGCGCGCTGCGTTGTTCCAGGGCAACGGCCGCGAGGGCTACAGCGAGGCGCGCGTCGAGACGCAGCAGGTGAAGGCCACCATTCTCGCCCACGGTGAATTCACGGTCTACGCGGACCGGGTCACGGCCGTCTTCGATGCCTGGCGCAAGGCCCAAGAGCCCCGGCTCAAGGGGCTGCAAGAGGGGGCCAAGCCCAGGGAGTTGATTCACACACTGGCCGAAGACCTGCTCACGCGCTTCGCCGACCTTCCGCTGCTCAGCCGCTACGACGTCTACCAGCGGCTGATGGACTACTGGGCCGAGACCCTGCAGGACGACGTGCATCTGATCACTGCCGACGGTTGGGTCGAGGCCGCCAAGCCGCGCGGCCTCATCGAGGACAAGGACAAAAAGATCAAAGAGACCCCGGACCTCACCATCAAGCGCCGGAAGTACAAGATGGACCTCATCCCCCCGGCGCTGATCGTCGCCCGCACCTTCGCCGACGAGCAAGCCGCCATCGAGGCGCTCCAAGCCACACGGGAAACCACCGCCCGCGAGCTGGAGGAGTTCGTCGAGGAACACACCGGCGAGGAGGGCCTGCTGGAAGACGCCGTCAACGACAAGGGCAAGGTCACCAAGGGCAGCGTGAAGAGCCGGCTCAAGGCGATCAAACATGAGTCGGAGAGCGACGAGGAACGCGACGCCCTCACCCGTTGCCTGGCCCTGATCGAAGCCGAGTCGCAAGCGGCGAAGACGGTCAAGGACGCCCAGACCGTGCTGGACCAGCAGGTGTTGGCCCGCTACGCCACGCTCACCGAGGCCGAGATCAAGACGCTGGTAGTGGAAGACAAATGGTTCGCCAGCCTCCGCACCGCCGTCGAAGGTGAGGTGCAGCGGCTGACCCAGCAACTCGCCGGGCGGGTGAAGGATCTGGAAGAACGCTACGCGAGGCCGTTGCCCGAACTGGAACGCGAGGTAGAGGCGTTCAACGCCAAGGTCGAGGGGCACCTGAAGAAGATGGGGGTGGCGTGGGGATGAGCAGCGAGGCCACGCAGGTTCACGAACAGGGGGCCGGCTACTCCACAACGGATGAAATACAGGAGGTACCCTCTGGGTACAAGCGGACCGACGCAGGAGTCATCCCAATTGACTGGGGCAGCGACATTCTGGGCAATGTGTTGAAAAAACCCGTCCAGAATGGGGTGTTCAACGCCCCCGGTAAAAAAGGACACGGGATTAAACTGATCAACGTCATCAACCTGTACCACGCAATTCCGATTTTACTCGAAAGCTTGGAGCTGTTTGACGCAACAGCAACTGAGATCAAGAGCTATTCCGTCAGTCATGGTGACATCTTTTTCACCCGCTCATCGCTTACACCTGAAGGAATCGCGCACTGTAATGTCTATTCTCGCGATACCTCGGACCCGATCGTATTCGATTGCCACCTGATCCGTGCATGCCCTGATCGCAGCAAAGTCGACGGATTCTTCCTGTTTCGCTACTGCACGTCGTCGATAGCGCGCAAGTACTTGGTGGCCAGCGCCAAGACCACGACGATGACCACCGTCGACCAGAGTGTTATTACACGGTTACCCATACCTATTCCAGATATCCCCGAACAACGCGCCATCGCCGAGGCGTTGTCGGATGTGGATGGGTTGCTGGGGGCGTTGGAGGCGCTGATCGCCAAGAAGCGGGCCATCAAGCAGGCCGCCATGCAGCAACTCCTCACCGGCAAGACCCGCCTGCCGGGCTTCAGCGGGGAGTGGGAGACGAAGCGGATACGGGACATCACCAAGATCCCGGTGACGGATGGACCTCACCTGACTCCAAAGTTCCTGTCCGAGGGGATCCCCTTCCTTTCAGTAAACAATCTCTCCCACAACCGAGTCGACACTGCAGACCTTAGATACATCTCACTCGACGACCACCATGAGTTTTCAAAAAAGTGCAAGCCGCAGAAGTGGGATGTCCTCCTGGGCAAGGCGGCATCCGTTGGAAAGGTTGCCATCGTTGATTTTGATTGGGAGTTCAACATCTGGTCACCAATCGCATTGATCCGGCCAGACGAGCAAGGAGTTCCACACTTCGTCTATTTCAACCTCCAGACCTCGCATGTGATCAAACAGATCGAGTACTTCACGAACTCCTCGTCTCAGGGCAACATTGGGATGACCGATATTGGGAAGCTAGAGTTTTTCATGCCTCTTCCTGACGAACAACAGGCGATCGCTACCGTCCTCTCCGACATGGACGCCGAAATCGCGGCCCTGGAACATCGCCGCGACAAAACGAAGCAAATCAAACGGGGCATGATGCAGCAGCTCCTCACCGGCCGGGTGCGGCTGGTATGAGAGGCCGCACCGCGGAGCGGCCTCGGATGCGTGACACCGCAGAGCGGTGTCGCGAGGGACGAGAGGACGAGGAAACCCGGAAATCTGGTAACACCGCGCAGCCTGGTGACACCGCAGAGCGGTGTCACCAGGGAGACGAGGGAGAGGGGCGAGGGAACCCGGCAACCTGGCAGCCTGGTGACACCGCTCCCGCGGTGTCACCCATCCGCAGGCGCTCTGCGCCGGGGGAGCCGCCAGCCGCCGCCCTCTCCGACATGGACGCCGAAATCGCGGCCCCGGAACATCGCCACAACAAAACGAACCAAATCAAGCAGGGCATGATGCAGCAGCTCCTCACCGACCGGGGGCGATTGGTATGAGCGCTGAGCGGCAACCGGTGTGCTGGATCATTGCCGGCCCGAACGGTGCGGGCAAGACCACCTTTGCCTTGAAATACCTGCCAGAAGCGGCAAATTGCCGCCGATTTGTCAATGCCGATCTGATTGCCGCAGGCATGTCGCCGCTTGCGCCGGAAAGGGAAAGGATTGCTGCGGCCCGGATTTACCTGGAGGAAATCGAACGCCATGTTCGAGGGCGCCGGGATTTCGGATTCGAGACCACGCTGTCCGGGCAGGGGTATCGGCGCCTGATCGCCCGCCTCAAAAGCGCGGGTTGGCGCGTCGAACTGATCTACTTGGCCTTGCCAAACGTGGAAATGTCCAGACTGCGTGTGGCTGAACGGGTGGCCCACGGCGGCCATGGCATTCCCGCAGATGCGATCGAGCGACGCTTCGCACGCAGTCTGCGTAACCTGTTCCTGCGCTACGCGCCCGCTGTCGATCGCACCCGCTGCTACATAAACAGCGGGACAGCGCCCGTGCCGGTGTTTGTGCAGCGGGCCGAAGAACGTAGAATAATCGACCAGGACATGGTGGCCCATCTGGAGCGCGAGGCCGGGTTATGAAACCACTGGATGACGACGATCGGATCATACTGGAGACGTTGCGCGAGGCCGTGCATGAGGCGCTGGAGCGCAAGCGCCGGCTGGGGCAGTACGCGGTGGTGTGGCAGTCGGGGCATCCGGTTTTTATCGGCCCCAATCCGCCCGCTGATGCGCGGCGCAACTCTGCCGAGTCGTCGAGACCGTTCGAGGACGCGCGTGAGCCCGGCAGCGACGAATGAATCCCGAGCGGCCCGCAGAGTGCAGGACCTGAGCGACAGCATCATCTTCGAGAACGATGCATAGCAGGTTGAGGTTCGGCTGTAGGGCGAAACCGCCCGGCTGACGCAGAGGCAGATGGCCGAGCTGTTCGACATGGACGCCGAGAGCGCCGCCGGGACAAGACCCGCGCCGTCAAGCAGGGCATGATGCAGCAGCTCCTCACCGGCCGGGTGCGGCTGGTGAAACCCGAGGTGATGGAGGAGACACCCTCATGCTGAACACCTTCGCCAAGTTCCTGCTGGTTTCGACATCCCTGTCTCCGGTATTGGGAGCCGTGGCGGTCAACCAGTTTGCGCGCCACGAGCCGGTTGTGCGCTGGGGTACCTGGCTAGCTGCTGCCGTGCTTTTGGTCTTCCTCTGCTGGGGATTGTTGCGATACGCGGCGAAGAACGCCCAGGAGCACCTGATCCATATCAAGGAGTTCGAGCGCACCGACCAGGAAGTGCTGGCCTTTCTGTTGGCCTACCTCTTGCCGTTTATCTCTTCGGAGAACATGGCGTTTACCGGCGAGTGGCTGACGGGCGCGTACATTCTTGGAATCATCTTTCTCGTCATCGCTCACGCCGGGGCCTTTCATTTCAATCCGGTGATGGGCTTGCTCGGCTATCACTTCTACTCCGTCAAGAACGGTGATGGCGTTTCCTATCTGCTGATCAGCAAGGAAGAATTGTGGCGGCCCGGCAAGGATGTGCAGACGGTACAGCTCGCGCGCACCATCTATCTGCATACGGGAGGCGCGAATGCTTGAGAACTTCCAGCTTGCGGCGGTCGTCAAACAAGGCGGCCAGACTCGCTTGTTGTGGATCCCTCTGCATCAGGCGCTGCAACACTCACTCGCGGGTAACTGGCAAGACCAGTACGACACATTCGTCGATAATATTCATGAAATTGACTTCAACATCGGGTATCAGCTGGAGGAGCATGAAAGGTTCCGCATACCGGACTATACCCTGCCCGAGTGGCTTTCGGCAGAGACCAGCCAGAGTGTGTCGAACCTCGATGCGATCAGCAGTAATGAAGCGTTGATCGATGCGATCAAGGGCATCGTGGCCTTTGCGAGAAACGGCCAGGGAGAGGAGCTGATGCTGTTTCAGAACTTCAGCCGCTCCCACGTGATCCGACCCGGCCGTTTTCTGTTCCTGCAGAACGACACCTACGAGACCAGCCAACGCCCCGGGCTGACACTCGACGGTAAGTTGAGCGCGGTTTATCTGCTGGCTGACAACAAGCTACTGTTCTACAATTTCCGTACCGTTAACACCTTCCTACCACTTGCCGACTTCTACGAGGAAGCGTCGGAGCAGCAGATTCGCGAGGTGTTGGATCACGACATTCTGGCCCCGGAAAACGCGGGGGCCTTGGCTACCGGTGCCAATCAGTGGTTCCGCAAGCGATTCGCCATGCTCCGGAATTCGGGTGTCCTTGACAATTATTCCGCGATGCAAATTCAACAGCAGTCAAATGGGTATGATGTAAATATTCAAATCTCCGGTGACAGGATCGTCTTTCCCGCGGGGAAGTCCGCGGCGAAGAAACTCTTGCAGTTCCTCAATGAAGAGCTCTTCCGGGGCCCCATCACGAAGACGATCTACGAGACTAACTCGAAGCGGGAGGCCGATTGATAGGCGACGTCGGCGGAGCCCATGGCATGAACGAGCACCAGCACATCGAGTGGAAATCCTCGTGGCGGGATGAGCACCTGAAGTGGCTGTGCGGCTTCGCCAATGCGCAGGGCGGTGTGCTGGACGTCGGCCGCAACGACGAGGGGCGGGTGGTGGGCCTCGAGAACGCGGCCCGGCTGCTGGAGGAGTTGCCGAACAAGCTGCGGGACCTGCTCGGAATCGTAGGGGAGATCAACCTGTTGGAGGAGGATGGCAAGCCGTACCTGCGGATCGTGGTCGAGCCGTATCCGGTGCCGATCAGCTACCGCGGCGAGTACCACTATCGCAGCGGCAGCACCAAGCAGGTACTCAAGGGCGCGGCCCTCGATCGCTTCTTGCTGGGCAAGATCGGCAAGCGCTGGGACGGGGTGCCGCTGCCGGGTGTGACGGGTGGGGATTTGGATGCGGCGGCTCTGGCCAGGTTCCGCGAGCGCGCGGCGCTCAGCAAACGTCTCGGACCGGATGCTCTGGGTGAGGACGATCCGGGGTTGATCGAGAAGCTGCGGCTGACGGAAGGCCGGTACCTCAAGCGGGCGGCCGTCTTGCTATTCCATCCCGATCCAGAGCGCTTCTTCACCGGTGCCGCGATCAAGGTCGGCTACTTCGCAAGCGAATCCGATCTACGCTATCACGACGAGGTTCAGGGCGCTGTGTTCACGCAGGTCGAGAAGACCATGGACCTGCTGCTGACGAAGTACTTGAAGGCCAGCATCCGCTACGAGGGGATTCAGCGGATCGAGAGCTACCCCATGCCGGTGAGTGCGCTGCGCGAGGCGTTGCTGAATGCCGTCGTCCATCGGGACTATGCGGTCCCCGCCCCGATTCAGATTCGCGTCTATGCGGATCGTTTGCTGATCTGGAATCCGGGCGAGCTTCCGGAGAACTGGACGAGCGCGCAGCTGATGGGCGAGCATCCCTCGGAGCCCTACAACCCGGACATTGCCAACACCTTTTTCAGGGCGGGTGAAATCGAGGCCTGGGGACGGGGCATCCAACGGGTGCTCGATGCCTGCCGCGAGGCTGGGACGCCGGAGCCGGAGATTCGGGCGGAGCCAAGGGACCTGTGGTTTAACTTCCCGTTCTCAAAGGCTTATCTCGCAAGCCTTTCCACCGAATCGCCGGGAGAGGCAGTCCAGAAAACTTCGGGGAAAACTTCGGGGAAAACTTCGGGGAAAATCCTGGAGATGATTCAGCAGAACGCCGAGGTCACGATACCGGAAATAGCAGCAGCGACGGGAAGGAGCACCCGCGCGATTGAAATGCAGCTGGAAAAGCTCAAGTCTCGAGGGGCGATCAGGCGTGTCGGAGGGGCGAGAGGCGGCCACTGGGAAGTGCTGGAGGACAGCGATGAGTAGCGTAGGCGTGAGTAGCGTAGGCGAACGAGAGATTCGCACCCAACAGCGGGTGATCGCATTCTTCCGGGATGCGCTCGGCTACGCCTACCTTGGCCATTGGAAAGACCGCGAGGGCAACAGCAACGTCGAGGAGGCCCTGCTCACCGGCTGGCTCAAGCGGCAGGGCTGCAACGGCAAGATCATTGGTAAGGTGCTGCACGAGCTGAATCAGGCCGCAGGGCTCGGCGGCAGCAAGACCCTTTATGACGCCAACCGCGAGGTCTACGGCCTGCTGCGCTACGGGGTGAAGGTGAAGCTGGAGGCCGGCGATCAGTATTTCACCGTCTGGCTCATCGATTGGGCGCACCCCGGCAACAACGACTTCGCCATTGCCGAGGAAGTGACGATCACCGGCGAGAACACCAAGCGTCCGGATATTGTGCTCTATGTGAATGGTATCGCCCTGGGGGTGCTGGAGCTGAAGCGCTCGACGGTGTCGGTGAGCGAGGGCATTCGCCAGAGCCTGGACAGCCAGAAGAAGGCGTTCATCGAGTCGTTCTACACCACGGTGCAGTGGGTGCTGGCCGGCAACGAGACCGAGGGGCTGCGCTACGGCGTGATCGGGACCCCGGAGAAGTACTGGCTGCGCTGGAAGGAGGCCGATGCGCCGGCCGGGATCTCGGCCGGCGCCGGCGACAACCCGCTGCTGCGGGAACTCGGCCAGATCTGCGGCAAGGAGCGGCTGCTCGAGATCGTGCACGACTTCATGGTCTTCGACGCGGGCATCAAGAAGACCTGCCGCCACAATCAGTACTTCGGCGTGCGGGCGGCCGAGACGCGCGTCGAGCGCCGCGAGGGCGGCATCTTGTGGCACGCCCAGGGCAGCGGCAAGAGCCTGATCATGGTCTGGTTGGCCAAGTGGATCCGCGAGCAGGTACAGGATTCCCGGGTGTTGGTTATTACCGATCGCACCGAGCTGGACGAGCAGATCGAAAAGGTGTTCAAGGGCGTCAACGAGGATATTTACCGCACCCGGAGCGGCGCGGATCTGGTGCGGGTGCTGGGTGCCGGCGATGAATGGCTGATCGCCTCGCTGATCCACAAGTTCGGCGCCTCGGAGGAAGGCGACATCGATGCCTTCCTCGAAGACCTCCGCCGCCACCTGCCCCGGGGCTTCCACGTCAAGGGTGAGATTTTCGTCTTCGTGGATGAGTGTCACCGCACCCAGTCCGGCAAGCTGCACGATGCCATGAAGGCCCTGCTGCCGGGGGCGATGCTGATCGGCTTCACCGGCACACCGTTACTCAAGGCCGACAAGCGCCGCAGCATCGAGACCTTCGGGCCGCACATCCACACCTACAAGTACGACGAGGCGGTGCGCGACGGCGTGGTGCTCGACCTGCGCTACGAGGCCCGCGATATCGATCAGAACATCACCTCGCAGGCGAAGATCGACCAGTGGTTCGAACTCAAGACCCAGGGGTTGACCGATGTGGCGAAGGCCCAGCTCAAGCGGCGCTGGGGCACGATGCAGAAGGTGCTCTCCGCCCGGGACCGGCTGACCCAGATCGTCAATGACATCCTGCTGGACATGGAGACGCGCGACCGGCTGAAGAGCGGACACGGCAACGCGATACTCATCTCCGGCAGCATCTACTCGGCCTGCCGCTTCTTCGAGATGTTCCAGCGCACCGGCCTGGCGGACAAATGCGCCATCGTCACCTCTTACAAACCCGCTCCGGCGGACATCAAGGGTGAAGAGACCGGCGAGGGACTCACCGAAAAGCTCCGGCAATACGATATCTACCGCAAGATGCTGGCGGCGCATTTCAACGAGCCCGAAGACACGGCGATGGCCAAGGTCGAGCGTTTCGAGCAGGAGGTGAAGCGGCGCTTTATCGAAGAGCCGGGACAGATGAAGCTGTTGATCGTGGTGGACAAGCTGCTGACCGGGTTCGACGCCCCCCCCGCGACCTACCTCTACATCGACAAGCCGATGCAGGACCACGGCCTGTTCCAGGCGATCTGCCGGGTAAACCGCCTCGACGGCGAGGACAAGGAATACGGCTACATCATCGACTACAAGGACCTGTTCCGGTCGCTGGAACAGTCGCTCAAGAACTACACCGGCGAGGCCTTCGGCGGCTTTGATGCGACCGATGTGAAGGGCCTGCTGAAAGACCGGCTGCAGCAGGGCCGGGAGCGGCTGGAGGAGGCGCGCGAGGCGATCAAGGCACTGTGCGAGCCGGTGGAACCGCCCCGGGATACGAGGGCCTATCTGCGCTACTTTTGCGCCGCGGAGAGCGGCAACGCCGCTCGGCTCAAGGAGAACGAACCCAAGCGGGTTACCCTCTACAAGCTGGTCGCCGGGTTCCTGCGTGCCTATGCCAACCTGGCCAACGAGATGGGCCAGGCCGGATACACCGAAGCCGAGGCGCAGGCGATCAAGGACGAGGTCGGTCACTACGAGAAGGTCCGCGAGGAGGTGAAGCTCGCCAGCGGCGATTACATCGACATGAAGATGTACGAGCCGGCTATGCGCCACCTGCTCGACACCTACATCCGGGCCGAAGAGAGCGAGTCGCTCTCGGCCTTCGACGATTTGACGCTGGTTCAACTGATCGTCGAGCACGGTGAGGCGGCCATCGAGTCCTTGCCCCAAGGCCTGCGCGAGGACCACGAGGCGATGGCCGAGACCATCGAGAACAACGTGCGCCGGCTGATCATCGATGAGATGGCGGTCAACCCCAAGTACTATGAAAGGATGTCGGAGTTGCTGGACGCCCTGATCCTGCGGCGTAAGCAGCAGGCGCTGGACTACAAGGGCTATCTGGCCGAGATCGTCGCGCTGACCCGGCAAGTGAGCCGGCCGGATACCCGGCGCTATCCGTTTAGTATCAACAGCCCCGCCCGTCGTGCGTTGTATGACAACTTGAAAGATGCCAAGGGACTGGAAGAACGGGTGCTGGATCAGGTGGCGGATACGGCTGCCGATGCCGGCGAAGCGACTGCATTGGCCGTGGACGATGCCATTCGTCGGGTAAAGAAGGCCGACTGGCGCGGCAACAAGTTCAAAGAGCGGGAAGTCCGCAATGCCATCCGGTCGAAGCTCGGCGATGATGAAGGCCTTGTGGGCATGATTTTCGGGATTGTGAAGGCCCAGCGTGACTACTGAGCGCCACAGCATAGCGGTGGGAGGGATTGCGGTGGAGGTCGTCCGTAAGGACATCAAGAACCTCCACGTAGGCGTCTACCCACCGGGCGGACGGGTGCGCGTCGCCGCGCCGCTGCGCATCGATGACGCCGCCGTGCGGCTTGCCGTCATTTCGCGCCTAAGCTGGATCCGCCGGCGGCAGGCCGCATTCGAGCGGCAGGAACGCCAGTCCGAGCGGGAGTTCGTGACCGGGGAAAGCCACTACTTCGCGGGCCGTCGCTACCGACTCGATGTCATCGAACACGATGGCCCTCCGAGCGTATCGATTCGGAATAATACGACCCTGGAATTGCGCACTCGCTCAGGAACCCGCCCGGCCGGGCGCGACGCCGTGCTGCAACAGTGGTACCGGAGGCACCTGCGGGAACGATTGCCGGCGCTCCTCGCCAAGTGGGGACCCGTAGTGGGCGTGACGGTTTCCGAAGTGCGCATCAAGAAGATGAAGACCCTTTGGGGAAGCTGCAATGCTGAAGCCCGGCGCATCTGGCTGAATCTGGAGTTGGCCAAGAAGCCGGCCTCATGTCTTGAGTACATCCTCGTACACGAGATGGTTCACTTGTTCGAACGACACCACGACGAGCGCTTCCGCGCGCTGATGGACTCACTGATGCCGTCGTGGCGCCTGCTCCGGGAAGTGCTGAATCAGGCACCGTTGGCACACGAGGCGTGGAGGTACTGAGGGGAAGTTGATCTACCCGGCAGAAGCAGGAAGATCATGTCAATGAACCTGCGGCAGCCCGCCGCTCTTGCAGGTGTTTCCGCTCATGCTGGATGACCGGCGCCGGCCGAGTTCCGTATCGTAGGCGTGACGCAATATATTGACGCCGCCAATGGATATCAAGGACCTCGGATCGCGGATTACTTCAGCCGGATACTCCGTCCCCCAGAACGAAATCCCGATTCCAAGTACGGAAATAAGCGGCAGGATGTGTGGCGGGCGCAGGCAAATCGGCGCTTCGTGGATTATCAGAGGCCGGTTGGCCTCACTGCCGGGTGGTAAAGAAAAGAGGCTGCGCCGATGGAAACAGGCGGGCTGGTGATGGGCGCGGGCCGGGAAGGACTGCACCAACACACGGCCCGGCCCGCTGGATATACGTTCGCCGCAGGCTCACCTGGCCGGGTTGGCGGTTAGGAGACTACTGTAACTATCTGATTCGATTGGCGGAGTGGACGGGACTCGAACCCGCGACCCCCGGCGTGACAGGCCGGTATTCTAACCAGCTGAACTACCACTCCAATGTACGGCTTGGTGGGTGCTGAGGGGCTCGAACCCCCGACATCCGCCTTGTAAGGGTCAAACTAAAATACTAGAATCCCTTTTAGTCCAAGCGGTTACAAAAAAATCCCGCTCAACGGGACAAAACGGGGACACTCGACCCAATAGGAGCACCACCAATGGCGACGATTACACCACGCGCCAGTGGGTGATGGCAAGCGCGGATTCGGCGCGCCGGAACCTGCATCTCGGAAACGTTCGCAACCAAAGCGGATGCGGAAGCAGGGGCACGCAAACAGGAGTCCTCCATCGAGCGCGGGTTGTGGAGGGACACTACCGAGGCCGAGCACACGCCGCCGGCCGATGCATTAGGCCGGTATCGGGATGAGGTTACGCCCCGCAAGCGCGGCCGGGCGCAGGAGAGACGTCCGTACTCTCGCTACTACTCAATGACCCTATCGCGCGCATTACGTTCCTCGTGACGCCGCTCTGCGGTGTCACGCCTCCGCCAGTCTCACCCGGCCGGTATTCCTGCCCCCTCTGCCCAGGATGGCCGAAAATTGGCCCACACTAATTCGCGAAGACCCCGGTATTTCAAGATGTTAATATGCGCTCGCCATTAAATTCACGGCGCAGCATAAATAATTCGGATTAGGGGAGAGTTTCTGAACGGTGACCATTGGAGCCGCAATTCCGCGTATAGGCATGTTCGCTACGGTCCGAAACCGGCGTGGCGTCGTCTCGGCCGTGGAGCCTTTCGACGGGGACGCCGGTCGTTTGCACCTCGTCCACCTCGAGTACAAAGACGACCAATTGCCCCACGAGGAGCAACTCCTCTGGGAACTTGAGCCGCACAGCCAGCTGCTTGAGCCGGTCGCGCTGCCCAATGTCACCGCCTCGGATTCCATGACCGGCGAGGACTTCGACGCCCTGCTTCGCGCCGCCCGCTGGACGGCGGCCAGACCGTACCTCGACCCCGACGGCCCGGTCGAGCGCCTGCCGGTGTCGAGTCCTTTCCACGGAGCCGTGCAGGTCGAGGACTATCAGCTCGTGCCGCTCCTCAAGGCATTGCGCATGCCGCGCGTCAATCTCCTTATCGCCGACGACGTCGGCCTGGGCAAGACGATCGAGGCGGGGCTGATTCTGAGCGAACTGCTCCTGCGGCGGCGCGTGCAGCGGGTCCTCATTCTCACGCCGGCCTCGCTGCGCCTGCAGTGGCGCGACGAAATGTGGGAGAAGTTCTCGCTGCCGTTCGACCTCGTGAATCGCACCGAAACGCACCGGCTGCGCAAGCGCCTCGGCATGGATACCAATCCGTGGCGCTCCTTCAGCCGAATCATCAGTTCCTACCACTACCTGCGGCAGGAAGACGTACTCGAACAGTTCTTGTCGGCCTGCCGCACGCCGGAAGGTTCCCCTCACCTCCCCTGGGACCTGCTGATCGTCGACGAGTGCCACAACCTGATGCCCTCGGCCTTCGGCGACGACAGCGATCTCTGCCGCATGTTGCGGCTCCTGGCTCCCCAGTTCGAGCACCGGCTCTTCCTCAGCGCCACGCCCCACAACGGCCACACTCGCTGTTTCACCGGGCTGCTCGAGATTCTCGACCCGGTGCGTTTCAGCCAGACGAACGAGATCAAGCCGGCCGAGAAGGAGCGCATGCAGCAGGTCGTGATACGGCGGCTCAAACGCGAGATCAACGCGCGGACGGATCCGCCAAAATTCTGCACACGCAGGCCGCCGCACGCCTTGCTGCTCGCGCTTTCTCCCGAAGAGACGGCGCTCGGGGCCGCGTTCAACGCCTTTCGCAAGGCGGTGAAGAAGCTCATCGCGCAGGGTGCACGACGACGCCGGCGCGCTGGGAGCTTCGCCGTCGAGATCCTCGGAAAGCGCCTGCTCAGTTGCCCGACCGCCTTTGCCGAATCCTGGCGGCGCAGCAAGGAGGGGCTCTGCGAAGCCGAGGCGGCGAGCGATGCCGACGTGGCTGCCGCCGAACGCAGCGTGCAGCAGGACACCGGCGATGACCGAGAGACACAAAAGCGCGAGGAGACCGCTGCGGGCGTGGTCGGCTCCTGGCTCCAGTCCGTGCTCGGGGATCTGGGGGAGGAGATCGCCGCTATCGACGATGCCGTGGCCGGGCTCGGGTTCGACCTCGCGGGCGACGACCTGATCGAGCAGGATCCTGCCAGGGACGCGCGCCTCAAAGCGCTGGTCGGCTTGATCGAAGGCCTGCTGCGCGACGGCCGGAACTGGAAGCACGACGAGCGTCTGATCGTCTTCACCGAGTACAAGACGACGCTCGACTACCTCGTCCGCCGCCTGCGCGAGCGCTACGAGGATGAACGCATCCTCACCCTCTTCGGCGGCATGGACGAGATCGAACGCGACCTCGTCAAGCGCGCCTTCAACGATCCGGCCCATACCGTTCGGCTTCTGCTCGCCACCGACGCGGCGGCCGAGGGCCTAAACCTCCAGCGCACCGCCCGCTATCTCCTGCACTACGACTGTCCCTGGAACCCCTCAAAGCTCGAGCAACGCAATGGCCGGCTCGATCGCCACGGCCAAGCCCGCGACGTGACCGTCCACCACTTCGTGAGTGGCCAGGACGACGACCTCAAGTTCCTCGCCCATGTGATCGCCAAGGCCGACGAGATTCGCGAGGATCTGGGCTCCGCCAACGAGCTTTTCGACGAGGCGGCGCACCGGCGGCTGGTGCAAGGCGAGTCGCTTGAGACGGTGCAGCGCGACCTCGACCACCGAGTGGCGGCCGTGCGCGGTCGGGCGGCCATCGCGGCGGACGATAGCGCCAGCACGAGCTGCGGCGGAAACGGGGTGGCGCATGACCTCGATGCCCTCGCCGCCGAGCTGGACCTCGACTCCCGTGCCCTGCGCGACACCCTGGAGGCCGCCATGGCGATCCGGGGCGGCCGCCCCCAGCTCGACTGCGCCGAGGAGCAGAAGGTTTGCCGCGTAATGCACCCCGGACTGCCGGGCTGGAGCGAGGTGATCGACGACTCACTGCGCGTGTCCAGCGGCAAGGACCATCGCGGCCCCGTCGCGCGCCTCGCCTTCGGACCGGAGCCTTTCCTGGAGGACGTGGGCGGCCGCGAGATCTTCTCGCCGCGCCCGGACGTGCTGCTCATGCACCTCTCGCACCCGATGCTCCAGAAAGCGCTCTCCTCGCTCACCCGCCGCCGCTTCCCGGGCACAAGCGACACGGTGTCCCGCTGGTCCGTGCGGCTGGGCGGCGTTCCCGAAGGCGCGCAAGCCATGGTTTTGCTCTCGATCGAGGAGCTGGCGGTCAACGACCTGCGCGAGTCCTTCCACCACTGGGTGCGGACCCTGGCCTTCCCGGTGCGGGACGACAGCCTGGGGGAGGCGCTTGCCCACCGGCCGGCGCTGGAGCTGCGCGGCGCGGTCCCCACCCACGACGAGACCCACCATGAGCGCGCCCGGGATCTGCTCGAAGACATCGAGCTCGACCTCCAGTGCTTCCTGCGAAGCCATGCAGAGCAGCTCAGCGCCGACCTCCGCGCGCAACTCCAGTGCGACGGCGAGCGGGCTCGCAAACGCGAGGATGAGCGCTACCGCAGCCGTCACGGCGAGATCTCCAACCTCATCGCCGAGAACACCCTGACCAAGCTGGAGCGCGAGATCGGGAAACTCGAGGTCGAGCGCGCCCAGGGCCAGCTCTTCGAAGAAGCGGAGTGTCTCGAAAGGATCGCCCGCTCCATCGAGGAAAAACGGGAGGAGATCGCCCGTCGCACGCACCACTACGAAGAGGTGCGCGAGCAGCTCGACAAGGAACGGAAGCGGATTCTCAAGCATCTGCTTCCCAAGCGACACGCGATGTCGGGCGAGGCGCAGGTCTTCCCCGTCTGCATCGAGGTTCGCCTGCCCGAGGGCCGGGGAGGTGAGGCATGAAGAGCGCAGAACTTCAAGGCTGGGACCGCCTGCGCCACGGCGGGCTGCTCCTCGACACCCCGCGCCTGCGCGAAGTGGCGGCGTTTGCGCCTGAGCCGCTCGCCGGCTTCTACGAGCGGGACCTGCGCAAGCGGGTCGCCGCGATCCTCGATGCCGGCGACGACAAGTCTGCTGACCTCTCCGCCTTCGTCTCCTTCGTATTGCAACCGGTGTGCGGCTTTACCGAGCCCACGGGCCGGTGGCAACGCGGTCCCCAGGTCCCCGCCGAGTGGGGCCGCGTCGCCGTCACCGGCGAGACGGTCAAGCCCCGTCACCTCTGGCAAGGCCCGCGCGGCGGCCTGCTTCCGGTCTTCATCGACCGTGAGAAGCGTGTCGGCATTGGCCGCGGCCGCAAGGCCACGAGCCTGGTGCTCCAGTGGTTGCGGGGCGGGAACGAGCAACTCGCGCTCATCACCAACGGCCGCCAGTGGCGGCTGGTCTTCGCCGGGCTCGACTTCGACGCCTTTTGCGAGTGGGACCTCGACCTCTGGCTGGAAGAAGGCGCGCTGTCGCCGCAGGTTAGCGCCCTGCGCACCCTCCTCCAGCCCGCCCTGTGGATCCCTAAAGAGGACGGCGTCCCCGCGCCGCTCCTGCAATCGGTGCTCGACAGCCGCAAGGGTCAGGCCGAGCTTTCCCAGGTGCTCGGCGAGCGGGTGCGCGAAGCGGTGGAGATCCTCGTCCGGGGCCACGGCGAGACACTGAAGGGGCAGTGCGCCAACGTCGAGCCCGCGGACATCTACCGCGCCGCGGTGCGCGTGGTGATGCGCCTGGTGGTGGTACTGTTTGCCGAGTCGCGCGAGCTTCTGCCGCGCGACAACGCCCTCTACCACGACGCCTATGGGCTCGGCGGCCTGCTCGAAGAACTCGAGAAAACGGCGGCGCGCGGCGGCGCGCGCCTGACCCGCTCGTGGAGCGCCTGGCCGCGGGTCTTGGCGCTCTTCCGCTTGGTCCACCAGGGTTCGCACCATCCGAGCCTGCCGGTCCCGGCCTATGGCGGCGAGCTCTTCGCCGCGGGCGACGTGGCGTCCCCCAACGGCCTCATCCGGGCACTCGCCGTCTTCGAAAACGCCTGCTTCGAGCACGAGGTCCTGCCCGACCGGGACGTCCACAAGATTCTCGATCGCATGACCCGGACCAAGGTCAAGCTGCGCCAGGGCCGCGCGAGCACTTGGGTGCCCGCGCCGGTGGACTTCTCCGATCTGTCGAGCGAATACATCGGCATCCTTTACGAGGGCCTGCTCGACTTCGAGCTCAAGACCGCGCCCGCCGGAGACCCGGTGATCTTCCTCGCCGTGGGCGACCAGCCGGCCTTGCCGCTCTCGCGCCTCGAGGCGATGGATGACAAGGCGCTCAAGGACCTGCTCGAGGAGATGAAGGTCGCGAGTAGCGGCGACGAGGGGGACGCCGGGGAAGGGGTAGAGGAGCCGGGCGAGGCGGCAAGCGAGGCCGAGGGCACCGTCTCCGAAGGCGGCGAAGAAGACGAAGCGCCCGCCGAGGATGAGCCCGAAGCGGATGGAGACGGAGAAGAGGAAGAGGCGGAAGACGAGCGCCACATCACGCGCACCCGGGCCGAGACCTGGGCGCGCCGCGCCGTGGCGGTCGGCGGCCTGGCCCGCAAGCCCCGCGGCCCCATGACACCGGAGAGGAAGCTCGTTTACGAACAAGCCATCGCCCGCAAGGCCCGCCAGCTCGTAACGCGCGTCGTTCTCCCCGGCGAGTGGTATCTGGTGCGCTGGGGCGGCACGCGCAAGGGCTCGGGCACCTTCTACACCCGCCCCGGCCTGGCCGTGCCCACGGTGCAGCGCACCTTGCGCCCGTTGGCCTGGGATCCACCTACCGGTCCCGATGGCACCCCCGACCGCGACGCCCTGCCCGCGCAGTGGACGCCCAAGAAACCCGAGCAGATCCTGGCCCTCAAGGTGGTAGACCCCGCCTGCGGCTCGGGAACCTTCCCGGTAGCGGCGCTGCGCTTCTTGACCGACGGCCTCTACGCCTCGCTCCACTACCACGACCGCATACACAAGCAAGGCGACTGCGGCCTGGTGGCGCTCCTGACCGGAGCGGGTCCGAAAGAAGGGGCAGCGGAACGGCTCTGCGAGGAGCGCTTGCCCTGCCGCCCCGACGACCCGCTCTTCGAGCCGCGCCTCAAGGCGGTGCTGCGCCGCCACGTGGTGGAACGCTGCATCTACGGCGTCGACCTCGACCCGCTGGCCGTCGAGCTGTGCCGCTTGGCGCTGTGGATCGAGACCATGGACCGCACGCTGCCCTTCTCGTTCCTAGACCACAAGGTCAAGTGCGGCAACGCGCTGGTCGGCGCCTGGTTCGACCAGTTCCAGCACTACCCGGCCATGGCCTGGAAGAACCGCGAGGGTGGCGACAAAGGGCACAGCAACGGCGTGCACTTCGCGAAGGACGCGCGCACCAAGGCGATCAAGGCCTTCGTGAAGGGCACGCTCACGCCGGACCTCGCCTCCCACTTGATTCCCTATGCATGGGTGGGGCTTCCACCTTCGCAAGTCCACGACGAGGCCCTCGCCGTGCTGGAGGCGCTGCACGCGCTTCCGGTCGTCGATGCGGCGGAGCGCGCCCGGCTCTACCGCGAGCGCCTGCTCGGTTCCGCATCCTGGCGAGAGTTGAAGGCGGCCTTCGACCGTTGGTGCGCCTGCTGGTTCTGGCCCGCCGACCGGCTCGACTGCGCACCGCTGCCGGCGAGCTTCGCGAGCCCCTCGGACGAAACCCGCGCCGTGACGGAGGAGTTGGCGCGCACGAAGCGCTTCTTCCACTGGGAGATCGAGTTCCCGGATGTGTTCCAGGGTCCAAGCGCGGGCTTCCACGCCGTCCTGGGGAACCCACCCTGGGAGATCGCCAAGCCGAACTCCAAGGAGTTCTTCTCCAACATCGACCCGCTCTATCGCTCCTACGGCAAACAGGAGGCGTTGCGCAAGCAGACCGCGATCTTCGCGGACCAGGAGGTGGAACGCGCCTGGCTGGACTACAACGCCGACTTCCGCGCCCAGTCGAATCTGCTCAAGTACGCCGCCAATCCCTGTGGAGATCCGCAAGTAGCCGAAAAGTCACAGGACCGCTTCGCCCTCGCGCACGACCGTCAGAACCGGATTTTGCACGACGTGTGGCGCAATGCGCGCGTCTCAGAGAACGGCTACGCCGACCCGCGCCACCCCTTCCGCCACCAGGGCTCCGCCGACATCAATCTCTACAAGCTCTTCCTCGAGCAGGCCCATGCACTGCTGCGTGACGACGGCCGTATGGGTTTCATCGTGCCTTCGGGGCTCTACTCCGATCACGGCACCGGCGCATTGCGCGAACTCTTCCTCGACCACTGCCGCTGGGAGTGGCTCTTCGGCTTCGAGAACCGGGAGAAGATCTTCGATATCCACCGCTCCTTCAAATTCAACCCCGTCATCATCGAGAAGGGCGGCAAGACCGCGGCCATCCGCACCGCCTTCATGCGCCGCAAGCTCGAGGACTGGGAGCACGCCGAAACCCTGGCGACGCCCTACACCCGCGAGCGCGTCGAGCGCTTCAGCCCGCGCTCCAAGGCCATCCTCGAGATCCAGTCGGCCCGCGACCTCGAGATCCTCGAGAAGATCTACGCCAACTCCGTGCTCCTCGGCGATGACGGCCCCGACGGCTGGGGCATCAAGTACGCCACAGAATTTCACATGACCAACGATTCCAAGCTCTTCCCACCACGCCCCAAGTGGGAGGCCCAGGGCTATCGCCCCGACGAGTACAGCCGCTGGCTCAAGGGCGACTGGCGGCCGATTGGGGAGCTGTGGGCAGAGCTGGGCGTCAAGCCGCTGCCCGAAGGCGAACGCCGCTGCGCCCAGCCGCCTTATGGCACACTGCCGATTCCGCGGGCAGATATTCCGGAGGGTTTCATCCTGTCGCGGGAGGTAGATGCGTGGGTGCGGGAGGAGCGGGTCGAGGATGTGGCGCTGCCGCTGTATCAAGGGAAAATGATCTACTTGAACAACTGGGCCGCCGCGCCGATCGAACACGACGTTCCGGGCCGCCTGGACCTCGACCCTGACTTTCTGCTCGCGGCGAAGAACCTGCGCCACGATTCACGCTCCGGCTCGCCGGTGGTGTTTCGGGATATCTCCAACAGCACCAACGAACGCACCTTCATCGCCGCCCCCG
>BDTW01000041.1 GCA_002897735.1 bacterium BMS3Bbin13 | reverse complement strand
AATTCGCGGAGTTTTCCGCTATGGTGAGTGTTCTAAGGGCGGGACACGCCCGGTTCGCCTGTGAAGTGAGCGGTGCGGTAATGCCGCCAGCAGCAGGAACCCGCCGAAGCGACTCAGGGGCGGCTCGATGCCGCCCCCGAGCGCCGTAGGAATCTCCGGCCTTCAGGCCGGGGAGGATGTCAAACTAGTATCGAACTATGATTACGTTGAATATCCATGAGGCCAAGGCGCGCCTGCCAGAGATGCTGGCTAAGGTGGGGGCCGGTGAAACAGTAGTGGTGTGCCGTCGCAACAAGCCCGTGGCCGAGATACGCCCCTTACCGCGGAAGTCCTCGACCCCGCGCCTGGTCGGGCTGGCCAAGGGGCGTGTCCGCGTGCCGCCTGAATTCTACGAGCCCCTCCCGGATGAGGTGCTGGCCGAATTCGAAGGGCGCGGTGCGTGAATCTGCTGCTGGATACCTGCACCTTCCTCTAGATCCTCGGCGACGACCCCGCGCTGTCCCCTACGGCGCACGACGCTTTTCGGGATCCGGCCAACGAGGTCTTTCTGAGCGCCGTTTCCGTGTGGGAAATCCTCATCAAGCATCGGCTGGGGCGGCTGCCGCTGCCCGATCCGGTCGATGCGTTCATCCGGGAGCGGCGGGAGCGTCATGATATCGCTGCGCTGGCGATGGACGAGACGTCGGTGCTGCAATTGCCCAGATTACCGGACCACCGCCGAGACCCCTTCGATCGGATGCTCGTCTGCCAATCCATCGCCCACGGCTTTGCCCTGGTGACGCCGGATCAGGTCATCCGGCAGTATCCTGTCCGAACGCTCTGGTAATGCGCTCGCCTCGACACCGCCGTTCCCGGAAGGGGCTACCCGGGGAGGTCATCGATGTAGCCCGGATGCAGGCCGAAGGCCGAAATCCGGGGATCCCGCCGCTGGAATGAACCCCGCTCCCCGGATTTCGCTTCGCTCCATCCAGGCTACATGAGATCCCCTGGATGCGGGCGGGCCGGTTGGCGATTCCGGCGGTGCACCCTCGAGATTCCGGTTCCCGTGCGTCCCCCTGCGCCGTATGGTCGGGACCGCCTGCCTACCTCCGCGGGACGCTACGGGCACCTGTTGACCGCGTCCTTCCCGGCCCCTACAGTGTTCACTCCATGAACACCAGGGATCGTGAGGACACACTGACGCTGGAGCTACTCGAGGAGATCGGGCGCCGCTCGGACGTTAGCCAGCGCCACCTCGCGCGCCGCCTCGGGGTCGCCCTGGGGCTGGCCAATTCCTACCTGCGCCGTTGCGTGCGCAAAGGTTACGTCAAGATCCAGCAGGCGCCGGCCAACCGCTACCTGTACTATCTCACGCCGATTGGGTTCGCCGAGAAGGCCCGTCTGACGGGGTGTTACCTTCAGGTCTCTTTCGATTTCTACCGCCGGGCGGCGGCCTCCTGCGACGCGGCGTTCGATGCCTGCGCGGCACCGGGCGAGGGCCGGGTACTGCTCGGGGGGGTCTCGGAACTGGCCGAGATCGCCTCGCTACGTGCGGCCGAGCGCGGCTGGATGATCGTGGGGACCTACGATTCGCGGGCTGAGAGGGAGCGGTTCCTGGGGCGCCCGGTGTGGCGCGAGCCGGCGGGAATCGGCACGCACGACGTGCGGCTGCTCACCAATCTCGCCGATCCGGCGGGTTGTCGCGAGCGACTGGGTGCGTTACGCCCGGCGGCGCCGCTACTGATACCCGATATACTGCCGGTCGCAGGGATACCGCCAAGCGGCGATTGAAACGGCCCAAAACGGGTCGCGAACGGCAGGAGCGAGGGGGCGCCCGGTGCGCCCCATGGCGGTAGCGTGCCTGAAACCGGCGTGGCATCAACGCCGCGGAATCACATATCCTGCATGATCGCCGATACGTGCGTAGGGCCGGACTCGCCCGGCCGGCGACGTGCGATGTTTCTACGCCGTTGCGGATATCGACGTTGCCGGCCGGGCGAGCCCGGCCCTACCGGTGGGTGAGGGGTGTATTTCGCGGTAGGGCGGGGCTTGCCCCGCCGGCGACGGCGAAGGATTCCAATGGCGCGTGCGGTGTCTGCCCGGTCGAGCGCCGAACCATCGAAACCGAGGGGAAGTATGGTGAGATTGAACACCACGGGTATCGCGAAGTGAAGGTGCGCCCGGTGATCCTCGCCGGCGGCTCGGGTACCCGCCTGTGGCCGCTCTCGCGCGAGTACTACCCCAAGCCGCTGCTGGCGCTCGGGACGCAGCGCCCGCTGATCCAGGAGGCCATCTGCCGGCTCGACGGCCTGCCGGAGGTGTCGGCGCCGATCCTGGTCTGCAACGAGGAACACCGGTTCCTGGTCGCCGAGCAGTTGCGGTCCCTCGATCGCAGTGACGGACTGATTCTGCTCGAACCGGTCGGGCGTAACACCGCACCGGCGCTCGCGCTTGCCGCGCATGCCGCACTTGCCGAGGGCGAGGACGAGATACTGGTGGTGATGCCGGCCGACCAGGTCATTCTCGACGCCGGTGCGTTCCGCGAGGCGGTGGTGACCGGCGCGCGTCTCGCCGGACAGGGGCGGCTGGTCACGTTCGGCATCGTCCCGGTGTGCCCCGAGACCGGATATGGCTACCTGCGCAAGGGTGCGCCCCTGGACGGCGCCGACGCCTTCGAACTCGCGCGGTTCGTGGAAAAACCGGACCGGCCCACCGCCGAGGGCTACCTCGATTCCGGCGAATACCTCTGGAACAGCGGCATCTTCATGATGCGCGCCTCGCACTGGCTGGAGGAACTGGAGGCCCACCGTCCCGACATCGCCGCGGCCGTCGAGCGCGCCTGGCGCGGCGGTGAGCGCGACGAGGACTTCTATCGCGCCGCGAAGGCCGATTTCATCGCCTGTCCCGCGGACTCCATCGACTACGCGGTGATGGAGAAGGCCGGCGGCGGCGTGGTGGTCCCGCTCGACGCCGACTGGTCCGACGTCGGTTCCTGGCCCGCGTTGTGGGAGATCTGTCCGCGCGATGCCGAGGGCAACGTCACCCAGGGCGACGTGCTTGCCGAGGGTGTGCGCGACTCGCTGATGATTTCCCAGCATCGCCTGCTCGCGGCGGTCGGTGTCACGGACCTGATGATCGTCGAGACCGCCGACGCGGTACTCGTCGTGCACCGCGACCACGCCCAGCGGGTAAAGGACATCGTACAGCGCCTCAAGGAGCAGGGGCGCGACGAACACAAGGTCCATCGCACCGTCCACCGCCCGTGGGGCGCCTACGAGAGAATCTGCAACGGCGCGCGTTTCCAGGTCAAGCGCATCACCGTCAAACCCGGTGCGTCGCTCTCCCTGCAGATGCACCACCATCGCGCCGAGCACTGGATCGTCGTCACCGGCACGGC
This sequence comes from bacterium BMS3Bbin13, assembly GCA_002897735.1. Lineage (GTDB taxonomy): Bacteria > Pseudomonadota > Gammaproteobacteria > 21-64-14 > 21-64-14 > BMS3Abin12. The sequence continues at coordinate 4,843 of BDTW01000041.1, read as the reverse complement.
GCGCGTGACGTGCGGGGACGAAGTGTTCCTGCTCGGCGAAAACGAATCGACCTACATCCCGCTCGGTACCCGACACCGTCTCGAGAACCCCGGCTCCATTGCGTTGGAGATCATCGAGGTCCAGTCCGGCAGCTACCTCGGCGAGGACGACATCGTGCGCTTCGAGGACCGGTACAAACGCTGCTGAGTTGGGCGTGGGTCCGGAAGTGGACGACTGATCGGAACGGACAGGCCGTTCGCAAGCTGGGCGGGGTGGCGAGCGGGTGCGTTCCGTCCCCCTCGGTGGAAGGGGCCGGGAGATGGGATCGAACCCACTGTTGCATCGCCGCCGCATGGTATCCTCTTAAATGCTCGGCTTTGTGCCGCCGAAGTGCAGCTCGGACTGCAACGTGCCAAGGCCCCCTGTAGGGTGGGGCTTGCCCCGCCGGCGCCGTTCAGACGGGTCGATCCCGAAGGGGAGGGTGGAGTCATCGGCCGGGCGAGCCCGGCCCTACAAGTGAGCATCGGCCATGGCATCACGCGCCCGAGACTGGTTTGCCCAAGCGGAACGCGATCTCGAGCAGGCGGAGACCTCTCGCAATGACGGCCGGCACGAATGGGCGTGCTTCGCCGCCCAGCAGTGTGCCGAGAAGGCCATCAAGGCGCTGCACCTGGCCAAGGGGCAGGAGGCCTGGGGACATATGGCGGCCCGCCTGTTGCAGGAGCTTCCGGTTCCGGTGCCCCCGGATCTGGTGGAAAAAGGGCGCGTACTGGACAACTTCTACGTAGGTACCCGGTACCCGGACGCGCACCCCGAGGGCGCCCCATTCGAACATTATGGACCGTTGCAAAGCGGCGAGGCCGTGCGCTATGCCCGTGAGATCCTTGAATTCGCCCGTACTCAAATGGCCTGACCGCGTGCAGGTCGACGGCGCCGTGCGCGCCTGGGCCGAACAGATCGGTACCACCCACGACGAACTCCTGTGTGCAGGCTACTTCGGTTCCTATGCCCGGGACGACTGGGGTGTCGGCAGCGATATCGATCTCGTGCTCGTGGTCCGCGAGAGCGACAAGCCCTTCGATCGCCGCGCCCTGGATTTCGATGCCACCGGTCTGCCGGTACCGGCGGAGCTGCTCGTCTACACGCAGGAGGAATGGCGGCGCCTGATGGACGAGGCCGGCCGCTTCGCCCGCACCCTGGCCGCAGAAACGGTATGGGTCTATGTGCGCGAGCCGTCGGCCGCCCAGGGCCCGGCCCGCATTTCTCACCGGGGTTCGTCGCGAGGGCGTCGAGGCGCCGGCGGGACGGGGCGCACGGACCGCAGCACGCCGAAGGCGTAGCCGGCACTACGTCGAAGCGCGCGCAGGGAGTACGGTCCGTCCCGGCGAGTGCATCGGCGGCCACGGCAGGAGACCGGTGAGAAATGCGGGCCGGGGGCCGTTGACGCGGTGCGCGGCAAGCCCCCGTTCAGGACGGGAAGGGTGGGGTGGCGACAAGGTGGCTCGATGCCGTGGACTTTCAACCCCTGACCGGGTGCGCGACAAGCCCCGCCGTTGAGGGCGGGGAAGGATAGCGCGGACCGGAGAACGACATGAAAAAAGCACTCATCACCGGCATCACCGGGCAGGACGGCGCCTACCTCGGGGAGTTTCTCCTCGACAAGGGCTACGAGGTCCACGGCATCAAGCGCCGTACCTCACTGTTCAACACCGACCGCATCGACCACCTCTACCAGGATCCGCACACCGCCGATGCGCGCTTCATCCTGCACTACGGCGACATGACCGACTCCAGCAGTCTGGTGCGGGTGATCCAGCAGGTACGCCCCGACGAAATCTACAACCTCGCCGCCCAGAGCCACGTCGCAGTCTCCTTCGAGGAGCCGGAGTACACCGCCGACTCCGACGCCCTCGGCGCGTTGCGCCTCCTCGAAGCGATCCGCATCCTCGGACTCGAAAAGCAAACCCGCTTCTATCAGGCCTCCACCTCGGAGTTGTTCGGAAAGGTGCAGGAGACCCCGCAGCGCGAGACTACCCCCTTCTACCCGCGCTCGCCCTACGCCGCTGCCAAACTCTACGCCTACTGGATCACCGTCAACTACCGCGAAGCCTACGGCTTCTACGCCTGCAACGGGATACTTTTCAATCACGAGTCGCCGATCCGGGGCGAGACCTTCGTCACCCGAAAGATCACCCGCGCCCTGGCGCGCGTCGTGTTGGGACTTCAGGGCTGCCTCTACCTCGGCAACCTCGAGGCGCGCCGCGACTGGGGCCATGCCCGCGACTACGTCGAGATGATGTGGCTCATGCTCCAGCAGGATGCCCCCGAGGACTACGTCATCGCCAGCGGCGAGCAGCACAGCGTGCGCGAGTTCGTCGAGACGGCCGCCGGCGGGTTGGGCATCGGCCTGCGCTGGGAGGGATCCGGTCGCGAGGAGACCGGCATCGTCGCGACCGTGGACCCGGCGGGACGCTACGAACCGCCGCCAGGCCTCATGCCCGGCGCGGTCATCGTGCGCGTCGACCCGCGCTACTTCCGTCCCACCGAGGTCGAGACCCTGCTCGGCGATCCCACCAAGGCGCGCGAGAAGCTCGGCTGGCGCCCGCAAGTCCCGTTCGGGGATCTGGTACGGGAGATGATCGACGCCGACTTCGAACTCGCCCGCCGCGACGAACTCTGCCGCAGCGCCGGCTTCACCGTCCCGGATCGGCACGAATGAACACTCCCGCCGCGTCGGTTGAGGTCACGCGCGTTTCAAGTCGCGGCGTCCGGCTATTGGCTGGTGGTCGGGAGTGGTTTATGTCCTACGACCACTTTCCGTGGTTCAGAGACGTGGTTGTGGGGAAAATCCTCAACGTCGAAGAACCGACTCCGGGACACTATTACCGGCCGGATCCGGATGTAGACTTGACGGAGGGAATCATTTCACACCCCGAGCGGTTTCCGCTCAGCGATCAATTTGGAGTGTAGGGTCGCCGCTTCCGCGATGATACGCTATGTGCACGGAGGGTGCCGGGCGGCTTTCGCCCTACCCTGTCAAAATACATGAGACTCCGAGTGGCCGAAGCCGGAACTCGCCGCCCGGCAGCTTGAAGCAAATGGACCAGAGCCTTTTCGATTCGATACGGAAGATTTTCGCGCGGCATGCGGAGATCCGACTGGTCATGCTCTTCGGCTCGCTGGCAGCCGGCCGGGCTCGCCGCGACAGCGATCTCGATCTCGCCGTCGCCACCGGGCGGGCGTTGACGGTGGTGGAAAGGGCGAGCCTTATTGCTGAATTGGCCGAGGCTACGGGGCGGCCGGTCGACCTGATCGACCTGCACGTCGTGGGGGAACCGTTGCTCGGGCAAATCCTCAAACACGGCCGGCGCATTCTCGGCAGTAACGGTGCGTACGCCGAGCTCATCAAGCGTCACGTCTTTGAGGAAGCGGATTTCATGCCTTACCGGCGCCGGATCCTGGCCGAGCGGAGGCGCGCATGGATCGGGAAGTAGTCGAGCAAAAGTTGGAGGCCCTGCGACGGAGCGTACGGCGCGTACAGGAGAAGTGCCCGCCGGAGCCCGCGGCGCTGGTGCAGGATGCGGATGCTCAGGACATCGTCGCACTCAACCTTACCCGGGCGGTGCAGCTCTGCGTGGATATCGGCGCCCACCTGGTCGCCGGCAGCGACACCCCGGCGCCCGACACGATGGGGGGAACCTTCGATGCTCTGGCCGAGCTCGGCTGCATAGACCACGAGTTGGCCGGCCGCCTGAAAAAGGCCGTCGGGTTTCGCAACATCGCGGTACACAACTACCAAGCCATCGACTGGCAGATCGTCCATGCGATCGCCACCACTCGACTTGGCGACTTCAGGGCGTTTGCGCAAGCGGTCGTCGACTTCACCCGCCCGCCGCAGGAGAACGCTGAGAAATGAAGATACCGACACCAGCGCAAGGCGCGCCCAACGCGAATGCAGGCGAAGGCCTGGGCGGATGGATCGCCCGGCACGCTCCCACCACCGAATCGGATGTCGCTCCCGCCTCCGAACCCGCCCGCCGTGATGAACTGTGCCGCAACGCCGGCTTCGCCGTCCCGGACCGCCACGAGTGAGCGTCCCGATGCAACCAAACTCCCGCATCTACGTCGCCGGCCACCGCGGTCTGGTGGGTTCCGCGATCTGCCGGGTCCTGCGCGCCGCCGGATTCGACAACCTCATCACCCGGACCCACGCCGAACTCGACCTCACCGACCAGGCGGCGGTACACGCCTTTTTCGAAGAAGTCCGCCCCGAGTACGTCTTCCTCGTCGCCGCCAAGGTCGGCGGCATCCTCGCCAACGACACCCGGCCCGCCGAGTTCATTCGCGACAACCTGCTCATCCAGACCCACGTCATCGACGTCGCCCACCGCGCCGGCGTGCGCAAACTCCTGTTCCTCGGCTCCTCCTGCATCTACCCCAAGCACGCCCCGCAGCCGATCAAGGAAGAATACCTGTTGAGCGGTCCGCTGGAACCGACCAATGAGTGGTACGCCGTGGCCAAGATCGCCGGCATCAAGATGTGCCAGGCCTACCGGCGCCAGTACGGCTTCAACGCCATCTGCGCCATGCCCACCAACCTCTACGGCCCCGGCGACAACTTCGACCTCGAGACCTCCCACGTCCTCCCGGCCCTCATCCGCAAGTTCCACGAGGCCAAGGAGGCGGGCGCCCCCACCGTCACCGTCTGGGGCACCGGCACCCCGCGCCGTGAGTTCCTCCATGTCGACGACCTCGCCGACGCCTGCCGCTTTCTCATGGAACGTTACGACGGCGAGGAAATCGTCAACGTCGGGGTCGGGGAGGACGTCAGTATCCGGGAATTGGCCGAGCTGAGATCGGAAG
>BDTW01000040.1 GCA_002897735.1 bacterium BMS3Bbin13 | reverse complement strand
GCGCTACATTCGCGCCAAGCAGACGCTGATCAAGCTGCTGGAGGAGCAGGTTACTGTGAAAGCCGCAGAAGCGATGCGTCACACAGAGCGCCAGTCGGAGAGACTAGAAAGAATTACGACTCAGCCCCTTCGCTCAGTTACGAGAAATGACACGAATGACTACACTCCATTGGGCCTCTACAATCGTGGTCGCGGCCTTTTTCACAAGGCCCCAAGGTCCGGTTCTGAGTTAGGCGATTCCACGTTCTTCTGGGTCAAGCTCGGAGACCTGGTGATTAGTGGTCAATTCGCTTCGCTTGGGAAGGGGCCGTCACGTTAGCCACCCACTCCGAGGAGAACACGGTCGTTAGCCATCGTTACCACCTGTTGCGGGGTGTCGAAGGTCGGTCAACAACACCTTATCTCTTCGCTTTGTTGCGATTTGATTTCGGCGCAATGCTTCTTGATCAGCACTCTCGCGGCGCAGCAGGGCGCAATCGACCGCTAAATATTCGCACACTGCTCAAGGAGCGAGTACCTGTTCCTCCATTCAAGGAGCAGCGCGAATTGGATGAATTCATTCGGTCGATCGCGCCAGTTCGTGCTCGTGTTCAGTCTGAAATCTCCCTCCTCCGCGAGTACCGCACCCGCCTGATCGCTGACGTGGTCACCGGCAAGCTCGACGTGCGCGAGGTGGCAGCACGCTTGCCGGATGAGGATGACGAGCCAGAGTCGCTTGAAGATGACGATGCCCTTATCGACGCTGAGGATGCCACATCCGCCGACCTTGATGCGGTATCCGAGGAGGCCGAGGCGTGAGCCGGCGCGAGCACATCGTGCTCATCGACCGCCTGCGTGCCCTGCCGGCGGAGACGGAGTGGCTCGAGTTCAAACGCAACTACTACCAGCCCCAACTGCTCGGCGAATACCTGTCTGCGCTCGCAAATGCCGCCTGCCTCGCAAATCAGCCTCGTGGTTACCTCGTATTCGGCATCGACGACGCGACGCACGCTGTTGTCGGCACACACTTCGATCCGTACGCGGAGAAGGGCAAGGGCAATCAAGACCTGTTGCCGTGGCTCACGGTAGGGCTGCGCCCGAACACCGGGTTCGACGTGCAGGTCGTCGAGCATCCGGATGGTCGAGTCGTCCTGTTCGGGGTCGGCCCCGCGCAAGGTGAGCCGGTAGCCTTCTACGGCGCAGCGCACATACGCGTCGGCGCCAGCAAGACCGAGCTGAGAAACCATCCCGAGAAGGCGCGAGCGCTCTGGACCCGGGGCCGCGACTGGTCGGCGGAGATATGCGAAGTGGCGTCGCTGGCAGACCTCGACCCGGACGCCGTGGCCACGGCCCGCAAGCAGTTCGTCGTCAAGCATCCGGGCCAGGGATCCGAGGTGGCCGGCTGGGACGACTCGACCTTTCTCAACAAGGCACGCGTGCTGAGGCAGGGTACCGTCACGAACGCGGCGCTTCTGCTGCTCGGACGCGCCGAATCGGCGACCCTCCTTACGCCGGCGGTGGCCAAGATCTCGTGGATACTCAAAGACGCGGATAATCGCGAACTCGACTATGAGCACATTGGACCGCCGTTTCTGCTCGCCGGTGACCGCCTGCTCAAGCATATTCGCAACCTCGTCGTGCGCGCGCTGCCGAGCGGGACGCTGTTCCCCTTGGAGATCACCCAGTATGACCCGTGGGTGATCCGCGAGGCGTTGCACAACGCGATTGCACACCAGGACTATCGCCGGAGCGGTCGCATCATCGTGATCGAGTTTCCGGACCGGTTGCTGGTGACCAACGTCGGCGACTTCCTGCCGGGCGACGTCGAGACGGTGATCCAACAGGACGCGCCGCAGGCCCTCTACCGCAATCCGTTCCTGGCCGACGCGATGGTCGAACTGAACCTGATCGACACCCAGGGCGGTGGGATCAAGCGCATGTTCGAGACGCAGCGGCGGCGCTCGTTCCCACTGCCGGATTACGACCTGAACGATCCGGGCCAGGTGGCAGTGAGTCTCAGCGGTCGGATCCTGGACGAGCGCTACACGCGGCTCCTGATGGAGCGGACCGACCTCGACCTTAGGCAAGTCATGCTTCTCGACCGGGTGCAGAAGGGGCAGCGGATCGACCGGGACGAGCACCGCCGCCTGAAGTCCGCCGGTCTGGTCGAGGGCCGCTATCCCAACCTCATCGTGGCCGGTGCGGTCGCGAAGGCGGCCGGCGAAGCGGGCCGGCATATTCGCGAGCGGGGCTTCGACAAGCAGTACTACCACGATCTTATTCTGGCCCTGGTGCGCGAACACCAGCCGGTGGATCGGAGGGACGTGGATCAGCTCCTCGTGCCCAAGCTGCCGGATCGCCTCACGCAGGAGCAGAAGCGCCGCAAGGTCCACAACCTCCTTCAGGAGCTGCGTCGAGCCGGAGAGATCGACAACCGCGGCAGTCGGTCGAAGCCCCAGTGGGTGACTGTCGAGCGTAATCCGGACGAGGACTTGCCATGACCGAGCAAAGGAGTCAGGCCCAGAACGGGGCTCGTAGCGCGTCTTCGCCGGCGCAAACCTTTTTAGAACAGCTACATAGCGCTTTGCTAGACCCTGCTGTGGTTCGCTGGTCTAGCAAAGGATCCAGCAAAGGACTCGGCAAAACGCTCCCCAGCCGTTGCCGGAAATTGTTTATGGGTAAACACTTTCCAACCCTACACCAAAGGACTCGGCAAAGGCCTCTCCAGCCGTTGCCGGGGCGGCGGACATCCGGGTGCTACCAGGTTACTTGATGGGTACTTGATCAGGAAGGTTCCAAGAAGCCGGCCCCGAATCACCGTCTCCATGTTTTTCAATTACTTGGGAGGCGCGGCCTTCCTTGACGGGTGCTTGATCGGGAAGGGTGGCGCCGGATGACCACCGATACCAGCGAACGCGGCCTCGAACGGCTGATCTGCACGGCGCTGACCGGTGAGGCCTGCGATCCGGGTGCGGTGCCACCGGCCAGTCAGGTGCGGGAGCGGCCGGCCATCTACGGCGCCGGCTGGATCGGCGGCCGTTCCGAGGACTACGACCGCGAGTACTGTGTGGACCTGGCGCAGCTTGCGGCCTTCCTGTGGGACACGCAGCCCGACGCCGCCGAAGCACTCGCCCTCGGCGAGGACGGCCCCACGCGGCGCAAGTTTCTGGCGCGTGTGCAGGGCGAGATCACACGGCGTGGCACCATCGATGTGCTGCGCCACGGGATCAAGCACGGTCCGCTCCATCTCGATCTCTTCTATGGCACGCCATCGCCGGGCAACGCCAAGGCTGCCGAGCGCTATGCGGCCAACCGCTTCAGCGTCACGCGGCAACTGCGCTACAGCCGCGACGAGGCGCAGCTCGCGCTCGACCTGGGACTGTTCATCAACGGCTTGCCTATCGCCACCTTCGAGTTGAAGAACAGTCTTACCAAGCAGACGGTCGCGGACGCCTTGGAGCAGTACCAGCGCGACCGCGACCCGCGCGAGAAGCTGTTCGAGTTCGGCCGCTGTATCGCGCACTTTGCGGTGGACGATCAGGAGGTGCGCTTTTGTACGCACCTGAAAGGAAAGGCCTCGTGGTTCCTGCCCTTCAACCAGGGCTGGAACGATGGCGCCGGTAATCCGCCCAACCCGAACGGGCTCAAGACCGACTTCCTCTGGAAGCGCATCCTGACGCGTGACGGACTCACGGACATTATCGAAAATTACGCCCAGATCGTCGAGGAGAAAGACGAGAAGACCGGGCGCAAGAAGCGCACACAGATTTGGCCGCGCTTTCACCAGCTCGACGTAGTGCGCCGGCTGCTGGCCGATGCAGGCGAGAGCGGAGCAGGGTGTCGGTATCTGATTCAGCACTCGGCGGGCAGCGGCAAGTCGAACTCCATCGCCTGGCTCGCGCACCAGTTGATCGGGCTCACTAAGGACGACGCGCCGGTGTTCGACTCGATCCTCGTCGTCACCGACCGGCGGCTCCTCGACCAACAGATCAAGAACACCATCAAGCAGTTCGCGCAGGTGGGCGCGACCGTGGGGCACGCGGAGCGCTCGGGCGACCTGCGCGAGTTCATCGCCGAGGGCAAGAAGATCATCATCTCCACGGTGCAGAAGTTTCCGTTCATCCTCGATGAGATCGGCAGCGATCATCGGGGGCGGCGCTTTGCGATCATCATCGACGAGGCGCACTCGAGCCAGGGCGGGCGCACCTCGGCAGCGCTGTCGCTGGCGCTGTCGGCCGACGGCGCGGAGGAGGACGACGAAACCCTTGAGGACACGATCAACCGGCTGATGGAGGCCAAGAAACTGTTGCCCAACGCCAGCTACTTCGCCTTCACCGCCACGCCCAAGAACAAGACCCTGGAGATCTTCGGCGAGCCCGAGTCGCAGGCCGACGGGACGGTGCGCCACCGGCCCTTCCACAGCTACACCATGAAGCAGGCGATCCAGGAGGGCTTTATCCTGGATGTGCTCCGGCACTACACGCCAATCGAGAGCTACTACAATCTGGTCAAGAAGGTCGTGGACGACCCCGAGTTCGACACCAAGCGGGCATCGAAGAAGCTGCGTCGCTACGTTGAGAGCCACGAGCACGCGATCCGGCTCAAGGCCGAGATCATGGTCGACCACTTCCACGAACAGGTGCTGGGACTGAACAAGATCGGCGGCCAGGCGCGGGCGATGGTGGTGACCAGCGGCATCGAGCGGGCCATCCAGTATTACCATGCCATTCGGGACTACCTGGTCGAGCGCAAGAGCCCGTACCGCCCCATCGTCGCCTTTTCCGGCGAGCACGAATACGGCGGCGCGCCGGTCACCGAGGCCTCGCTGAACGGCTTCCCGTCGAGCCGGATCACCGACGAGATCCAGCGGGACCCGTACCGCTTCCTCGTCTGTGCCGACAAGTTCCAGACCGGCTACGACGAGCCGCTCCTACACACCATGTACGTGGACAAGATGCTCTCCGGCATCAAGGCGGTACAGGCGCTCTCGCGCCTCAACCGCGCGCACCCGCAGAAGCACGATGTCTTCGTGCTTGACTTCATGAACGACACGGACACGATCAAGGCCGCGTTCAGCGACTACTATCGCATCACGATCCTCGCCGAGGAGACCGATCCGGACAAGCTGCACGACCTGAAGGCGGCGCTCGACGGCTACCAGGTCTATGTGACGGCGCAGATCGACCAGTTCGTGGAACAGTACCTCGGCGGGGCGGATCGCGACCGCCTCGACCCGATTCTCGACGCCTGCGTGGCCGACTACCGCGAGCACCTTGACGAGGATGGGCAGGTCGACTTCAAGGGCAAGGCCAAGGCGTTCCTGCGGGCCTATGGCTTCCTGTCACAGGTCCTGCCCTATACCAATGCCGAGTGGGAGAAGCTCTCGATCTTCCTCACCTTCCTCGTGCCCAAGCTGCCGGCACCGGTTGAGGAGGACTTGTCCAAGGGCATCCTCGAAGCCATCGACATGGACAGCTACCGGGTCGAGAAACAGGCCGCCGTGAAGATCCAGCTTCCCGACGCGGACGCGGAGATCGAGCCCGTGCCGACCACCAGCGGCGGCCACAAGCCTGAGCCGGAGATCGATCGGCTCTCGAATATCCTCAAGACCTTCAACGACCAGTTCGGCAACATCCCCTGGAGCGACACCGACCGCGTGCACAGGCTCATCATCGAGGACATCCCCGTCCGGGTCGCCGCCGACACGGCCTACCAGAACGCGAAGAACAACTCGGACAAGCAGAACGCCCGCATCGAGCACGACAAGGCGCTGGCGCGCGTGATGACGGCGGTGCTGAAGGACGATACGGAACTGTTCAGGCAGTTCATGGACAACGAATCGTTCCGGCGGTGGATGACCGATACGGTGTTCGGGCTGACGTACACGCAGGGCGGCGCGGCCTCGTCGGATCCTCGCTGATGGGCGGGGCGGCATCCATCGCCGGGCGCAGGAAGAAGCGCCAAGCCGCGATGGAAGGTAAGGCGATGGTGGTGACCATGAGCCGCGACATAGCAAACTGTGGGGCAGTCCGCCGCTGGCGCGGTGCATCAGGGCGCACAGTACCCGGAATGGCGCAGCACCACGCAATCGAGGCCGAAGGCCGGCATCTTCCCGAAGGGGGTGTGATCGTGTGGTCCAGGCAGACCGAAGGGCTGCCGTTGAAAACGGATCTATTGTGATCTGATACGCGATGTTGGAACCTGAAGAGAGCCCTCTGTCAGGATAGTTGAGTGTGCCGTAGCGCGCGGATCGAACGGCAGGAGCCGACATTGATGTGCTAGAAGCTGCTGAAGTGATGGAGGAGCCGACCCCCCGGAGTCTGCCTGCAGGGACTGGTTTCATACCCCCGGGGGCGGCATTGACTGAAGACCGTTGTCGTGAGCGCCGGGGGAGAAGGCGTGCCCATGTGGCCCGTCAGGGAGGATTTAAGTGGGTGCGATATTGTGGCACCACCGAGAAATCAGGCGGTACAGAGAATGTAAACTGCATCCTGCCATGGCAGGAAGAACCAGCCTACTCACCAAAACCGCACGTCGGAATCTGTGCAGGGGGTACTTGGTAACCGGTGTTCCTACTGCGACGATGCACAAGCAGGTGAACGAATGAAGATCACTGCCTTTAGGATCCGAAACTACCGGACACTCGAGAACGTTGACCTGGACTTTCCATCCTCATATGCCGCCATATGCGGACCAAATAATTCGGGAAAAACTAACGTAGTTCGGGCGATCAGGGCGTTGATGAAGGAAGAGTCTCCACGCTATTCTGGTTCAATTCATGCGCCCCAACCGCCAGCTCTGTGAGCCGGATTCCCGGCCGTACCACGGACAGCGTTCGTGATGCGCGCCGCGAGGGCGCCTCGCACACGCCTCTCCACGTCCGCGCGTTTCAAGGGGGGATCTCCCCGCGTCGGATGAAACGACGGCGCGCGATCAGGGCGCGCGACCCGCGGCCTTGTCCCGGGGGTCGGGCGGTGATCGGGTGGGGGGCTTGGGCGGCTTTGCGGCCGGTGTCTTCGACGGCGGGAGCGCGAGCAGGCCCCGTGACCCGGAGCTGCCGAGGTGGTAGCTCAGTCCGGCATCGGGTCGGGCCAGAACCAGACCCGGGTGCGTCCGGCGGATGACGAAGCGCAGCGGGGACTTGCGTCCCTTCAGGCGGATCGTGATGCGGCCCTTGGATGCGCCGCCGTGGTCGCGTTGAACGAACAGCGCACGGACGTCGCGCCAGCGCCGTAGCAGGGATCGGATGCGGGCGCGGTCGATGCCGGGGTGCGGCGGCGTGATCGACCAGTGCTCGTTCGCGCCGCGGTGCAACGTGAGCTTTGGCAGTGCAAGGGAGGTGATCTGCGCGCCCGGCGGGAGCAGTGCGAGATTCACGAACGCCGTCGGCGGCATGGTGAGGAACGGATACACCGTATCGGTGGTCAGGTGCACGGTGTCGCCGACCTTGACGTAGCGCCATTGGTTGATCGGATCGGTACCCCCGAAGTCGAGTTCCCGCCCGTTGAGCCGGAGTCGCACCTTGGGGGGGGCGAGCCCGACCCCCCCAAGCTTGAGTCGCGCGACCGGATAGCGGGCCAGGCTGCGCGCGCCCGCGGCGGCTTCAATGCCCTCCACCCTCATCGTATCGGCGCGCGCCCGGATCGGCGCGGTGATCCTCCATACTCCGTGGTTGCGTTGCAGTTCGATGGTCTCGTGTCCCGGGCGGACGATCCGGATGCGCGCGATGTCCTTCACGTGCAGGGGGGTGATGGGTGGTTTCGGCGGCGGCGGCCGGTGCCCGGGGCGCAGGTAGACGACCAGTCCCAGGGCCGCGGCGACCACGATCAGCGCGAGGTTGAGCAGGGTGCGGCTGCGCACGGTGCTCATCGGCGGCGACGGCGATACCAGACCACGATGCCGCTGCCGAGCAGCAGCACCGGCAACCCGAACAGGAGGCCGAATCCCATGATCCCCTCCTCGGAGGCGCTTAGGGTCAGCGTGCGGTCGGGGGCGGTCCTGGCGGGTACGTCGACGAAGCGGTCATTGTGGGTGATCCATTGGAATATCTTGAGTCCGAGGTTCAGGTTGCCGGCGTTGCCGAGATAGGTGTTCGACAGGAAGTCGCCGTCGCCGATCACCGCGATACGCTGGGAACGGGGGCGTGCGGAGGAGCCGGGCGCGGATTTCCGTTTGCCGACGTCCTTGGATGGGATCGCCCGGGTCAGGTAGACCCCGATGTCCTGAGGACCACGCCGGTCCTTGCCCGCGACGAACGAGATGGTGCCCTTGAGCGGCCGGGTGGTGTCCCAACTGGCGGCGCTGCTTTGCAGGAACGCACCGCCCTGCCAGTCGTCGTGGTTCCCGTCGATGGTGATCGCCGCGGCCTCCGGGAACAGCGTGAGCAGGTTCATTCCCTGCGTCACCGGGGTCGGCGGGTATCGGGTGACCAGCGCGAAGGGCGCCCTGAACAGGCGCACCGCCGCCGGATCGACGATGGTCCCGGGCAGGAGGCGGATGTGCAGCGCCTTGGCGAGCGGATCGAGGCCGTGCAGCGGACCCGGGTCGTGGAACCAGAGCAGGTTGCCGCCCTTCTTGACGTAGTCGACGATCTCGGCCGTCTCGCCGGGCAGCAGGTTCACGCGCGGGCTCGCGATCACCAGTACCGTGGTGCCGGCGGGGATGTTCGGGACGTCGGCCAGGTTCAGCGTGCGGACCGCGATGCCCTTGCGCTCGAGTTCGCGGCCGAAGTCGCCGAGATCGAAGTTGGCGCGCCCGAGCGGGGCGCGCTCGCCGTGGCCGGTGAGAAACACCGCCCGGCGCTTGGTGCCGCTCGCCACCCGCAGCAGGGCGTTGGTGAGCGCCTGTTCGCTGAGTTGCGTGAGCTGCTGGCTGCGCCCCCGGTACTGGATGACCAGCTCGCCGTCCACGGTGATGCCCAGTTGGCGTACCTGCGCCGGTACCGTGTCGGGATTGATGAAGTCGAGGCGGATGTCGGATTTGGCCCGCCGGTACCGATCCACCAGGTTGCGTATGCGCCGGCGCAGTTGCGGGTTCTCGCGTGCGTAGGCGGTAATCGTCACCGGACCCGCAATCCTCTTCAGGACCCGCACGCTCGCCTGCGTCAGGGTGTTGCGGTGTCCGGCGGTCCAGTCCGCCTGATAGGTGTACTGGGTGCTCAGCCAGGCCAGCAGGCCCATGACGCCGAGGAACAGCACCACGAAGGCGATGTTCTGGATGCGGACCCGGAGCCGGGAGCGGGCGCTTACCTCCATCGCTTCATCTCCGGCGCCGGGGCGGCGTGCGCGTGCGACCCGATGCGCCGGGCGCGGCCTGCATTCGGGTGGGTTCGTCGAGCGGCGCTCGTGTGGGTCATGCTCGGGTTTCCGGTGCTCTCAGTGCTGCAGCCGGTCGGCGTCCAGGCGCCGGATGCTCAGTACCAGGAAGGTGGTGATGAACAGCAGGTAGTAGAGCACGTCCTTGGTGTTGAACAGGCCCTTGAGCAGCGACTCGTAGTGGCGCAGCAGTGAGAGGTAGGTGAACACGCCGCTCATACCGGGCCGTGCGTTGCCGGCCCAGTCGATGACCCACAGCAGCAGCAGCAGCCCGAAGGTGCTGATCGCGGCCACGGTCGGCTGGCGGGTGAGGCTCGACATGAACAGACCGGCGGCGCTGTAGGCCGCGAGCAGCAGCGCCAGTCCGAGGAAGCCCGCGGCCAGCGTGCCGAAATCCAGGCCGCCGCCCATGAGCAGCGACAACGGCATGAGGGCGATCAGCGCCAGCAGGATCAGGAAGAAGAGCAGCAGCCCCAGGTACTTGCCGAGCACGATCTCGGTCATCGAGATCGGCGAGGAGAGCAGCAGCGGAAGCGTGTGGTTACGCCGCTCGTCGGCGATCAGGCGCATGGTGAGCAGCGGCGCCACCAGCATGAGAATGATCGCCGCGTCGCCGAGCATCGGCGCGACCACGATGGCGGTGATCCCCGGCGCATTCGGGATCGAGACGAGCCGGGGCTGGACCATCTGGAAGTACTCGACCTGTGCCAGGAACAGCCAGGCCAGCAGGAACAGCACCACGGCGAGGATGGCCCACGCCAGCGGCGAGAGGAACAGGCTACGCAGTTCGCGCAACGCCAGCGTGCGGATCATGCCGCCTCCGTCGGGACGGGGGCCGGCGACGGCGGCTTGGTCCCGGGACGTGCGTCGCGGTACACCAAGTCCACGAACAATCGCTCCAGGGACGTGCGTTCCGGAATCAGTTCGTAGAGGCCCCAGCCGCCCTCGACGGCACGTGCCACGAGCGCCTCGACCGGATCCGCGCCCGGCTTCGGTTGCACGCGCAGGCGCCCGTCGGGGAGCGCCTCCACGCGCGCCACGCCCGGCAGCGTCGCCACCTCGGCGGCTTGCGGCGGGTGCCGGAAGGCGGCGGTCAGGCCGTGGTCGCCCCCGTCGCGCGTGATCTCCTCGAGGGAGCCGTAGAGCACGCGCTCGCCGCGGTCGATCATCAGCACCCGGTTACAGACCGCCTGCACTTCGGGCAGAGTGTGGGTGGAGACGATCACACCGTGGGCCTCGCCCAGCGAGCGGATCAGGTCGCGGATCTCCAGGATCTGTATGGGGTCCAGACCTACGGTCGGCTCGTCCAGGATGACCACCGCCGGCGTGTGGATGATGGCCTGGGCGATCCCGATGCGCTGCCGGTAGCCCTTGGAGAGGTTGCCGATCAGGCGTCCGCCCACCTCACGCAGCCCGCAACGCGCGCGGGCGTGCGCCACCGCGTCGCGCACGCCCGCGCGCGGGATGCCATGGATGCGCGCGCAGAATCCCAGGTACTCGTCGACCGTGAACTCGCGATAGAGCGGGGGTTGCTCCGGCAGGTAGCCGAGCTGCGTCTTGGCGCCCCGCGGATCATCCAGCAGGTCGATGCCGCCGATCCACACCCGCCCGACGCTTGGGGCGAGGTTGCCGCTGATGATCTGCATCGCCGTGGTCTTGCCGGCGCCGTTCGGTCCCAGCAAGCCCAGGACCTCGCCCTTGCGCAGCTCGAAGTTCAGCGCACGCACCGCACACAACTCGCCATAGTAGCGATGGAGGTTCTCGACGCGGATCAGGACATCGTCGGACATATTGGTTTGTTTAGTGGAAGCCGGTCCGTATTCGCCAGTTCGGTGGTTGGACTCCCCGCGCAGAGCCCGACGGATGGCGACCTCACCCGCGGGGTGTTCACAATCCACCGATGCCCAATTCGACCGGAGGGGTGCGCGATGGTTCCGCGTCGAGCGAAATAGCGAAATAGGGG
Source organism: bacterium BMS3Bbin13 (assembly GCA_002897735.1). Classification (GTDB taxonomy): domain Bacteria; phylum Pseudomonadota; class Gammaproteobacteria; order 21-64-14; family 21-64-14; genus BMS3Abin12. Next base: position 28,129 of record BDTW01000040.1, on the reverse strand, counting down.
ACAGACCACGGTTTTCTGGTAGAGGGTCGAAGACTTCGAGGGAACGCTTCAGAGGAATGAGATAAAACCGTGGTCTGTCCCCTTACTTGATCTTCGCTTCCTTATACAGGACGTGCTTGCGTACCACCGGGTCGTACTTCTTGCGCTCCAGCTTGCCCGGGGTGTTGCGCTTGTTCTTGGTCGTCGTGTAGTAGTGCCCGGTGCCCGCGCTGGAGACCAGCTTGATCTTCTCGCCCATGATGCGCTCTCCTTTCCGTTCAGACCTTCTCGCCGCGGGTCCGCAGGTCGGTCAGGACCCGATCGATGCCCAGCTTGTCGATGACGCGCATACCCTGCCGAGACACTCGCAGGCGCACCCAACGCCGCTCGCTCTCCACCCAGAAGCGCTGGTAGTGCAGATTGGGCAGAAACCGCCGCCGCGTCTTGTTGTTGGCGTGCGAGACGTTGTTCCCGGTGATGGGACCCTTTCCGGTCACCTGACAGATCCTGGACATGCTTCCGACCCCGTGTAGCCACTGGCAGCGTGAGCCGATCTTTATAGCAGAGGGGCGGCCAGGGCACAAGAACGAAAAAGAAAAATAGGGGACAGACCACGGTTTTATCCCAATTCCTTTCGAAGCACTCGACACTCTGTCGATAAAACCGTGGTCTGTCCCCTATTTTTTCCTACAGCAGTCCCCGTTCGGCGAAGGAGACCACCTCCCGGTCGCCGATTACCAGGTGGTCCAGGATCCGGATGTCGATCAGGTCGAGTGCATCGCGCAGGCGCCGGGTCAGGGCCTCATCCGCGCGGCTGGGTTCGGCCACCCCCGAGGGGTGGTTGTGGGCCAGGATGACTGCCGCCGCGTGGCGTTCCAGGGCGCGGCGCACCACCTCGCGGGGGTGGACGCTGGCGGCGGCCAGGGTGCCGAAGAACAGCTCCTCGTAGGCGATCACCCGGTGGCGGGTGTCCAGGAACAGGCACGCGAAGACCTCGCGGTGGTGGCCGCGCATCCGCGCCAGGAGATAGCGGCGCGTGTCGGCCGGGTTGCGCAGCGCCGCCTCGCGCATCAGCCCGGCCTCCAGGTGGCGCCGCGCCAGTTCGAGCGCGGCCTGAAGCTGGACGAACTTGGCGCTGCCGAGCCCCGGAGTCGCGCACAGACGCTCGCGGGGGGCATCGAGGAGGGGCCGCAACCCGCCGAGGGCCGTCAGCAACTCGCGGGCGAGATCGAGGGCGGTGCTGCCGCGGCGTCCGGTACGCAGGAAGATGGCCAGCAGCTCGGCGTCGGAAAGTGCACCGGCCCCGCGCAAAAGCAACTTCTCCCGCGGCCGCTCGGCCGCCGGCCAGTCACGGATGGACATGGGTGCCACCTCCTTGTGGCAGTCATCGCGGGCGGAATTCTAACCTGCACGGGGCGCCGGCCGATAGTCCGGCCGGGTGCCGACGGGGTTTCTGGTACACTTTGGCCGGAATGGACGCACGGCTCTCCAACAAGCGGATCCTGCTCGGGGTCAGCGGCGGCATCGCCGCCTACAAGGCGTGCGACCTCGTACGGCGCCTGCGCGAGACCGGCGCCGAGGTGCGGGTGGTCATGACCGAGGCCGCCGCCGCCTTCGTGACCCCGCTCAGTTTCCAGGCCCTGTCCGGGCATCCCGTACACCGCGATCTCCTGGACGCGGATGCCGAGGCGGGCATGGGCCACATCCGCCTCGCGCGCTGGCCCGACGCGATCCTGATCGCTCCGGCGACCGCCGACACCTTGGCGCGTCTGGCACTGGGGCGTGCCGACGATCTGCTTGCGGCGCTGTGCCTGGCGAGTACCGCGCCGCTCGCGCTGGCCCCGGCCATGAACCACGTGATGTGGTCGCACCCGGCCACGCAGGCCAACCGCGAAACGCTGGCCTCCCGGGGAGCGCATATCTGGGGACCGGCCGAGGGGGATCTCGCGTGCGGCGAGACCGGCGCCGGGCGCATGCTGGAGCCGTCGGCGCTCGTGGAGCGGCTCGAGGAGTTGTTTGCGCCGGGAACGCCGGGGATCTTGGCGGGTGTGACGGTGCTGATCACGGCGGGCCCGACGCGCGAGGCGCTCGATCCGGTACGTTTCCTGAGCAACCGCAGCTCCGGGCGCATGGGCTACGCGTTGGCTGCGGCCGCCGCCGAGGCCGGCGCGCGGGTGATCCTGGTGAGCGGCCCGGCGGCGCTCGACGCGCCCCCGGAGGTGACGCGGGTGAGCGTGGAGAGCGCGGCGCAGATGCATGCGGCGGTGCTCGAACGGGTCGCGCAGGCCGATATCTTCATCGGGGCGGCGGCGGTCGCCGACTACACCGTCGAGCGCCCGGCGGTGCAGAAGATCAAGAAGGGTCCCGATCCGTGGATGCTGCGCCTGGCGCGCACGCCGGATATCCTGGCCGAGGTGGCGGCGCGCACGCGGCCCCCGTTCAGCGTGGGTTTTGCCGCCGAGACCGAACGCCTGATCGAGAATGCGCGCGCCAAGCGCATGGCCAAGGGGCTCGACATGGTGGCCGCCAACCGGGTCGGAGAGGGGCGCGGCTTCGAGGTCGCGGACAACGCCCTGGAAGTGGTCTGGGAAGGCGGCGGCGCCTCGTTGCCGAACGCACCGAAGGAGCGCCTCGCGCGCCGGCTCATCGCCCTGATGGTGGAACGCTATCATGCCAAGAACCGTACAGCTCAAGGTCCTCGATCCCAGAATCGGGCGTGAGATCCCGCCGCCGGACTACGCCACCGCGGGTGCCGCGGGGTTGGATCTGCGCGCCTGCCTGGACGCGCCGATCACGCTCGCCGCGGGCGAAACCACGCTGATCCCCACCGGCATCGCGATCCATATCGACGACCCCGGTCTCGCGGCGGTGTTGTTGCCGCGCTCGGGGTTGGGTCACAAGCACGGGATCGTGCTCGGCAATCTGGTGGGGCTGATCGACTCCGACTACCAGGGTCAGGTGTTCGTCTCGTGCTGGAACCGGGGCGGCGCGCCGTTCACGATCGAGATCGGCGAGCGCATCGCGCAGATGGTGTTCATGCCGGTGGTGCAGGCGCGCTTCGAGCGCGTGGAGGAATTCGAGGCGAGCGCGCGCGGCGCCGGGGGCTTCGGCCACTCCGGGCGCTTGTGACAGGTCGCCGCGCGGGTTTCCGGGAAGGGGCCGGGAATGGTATTCACTGCGGCCCATATCGGGAAAAGATAGCCACGGAACCTACGGAGAAGGACACAATGTTTTTCCGTGCGTTCCGTGGCTCAACTCAACGCTGTTCGGGCCGGCTTCAACAGTCGGAGCCATAAGTTCAGCGCCATTCGTATTCAGGGGGTAGGGTCGCCGATGAACGCCGCCACCAAGATTCCGCCGTCAATCTTCCGCGCCTACGATATCCGCGGCATCGCCGGGCGTACACTGACCGCGGAGGGCGTGCACGCCATCGGCCGGGCGATCGGCAGCGTCGCCGTCGAGCGCGGGGAGACGCGCGCGTTCCTCGGTCGCGACGGGCGCCTGTCCGGGCCGGAGCTGTCGGCGGCGCTCGGGGCGGGGCTGGAGGCGACCGGGCTCGAGGTCGTGGACATCGGGCTGGTGCCCACGCCGGTGCTCTACTTCGCGGTCTGCGAGTTCGGCAGCGGCACCGGCGTGATGCTCACCGGCAGCCACAATCCGCCCGACTACAACGGGCTCAAGATCATGGTCGCCGGCGACACCCTCGCCGAGGGCGGTATCCAGGACCTGCGGCGGCGCATCGAGTCCGGCGACCTGCACGAGGCGCCCGGCCGCCGGCGCACGCAGGACGTGCTGCCGGCCTACATCGAGCGCATCACGAGCGACGTACGGCTCGCCCGCCCGCTGCGCGTGGTGGTCGACTGCGGCAACGGTGTGGCGGGCGTCGCGGCCCCGCAGCTGCTGCGCGCGCTTGGCTGCGAGGTCACCGAACTCTACTGCGACGTGGACGGGCACTTCCCCAATCACCACCCGGACCCGAGCGTACCGGAGAACCTGGAGGCGCTCCGGGCGGCCGTGCTCGCCGGCGACGCCGACCTGGGGCTCGCCTTCGACGGCGACGGTGACCGCCTCGGCGTATTGACCCGCGACGGGCGGGTGATCTGGCCCGATCGGCTGCTGATGCTGCTCGCCGTCGACGTGCTCGCGCGCAACCCCGGTGCGCGCATCCTCTATGACGTAAAATGCAGCCGCCACCTGGACGCGACGATCCGCGCCGCCGGTGGGGAACCGGAAATGTGGAAGACCGGGCACTCGCTGATCAAGGCGCGTATGCGCGAGACCGGCGCGCTGCTCGCCGGCGAGATGAGCGGGCACGTGTTCTTCAAGGAGCGCTGGTACGGCTTCGACGACGCCCTGTACACGGCGGCGCGGCTGCTCGAAGTGCTCGCGGCCGACCGGCGCGATCCGAGCGCGGTCTTCGGGGCCTTGCCCGACAGCGTCAACACTCCGGAGCTGCGCGTCGAGATGAGCGAGGGCGGGCACTTCCGGTTCATGGAACGGTTCGTCCGTGAGGCGCACTTCGAGGGTGCCGTCGTGCGCACCATCGACGGCGTGCGCGCCGATTTCACCGACGGTTGGGGCCTGGTGCGCGCCTCGAATACCACGCCGTGCCTGGTGCTGCGCTTCGAGGCCGAGGACGAGGCCGGACTGCACCGCATCCAGGAGATCTTCCGTCGTCAGATGCTGGCCGTCGAGCCCGGGCTCGCGCTGCCCTTCTGAGCCGGACGAGGTCCCGACCGCAGCAGGATCGAGTACCCCATGACCCTGGATTCCGATTCCGCCATGAACATCGCCCGGGTGCTCACCGAGGCGCTGCCCTACATTCAGCGCTTCACGGGCAAGACGGTGGTGATCAAGTACGGCGGCAACGCCATGGTCGACGACGCCCTCAAGAGCGGCTTCGCGCGCGATGTGGTGCTCATGAAGCTCGTGGGCATCCACCCCGTGGTGGTGCACGGCGGCGGCCCGCAGATCGCCTCGCTGCTCGCGCGCCTCGGCAAGGAGAGCCGCTTCGTCGACGGGTTGCGGGTCACCGATCGCGAGACCATGGACGTGGTGGAGATGGTCCTCGGGGGGCTGGTCAACAAGGAGATCGTCAACCTCATCAACCGCCACAGCGGCAACGCGGTCGGTCTCTCCGGAAAGGACGACAACATGATCCGTGCGCGCAAGTTGACCGTGACGCGCGATCACGCCGAGGTGGAGGCGTCGGAGATCATCGACCTGGGCCACGTCGGCGACGTCGAACGCATCGATCCGCACGTCGTACGGATGCTGGTGGGCGGCGACTTCATTCCGGTCATCGCGCCCATCGGCGTCGGCGCCGACGGGCATTCCTACAATATCAACGCGGACCTGGTGGCGGGGCGCATGGGCGAGGTCCTGGAGGCCGAGAAGCTGATCCTGCTCACCAACACCCGCGGCGTACTCGACCGGGAGGGGCGGCTGCTCACCGGCCTGGGCGCCGAGCAGGTCGATGCGCTCATCGCCGACGGCACCATCCACGGCGGCATGCTGCCCAAGGTGCGTTGCGCCCTGGAGGCGGTGGCCGGCGGCGTGCACACCGCGCATATCATCGACGGGCGCATGGAGCACGCGGTGCTGTTGGAGTTGTTCACCGACGAGGGCGTCGGCACCCTGATCCGGCACGGGTGATCCGGCACGGGGCCGGAGTCCCTTCGCTCGATCCCCGATCCCCGATCCCCGATCCCGATCCCCGATCCCCGATCCGGTCTCCGACCGTCTGCACCTGTAGGCGGCAGGCTTCGGCTTGGTCGGCGTGCCAACGGCAAATGAATTGCTAACTTGACAAGAATTAGCAGTTATCTGTTAAACTGCCAGCCAATTGCTAATTCTGGAAAATTCAGCATTAACTTGCCAATCTCATGAAGATTCCCCTGTCGCCCCCACCCATGGAGCGGCTGCTGTCCGAACTGCTGCGCCGCGGACCGGACGCCGTGCACGCCGCCGACCCGTTGGTGAGTGGGCGCTATCTGCATTGGGACGAACTGCGCCACCGGCCCCCGCCGGAGGGACTGAGCCACGAGGACTGGTGGGCGGGGATCAAGCTGGCGCGCGCAGGGCTGCTCAAGGTGCTGCCGTTTCGGGACAAGCACGGCGGACCCATGAGGTTCGGCATGCCCGACCCGGTGTTGCGGGCGCTGCACAACATCGACCGCCGTGCCGCCGGCAGCCTGAGTATGGAATCCCCGGTCGTCTCGGGGGAGGATCGCGACCGCTATCTGGTCAGCTCGCTCATCGAGGAGGCCATCACCTCCAGTCAGCTCGAAGGTGCGGCCACCACCCGCGAGGAGGCCAAGGCCATGCTGCGCTCCGGGCGCCGGCCGCGCAATCGCAGCGAGCGCATGATCTTCAATAATTTCCAGGCGATGGAGCGGATCCGCGAGCTGCGCGCGGAACCCTTCACGCCGGAGCGTGTTCTGGAACTGCACCGCATCGTCACCGCGGACACCCTGGATGACCCGGGCGCCGCCGGCCGCCTGCGGGTGGAGGGCGAACGGGTGCAGGTGGTGGACGCCCAACACGTCAATGTCCTGCACGATCCGCCCGCGGCGGCGGACCTGCCGGCGCGCTTGGCGGCCCTGTGCGATTTCGCCGACCGCGCCGACGACGCCGAGCCCTTCGTGCATCCGGTGATCCGCGCGATCCTGCTCCACTTCATGCTCGGTTACGACCATCCCTTCGTGGACGGCAACGGCCGCACGGCGCGTGCCCTGTTCTACTGGAGCCTGGCGCGCGACGGCTATTGGCTGTTGGAATACGTCTCCATATCGCGCCTGCTCAGACGGGCCCCCGCCCGCTACAGCCGCGCCTATCTGTACACCGAGACCGATGACAACGACGCGACCTATTTCATCATTCACCAGCTCGGCGTCATCGAGCAGGCCATCGCCGCGCTGTACGAATACCTCGACCGCAAGGCCGTCGAACGGCGCAGCGCCGAGAACCTGCTGCGCCATGCGCCCGGCCTGTCCGCTGACCTGAACCACCGCCAAGTGGCGCTGCTCAGCCACGCCCTGCGCCATCCGGGGCACGACTATACCGTCGAGAGCCACCGCCGCTCCCACCGGGTCACCACCCAGACCGCGCGCACCGACCTGCTGCGTCTCGCCGGGGGGGGCCTGCTGGAGCAGCGCAAGCGCGGTCGCGCCTTCGTATTCCGTGTGCCCGACGACCTGCGCGGGCGTATCGCCGCAGCCGCCGGCCCCCTCGTCGAGGCGCGCCGTAAACCGACCCGTCGATGAACACAGGGAACCGCCGCTGAAGAAGCGGGTGCGCCCGGATGGGCGTGTCCGCTACACCCCGGCGTCGATTCCGTATTCGGCCTGATAGCGGCGGATCGCCGCCAGCACGTCGGGATCGCCGGTGCCGTCCCCGAGGTAGGCGATCAAGTCCGCCAGCGTCACGATGCTCACCACCGGGATGTCGTAGCGCGCCTGTACCTCCCGGATCGCCGAGGATCCGGTGCGACCGCGTTCCTGGCGGTCGAGGGCGATGACCACGCCGGCCGGCGCGGCGCCGGCGGCGCGAATGATCGCCACCGACTCCTCCACGGACAGACCGGAGGTGATCACGTCGTCGACGATCAGCACCCGGCCCGCGAGCGGCGCGCCCACCACGTTGCCGCCCTCGCCGTGGTCCTTGACCTCCTTGCGGTTGAAGGCATAGGGCAGATCGCGTGCATGATGATCGGCGAGTGCGGCGGCGGTCGCCGTCACCAGCGGGATGCCCTTGTAGGCGGGTCCGAAGAGCATATCCGCGTCAAAGCCGGAATGGACGATCGCCGCCGCGTAACAGCGCCCCAGGCGTGCGATGCGTCGGCCGGTGTTGAACAGCCCGGCGTTGAAGAAATAGGGGCTCACCCGGCCCGATTTCAGGGTGTAGCGGCCGAAGCGCAGGGCGCCGCTCTCCAGTGCGAAACGGATGAAGTCCTGCTGGTAGGGTTCCATGGCGGGGCCCGGTCGATGGCGCGGGCGGAGCCGCAACGGTTTCGCGTATCATACCGCCTGAGGCGGCGTGCGGGAACGCTCGAGGCCGGAGACCGGGATGCGCATCGTCACACTGAACGTGAATGGGATCCGCTCCGCCGCCCGCAAGGGGTTCTTCCGCTGGCTGGCGCACCAGCGCGCCGACGTGGTGTGCCTGCAGGAGACCAAGGCGCAGGAGCACCAGCTCGACGGTGACGGTTTTCGTCCTCGCGGCTACCACGCCTATTTCTTCGATGCCGAGAAGCGCGGCTACAGCGGTGTGGCGCTCTACTGCCGGCGTGAACCGGACCGGGTCGTCCGCGGTTTCGGTTGGCCGGATTTCGATGCCGAGGGCCGCTATCTGCAGGCCGACTTCGGTTCCCTCAGCGTCGCCTCGGTATACGTGCCTTCCGGCTCCTCCGGACCCGAGCGCCAAGCGGCCAAATTCGACTTTCTGGAGCGTTTCGCGGTGTTTCTGCGCGCGCTGCGCCGCAAGCGGCGCGACTACATCCTGTGCGGGGACTGGAACATCGCCCACAAGCCGATCGATCTGAAGAACTGGCGCGAGAACCGGAAGAATTCCGGGTTCTTGCCCGAGGAGTGCGCCTGGATGGACGAGTTGTTCGGCCCGATGCGCTACGTCGACGCCTTTCGCGTGGTCGACCCGCGCCCGGAGCAGTATACGTGGTGGTCGAACCGCGGGCGCGCCTGGGAGAAGAACGTGGGCTGGCGGATCGACTACCAGGTCGTCACGCCGCGGCTGCGCGCGGCGGTGCGCGCGGCGCGCATCTACAAGGCGCAACGGTTCTCGGATCACGCCCCGCTCATCATCGACTACGATCTGGAGCCGGGTGTGGGCCGCTCGTGAATTCACGCATCGACCCCGGATTCCGCTGACCCCCTGAATCTTCCTGAGTCGGGCTAAGTCCGGTCGGCTTCGAGGCCGAGTTCCGGCGGCAGTTCGCGCGCGCCGTGGATGCGCACGCGTTTGAGCCGGCCGCGCTCGCCGCCGAGGAGGGTCACGTCGGAGAACGCTACGCGAAACCGCGTGGCGAGGTAACGCCGCAATCGTTCGTTGGCACGTCCCTCCACCGGCGGCGCGGTGAGGCGTACCTTGAGGCGGTCCTCGTGCACGCCCGCGAATTCGTCGCGCGCGGCACGCGGCTGCACGCGTACCTGGAGAATCAGGTCCGTGCCGTCCCAGCGGAACCATCGGGGTGTCTCGCGCATGGGCGCGGCGCGCTCAGCCCCCGGCGAGGCCCAGACCCAGATCACGCAGCGGGGCGATCAGCAGGATCGAGGCGAGTTGCAGTGCGACCAGCACCAGCAGGGGCGAGAGGTCCATACCGCCGATCGGCGGGAGGAGACGCCGCGCCGGGGCGAGCAGCGGCTCGTTCAGGCTGTAGAGCAGCGCCGTTACCGGGCTGTAGGCCCCGGGGTTCATCCAGCTCAGGACTACCTGGATCAGGATCGAGATCAGGTAGATGCGCAGGGTGAGGTCCAGAAGACTGGCGAATGCCAGTACCGCCAGGCCGGCGGGGGCCGCCGAGAGCCCCTGCGCCAGGTCCGCCAGCCAGAATTCCAGCATGCTCAGGCCCAGCAGCAACAGGACCGAGGCGAGATCCACCCGGCCGAGCGGCGGGATCACGCGTCGTAGCGGGACCAGCAGCGGGTTCGTCACGCGCACCAGGAACTGGGAGACCGGGTTGTAGAAGTCGGCGCGCGACCAGCCCAGCAGGAAGCGCAGCAGGACCGCCGTCAAGTACAGTCCGAAGACGATCTTGATGAGGAACACTGCGGCGTTTGCGGCATAGGGGCTGCCCACGGTCAGGACGCCCCGAACTCGTCGGCCAGCGCGCACGAGCGGTCCCGCGCGGCGCGCAGCGCACGACGGAACTGCTCGTGCAACCCCGCCTGTTCCAGCACCGCCAGGGCCGCTTCCGTGGTCCCGCCGGGCGAGGTCACGCGCCGGCGCAGCCGACCCACGCCCTCGTCGGATTCCATCGCGATGCGTGCGGTGCCGATGGCGGTCTCGAGGGTCAGCAGGCGGGCCGTCTCCGGCGTCAGGCCGAGTTCGACGCCGGCCGCCTCCAAGGCCTCCATCACCAGGAAGAAGTAGGCGGGGCCGCTTCCGGAGAGTGCGGTGACCGCGTCCATCATCGCCTCGTCCGCCACCCACAGGGTGATCCCCACCGCTCGCAGGATCGACTCGGCGAGGTCACGCCGCACGGCGCTCACCGCGGAGTTGGCGTACAGGGCGGTGGCCCCGCTGCGCACCAGGGCCGGCGTGTTGGGCATGGCGCGGACCACGACCGCGTCCCCGCCCAGCCAGCGATCGAGGTCGGCGCTGCGGATTCCCGCGGCGATCGAGATCACCAGCGGGCGCTCGCGGTGCACCACCGGCGCCAACTGCGAGGCGGCGGCACGCAATACCTGGGGTTTGACCGCGAACACCACGGCGTCGGCGTCGGCCGCGGCGGCGGCGTTGTCCGCGAACACGCGCACCGGCCCCTGCGCGGTGAGGCCCTCGCGTCGTCCCGGGTCCGGGTCCGCCACACGGATGCGCTGCGGGTCCGTGCCGTCGGCAAGCAGGCCGCCGATCAGGCTTCGGGCCATGTTGCCGCCGCCGATAAAGGTGATGTTCGCGTCGATCATACCGCGGGGGTTCCCGTCCGAGGGCGCCAGTCTAGCAGACTGTCGGGCTCAGGAGTTCGTACCGTGCCCGGCTTCGACGGCGCGTGCATCACCCGCGCGGGCCGAACACGCCGGTCCCGATCCGCACGAGGGTGGCGCCCTCGGCCACCGCCGCCTCCAGGTCGCCGGTCATGCCCATGGACAGGGTGTCGAGCGCGAAGCCCGCGAGGTTGAGTGCATCGAAGGCCTCACGCAACGGGCGCAGGGCGCGCCGCTGGGCGGCGAGTCCGGTCACCCGCGCGGGGATGCCCATCAGCCCGCGCAGTCGCAGTCGCGGCAGGGTGCGCACGAGCGCCGTCAGGTCCCCGAGGTCCCCGGGGGCGACCCCCGACCTGCCCGCCTCGCCGCTGAGATTGATCTGTACGCATACTTGCAGGGGGGGCAGCACGGCGGCACGCTGATCGTTGAGGCGCCGGGCGACCTTGACCCGGTCCACGCCGTGCACCCAATCGAAGCCGGCGGCGATCTCGCGGGTCTTGTTCGACTGAATCGGACCGATGAAGTGCCATTCCGCGTCGAGGTCGGTGAGCCGCGCGCGCTTCGCCAGGGCCTCTTGCAGGTAACTCTCCCCGAAGCGGGTGAGGCCCGCGCCGGCGGCGGCCCGGATCGCCTCCGCGCCATGGCCCTTGCTCACCGCCAGCAGCGCCACGGAGCCGGGCGCGCGGCGGTGGCGGGACTCGGCCTCGCGGATGCGGGCTTGGATCTCGCGCACGCGCTTGGGTATGGTACTCGGGTCAGAAATGGCCACGGTATTCTCCGCTGGGCTCAAGGCCCCGGCCCCTGCGGACGCTAAACAGGGTTGCGAGCCGGGATATTAGCGGAACGGCCCGCCCGTACGCCAGGGGAGACCCCCGGAGGAGATGCATGGATATCGCCGAACTGCTCGCCTTTTCCGTCAAGAACAGCGCCTCTGACCTGCACCTCTCCGCCGGGCTCCCGCCGATGATCCGGGTGGACGGGGATATCCGCCGTATCAACGTGCCGGCCGTGGATCACAAGACGGTCCACTCGCTCGTCTACGACATCATGAACGACAAACAGCGCAAGGACTACGAGGAATTTCTCGAGACCGACTTCTCCTTCGCGCTGCCCGGCCTGGCGCGTTTCCGGGTCAACGTCTTCAACCAAAACCGCGGGTCGGGCGCGGTGTTCCGGACTATCCCGACCAAGATCCTGTCCCTGGAGGACCTGGGTTGCCCGCCGATCTTCAAGGAGGTCACCGACCAGCCCCGCGGCCTGGTGCTGGTGACCGGTCCCACCGGTTCGGGTAAGTCGACGACGCTCGCGGCGATGATCGACTACCTCAACGACCATCACTTCGCCCACATCCTCACCATCGAGGACCCGATCGAGTTCGTGCACGAGAGCAAGAAGTGCCTGATCAACCAGCGCGAGGTGCATCGCGACACCCTGGGGTTCAGCGAGGCCCTGCGTTCGGCGTTGCGCGAGGACCCGGACATCATTCTGCTGGGCGAGATGCGCGACCTGGAGACGATCCGCCTGGCGTTGACCGCGGCCGAGACCGGCCATCTGGTGTTCGGTACCCTGCACACCAGTTCCTCGGCCAAGACCATCGACCGCATCATCGACGTCTTCCCGGCGGGTGAGAAGTCGATGGTGCGTTCCATGCTGTCCGAATCACTGCGGGCGGTCGTCTCCCAGACCCTGCTCAAAAAGAACGGGGGCGGGCGCACGGCGGCCTGGGAGATCATGATCGGCACGCCCGCGATTCGCAACCTGATCCGCGAGGACAAGGTGGCGCAGATGTACTCGGCCATCCAGACCGGACAGGGGCAGGGCATGCAGACACTCGACCAGCACTTGCAGGAACTGGTGCGGCGCGGGCTGGTGAGCCGGATCGAGGCGCGTGCCAGGGCCGTCAACAAGGGCCTGTTCCACTGAACGAAGCACGGGGCGGACGGGTGACGATCCGGATCTTCGCACGAGCCAGAGAGGTCGACCATGGATTTCACATCGCTGCTGAAACTGATGGTGCACCGCGAAGCGTCGGACCTGTTCATCACCGCCGGTCTGCCGCCCAGCCTCAAGATCAACGGACGCATCACGCCGGCCTCGCAGACGGCCCTGACCGCGGATCAGGCACACGAGGTGGTGCTGGGCGTCATGAGCGAGCGCCAGCGCGAGGAATTCGAAGAGACCCGCGAATGCAACTTCGCCATCAGCGCCTCGGGGATCGGCCGCTTCCGGGTGAGCGCCTTCCAGCAGCGCAACCACGCCGGCATGGTCCTGCGTCGCATCAAGATCAAGATCCCGGAGGTCGAGCAACTCAAGCTGCCGCCCATCGTCAAGACCCTGGCGATGACCAAGCGCGGGCTGATCATCTTCGTGGGCGCCACCGGGACCGGAAAGTCGACGTCGCTGGCGGCGGTGATCGGCTACCGCAACCACAACAGCAGCGGCCATATCGTCACCATCGAGGACCCGATCGAGTTCGTCCACCAGCACGCCGGCTGCATCGTCACGCAGCGCGAGGTGGGCCTCGACACCGAGTCCTTCGAGGTGGCCCTCAAGAACACCCTGCGCCAGGCGCCGGACGTGATCCTGATCGGCGAGGTTCGCACCCGCGAGACCATGGACTACGCGATCGTCTTCGCCGAGACGGGGCACCTGTGTCTGGCGACCCTGCACGCCAACAATGCCAATCAGGCCCTCGACCGGATCATCAACTTCTTCCCGGAGGACCGGCGCAATCAGCTCCTCATGGAACTATCGCTGAACCTGCGGGCGCTGATCGCCCAGCAGCTCATCCCGACGCCCGACGGCAAGGGGCGGCGCATCGCGGTGGAGATCCTCATCAACACGCCGCTCGTCGCGGACCTCATCCGCAAGGGCGAGATCTACAAGCTCAAGGATCTGATGAAGAAGTCCACGCAGCAGGGGATGGTAACCTTCGACCAGGCGCTCTACGAGCTGCACGCCGCCGGGGAGATCACCTACGAGGACGCGATCCAGCACGCCGATTCGGCCAACGAGGTGCGTCTGATGATCAAGCTCGGCAAGAGCGGTCCCGACCGGTACGACGGTGCCGCGCTCGAGGGGGTGTCGCTGGTCGAGGAGTAGGGCGGTTTCGGCCCGCAATGGCGCCGTCGGCCGGGCGAGCCCGGCCCTACGTTCTCCCGTAGGGCGGGCCTTGCCCCGCTAAGTCGGGTTACGTTCTCCCGGAGGGCGGGCCTTGGCCCGCCGACGCCCCGTCGAATACGTCATGCGCGTCGAATACGGGTCCGTCCACGCACACGCGTTTCATGACCACGCCCGCGGGGCCGCGCACCGGCACGGCGCAGCCGGCGCAGCCGCCCACCGCGCAGGCCATGAATTCCTCGAGCGAGACTTGGCAGGGCACCTCGAAACGCGCGGCCAGGGCGGCGCCGGCGCGCAGCATGGCGCTCGGCCCGCAGGCGAACACCTCGACCTCGCCCAACGCCTCCGGCGCCAGTGCCGCGAGCCAGTGCCCGGCCAGTTCGGTGACGTGGCCGGGGTGGCAGCCCGGCTCCCCGCGCCCGCTCGCCAGGCGGCTGGGGATCCCTTGGTCATCGAGCAGCGGCAGTGCCGCGATCACGCCGTCCGGCATCCCCGGGACCAGGATCTTCGACGGCCGGGCGGTGAACGGGAATTCCGTCTCCGAGCCCATCAGCACCAGGGTCGCGGCGTCCGCGCCGCTCCGGTGCAGGGTCTCGGCCAGGAAGATCAGGGGCGGGATGCCCACGCCACCCCCGATCAGGAGGCGGCGAGGCCGCTCGGGACGGGTCTCGAAGCCTCGGCCGATCGGCCCGAGCAGATTGAGTCGTTCCCCCGGGCGGCGCCCGGCGAGCGCCCGCGTGCCGGTGCCGACGACTTTATATAGGAATTCCACCCATCCGGCCTCGGGATCCGTGCGCATGATCGACAGCGGGCGGCGCATCGGCAGGGCGGGGTCGCAGCGCAGGTGGGCGAAGCTTCCGGGGGTGGCGTGCCGGGCGCAACGCGGGGCCTGCACCCGCAGCACGTGCTGGCGGGCCGCAAACGCCTCGTGCGCCAGGATCTCCGCATCCTCCACGAAGATCGTCGTCCGGCGTGCGTACGTCGCGTCGCTCATCCGCGATCCTCGAACACGATCCTTCCGCCTACCAGCGTATGCGTGACCCGGCCCGTGAACTCCCAGCCCAGGAACGGTGTGTTGCGTCCCCGACTGTGCAGGGTGTCCGCATCCAGGCGCCAGGGTCGCCGCGGGTCGAAGATGCACACGTCGGCCGCCGCCCCGGGCGCCAGCGTGCCGTGGGGGATACCGAGGATGCGCGCCGGGTCCACGGTGAGCCGTGCAATGGCGGTGGGCAGATCGAGCACCCCCTCCTCGACCAGCCGCAGCGTCAGCGGCAGCAGGGTCTCCAGGCCGGAGATCCCGGGCTCCGTGGCGGGAAACGGGGCGAGTTTGGCGTCGGCCTCGTGCGGCTGGTGGTCGGAACACACGGCGTCGAGCACCCCCTGTGCGAGGCCCTCGCGCAGCCCGTCGCGGTCGTGTCGTGTGCGCAGTGGCGGGCGCACGTGGTAGAGGGCGTTGAACTCGGCGACGTCGGTCTCCGTCAGGAACAACTGGTGGGCGCAGACGTCGGCGCTGACCGGCACCCCGTCGTGACGGGCGCGCGCCACCATGCGCACGGAACGCGCCGCCGACAGCCGGCAGAAGTGCGCGCGCACGCCGGTCTGCTCGATCAGCGCCAGCGCCGCGGCGAGCGCCGCGGTCTCGGCGGCCTCCGGAATGCCCGGCAGCCCGAGGCGCGTGGCAAGTGCGCCCTCGTGCACGCAGCCCCCGTCCTGCAGCGACGGTTCCTCGGCCTGCAGGAAGACGGTGAGATCGAAAGTGGCGGCGTATTCCAGAGCGCGGCGCAGCACCAGCAGGCTGGCCAACGGCGCCGGCGCGTTGCTCACGCCCACGCAGCCGGCGGCCTTGAGTGCGGCCATCTCGGTCAGTTGCGAGCCCGCGAGCCCCTGCGTCAGTGCGCCGACGGTGAATACCCGCGCGGCGCCCTGCTGTTCGGCGCGCCGGCGGATCAGCTCCACCACCGCCGGGGTGTCGATCACCGGCCGGGTGTCCGGCGGGCAGCACACGCTGGTGATGCCCGCCCGCACCGCGGCCGCGGTCTCGCTGGCGATGGTGGCCTTGTGCTCCTGGCCGGGCTCGCGCAACCGCGCGCACAGATCGACGATACCGGGACAGGCCACGCGGTCGCGGGCGTCGATCTCGACCTCGGCGCGGAATCCCGGTGGGGCCCGGTCGAGGGCCGCTACGCACCCGTTCTGCAGGAACAGGTCGTGTACGCCGTCCACGCCGTCCGCGGGATCGATGACGCGGGCGCCGCGGATCACCGTGGCCGGGGTTTCGCTCTCGCGTTCGATGCCCGTCATCCGATCTCCCGCTCGGCCCCGGCTTCGCGCGCCTCGGGGGCCGGTATCCGCCGGTGCATGGCGAGCGACATCACCGCCATGCGCACGGCGATCCCGTAGTGGACCTGTTCGAGGATCACGGAGTGCGCGCCGTCGGCCACCTGCGAGTCTATCTCGACGCCGCGGTTGATCGGACCCGGGTGCATGACGATCGCCTCGGGCGCGGCCAGCGTGAGCCGCTCCGCGGTCAGTCCGAACAGCCGGAAGTACTCGTGCTCGCTCGGCAGCAGGGCGCCGCGCATGCGCTCGTGTTGCAGGCGCAGCATGATGATGACGTCGGCGTCGCGGATGCCGGCCTCGAGATCATGGAAGACGCGGACTCCCAAGGTCTCGGCCCGCACGGGCAGCAGCGTGTGCGGCGCCACGACCCGTACCTCGCCCGCGCCGAGGAGGTTGAGGGCCCGGATCTGGGAGCGCGCCACCCGCGAGTGCAGGATGTCCCCCACGATGACTACCCGCAGCCGGTCGAATCCGCCCTTGTGCCGGCGGATCGTGAGCATGTCGAGCAACGCCTGGGTGGGGTGCGCGTGTCGCCCGTCGCCGGCGTTGATCACGCTCACGTGGGGCGCGGCGTGCCGTGCGAAGAAGTGCGCGGTGCCGCTGTCGGCGTGGCGCACCACGAACATGTCGCAGTGCATCGCCTCCAGGTTGCGCAACGTGTCGAGCAGCGTCTCGCCCTTGACCGTGGCCGAGGCGTCGACGTTGATGTTCAGCACGTCGGCGGACAGGCGCTTGGCCGCCAGCTCGAAGGTCGTGCGCGTGCGGGTGCTGGCCTCGAAGAAGAGGTTGACGATGGTCTTGCCGCGCAGCAGGGGGACCTTCTTGACGCTCTGCTCGACGACGCCCAGGAACGATTCCGCGGTGTCCATAATCTCGACCAACAGTCCGCGGTGCAGCCCTTCGACGGTCAGAAAATGGCGCAGCCGACCGTTCTCGTCGACCTGGAGGTTGGCGCCGCTCATGGGTCCTTGTGGATTACGGTGAGGCTGAGAGGCTCGGGTCCGCTGAGTTTGGCGTGCTCGCGGCGCCTGAGTTCCATGTGCCGGCCCACCACCTGCGCCTCGATGGGCAACTCGCGGCCGCTGCGCTCCACGAGCACCGCCAGCAGGATCGAGGCGGGGCGCCCGTAGTCGAAGATCTCGTTGAGGGCCGCGCGGATGGTGCGCCCGGTGTGCAGGACGTCGTCCACCAGAATAATGTGCCGGTCGTCGACGTTGAACGGCAGTTGCGACGGGCGCACCTGGGGATTCATACCGATGCGGGTGAAGTCGTCCCGGTAGAAGGAGATGTCGAGGGCGCCCAGCGGTTCGGCCAGCGCGAGCCGGCGGTGCAGCCGGCTCGCCACCCACACGCCGCCGGTGTGGATCCCGATCATGGCGGCCTCGTCGAGGCGGCGTTCCGTGATGAGCGCCCGCAGCCGCCCGGCCATCGCCTCGATCAGCGCTTCGATTTCCTCAGCGTTCAGTGTCTGTGTCATGGGTATCGGCCACCCGTCGATTGAGCCAGGTCTCGAGGATGATCTGCGCGGCCACCGGATCGAGCCGCGTGCGCGCGGCGCGCCCGGAGACGCCGCGTGCGGCGAGCACCCGCCGCGCCTCGTCGCTGCTCAGGCGCTCGTCGACCCGGTGCACGGGCAGCCGGTAGCGGCCTTCGAGCCGGCGTGCGAAGCGCTGCGCCGCGTCGGTCATGGGTTGTCGCGCGCCGTCCAGGTGCAGCGGTACCCCCACCACTAGGGCGTCCGGTTCCCAGGAACGGATCAGCCCGCCGAGGGCGTCCCAGTCCGGCTCGCCGTCGCGCGCCGCCACCGTCTGCAACGGCCGGGCGCTTCCCGTCAGCGTCTCGCCGACGGCGACCCCGATGCGCCGCAGCCCGTAGTCGAAACCGAGGCAGGTGCGCTGTGGCGTCGCCCGCGGCGTGGTTCGAGGCGGATTCCCGCTCATCCGTGGCCGGCCTGCCCCGGCAGCAGGCCGAGATCCACCCCGAGGCGCGCCGCGGCAGCCTCCCAGCGTGTCTCATCGGGGATCTCGAACAGGATCTCCGGGTCCGCCGGGCCGCTGAGCCAGGAATTCTCGGCCATCTCCTGTTCCAGTTGGCCGGCGCCCCAGCCCGCGTAACCGAGCGCCACGAGCAGTTGCTCCGGTCCTTCGCCGCGGGCGATGTCGACGAGGATGTCGCGCGAGGAGGTCACCGCGATGTCCTCGGTCACGGCCAGCGTCGTCTCCCAGCGGCGGTCCCCGCGGTGCAACACGAAACCCCGGTCGGTCTGCACCGGACCGCCCAGGTACACGGGCATGGCGGCGACCGCGTCGCTGTCGACCTTCAGATCCATGTGGGCGAGGACTTCCCCGAGCCGCAGCTCCAGCGGCCGATTGATCACGATTCCGAGCGCCCCTTTCCCGTCGTACTCGCAGACGTAGGTCACCGTCCGGGAGAAATTCGGGTCCGCGAGCTGCGGCATGGCGATCAGGAAGTGATTCGTGAGATCCGTAGCCCCAATCATATTTCTAGTATCCGGCACCGGCCGCACCCCCGCAAGGGCCTCGGTGCGGCGGGACCCTATCCACGGGTAATGTATGGACCCCGCAAGGGCCCCGGGGCGGCGTCGCGGGTCATCGGGTGGCGAATTGATTCCCGGCCAGAAATTGCCAGGTCCGGGTGATGTGCAGGATGTCGGTGTCCTTGCGGATGTCCGGGGGGAAGGGCGCGTAGGGTGCGCACAGGCGCACGATCCGGATCGCCGCGTCGTCCAGCACCTTGTGGCCGGAGGAGCGCAGCAGGGTGATCTTCTCCACGCGGCCGTCCGGGAGCAGTGCCACGTCCAGGAGCAGGGTCCCGGTCAGTCCGCGGCGTGTCGCCGCGTCCGGGTAGTTCAGATTCCCCATGCGTTCGACCTTGGCCACCCACGCCTGCATGTAACTGGCGTACTTGTAGGCCTGGGTGCGCGCCGAGATATAGGTCTGGCGGGGGCGTCGCGCATAGGACCGGAGGGATTGGTCCAACCCGGCCGTGAGGCTCGCGATGCGCAGGCTGCGGCTGATGAGTTCGCCGGCGTTCGGGACCGGGCTCCGGGGTTGCGGCGGGCGGTTCGTGGCGCTGTCGACGCGGTGCCGGGAGTCGGTGGCGGTGAGTACCCGGCGCGGGTGGCGCTCGGGCGGTGCGGCGTGCGCGGGCGCGGTATCGACCGGGGCCGCGCCCGGGCGCGGCAACGGCGAGGTGCCGCCCGGCGGGTTGCGGGGCCGCACCCGCTCGGCCACGTTCCCGCCGCCGTCCTGATTGGCCTGGGCCAGGTAGTCCGGGTTCCTGGGCGGCGCGGGCGATCGGCCCCGCACCAGGATGATATCCAGCCGCGACGTGGGTTCCCGCGCCTGGGACAGGATGCCGTGGAAGCCGATGCCGAGGATCACCAATGCGTGGATCGTCACCGACAGGAACAGGGTGAGTCCCAGGCGGTCTCCGGACCCGATGTCGGGACCGGTTCGGAAGTCGACCGGCGATGGCGGGGCCATGGTTTGCATCGGTCACGATCCGTTTCGGATCCCTCAAGCGCGGGAAGTATACCGGCTTCGCCGGCGGGAGCGGGGCTCGCCACCACCGGGCCGTGCGGTTTTGGTCCTGTAAAATGCACCTTTCGTGCCATGCCGGGGTTCATCCGGAAGGTGTCGCCCTTCGCGGGCGGAGGCACTTCGCGAATCCCCATCCGCCGCGCCGCGGGGTTTCCGTCGCGCGGACCCCTCATCCGAGCCGTGTCTCGATCCGGTCGAGCAGCGAGCCGGCGATGTCCAGGCCGTACCGGGCGTCGAGTTCCCGGATGCAGGTCGGACTCGTCACGTTGATTTCCGTGAGGTAGTCGCCGATGACGTCGAGCCCGACGAACAGCAGGCCCTTCTCACGCAGCGTCGGCCCGACGCGTTCGCAGATCCAGCGCTCGCGCGCCGAGAGGGCCACCCCCTCGCCGTGACCGCCGGCCGCGAGGTTGCCGCGGAATTCCCCCGGCGCCGGGATTCGGGCCAGGGCATAGGGCACCGGTTCCCCGTCCACCAGGAGGATGCGCTTGTCCCCTTGCAGGATCTCGGGGAGAAAGCGTTGCACGACCGCGAACCGGTGTCCGTACTCCAGCATGGTTTCGAGGATCACCCCGGTATTGGGGTCGCCGCGCCGCACCCGAAACACGGAGGCGCCGCCCATGGCGTGCAGCGGTTTGAGGATGATCTCGCCCATTTCGTCGAGGAATTCCCGAACCTGGTCCGGGTCGCGGGTCACGAGCGTGGGCGGGCAGCACTCGGGAAACCACGCCGTGTAGAGTTTCTCGTTGACGTCGCGCAGGCCCGCCGGCCGGTTGACCACCAGGCACCCTTCGTACTCGGCGCGTTCCAGGATCTGCGTGGTGTAGAGGTACTCCATGTCGAGCGGCGGGTCCTTGCGCATCAGGATCACCTGCAACTCGGCGAGGGCCGGCGTGCGACGCTCCCCCAACTCGTACCAGCGCTCGGGGTCGTCGAACACCCGCAACGCCCGGGTCCGCCCGAAGGCGCGTCCGTCGCGGATGAACAGGTCTCCCGGTTCGAGATAGTGCAGTTCCCAGCCGCGCGCGGCGGCCGCCAGGAGCATCGCCAGGGTACTGTCTTTGGCGGGTTTGATGGACCCGATCGGGTCCATCACCACTCCGAGTCGCACGGTCATTCAGGTCGCCCCCCGGCCGGTCGTACGGCGTGGGTTCAAGCTCCCGCCGGGGCACGCCGATACGCAACGGGAGGCGGGTCCGGTCGTCGTCGGCCGGGTCCGGCGGCCCGCGGGGCGGGGCGGAGAGGGTATCGGCGGGCGGCTCGGGGGGGACGGAGTCATCGGATAAAGTTTCGTGAAACCACGCCGATAGGGGCCGTGAGGGCCAACCGACCGTACCCGCCATGATAGCGCAATCCGGCGGCGCAGCGAAACGGGTCGATCCGGACCCGGTCCCGACCCGGTTCCCGTCGCGGTACCGGGTCGGTGGAAGAGATAGGTTCGAGGACATCCGGTGGCATCCGGGGCGGAGCGGAGCGGCGGCATGAGCACACTTGGACAGGAGCACACCGTGGCGGAAGGCGAAGTGACGGCGCATGCCCTTGCAGGATTCAAGGTGATGGTCATCGACGACAGCAAGACGATTCGCCGCACCGCGGAGACCCTTCTCAAGAAGGAGGGTTGCGAGGTGATCACGGCGACCGACGGATTCGAGGCGCTCGCCAAGATCGCCGACCAGCGCCCGGACATCATCTTCGTCGACATCATGATGCCGCGGCTGGACGGGTATCAGACCTGCGCGCTCATCAAGCACAACCAGGTGTTCAGGTCGACGCCGGTGATCATGTTGTCGAGCAAGGACGGCCTGTTCGACCGCGCCCGGGGGCGCATCGTGGGTTCGGAGCAGTACCTGACCAAGCCCTTCACCCGTGAGGAACTGTTGCAGGCGATTCGTGACTACGTGGTCCGGGAGCCCGCCTGAACGGCGGCGCACGAGCGGACGACGGCGCAGGGCATGGTGGGCGTAACAGGGGTTGGTTGGGACTTCAACAGGAGATCTAGCGATGGCACATGTTTTGATCGTGGATGATTCGCCCACCGAGGTGCACGTCCTCAAGACCATGCTCGAGAAGAACGGCTTCCAGGCCTCGTCCGCGGCCGACGGCGAAGACGGCATCGCCAAGGCGCAGGCCGAGAAACCGGATGTGATCCTCATGGATATCGTCATGCCCGGCCTGAACGGCTTCCAGGCGACCCGCCAGCTCAGCAAGGATCCGGGCACCTCGGCGATCCCGGTGATCATCATCAGCACCAAGGATCAGGAAACCGACAAGATGTGGGGGTTGCGCCAGGGAGCCCGGGAGTACATCACCAAGCCGGTGACCGAACAGGAACTGCTCAGCAAGATCAAGACGGTATTGGACGCATAGGACCATGCAGCAGGGGGCGCTTCCAGAAGACCACTGTCCCGGCGATCCGTTCGCGTTACTGATCGAGATCGAGCGGCGCAGCCGCGCGCATGCCGCGGGCCTGCCGCGTCAGACGGAGGTCAAGGGGATCTGGACCGGCATCGGCTTCCGGATCGGGGCGGAGACCCTGGTGGCGCCGCTGTCCGAGGTGTCCGAGATCCTGACCCACCCGGAAGTGTCCCGGGTTCCGATGGCCAAACCCTGGGTGAAGGGGGTCGCGAACGTGCGCGGCAACCTGCTGCCGATCATGGATCTGCAGGGCTACCTTGGGCGCGGCCGCACGTCATCCGATCGCACCACCCGCGCGTTGGTGGTGCATCACGACGGAGTGCTCGCGGGACTCCTGGTGGACGAGGTATTTGGGATCCGACATTTCCTGGAAGAGGAGCGGACCGGCATCCTGCCCGATGTGGACGAGGGGGTGCGCCCCTACATCACCTACGCGTTCCGCAAGGGCGGTGAGCACTGGGCGATCTTCAGCCTGCATGCGCTGGCGGAGAGCCCGCGGTTCCTGCAGGTGGCGGTATGAGTCCGGGGCGCGGTGCGCTCTCCGGTACGGGAGTTGCGTAGACCCGGTGTCGGCCGACGGCATCGGGGAGGCTTGTAAAGGAGAGCAACGATGAAGGCACGAAGCGGCGACTATTTCGGACGACTGGGTACGAACAAGGCCCTGGTCTATCTGATCGCCTTGGTGGTCGTTCTGTTCGCCGCCATGGCGGCGTCGATCGTGTATACGATCCGCCAGAACGGCCTCGATCAGATGGCCGTCGACCAAGTGCACCAGGAACGGGGCCTGGCTCAGCGCATCGCGATCGAGTCCCTGGAGGCCGCCCGCGGCCAGCCGGACGCCATGGCGCAGCTGCGCGTGGACCGCGATCGGTTCCAGCGCAACCTCGACCGCCTGCGCAACGGCGGTCCCGACACCGGGTTGCCGCCGGAGAGCGTACGCCCGGCCCTCGACCTGCTGTCCACCACCTGGGGCTCGGTGCGCAAAAACGTGGACGCCATCCTCGCCGGCGGGATCACGGTCACTTCCGTCGACCGGTCCCTCAAGCGGGTGGATCAGACCATCCCCAAGATCTCCGCGATCTATCAACAGCTCGTCTGGATCGGATATGAGCGGCTCACCGGTCGGACGGTGCGGTCCAAGGTCGGCAATGCGCTGGTGGTCGTGGCCAGCCGCCAGTCGGCGCTGCTCGATCGGATGCAGAACAACCTGCGCAAGATCTTCCGGGGCGGCCAGTCCGGGGCGCAGGCCGCGGACCGGTTCGGGCGCAACATCACCCGCTTCAACCGCGTCCAGCAGGCGCTGCTCAACGGCGACCACGGGCTGAAAATCAAGCCGATCACCGATCGGGCCGCACGGGCCGATCTGCTGCGGGCGGTGAAGTTCACCGATGAACTCAACCGCGAACTCTCGGGCGCACTCGCCCGGACCTCGAAATTGTTCCGGATCCGCGAGGCCTCCGCCCGTGCGGCCGCGCAGGCGACCCAGTTGTCGACGCTCGCCGACCAGCTCGTCGCGGCCTACGCCTCGGCGCCCAAGAAGCGGGTGATCTCGAGCGAACTGCCCTTTGAACTGGGCGGGGTCGCGCTGATCCTGCTCGGTGTCCTCGGTTGGGAGCTGAAGAAGGCCGCCACGCGCCAGTACGAAAATGAAGCGAACCGGAACGAGCGCAACCAGCAGGCCATCCTGCGCCTGCTCGACGAACTGAGCACGCTGGCCGACGGGGATCTCACGGTCCACGCCACGGTCACCGAGGACATGACCGGCGCGATCGCCGATTCCATCAACTACGCCGTGGACGCCATGCGCGGTCTGGTCAGCACCATCAACGAGACCACCGTGCAGGTCTCTTCGGCGGCGCAGGAGACGCAGGCGACGGCCATGCACCTGGCCGAGGCCAGCGACCGTCAGGCGCAGCAGATCACCGGGGCCAGCTCGGCGGTCAACGAGATGACCGCCTCCATCGAGCACGTCTCGCGCAACGCGTCCGAGTCGGCCGGGGTGGCGCAGCAGTCGGTACTCCTCGCCCACAACGGCGCCGAGGCGGTACGGCGCACCATCCAGGGCATGGACACCATCCGCGAGCAGATCCAGGAGACCTCCAAGCGTATCAAACGCCTGGGTGAGAGTTCCCAGGAGATCGGCGACATCGTCGAACTGATCAACGACATCGCCGACCAGACCAACATCCTGGCGCTGAACGCCGCCATCCAGGCGGCCATGGCCGGCGAGGCGGGCCGCGGTTTCGCGGTCGTCGCCGACGAGGTGCAGCGTCTCGCGGAACGTTCGGGCAGCGCCACCAAGCAGATCGAGGCGCTGGTGAAGACCATTCAGACCGACACCAACGAGGCGGTGATCTCCATGGAGGAGAGCACCTCGGGCGTCGTCAGCGGGGCGAGGCTCGCCGAGAGCGCGGGCGAGGCCCTGGCCGAGATCGAGAGCGTGTCCGATCAGCTGGCGGATCTCATTCAGAACATCTCGGATGCGGCGCGCCAACAGGCCCAGGCTTCGGTCGACATCTCCGATACGATGAACTCGATCCTGGATATCACGACCCAGACTGCGACCGGCACGAACGAGACGGCGACGTCGATCGGCAACTTGGCCGACCTCGCCAACGAGTTACGCAAGTCGGTCGCCGGCTTCAAGCTTCCGGAGTAAGGCTCAGGTGCCGATCGGTGATGGCGGCGAGTGAAAACGTGCGGTTCAGCGGGTCTCCACGTCCCGGTTCCCTGCCTGCGATGACCGACGGGCAGTTCCGGCAGTGGGCGCAACTGCTGGAGGAGCGTACCGGCATCGTCGTGCCGCCGGAGCGCAAGTCGTTTCTGGCGACCAGCATTGCGCTGCGTATGCGCGAGATCGGCTGCGACGATCTTCAGGAGTACCACGAGTTTCTGCTGGCGGGCCGTCACGGGGCGGTGGAGTGGGCGGTGCTGCTCGATCGGCTCACGGTGCACGAGACACGCTTCTTCCGTCACCCGCCCAGCTTTCGGCTCATCCGCGAACGGTTTCTGCCGATCGAGGGAGCGGCCGGTCCGGGGCCGCATTCGTACAACGCCTGGAGCATCGGCTGCGCCACCGGGGAGGAACCCTACGGCCTCGCGATGCTGATCGACGAGCACCTGAGCGGCCTGGGCGGTGAGTATTACTTCGGAGTGACCGCCACCGATATCAGCTATGCCGCCCTCGGCGTCGGGCGGCTCGGGGTCTACGGGGCGGCGCGGCTCAAGGACGTACCGCCTCCCCTGCGCGCGCGCTACTTCAATCGCCTCGACGACCAGCGGTCGCAGGTCCGCGACGCGCTTCGCCGCCGGGTGTGCTTCGCATACATGAACGTGCTCGACCTCGAGTGTTCGCCGCTCCCGAAGATGAATCTGATCCTGTGCCAGAACGTGTTGATCTACCTGGATCGCACGCGGCGTATGGAACTGGTGGGGCGGTTGGCCGACCATCTGCGCCCCGGCGGCGGCCTGGTGCTCGCGCCGGGCGATCTGCTCGCCTGGCGCAACCCCGGCATGGAACGGGTCGTCTATCCCGACACCCTGGCCTACCGGCGGCGCGACGACGCCGAACACAACGGATAAGGAATCAGCGCATGATGCCGCGCAACGAAGGAATGGACCACAGCGCCCTGAACTGGGTGAAGAAGGAACTCGACGAGACGATCCGCCAGGCGCGTCTCGCGCTGGAGGCATTCGTCGAGAATACCAGCGACGCCTCGCAGTTGCAGTTTTGCGCGACCTACCTGCATCAGGCGCGCGGAACGCTGCAGATGGTCGAGGTGGACGGCGCCGCACTGCTCGCCGAGGAACTCGAGGGACTCGGCCGCGCGCTCCTGGACGAGACCGTGGAGCGCAGGGGCGAGGCCTACGAGGTCCTCATGCGCGGCATCCTGCAACTGCCCGACTACCTCGACCACGTGCAGGCCGGACACCCGGACGTGCCCATCGTCCTGTTGCCGCTGCTCAACGACGTGCGCGCCCTGCGCGGGGAGCCGCTGCTCTCGGAGAGCGCGCTGTTCAACCCCGACCTCACGGTGCCGGTGCCGCCGCCGCGCGAGCGCGAGGCGTTTGCGCGCGACTCCGGCGAGTTGCACCGGCTGCTGTGCCGCCTGCGTCACGACCTGCAGCTCGGCCTGCTCGGCTGGTACCGGGGGAGCGATCCCGAGGACGGTCTCGATCGGATCCTGGCGGTCATCGAGCACCTCGATCAAGTCACGCAGCTCGAGCCGGTGCGCCGGCTGTGGTGGGTCAGCGCCGGTCTGGTGGAGGCCCTGCGCGCGGGCGCGCTCGATGCGAGCGTCTCGGTGAAGCTGCTGCTCGGGCAGGTGGATCGCCGGATCAAGCGGCTGATCGACGATGGCGAGGCGGGCCTCGCCGCGGAACTGTCGCCGGATCTGTTGCGCAATCTCCTCTACTACGTCGCGCGCGCCGCGGACGGGGGCGAGCGGGTGCGGGCCCTGAAGGACGCATTCGAACTGGAGCGGCTCCTGCCGCGCGAGGCGTTCGCCGGCGGTGGAATCATGGGGCCGGGAATCGACTCCCTGCGCGCGGTCTCCGAGGCGGTCAAGGAGGATCTTACCGCCGTCAAGGACAGTCTCGATCTCTATGTGCGCAGCGCGCCGCGCGATCCCGAGGACCTGGCCCGGGTGCCGGAGATCCTGCGGCGGGTGGCGGACACCTTTGGCATGCTGGCGCTGGGTTCCCTGCGGCGGATCGCTCAGGAGCAGGCGGATCGCGTCCAGGCGATCGCCGAGGGCGATGTCGATCCGGGCGATGAGGAATTCACCGAGATCGCCGAGGCCATCCTGCTGGTGGAGGCATCGCTGGATCAAATGGCCTCGGGGGCCGAGGCACCCGACGAGGATGTCGGGGACGGCGCCGGAGAGGAGGCCGGTGCGCCGGGAGCCGAGGCGGGTGCGGGCAGCGCGCAGTCCCACGTCAACCAGGGTCGGGTCAGCGATCCGGAGTTCCGGCTCCTGATGCTGGCCATGGCGCGCGAGGCCGCCGAGGACATCGCGCGGGTCAAGGCGGCGGTGCTTGCCTACCTGCAGGCGCCCCGAACCGATGCCGATGCCGGCCCCGGTGGCGAGGCGTTCGCGGAGGTCCCACGGCTGCTTGCGGAACTCAAAGGCAGCTTCCAGATCCTTGATCTGTCGCGCGCCGCCGGATCCGTACAGGCCCTGGCCGATTATGTGTCCACGCGACTGACAGGCGGCGAGGGTACCCCCGAGACGACCGACCAGGAAGCGCTCGCGGAGGTCATCGCCGGGATCGAGTATTACCTCGAGGCCGTCGTCGAGCGCCGCAGGGACCGGGAGGCCATCCTGGACCAAGTGGAGGACGGGTTGCGCCGCCTTGGTGTGTCGTCGGGCGGGGGTGGTGGTGAAGCCGGACCCATGCCGGCTACGGAGGTCGATTCCCCCACCCCGGAAGAACCGGCCGACGTGCAGTCGACCACGGATCTCCAGCCGGCGGAGGCCGCGGCACCGGCCGCAGCGGACCCCGAAGATGAACAGGATCAGGACGCGGGACGGGAGGAAGCGGATCGGGAACCGGCGTACGAACCGGGATCGGCGTGGTCGCCGGAGGTGGCGCTCGCGCCGGAGCGAGGTTCGGAAGGTGGGGCCGCGTTCGCCCCGGACGAGGGATCCGCCCTGGACGAGGAGTCTGCCCCGGACGAGGAGTCTGCCCTGGACGAGGGACCCGCCCCGGACGAGGGGCCCGCCCCGGACATGGAGTCTGGTCCGGGTGTGGGGCCGGAGGCGGGCGGGGAATCGGAATCGCCGGTTGCGGGCGCGCGCGCGGACGATGGGGTCGAGGTGGTGGAACTTCCGCCGGTACTGGGGGAGGAAGTGGACCCGGAGATTCTCGAGATCTTTATCGAGGAGGCGGATGAGGAGTTGGCGTCGCTGCGCGAGCAGTTTCCGCGCTGGCGGGCGCAGCCGCAGGACCGGGAGGTGCTCGGGACGATCCGGCGCTCGTTCCACACGTTGAAGGGCAGCGGGCGCTTGAGCGGGGCGCTGCGGGTGGGGGAGTTCGCGTGGGCGCTGG
>BDTW01000039.1 GCA_002897735.1 bacterium BMS3Bbin13 | reverse complement strand
GTCCACCCAGCGCCAGCCGTCGAACTCGGGCTGCTCGCTACGGTCGAGGTACACGTCGCCTTCGCTGCCCACGAACCGCAGTAGATACCATACCTGCTTCTGGCCGATGCACACTGGTGTGTGGTTGCGGCGGATGTAGCGGTGCGGCAGGTGATAGCGCAACCAGCCCTGGGTGCAGCCGGCCACTTCCACGTGGTGTCGCTGCAGCCCGGTCTCCTCGCGCAGTTCGCGAAACAGCGCCTGCTCGGGAGTCTCGTCCGCGCGGATCCCACCCTGGGGAAACTGCCAAGCATCCTGCCCGACGCGCCGTGCCCAGAACAACCGCCCGCTCCGGTTGGTTATGATGATCCCGACGTTCGGACGATATCCATCGCGATCAATCACTTGTGAGGTATTCCTCTACGCCGCGCCACTGCGCAATTGTTCCACAGCCGCGGGAGTTTTGCCAGCCGCAGCCTCTTCCAATGACAGATGAGCCTGAGCGGGGGGTGTGATTCCAACGTGAGATGAGCCTCAAGGCGGTCCGGGAACGGGCATCATCGAAGGATGATGATCGTGACTCTCAAAACCCAAGGACTCCGGAGCCGCCCACCGCTCCGGCATCCCCGGACGCTGTATCTTTGCCCGGCAGCGTATCGACGCGTTGCACGGGAACCGGCGGCCGGCGAGGCCGCGATGGTGGCGCCTGAAGGACAAATTCTCCAAATGGATATCTCCGGCGTTCTCGCGCCGGGTCTTATCGTCTTGTCCGCGGTGTGCCGGTGGAAAGGAGTTTGAAGCCGGGAGCAAAAGACGCTAAGCTGTTAGGGTTATAGTCGAGTCGGCCAACCGGACTGGATCAGCGAATTGCTTTGATATAGCTGTTTCATAAGGAGTTATGATTTCTCCTGGCAGTGTATGCAAATGGCTATGTACAGGAATATCGAGGTCGCCAACGGTCAGGCGGGCATGTCGGCGAAGCTGTCCGGATTGCGATCTCCAGAGGCGCGGTTTTCAACGATTTCGACGATACGGTTAAGCCCCTCGCCGACGGCATTGGGCAGGTTTCCGTCGGTGAGGGCGCCGTGTTGTCTGAAGTGATTTCACGCCGTACCGGTTTGAGCGCGAGGCGGCGGGGGCCCGGGGAAGTCGTCCCGGCGACCCGGAGCATGCCCCGCGCCGGGGTCGGCGGCACCAATTACGCTACACATCGTGCGAATGCGCGATGGGGGGACGTCTTCGCTTTCGTCGGGTAAGCCGTCCGGTAATCACGTAGCACCGATTTGGTTCTCAACATAAGGAATGAGTGGGATGAGACGATTGCTCAGACAGCGGGGGATGATACTTGGGATGATGGCACTGGGCTTGGTGCCGATCGTCGCATTGGGTGCCCCCTCACCGCGTATTTACTATCCGCAGGTTGCTGAGTCCGGGGCCGGACCGGCCCTCAAGGCGCAGATCGCCCGCGGTAGATATCTGGTCAAGCTCAGTGATTGCCTGGCTTGCCATACCGATCACGGCAATGGCCCTGAGGGTAAGCCGTTTGCGGGTGGCTTCCCGATCAAGACGCCGTTCGGCGCGATTTATGCGTCCAATATCACGCCCGATAAGACGACCGGCATCGGCAATTGGACCTTCAAACAGTTCGACCAGGCGGTGCGTTACGGTATCAGCCCGCACGGATTTCTATTTGCGGCCATGCCCTTCAATTATTACGACAAGATGAGCCGGCAGCAGGTTCTGGATATGTGGGAATACCTCAGGCGTGTTCCCGCGGTCAATCAACAGAATAAACCGCTGGGTATGCCGGCGCCGTTCAGTTGGCGTTGGACGCAGTTCGGTTGGCGGTTTCTCTTTTTCAACCCGACGGGGCCTCTCAAGCCCGACCCGGAGCGCTCCGCGGAGTGGAATCGGGGTCGATTCATCGTCGATGGGCCGGGGCACTGCGGCGCCTGCCATACGCCACATAATTTCCTGGGTGCCGCCGAACGTCAACATTTTCTCCAGGGCTCCTCGATCAGCGGCATGTGGGCGCCCAATATCACCTCGCTTACCACCAAGGCGGCTTCGATTCAAACCGTCACGCGGGTGTTCAGTGATAACCGTGGACTTGGCGGCGGAAAACTCGTGGGTCCGATGCTCGATGCCATCGATCACAGTCTGAAATTCATGACTCCGGCCGATATGCGCGCAGTGGCGGTTTACCTGCGGACTGTATCGAGCGAACGTGCGTCGGGTCCCAGTCCCGTGCCGATGAAGGATGTCGACCTCGCGCTTGGCGGACAGACCTTCAAGAAGCACTGTGCGGCTTGCCATGCGAGCGGAGCGGGCGGAGCGCCGATCGTGGGTAATGCCAAGGACTGGCGAGCGCTGAGCCGGATGCCGCTGTACATACTGTACGAAAATACCTGGCACGGTGTGGGCATCATGCCCGCGAAGGGAGGGTGCAAGGATTGCTCATCCCGGTCCCTCACTTCGACGGTCGTCTATATGCTCAAACACAGTCGGCCGGGTGCCGGAGACAAGGGGCCGCAGGCTGCGGGTTCCCCTTCCGCATCGGCGGTGGGCGGGGCCGGCTCGCCGGGTAATGTGGTGAGTCTTACGGTCGGGGAGCGGGTGTTCAAGACCTCCTGTGCGGCCTGCCATGCGACCGGTATCGCCGGTGCACCACGCTATGGGAATCATGCGGACTGGGCATCGCGCCTGAAGCAAGGTCTTTCCCCGCTGTATAAAAACACGCTTCACGGTATCGGCGCCATGCCGCCCAAGGGCGGATGTGCCGGCTGTGATGTCGACCAGATCAAGTCCGCCGTGGATTATATGGTAGCGGGGAGCGGTGGGAAGACGATGGTGGAGAGTTCGCTCAAGAACAATTGAGGGTAGTCTCCGGTAGGTGTAGGGTGCGCGGGCGTATCGGCGTAAGCGGCGAAGCCGCGGAGGCGATAGGCCCGCGCGTTCGTGGATCGTTCCGAGGCCGCCACACGGCCGGGTAAGCCCAACCCTTCCGGTGGGATGAAGGGGCGTTGCGTGGTAGGGCCGGGTTCATCCGGCCGACGGCGTTGGATGCCCCGATGCCGGGGGATGTGTGGTTCCGCGGCGACGGCCGGGCAAGCCCGAC
>BDTW01000038.1 GCA_002897735.1 bacterium BMS3Bbin13 | reverse complement strand
GAGGAAACGATCCGCACCCTGCACCCGCCGGGAGCTGCGCGAGCGCTGGCGGCGCCTGAGTCCGGGGCGGCGCCGGCGCTCCAGCCGCTTGATGCTACTCATGCCGATCGTCGTGCCTGGTGAGGCACGACGGGCGACCTGCGCATCGCACCACAAAAAGCCGTCCGCCACGATGGGCGGAAGCCGGTCCACGTGCACGATGTGGTAGATCTTCGGCTGCGCCGGGATCGTCATGCCTCGGCATCCTCCCCATGTCGGCCTCGATCTCGTCGATGATGACGGTCGACGCCTCCCCCAGCGGCTCCGAACCCATCTTGGCCGGCTCGTCGGGGAGCTGCGCCGCGGCCTCGCGCATGCCCGGCCTGCCCGTGACGACTTCTGCGATAAGGCGGGCGCGGAACTCCTTGAGCAGCTTGATCTCGCGTCGCTCTTCTCCCGGGAGGCGTGACACCGCGGAGCGGTGTCACGAGGGAGGGGCCGAAACCGTGGTCTGTCCCCGATTCACCGCGAGGGAGGGGGTATCTGGTGACACCGCTCCGCGGTGTCACCCATCCGCAGGCGCTCTGCGCCAAGAAATTCTGGTGCCGGCGAGAGCCTCGCCGCCGATCGTCCGCCACAGCTTGAACCCTCGGTTATAATAGGGGACAGACCACGATTTTAAATCTTCTAGCAGGATAGTCAGGCGGACTATCCGTGTGTCGTAATGAG
The DNA here is from genome assembly GCA_002897735.1 of bacterium BMS3Bbin13. GTDB lineage: Bacteria > Pseudomonadota > Gammaproteobacteria > 21-64-14 > 21-64-14 > BMS3Abin12. The sequence continues at coordinate 107,497 of BDTW01000038.1, read as the reverse complement.
AATATCTTTCGCTCCCTGGGCATTGGCGCGAAAGATATTCTCATTACGACACACGGGGAATACACATCCTGGGTCGCCATCCCAATGATCGTCGGCGAGCCTACCGGGCCCTGTTTCGCGCCCACATGAAGGCAACGTTGATCGGGCCACCAACGGCGATTATGTTCTCGGAAACGACCGCTTCAAAGAAGGGGTGGCGCGCAGGCTTGGGCGGCGTGTCACTTCTGGAAAGTCGCGTTGGCCGCGAACGACCGATTGAGGGGCCAAAACCGTGGTCTGTCCCCTTTCTATGTTGGAAGAGGCTGTGGTTGCACGGTTTATTGGAAATCGCTATGGTGTGTCGGCCTATCGGCTCTTCTATGAATCCAAGACAGCCACAAACGGCTGAGCCCGGGAGCAGGATCATGCGTGTCACCGCAATTCTTGGCGCCGCTGTGATTGTCTTATGCGCCATACCGCCCGCTTTGGCGGGCGGCGCTGCCGGAGCACTCGACCGGTTCGACAGCGGCTTCTCCATCGCCTACGGTCGATATCTTCCGGCCGGCGGGTACAATGCCGTTCACTTTGCGGAGATGAATACCCGCAGCACAATCGGCCGTCTATACTTCGGCTCCGCCCTGCGGTTCGCCTACGGACACGTCGATGGAGGCGCCGCGTTCGACTATCTTCGCGCCTATTCCATTGCGCAGCGGATCGGGTGGATTCTCAAGCCGCGGCCGATGCTTCGCATCATTCCCTTCGCCCGGGGCGCCCTCGACCTCGACTCGGCCGGCGGACTCAACGGCGTACAAGCACTCGGACTCACCTTCGGCTCCGACCTGAACGATATCAAGGCGGGGTACGAGGCCGGCGGCGGGCTCGAGATCCAATGGGCGATCGGTTCCCGTCTTGTCCTTGCGCCGTTTTTCGATGCGAACTATCTCCACCGCGCCGAGGAAACGATCGGACCGAACGGACAGGTAAATCCCGTGGTGTATCGGGATTTCACCATGCTTCACTACGGTGCGGTCGCGGACCTGCGCCTTATCGGCCCCCTGGGTCTGTTCGCCGACGTTCACGCCGACCGCATTCGCGGACACGGTGCCGCACTCGCGTACTCCGGTGGGGTCGCCCTTCGGTTTTGAAGGAAGCGCAGGCCCTATCCATCAGGCTGCGCTGCGGTGCTCCGTCTGTAACCGTGCAACGGTTCAGGGGAGGGGGAACGGCACTATCGCCCACAGGGCGATATTCGGGCCTTTCCCGAGAGACGGCGCACCGTGCGTAGCGGGCGCGACGAGAAAGGGGACGGAGGGAATATTATTTATTCCCTCCGCCCCCTTTCTTGCTTTCAGGAATGGAGCGAGGCGTTCCCAAACAGCGTCCTGGCCAACGCCACAATCGACCGGCTCTTCGAACAAGCCCACACCCTCGTGCTCAAGGGCAAAAAGCTATCGGCTCAAGGGCCGGATCACAACACGCGGGGTTGACGGCACACCCGGGGCTCGTAGAAAACACTCAGGCGACGGAGTGGCCCCGATTTGCTGGGACGGGACAGTTCGGGGTGAGGATGCGAGTGGGATCAATCGGTCACGTTGCACTTCGCCCCCCTCACTCGCATCAATTAAATCAGGCAGTTAGCCACGAAACTGCTGGGCCTACAGAATTTCAGCACGGAAAATCAAGGAACCCGAGCGTGTCATCCAAATCCCCTTCAGGCCCAGGTGCTCTTGCCGCCATAACTTTTGAGTTATACTCCGCCAGTGAGACTTAGGGAAATCGTTCAGGGCACCTGGACTCTCTATGCTCCTTTCCGGGCGCGCAATGAATGCCCTTTCGACAGTTTTCTTAAGCACCTGGAGCGTGAACAGCCTGCTACATACAGGGGACTCATAGCTCTGCTTGAGCACGTAGCCGATAGTCCGACAGGACCCCGAAATTTATCGGATTCACTAAGTCACCAGATATCGCGCGAACATGGCATTTGGCAGTTCACGAAAGGATCTGTGCGTGTGCTGTGGTTTTACGATGCTGGGCATTGCGTGATTTGTGCGCACGTATTCTTTAAAACGACCCAGCGCACGCCAAAATTGGAAATTGATCGTGCTGTCAAACTAAAAAGAGAATACATGCGCTGCAAAGAGGATGGCGATATAGAAATTGAACTGATTGGAGAGGACTAAGTGATGGCAAGGTGGCACAGACAATTAGCACCGGCGGTAGGCCGAGCGAAGGAGCATACCGGCTATTGGTTTGAAAAAGCGAAGCTCGACTTTGCGCTCAAAGTAAACCGCCTACTGGAACTTGATGGGGTAAGCAAAACTGAACTTGCACAACGCATCGGAACCAGTCAGCCATACATCACGAAAACGCTCCGCGGAGATGCCAACCTCACGATTGAAACAATGGTTAAGATCGTGTTTGCGCTCAATGCACAGATCGTATTTGATGTGCAGCGCCGAAATATCTCCGGCAAATGGGAAAAGACTGTTGAGAAACGGGAGAGGGCCGCCGCGTTCCGGCCACCAAGTTGTTGGTTTGAACAGCGAAGAGCACACAAACCCGCTAATGACAGTGATGTGGGAATGAACAATGATGACCAAGCAGAAACCAGCATTGCGGCTTGAACAATATTTCTTGTCAGAGGTTAGCGTTAAGGCGAACCCCGACTATGAATTCGGCGCGTCCGATGGGTGCCGGCCGCCCTCGATAAGTGCAGATGTTAAATATGATGAGGGCGACAAGCTCCTATTTGCTGTCGATTTCCATGCGGCCAATAGCGACGGCGGCAAGTCCGTTCCTTATGAGTTCAATATCAGCATGTTCGCGACGTTCCGCGCGGATATCGATATCAACGACAAGAAACTGTTTGCCGTCACAATAAGGAACTCCATGTCCATCTTGTACGGTGCCGCCCGCGATTTTCTCTTAACGGTCACCGCTCGAGGACCATGGGCAGGCTATATGCTTCCAACCGTAGAACCAAAAGACCTTCTAAAATCCGTTTCTATCACGAAAGTTGAGAATAAAACCGAGGGCAACACTGCTTCGCACAAAACGGCTCACGCTTCGAGCTAGCCGTCAACAGCCATACCACTTTGGTTCATTCATAGAGTCCCTTCGGATACTTCCACTTGTTGTACATCCACAGCCAGTCCGCGGGCGCCGCGCGGATCCGGCGTTCCATGACGCTTGCATAGGCCTCGATCACCTCGCGCCCGTCGAGGGCGTGCGGCGGCTCGGCGATACGCTCGAAGGAGACCTCGTAGCGGCCCCGCCCGGTCCGGCGCATGGCGACGAAATAGACCACCGCGCGTTTGAGGGCGGCGAGCTTCTGAGGCCCGGTGAAGAACGCCGTGTCCTGCCCGAGGAACCGCACCCAGCACTTCTCTTCCTCACGACGCGGTGTCTGATCCGCCACCAGCGCCAGGCCGTGTACCCCGGGGTGCCGGCGCATGGCTTCGACAATAAACCGATCCACCGGAATCAGGGCGCCGCCGAAACGCGAGCGCCGCGCCACCAGCAGCCGGTCGACGATGGCGTTGCGCGAGCGCTTGTAGACCGCCTCGATCGGAAATGCGCAGGTCAGGCGGCTGATCAGCAGCATCCATTCCCAATTGCACTGATGCGCGGCCAGGAAGATCACGGTACGATCGCCCTCCATCCGCGCCAGTTCGCGGCACACGTCCGGGTTGGCGATCGTTACACGGCGGCGCAGTTCCGCCTCGCGGATGGTGAGGGATTTGACGGTCTCCATCAGCACGTCGCAGAAGTTTCGGTAGCAACGCCGGGCGATGGCGCGCCGCTCGCCTTCGCTCTTATCCGGAAAGGCGCGGCGCAGGTTGGCCAGGGTGAGGGCCCTTCGGAAGCCGAAGCCGTAATAGCCGAGCAGGTAGACCACACCGCCGAGCCGATGAAGGACCGGCAGCGGCAGGCGTGACAGGAGTTTGAGCAGGGTTTCCACTGAATCGGCGATTTCCGTTGTACGGCCGGCCGTGCGATCGACCGTGGACCCGCGGCCGGCGATCGCGCTACCCTGGGAGCATCACACCGTCTCCCCGGGTCCCGATCAGGACCGCGGGCGGAACCCGCGGTATCATAGGTGGGGCTTTCAAACCGGTCAAACGATGCACCAGTCGTTCGATACATTCGATGTCGATCCCGACGCGCTGTGGGGCACGACGCCGGCGCCGCTCGAAGGCGAGGCGCTGCACGTGTGGCGCATGCCGCCCGTAGCCGACCCCCGTTGCGTGGCGCGCCTGTGGTCGGTACTCTCGAGCGACGAACAGCGACGCGCCGGGCGGCTGCACCGGGAGCAGGGGCGTAGCGGTTTCGTGATCGCGCGCGGCGCGTTGCGTGTGTTGCTCGGCGCGTATCTGCGGCGGGCGCCCGATGCGCTCGGCTTCGAATACGGACCGCGCGGCAAACCGATGCTGGCCCCCCGTGGCGCCCCGTTGCAATTCAACCTCTCGCACACGCGTGGGCTGTGCGTGCTGGCTTTCAGCCGTCGGCGGGCGCTGGGCGTCGACGTAGAAGCCCTCGATCGCCCGCTGCAGGTCGGACCCCTCGCCCGCCGGGTATTGGATCCGGTCGAGCACGATGCCCTTCTGCGCGTGCCGGAGACGCAGCGCAAGCAGGCCCTGCTCAATGCCTGGACCCGCAAGGAGGCCTTTCTCAAGGCCACCGGCGAAGGGCTCGGCGGCGGGCTGCGCGAGGTGCCCGTCTCCCTGGCCCCCGACGAACCGGCGCGCCTTCTGGGCGACGCCTCCGCAACCGGCGCGTGGGATCTTTGGGCCCTGGAAGTCGGGCCGTCCCATGTCGGCGCGCTGGCGGCCGCCGCGCCCGCGATGCCGGCGCGTGCCGCGAGCGCCTGAGATCCGCCGACCACCCAACCGGACACCGCCATGCACACCCTGCTGATCGTCGCCGCTGCGTGCAGCGCCTTGTTCACCGTGCTCACCGTGCTCGGGCTGATCGACCCCCGACTCGGCCTGAGCCGTACCCGCGAGCGTGCCCTGGTACGCAACGGCGCTCTCGCGCTGGTGTTCTATCTGCTCATGGCCGCGACGCTGAGCGCCGGCGATCCGCGCCAGCGCATCATGCTCGGCGCACCGGCCCCGGCGGCATCGACCGGCGCGCGGCCCGCCCGATAGGAGCCCGGCGCCGAGGCGGGCGCCGATGTGCTTTGGTGCTACACTGGCGATCGCGGCGACACGCCGGGCGGGGAGCCGGATAGGGGCGGCGCCGCGTAATCCGTGCCCTTCGTGAGCCGCCGACTGAAGCCGGTTGCGACGGACACGGGGGGCGACGGGCGATCCGGCCGATGGAAAATATCGGGACTATCAGCTACTCCGCCGGCGGGCTGTTTTTTTTCGTCCTGACCCTGGTGCTGCTGACCGGCTGGCGCGGCCGCCTGCAAGGCGCGCTCCTGGTCGCCGCCGCCGCAGCCACCACCCTGTGGGCGGCGGGGCTCGCTTGGCACGGCGCCTCCGGCACCGCACCCGACGCCGTGTCGGAGGTGCTGGAGAACCTGCGCTACCTCGCCTGGTTCGCATTTCTGCTCGGAATCCTGCGCCAAGCCGGTACGCGTACCCGCGCCGGTGGGGGTCAACTGCAGGCCGGCGCCGTCGGCCTGTACACGGTGCTGGGGCTGCTCACCGTCCTGGCCGTACTGCCCGCACAATCCCTGCACCCCGCCTTGATCACCACGATCACGCTCGGCGGCGATCTGCTCCTCGCCATCGGCGGGCTGTGGCTCGTCGAACTGTTGTTCCGCAACACGCGCCCCGAGCACCGCTGGGCGATCAAATATCTCTGCCTCGGCCTCGGGCTGATGTTCGCCTACGACTTCTATCTCTATTCCGACGCCCTCCTCTTCCGGCGCATCAATCTCCAACTCTGGAACGCACGAGGCGCCGTCGACGCCCTGGTCGTACCGCTGATCGCCGTATCCGCCGCGCGCAACCCGCAGTGGTCGCTGGATGTATTCGTCTCCCGCGGGGTGGTCTATCACGGGGCCACTCTGGTCGGAACCGGCGGCTACCTCCTCGTCATGGCCGCCGCCGGCTACTACATCCGAGCGTTCGGCGGCGAATGGGGCCCGCTGCTGCACACCGTATTCCTGTTCGGGGCCGGCGCCGTCCTGTTGGTACTGCTGTTCTCGGGGCAGGTTCGGGCGCGTGCCAAGGTGTTCCTGAACAAACACTTCTTCAATTACCGCTACGACTACCGCGAGGAATGGCTGCGCTTCACCCAGACTCTGTCCGCCTGCAAGGCCACCGCGCAGCCGCGCGAGTGCGTGATCGGGGCCATCGCGGCGATCGTCGAGAGTCCGGCGGGGATTCTCTGGACCCGCCGTCCCTCGGGATCCATGGCCCCGGTCGCGGGATGGAACGCGGCGGTACCGGAGGGTGCCGTGGAACCCACGGACGGCCCGTTCGTGCGTTTTCTGGACGAACGCGGCTGGGTCCTGCATCTCGACGAATACCGATCCAACCCCGAGTTGTATCACGGCCTCGCCCCGCCCCCCTGGCTCACCGAACTGCCCCGGGCCTGGGTGGTCGTCCCGCTGATCGACCGCAACGAGCTGTTCGGTTTCGTGGTCCTTACCCGACCGCGCGCGAATATCGCATTCAATTGGGAGGTGCGCGATCTGCTGAAGACCGCCGGCTGCCAGGCGGCGAGCCACCTCGCCCAGCTCGACACCCTGCAGTCGCTGGCCGAGGCGCGCCAGTTCGAGGGCTTCAACCGCCTCTCGGCATTGATTCTCCACGACCTCAAGAACCTGATCGCCCAGCAGTCGCTGGTGGTCGACAGCGCCGCGCGCCACAAGCACAACCCCGCGTTCATCGACGATGCGGTCCGCATCATGAGCCACTCGGTCGACAAGATGAACCGCTTGATGGCCCTGTTGCGCAAGGGTCTCGCCGATGCGACCAAGACGCCCGTTGACCTCGCCGCGCTCACCGCGGACGCGACGACGAACCGCGCGCGCAGCACACCGGTCCCGGTGCTGGAGGGCGCGGACACCCCGATGCAGGTCCTGGCCAACCGCGACCGATTGCTCAGCGCCGTGGAGAACCTGATCCAGAACGCCCAGGAGGCCACCGGCAAGGACGGGCACGTGCGTGTCGTACTCACGCGCGAGGGCGGACGCGCCGTGCTCCTGGTCGAGGACGACGGCTGTGGGATGGACGCCGCATTTGTGCGCGAGCGCCTGTTCCGACCTTTCGACAGCACCAAGGGAGATACCGGCATGGGCATCGGCGCCTACGAGACCCGCGAATACATCCACGAACTGGGGGGCGACCTGACCGTGACGAGCACGAGCGGGCGCGGGACGCGCTTTCGCATCGAGCTGCCCCATCTCGCCGGGGCGCCGGCCGAAACGCCGCACGCCGGCGCCGCGCAGGAAGGCCTGCAGTGAACGCGGGGAAACGCACCCTGCTGGTCGTCGAGGACGACCCCGGGCTGCAGAGCGCCCTGCGCTGGGCCTTCGACGGATTCGAGGTGGTCACCGCCGAGGACCGCGAGGAGGCGATCCGGCAGTTGCGCCGCCACCATCCCGAAGTGGTCACCCTCGATCTCGGCCTGCCGCCCGACCCCGGGGGCGCGAGCGAGGGCCTCGCGACCCTCGAGGAGATCCTCGCCCTCGCACCGCAGACCAAGGTGATCGTGGTCACCGGCAACGACGACCGCGACAACGCGGTCCGCGCCGTGGAACTCGGGGCGTGGCTCTTCTGCCAAAAGCCGGTCGATGCGCAGTTGCTCGTCTTCATCGTCGAGCGCGCCTACCGCCTCTACGCGCTGGAACGCGAATCCCAGGCGCGCCGCGAAGGCGCACCCGACACCCCGCTCGCCGGGATCATCGCCACCAGCCCCGAGATGCTGGCGGTCTGCGCCACCATCGAGAAAGTCGCGCCGGCCAATGTCACCACCTTGCTTACCGGTGCGAGCGGCACGGGCAAGGAACTGCTGGCGCGCGCCCTGCATGCCCTGAGTCCGCGTGCCGACAAGCGCTTCGCCGCCATCAACTGCGCGGCGATCCCCGATACCCTGCTCGAGAGTGAACTGTTCGGCTATGAGAAGGGGGCGTTCACGGGCGCCAACGCGCGCCGCGTGGGTCACATCGAGAACGCCCACGGCGGCACGCTGTTCCTCGACGAGATCGGCGACCTGCCGATGCCGCTGCAGGCCAAGCTCCTGCGCTTCCTGCAGGAGCGCGTCATCGTCCGCGTCGGCGGGCGCGAGGAGATCCCCGTCGACGTGCGCGTGGTCTGCGCCACCCACCGCGACCTGGAGTCCCTCCTGCGCACGGGGGCCTTTCGCGAAGACCTCTATTACCGCGTCAGCGAGGTGACCATCCACATCCCGACCCTGCACGAGCGCCGCGGAGAAGCGGTGGTCCTCGCCCGGCACTTCCTCGACCGCCGCGCCCGCGAACACGGCCGCAACGGCCTGGTCTTCACCGACGACGCGATGCAGGCCATCGAGTCCCACACTTGGCCCGGCAATGTCCGCGAACTGGAGAACCGCATCAACCGGGCCGTCATCCTCACCGAGGGCAGGCGGATCACCGCCCGAGAATTGGAACTCGAGCCCGGCGACGCCGAGCCCATGCCCTTCAGCCTGCGCCAAGTGCGCGAAAACGCCGAACGCCAAGCCATGCTGCGCGCCCTGCGCTACACCGACGGAAACGTCTCCCAGGCCGCCGAACTCCTCGGCATCACCCGCCCCACCTTCTATGCACTCGCCAACAAGTACCATGTCGACATCGGGCGTAGCGGATAACGAGCCGACCGGATACCGTGGTATTGGATGGAAAAGGATTCTGTTCGAGACCTCAGCTAAACCTTTTCACACCGGCCTTCTTCGCAGCCTTCAGTAAATCTTCGTCCAGTGTAGCCAGCGGCATACCCAGCCTTAAGGCCAGTTCGAGGTAGGAGGCATCGTAAGCGGATAACTTGTATCGCCGCGCCAGTTGAAGGGTATCCGACAGCGCGCGTGCAAATGTAGCCGCATCCACTTTAATATCCACGCCTTGGAGCATTTCGAGAAACGCGCCGCTCCGCGCCTCCGTCACCAAACCCTTTGCTTCCGCCCGGGCAATGACATTCGCCACCTCGAGCCCCCAGGTCACGGGGACGAGAGCGCTGTCCTGTTTCATTGCATCCAGCACCATACCGGCAAAGGCAAGTTGTTGCGGCTTGCCGTCACCAAAAAACCAACGCATCGTCGCCGAGTTATCAAGGACGAAGCTCACGCGCGCCCCTCCTCAATGAGTTCCTTGATGTTTACACCACGCACCGGATTGGTCAGCATGAATTCCTTCAATTTTTCCGCCGCCGCAACCTTGTCCTTCGCTCTCACGCCCAAGGTGGGCACCAAATCCGCAACGGCCTTCCCACGATTGGTGATGGTAAAGCTTTTGCCGGCTTTCACTTGTCGCAGCAACTCAGGGAGCTTCGTTTTCACTTCATACGAACCAATTTCGATCTTCATAAGAAATAGGGGACAGACCACGGTTTTATCGCGGATAATCTCCATGAAAACCGTGGTCTGTCCCCTATTTCCATGTCTGTTATGCGATTACGGTGATCCGCGGACCGGCCTCTCCTTGAACGACTGCTAATGCCGGCGCGATCCCGCGAGCGAGTGATGATCGCAAATGGGTATACTGTCCCCGGAATGCATTTTCTCGCCTCCCATTTGAATTTACCGCACCGATGTTCTCAGATAATTACATATGCAAATCTATGCGGCTCTAAATCTTTCCACCGCAATTCCCTCGGAACGTTCTCGCACCTGCCATAGTTCATAAGCCATTTGCATACCGAGCCAAGTCTCGGGCGTCGACCCGAACGCTTTGGACAAACGGATCGCCATCTCGACCGAGATGCCGGCCTTCCCATTGACAAGATCGGACAGAGCCTGACGGGTCACACCGAGGCCTTCCGCAGCTCGCGTCACGGTTAAGCCCAGTGGCTCAAGACACTGGCGTCTGACGAGCCCGCCGGGATGTGAAGGATTCTGCATCGTCATGATTCGATCCCCATCAGTGGTAGTCGGCGTAATCGACGTCGACCGCGCGCCCTTGCTCGAACCTAAAGGTGACTCGCCAATTTCCCGAGACGGAGACGGCGTAGTGGCCTTTCAGTTCGCCTTTCAACGGGTGGAGCCGGAATCCGGGCAGATCCATATCTCCCGGTTCGCGGCTTCGATCGAGCACGGACAGGATGTCCATCAGCTTCTGGACATGCTCCGGCCACCCGCCGTGCCGTCCGGCTATCGTAGAGCGCTTTGAGCCCTCGATGTTTGAACGCCACGATCATCTGCCAATCCTGCAATGTCGCCTGTCAATTGACAATTCGCACCCGCATCCTCTCGCCGCATCTGCCCCACCACAGAATGTCCTCAATAGATTGATTTGTATAGAAACCATGAGATGAGCCGTTGCGGTTAGCCGATTCCTTGGCCGATCTCGCCACCTTCGTCTCAGTCCCGAAGCTGGCGAGCGAGATAATACTCGGCGAGCGGGAGGTCCTCGGGGCGGGTGATCTTGAGGTTGTCGCCGGCGCCGGCCACGAGGCGCGGGCGGTGGCCGGCCCACTCCATCGCGGCGGCCTCGTCGGTGACCAGTACGTCGGCGGCGATCGCTTTGTCCAGCGCCTCGCGCAGCGCCTGGAGGCGGAACATCTGCGGGGTCAGCGCGTGCCACAGGCCGTCGCGGTCGACGGTCGCGTCGATGCGATCCCCGGCACCGGCGCGCTTCATGGTGTCACGCACCGGCAGCGCGAGCAGCCCGCCGACCGGATCCCCGGCGAGGACGTCGAGCAGGCGCGAGAGGTCGGCGGGACGCAGGCAGGGACGCGCGGCATCGTGAACCAGCACCCAGTCGGTCGGCGCGGCGCGCCCGTCCAGGGACTCCAGCGCGTTCAATACCGAGTGGCAGCGCTCCGCACCGCCGGTCACGGTCCAAACCTCGACTCCGGCGGGCATCGTCAGGTGCCGCCATTCCGCGTCGTCCGGCCCGAGTGCGACCACGATCCCGGCGATCCGCGGGTCGGCGGCGAGGCGCTCCAGCGTGTGCTCCAACACCCTCCGCCCGGCCAGCTCCAGGTACTGCTTGGGTCGCTGCGCGCCCATGCGCGTACCTTGGCCCGCCGCGGGGATCACGCCCCAGTAATGTGGTGTATCCATTGTCCCACCAAGCGATCACGGCCGAGATCGGGGCGGATCCCGCGGCGGCCGGGATCGGCGCTTGGCGCCGCCGTCCACCACTTGGTAAAAGGTCTCGCCCTTGCCGATCATGCCGAGTTGCGTGCGGGCCAGTTCCGCCACCGCCGCCAGCCCGTGCTTGAGGTCCGAGACCTCGGCGTCCAATGCCGCGTTGCGCTGCGCGAGTTCGTGATTCTCGGCCTGTTGGGCCACAACCGCGCGGCGCAGGCGCACCACATCCGCGAAACTGCCCTCGCCCACCCAGAGCCGGTATTGAAGGGGCACCAGGAGCAGCAACAGCAGGCCGGTCAATATCTTCATGGTGTATGCGCGAGCGCCTCTTCGGCCCCCCGGGCGCGGATGTCCGTGATCTCCGACATGGCCTTCCGTCTCCGTCCGGGCGAGGCCCCGCCGTCAGGTCGGGGCGGGTCCCTGTTCCGCGAAGCCGCGTGCCTTCACCGTCTCATCCAACGCCTGGAGGGTGCCCAGAAGCTCCTCCATGCGCCCCAGCGGCCAGACGTTGGGTCCGTCGCTCAGGGCGCGATCCGGATCCGGGTGGGTCTCCATGAACAACCCCGCGACGCCGGCGGCGACCGCCGCACGGGCAAGCACCGGCACGAACTCGCGCTGTCCGCCCGAGACCGCGCCGCGACCGCCCGGCAACTGCACCGAGTGGGTGGCGTCGAAGACCACCGGGCACCCGGTCTCGCGCAGTACCGCGAGCGAGCGCATGTCCGAGATCAAATTATTGTAGCCGAAACTCACACCGCGCTCGCAGACGAGGATCTGTTCCGCACCCGCGTCGCGCGCCTTCTCCACGACGTTGCACATCTCCCAGGGTGAGAGGAACTGGCCCTTCTTGAGATTGACGGGGAGACCCTGGCGCGCCACGCGGCGGATGAAGTTCGTCTGACGGCACAGAAACGCCGGCGTCTGCAGCACGTCGACCACTGCGGCCACCTCTTCCAGCGGCGTGTCCTCGTGCACGTCGGTGAGCACCGGAACGCCGATGCGATCGCGCACCGCCTCGAGGATCGCCAGCCCCGCCTCCAGCCCGGGGCCGCGGAAGCTGCCGTGCGAGGAACGGTTCGCCTTGTCGAAGGAGGACTTGTAGATGAACGGGATCCCCAGCCGCGTGGTCATCTCGTGCAGGGCCCCGGCCGTGTCCATGGCGAGTTGCTCCCCCTCGATCACGCACGGGCCTGCGATCAGGAACAGCGGATGCTCGAGCCCGGCCTCGAAGCCGCACAGCCTCATGCGCCCACGGCCTGCGCGGTCGTCACGCTCCGGCGTGTGAGCGCGGCGCGGATGAAGCCCGTGAACAACGGGTGACCGTCGCGCGGCGTCGAAGTGAACTCCGGGTGGAATTGGCAGGCCAGGAACCACGGGTGCTCGGGAAGCTCGATCACCTCCACCAGGCCGTCGTCGCTGGAGGTGCCCGACACCACCAGCCCGACCCGTTCCAAGACCTCGCGATAGCGGTTGTTGAACTCGTAGCGGTGGCGATGTCGCTCGGTGATCACGTCCCGACCGTAGGTCCGGTGCGCGAGGGTGCCGGGACGCAACCGGCAGGGCTGCGCCCCGAGGCGCATGGTCCCGCCCAGGTCCGAATCCGCATCGCGCCGCTCCACGACTCCCTTGCGGTCCTGCCACTCCGCGATCAACGCGATCACCGGATCCGCGGCGTCCGCCCGGAACTCGGTGCTGTGGGCCCCGGCGAGGCCCGCGCGGTTGCGCGCGAACTCGATCACCGCCACCTGCATGCCGAGACAGATGCCGAGGTAGGGCACCTCGTTCTTGCGCGCGTAGCTTACCGCGGCGATCTTGCCCTCCACCCCGCGCTCACCGAACCCTCCCGGCACCAGCACCGCGTCCATCCCCGCGAGGCAGGCGGTGCCATCCTGCTCGATCTGCTCGGAGTCGACGTAGACGATGTTGACGCGGGTGTGAGTCCGCGCGCCGGCGTGGATCAGGGCCTCGTTCAGCGATTTGTACGCGTCCGCCAGATTGACGTATTTGCCCACCATGGCGACGTTGACCTCGGCCTGGGGGTGCGCCATCGCCGCAACCACCTCCTCCCATTCCGAGAGGTCCGCGGGCGGCACATCGATACCGAACTTCTCCACGACGATATCGTCGAGGGCCTGGTCATGCAGGCGGAGCGGGATCTTGTAGATGCTGTCCACGTCGACCGCGGAGATGACGGCGCGCTCCTCGACGTTGGTGAACAGGGCGATCTTCCGCCGCTCGTCGCTCGGCAGCGGCCGGTCGGCGCGACACAGCAGGATGTCCGGCTGGATGCCGATGGAGCGCAGTTCCTTGACCGAGTGCTGCGTCGGCTTGGTCTTGATCTCGCCTGCGCTGGGAATGAACGGCACCAGCGTCAGATGCATGAACAGGGCCTTGCGGTGACCAAGCTCCACCCCCATCTGGCGGATCGCCTCCAGGAACGGCAGCGACTCGATATCGCCCACCGTGCCCCCGATCTCCACCATGGCAATGTCCGCACCGGCCGCACCGGCGCGGACGCAACGCTTGATCTCGTCGGTGATGTGCGGGATCACCTGGACCGTCCCCCCCAGGTATTCGCCGCGGCGCTCCTTGCGGATGACGTTCTCGTAGATCTGGCCGGTGGTGTAGTTGTTGCGCCGCCCCATCGTCGTGCGCACGAAACGCTCGTAGTGACCGAGATCGAGGTCGGTCTCGGTACCGTCCTCGGTCACGTAGACCTCGCCGTGCTGGAACGGGCTCATGGTGCCGGGATCCACGTTGATATAGGGATCCAGCTTGATCATCGTGACCCGTAGGCCGCGCGCCTCGAGAATCGCGCCCAACGAGGCGGAGGCGATGCCTTTGCCCAGAGAGGACACGACACCGCCCGTAGTGAAGATGTATCTGGTCATGGGCCGCCGAAGGAGGACGGGGCGGGACCCTGCGTGTTAGGCCCCGGACGGGGGTTAAACGTACCAGAAGCCGGGGCATTCCACAACGAGCGAAACCGGCGCATCCTCCCCCCCGGCGTGGTGCACGGCGTCTTTTCCCCGCCGATTCAAGGGCGAGCGTCGTAACCGGCGGGGCACGGCCTCAATGCGCCGCGCCGACCCCGGCGGGCGCGCCTTCCCAGCGGATGCGCACCGCCGCCTCGCCGGCGTCGGCCTGAAACGACGCGCACACCCAAAGATCGGCCACCGCCGCGAGTTCCGTGTCCACGTACACCAACGGAATAAGCGGCCGCAGCCACGGGGGCACGCCGTGTTCCTGCAGCAGTTTCTTCAAGTCGCGCGTGCGCGCGCGCGCCGCCGGGCGGCAGCGTTCTCCGCCGCGCCGGAACCGTACCTGCACCGCGCGGGCGCCCGCCAGGCGCAGGCCGCCCCGGGCGGCGGGCGCCGCGCGCAGCACGCCGAGCCCGTTCGGGAGCGCGAGCGGGACGGCGGGATCCCAGGGCAGGGACACGCCTCCCGGGGCCGGCGGCAGCGGCGCCATGGCATGGAGGAGGTCCCGATAACGGCGCACCTCGGCGCCCGGCCAGCGCACGCACGGCTCACGATCGTTCCGCGCCGCCGCGACCTCGCGCCGACAGCACTCGAGTTGTGCGGACGATGGGACCGGCAGGCCGAGCAGGCGCAGCCACGCGCGCAGCACGTTGCGCTGGCGCGCGGGATCGAGCGCGCGCAGCCGATCGAGGCGTAGCGTCCACGGATCGGGCCCCTGCAGGACCTCGAGGTCGCGCCGCGCGCACGCATCCAGGACCTCGAGCGCCTGCGCCTGCACCATCGCCGCCCGCGGCAGGGTCTTCGCCAGGCCGGGCCATCGCCGGCGCAGGACCGGCAGGACCTCGTGGCGCAGGAAATTGCGGTCCACGGACGGATCGAGATTTGCGCTGTCCTCCACCCAGGACAACCCGTGCATCGCGGCGTAGCGGCGTAGCGCGGAGCGCGGGAACTCGAGCAACGGCCTGGCGAGCAGGCCCGCACCGAGACACCGCCGCGGGGCCATCCCGCAAAGGCCCGCGGGGCCGGCGCCGCGCAGCAGTTGCAGCAGCACCGTCTCGGCCTGGTCATCGCGGTGATGGGCGGTGAGCAGGATCTCCCCGGGACCCACGACCGATGCCAACGCCGCGTAGCGGGCCTGCCGGGCCGCCGCCTCCGGGCTCTCCCCGCGCGCGGCGTGCGCGTCCACGCGCAGCACGCGCAGCATCACATCGAGCGCCGCGCATACCGCGGCGCAGTGCTCGGACCAGGCGCGCGCGTCCGGGTGCAAACCGTGATCGACGTGCACCGCGCGCAACGCGGCGCCCAGGCGCGGGCGCAACGCGGAGAGCGCGTGCAGGAGGACATGGGAATCCGCCCCGCCGCTGTAGGCCACCCAATAGACCGGCGCCGCGGGCAGGGCGCCCAGCGCACGGTACAGTCGCTCCGCGTTGAAATCCCCGCTGTGCGTTCCCACTGTCGTTCGCGGCCGCCCCGGACGCACCGCACGCCGCTCAGGCGGATTCCTTGAAGTTTCCGTAGGCCATGAGGCGCGCGTAGCGCACCTCGAGCAACTCGTCGGCCGGGGTGCCGGCGAAGCGGTCCAGGTTCGCGACCAGGGCCTGCTTGAGCCGCACCGCCGTGGCGTCCGGGTCGCGATGCGCGCCGCCGAGCGGCTCCGGGATGATCTCGTCGACCAGCCCGAGTCGCTGGAGGCGCTCGGCCGTGATCCCCATGGCCTCGGCCGCCTCGGACGCCTTATCCGCGCTCTTCCACAGGATCGAGGCGCAGCCCTCCGGAGAGATCACGGCATAGGTGCTGTATTGGAGCATCAGCAACCGGTCCCCGACCCCGACCGCCAGCGCCCCGCCCGAGCCGCCCTCGCCGATCACGGAGCACAACACGGGCGTGCGCAGCCTCGACATGTGCAGCAGGTTGCGGGCGATGGCCTCGCTTTGCCCGCGCTCCTCGGCACCGATCCCCGGATAAGCCCCCGGGGTATCGATGAAGGTGAGCACCGGCAGGGCGAAACGCTCGGCAAGGCGCATCAGGCGCAACGCCTTGCGATAGCCCTCGGGGCGCGGCATACCGAAGTTGCGGTGGATCTTCTCCTTGGTGTCGCGACCCTTCTGATGACCGATCACCATCACCGGACGCCCGTCGAGCCGCGCCGGCCCGCCGACGATGGCCGGGTCGTCGATGAACGCCCGATCACCGCGCAGCTCGTGGAACTCCGTGAAGATCCGGGCCACGTAGTCGAGCATGTAGGGGCGTTGCGGATGGCGCGCGAGCTGAGCCACCTGCCAGGTGTTCAGCGACGAGAAGATCGACTCGGTGAGCGCGCGGCTCTTGGCCTCGAGACGCTGGATCTCTTCCTGCAGATTGAGGTCCTGGCCGTCGCTGACGAAGCGCAGCTCCTGGATCTTCGCCTCCAGTTCGGCGATCGGTCGTTCGAAGTCGAGGAAATTGAGATTCATGGTCTTCGCCCGTTGGCCCCCCCGCACGGCCGGCACCGCGCGGTGCGCCCGCGACTATACCGGATCCGCGCCGGCCCCGAAACCGCGCCCCGCCGCACCGTCCCGCGCTCGATAGACGAACCGGACCCGCTCACGGCCGGCCAGTTCCTCCAATCGCTGCAGCAGTTCGTCGGTAGGGCGCACGTGCCAGCCCGCCCCGAGCGCGACGTGCGCGCGGGCGTCCGGGCGCCGGTACTCGACCCATACCGGACAACCGCCGGCGCCGTTCTGCGCGCCGCGTTCGACCCGGAACGGGGTCAGTATCCGGGCCAGGGACGAAACGAAGCCGTTGGCCGCCTGCTCGCTGTCGATCTCCACCTCCAGGCGGCGCGCGAAGGCCGCGCGCGCCTGCTCGATGTCCCAGATGCAGTCCGCGCTCATGCGGTATCCGCCCGTGTATTCGTCCGCGCTCAGGCTTCCCTTCACGACCAGCAGCCGGTCTTTGGCGAGCAGCGGACGGTAGCGCTGGAACGCCTCGCTGAACACCGCGATCTCGAGGCGCCCGCTGCGATCGTCCAGGGTCAGAAACGCTATGCGCGCGCCGCGCTGGGTCTGCGTGACACGCAACGCCACTACCAGCCCGGCGATCACCGCCGGGCGGTCCTCACGCGGCGGCATGCGGGCGGCGCCGGTCCCGTTGCCGTCCGCATCGGCCGCCAGTTCGCCGATGCGCGCGGTGACGATATCCGTGAGTTCTTTCTCGTAGCGGGTGATCGGATGCCCGGTCAGATACAGTCCCAGGGTCTCCTTCTCCCCGGTAAGGCGCTCGCCGTCCTCCCACTCGGGCGGCTCCGGCGCCTCGGGCACGCCGTGCCCTGCAATCGGGCCGCCGAACAGATCGTCCTGACCCGCGGCATGATCCCGGGTGTGTTGCTCGGCCGAGCGCAATGCCGCCGTGAGCCGCGCCATGAGCGCCGCCCGGTGACGCCCCAGACCGTCGAGGGCGCCGGCGCGGATCAGCGCCTCGAGCACGCGACGATTGGCGCGCCGCAGGTCGATGCGCCGGCACAGGTCGAGCAGGTCGGGGAACGGCCCGCCGGTACGGCGTTCGGCGAGGATCGCCTCCACCGCCGCCTCGCCCACACCCTTGATCGCCCCGAGCCCGTAGACGATGCGGTGCTCGCCGTCGACGCCGAAGGCATACTCCGAGACATTGACGTCCGGCGGCAGGACGTCGAGCCCGAGTTGGCGGCACTCCTCGATAAGTCCCACCACCTTGTCCGTGTTGTCCATGTCCGAGGACAGCACCGCCGCCATGAACGCCGCCGGGTAGTGCGCCTTCAGCCAGGCGGTCTGGTAGGAGATCAGCGCGTAGGCGACCGAGTGCGAGCGGTTGAACCCGTAGCCCGCGAATTTCTCCATCAGGTCGAAGATGTGATTCGCCGCGGCCTCCTCGACGCCGTGAGCGCGCGCACCCTCCAGGAAGACGTCGCGCTGGCGCGCCATCTCCGCCGCTTTCTTCTTGCCCATCGCGCGGCGCAGCAGGTCCGCGCCCCCGAGGCTGTAGCCCGCCAGCACCTGCGCGATCTGCATGACTTGTTCCTGATACAGGATCACGCCGTAGGTGGGCCTCAGGATCGGCTCGAGATCGGGGTGCAGATAGGTCACCTGGGCGCGCCCGTGCTTGCGGTCGATGAAATCGTCGACCATCCCCGACTGCAGCGGACCGGGCCGGTAGAGCGCGACCAGCGCGACCAGGTCCTCGAAACCGTCCGGGCACAGGCGTTTGATGAGGTCCTTCATCCCGCGCGATTCAAGCTGGAAGACGGCCGTGGTCTTGCACGCCTTGAGCAGGTCGTAGGCCTCGCGGTCCTCCATCGGCAGCGCGGCGATATCGATCGGAGGTTCGCCCTGCTGCTCGCGACGCCGGTTGACGGTCCGCAGCGCCCGATCGACGATGGTCAGCGTTCGCAGACCCAGGAAATCGAACTTCACCAGCCCGATCGCCTCCACGTCGTCCTTGTCGAACTGCGTGACCGCGCCGCCGCCGCCCGGCTCGCAGTAGAGCGGCGTGTAATCGGTCAGCGCCGAGGGTGCGATGACCACCCCGCCAGCGTGGCGTCCGACGTTGCGCGCCAGGCCTTCGAGCGATCGGGCCAGGTCGATGAGGCCGCGCACCTCCTCGTCCGTCTCGCACAGCTTGTGCAGTTCCTGCTCCTGCACCAGCGCCTTCTCCAGCGTCATCCCGAGTTCGAACGGAATGAGCTTGGCGATACGGTCGACGAAGCCGTAAGGGTGCCCGAGCACGCGACCGACGTCGCGCACCACGGCGCGCGCGTTCATGCTGCCGTAGGTGATGATCTGCGCGACGCGATCGGAACCGTAGCGCTCGCTCACGTATTCGATGACGCGGTCGCGGCCCTCCATACAGAAGTCCACGTCGAAATCCGGCATGGACACCCGCTCCGGGTTCAGGAAGCGTTCGAAGAGCAGGTCGTGACGGATCGGGTCGAGATCGGTGATGTCGAGCACGTAGGCCACGAGGGAACCCGCGCCGGAGCCGCGCCCGGGACCGACCGGGATCCCGTTGACCTTGGCCCAGCGGATGAAGTCGGCCACGATGAGAAAATAACCGGCGAAACCCATGGTCCCGATGACGCCGAGTTCATGGGTCAGACGATCGTCATAGGCCTCCCGCGGCGCGGCGGGCTCGACGCCGTGCAGGCGCCGCTCCAGCCCGGCCAGGGCCTCCGCGCGCAGGTACTCGTCGACGCCGCTCCCGTCCGGGACCGGGAAGTGCGGCAGGAAATTCTCGCCGAGCCGCAATTGCAGGTTGCAGCGTCGCGCGATCTCGACGCTGTTCTCGAGCGCCTCGGGGAGGTCGGCGAACCGTTCGGCCATCTCCGCCGAGCTGCGCAGATATTGCTGTTCGCTATAAGCGCGGGGTCGGCGCGGATCGTTCAGCACGCGGCCGTCGTGGATACACACCCGCGCCTCGTGGGCCCCGAACTCCCCGCGATCGAGGAAGCGCACGTCGTTGGTGGCGACCACCGGGACATCGCGCCCGAGCGCCAACTCGACCGCCGCGTACAGGTAGTCCTCCTCACCCTCGCGGCCGGTGCGGGTAAGCTCCAGGTAGAAGGCGTCGGGGAACAGGCGACACCAGTAGTCCAGGCGCGCGCGCGCCTCGTCGCCGCCACGCAACGCGCGTCCGACGTCGCCCTCGCGCCCCCCGGACAACGCGATCAGCCCGCCGGCGGCCTCCTCCAGCCAGGCGCGCGCAATCACCGGCACGCCGCGCTGCTGGCCCTCTCGATAGCTGCGCGTGACCAGCCGCGTCAGGTTCCGGTAACCGGCCTCGTCCCGGCACAGGAGCGTCAGCCGCGAGGGCGAGCGCCCGGCCCGCGGCTCCGCGATCCAGGTGTCGACGCCCAGGACGGGCTTGATCCCCGCGGCCAACGCCGCACGGTAGAACTTGACGGCGGCGAACAGGTTGCCCTGATCGGTCACCGCCACGGCCGGCATCCCCAGGTCGCGCACCGCCTGCACCAGGCGCGGGATGCGCACCAGCCCGTCGGCCAGCGAATACTCGGTGTGCAGGTGCAAATGAACGTAATCGGCCA
The DNA here is from genome assembly GCA_002897735.1 of bacterium BMS3Bbin13. Taxonomy (GTDB): domain Bacteria; phylum Pseudomonadota; class Gammaproteobacteria; order 21-64-14; family 21-64-14; genus BMS3Abin12. The sequence goes on along the minus strand of BDTW01000038.1, from coordinate 87,256 downwards.
TGATGCTCCATTGTACTTCAGGCGCCCGCGGCCGGGGCGGTGCGCGGCGCGGACCCGGGCGGCAACCCGCGCCGCACCGGAAAACTCCGCACGTTCAAGCGATTACGATCGACGGCCCGGCGATTCCCGCGGCGCGACCAGGCGACGGACCGGGGCGAACGAGCGACGGTGGATCCGACTCACCCCGAGGCGCTCGAGCGCCGCCAGGTGGGCGGGGGTCGGATAGCCCTTGTGGCCGGCGAACCCGTAACCCGGATAGCGGTCGTCCATGCGAACCATCTCCGCGTCCCGCACGACCTTCGCCAGGATCGACGCGGCGCAGATCTGCGGGACGAAGCGGTCGCCGCCTACGACGGCGCGGGCCGGATACGGCAGCTCGGGGCAGCGATTGCCGTCGACCAGCACCTCGCGCGGCGCGGCGGCGAGCGCCGCGACGGCGCGCTGCATGGCCAGCAGCGTCGCCTGCAGGATATTCAGCCGATCGATCTCCTCGACCTCCGCCCGCCCCAGCGCCCAGGCCAGGGCACGGCGGCGGATCTCGGCCGCCAGCACGACCCGGCGCGCGGGGCTCAGCGCCTTGGAATCGGCCAGCCCCACGATCGGACGGCGCGGATCGAGGATGACCGCCGCCGTCACCACCGGGCCGGCGAGCGGACCGCGGCCCACCTCGTCGACACCGGCGATCCAATCCACCTCGACCCCCATCGACACCGGGCTCACGACGCGCCACCCGGCCTGCGCGCCGATTCCAGTACCGCTTCCGCGGCGCGCTCGCTCGCGCCGCGCCGCAGTTCGTGGTGCAGCGCCGCGAAGCGCGCCGTCAGGCGCTCGACCTCGGCGGGGTGCGCCAACCAGTGCAGCACGGCCCCGCCGAGCCTTTCGGGCGTGACCTCACGCTGAAGAAACTCGGGCACCAGATCCTCCCCGGACAAGACGTTGGGCAGAGCGACCCGCGGGATGCGCACCAGCGCCCGCACCAGCGGGTAGGTCAGCGGATGCAGCCGATAGGCCACCACCATCGGCCGGCGCAGGAGCATCGCCTCCAGGGTGGCGGTACCGGAAGCGGCCAGCACGACGTCCGCGGCTGCCAGTACGTCCCGCGACCGCCCCTCGATGACTTCGACCGGCAGATCCGCACAGCAATCGGACCGGATCCCCTCGAACACCTCCCGGACCCGGGGTCCGGCCATGGCGGCGAGGATGCGCAGCCCGGGCCGGCGCGCGCGGCACCACCGCGCCGCCTCGAGAAACACCCCCGCCAGACGCCGCACCTCGTCGATCCGGCTGCCCGGCAGCAACGCCACCGCTTCCATGTCCGGCGCCAGACCCAGCCGCGCACGGGCGCCCGCGCGCTGATCCTCCGGCGGGATCTCGTCGGCCAGGGGATGCCCCACGCAGGTCACCGGGATCCCGTGTTCGCGGTACACCGCCTCCTCGAAGGGAAACAGCGTCAACATCCGGTCCACGGCGCGCCGGATCCCGCGCAACCGGCCGCGCCGCCACGCCCAGACCGTGGGACCGACATAGTGCACGGTCGGGATCCCGAGGGCCCGTACGCGCCGCTCCAGGCCAAGGTTGAAATCCGGTGCGTCGATGCCGATCAGCACGTCCGGCGGGGCACGCCGCAGGCGGGCGATCAGCTCGCGGCGCAGGGCGAGGAGCGCGGGCAGCCGCCCGAGGACCTCGACCAGCCCCATCACCGCCAGTCGCTCCATGGGGAACCAGGCCCGGCACCCGGCCTCTTCCATCCGCGGGCCCGCCACCCCCTCGAACACCAGGTCGGGGCGGCGCCGGCGCAGGGCGTCGATCAACCCCGCGCCCAGCAGATCACCGGAGGCCTCCCCGGCCACGAGTACGACGCGGCCTACGGCCGAATGGCGCGTATTTAAGCTCACGCCGTTCAAGCCGGCCCCAACCGGGTCGAGTTCAACCACGGAACGCACGGAAGACTCGGGTCCTTGTCTGTGGGTTCCGCGGCCATTTTCTTCTACGATCCGGACCTGCCAAGTACTCCCGGTGTGAATGGCACTTCACTTACTGCCCGCATCGCAACAAAACGGCCACGGAACCCATGGAATCCACCGACAAAGACACAACTTTTCCGGGCGTTCCGCGGGTTCCGTGGCTCTGCTCGACAGCGTAGTGTTTCACACGGCCGGCATGGGCCGGCGCAACGCCCGGAAGCGCGGTCGGCGCACGCGCTCATCAGCGTACGATACTGCGCGTCCCCTCCTCCAGGAACGCGACCAGCGGTGTCACGTCCTCGGAGCCGTCCTCCGCCGCGACCGCCCGCAGCCGTTCCACGGCCTCCCGGAGGCGCAACCCGGAGCGGTAGAGGATCTTGTAGGCGCGGCGCAAATGCTCGATGCGCTCCTCCGAGAAACCGCGCCGGCGCAGCCCCTCGCTATTGATCCCGTTGGGGTGCGCCGGCTGCCCGCGCACCGTGACGTAGGGCGGCACGTCCTTGTGGATACCCGACGCGTAGGCGGTGAACGCATGCGCCCCGAGCCGGCAGAACTGATGGACCAGGGTGAAACCCCCGAGCACGACGTGATCACCGACGACGACGTGCCCGGCGAGCGACGCGCCGTTGGCGAAGATCGTGTGGTCGCCCACCCGGCAATCGTGCGCGATGTGGACATAGGCCATGATCCAGTTGTCGTCGCCGATCCGGGTCGCACCCCCGCCCTGGACGGTACCGCGATTGATCGTGCAGAACTCGCGAATGACGTTATGATCGCCGATCTCGAGCACCGTATCCTCGCCGCGGTACTTGGTATCCTGCGGAATCTCGCCCAACGAGGAGAACTGGAACAGGCGGTTGTCGCGCCCGATGCGCGTCGGACCCTCGATCACCACGTGCGGACCGACCCATGTCCGCGCACCGATCTCCACGCCGGCCCCGATCACGCTGTACGGGCCGATGCTCACGCCCTCACCGATCCGCGCGGCCGGATCGATGATCGCACGCGGATCGATCAGGCCTTGATCTCTTTCGCCGCGCACATCAACTCCGCATTCGCAACCAACGCCCCGTCGACCCGTGCGTCGACGCTGAAGCGCATCATGTTGCGCCTGCAGTCACGGTACGTCACCTCCAGCACGATCTGATCCCCGGGACCCACCGGGCGACGAAACCGCGCCCGATCCACACCCACCAGGAGATAGATCGAATGGTTCTCCGGACGCCGGCCGGCGGTCTCGAAGGCGAGCACCCCGGTGGCCTGGGCCATGGCCTCCAGGATCAGCACACCCGGCATCACCGGGCGCCCCGGGAAGTGGCCCTGGAAGAACGGCTCGTTCATGGTCACGTTCTTGATGGCGGTCAACGACTCACCGGGCCGACAGGCGAGCACCCGGTCCAGCAGCAGGAACGGGTAGCGTTGCGGGAGATGATCCATCACGGCCTGGATGTCCATCCCGCCCGCCGGTTCCGGGTCCGTTCCCGGTTCCGGGTCTATTTCCGGTTCCGGGTCTGTTTCCGCCTCAGTCATCCGCGCCATCATCCCTCCCTGCGACCCGCGCCGTCGCCGGCCCCCGCAGGGCCTCCAGTCCGCATTCCAGTTCCCGCACGCGTCGCGCGAGATCCTCCAGCCGGCGCAGGCGTGCGTGATTGCGCCGCCAGCGTACCGCCGGCTCGGCCGGGATGCCGGAGGAGTAGACCCCCGCCCGGGTAATCGATTTAGTCACCAGCGACATCCCCGTGATCACGACATCGCCGACGATCTCCAGGTGCCCGGCGATCCCCACACCCCCGCCGATCCGGCAACGCCGGCCGATACGCACGCTGCCGGAGATCCCCACGCATCCGGCGATCGCCGTGTGCGCACCAATGTACACGTTATGGGCGATCTGGACCTGGTTGTCCAGCTTCACCCCGTCCTCGAGCACCGTATCCTCGAGCGCACCGCGGTCGATGGTCGTGTTGGCGCCGATCTCCACGTCGTCGCCGATCCGGACCCGCCCCAGTTGCGGGACCTTGACCCAGCGCCCGGCGTCCTCGGCAATGCCGAACCCGTCCGACCCGAGCACCGCGCCCGGGTGCACGCGCGCCCGGCGCCCGACCACGGTCCCCCGGCACAGAACCACCCGCGCCTCGAAGCGACACTGCGGCCCGATCTCGACGCCTTCGCCCACCACGCACCCGGGGCCGAGCTGGACGTCGCTCCCGACGACGGCGCCCGCCGCCACCGTGCAGTGCGGCCCCACCCAGGCCGACTCATCGACCCGGCTCGCGGGGCTCACGAAGGCGGTGGGATGGATGCCGCGCCGCACCGGCGGCGTCGGTGCGAACAGCCCGGCCACCCGCGCGTACGTCAGATACGGATGGTCCGAGACGATCGCCGCACACGGGCAGCCGGGAAGATCGCTCTCGGAGAGAATCACGGCCGAGGCGCCGGTGTCCGCCAGGTGGCGACGGTAGCGCGGGTTGGCGAGAAAACTGATCGTCCCGGGCCGCGCGTCCTCGAGCGGCGCGACCCCCTCGATCAGGCAGGAGGCGTCGCCGCGCAGATCGCCCCCGACCCGTGCCGCCAGATCACCCAGCGCAAGCGACATCCCAGGATTCCCGGATCGTCACTTCTTCGCCGGCCGCTTCGCCCGCTGTTCCAAGCGCCGGAGCACCCGACCGGTGATGTCCACGCGCTTGCTTGCGTACAGGACGCCGTCGCTCACGATCAGATCGTAGTGGCCGTCCTTCGCCACCGCGAGGATCGCGGTTCGGATCTGTCGCTCGAGCTTTCCGAGTTCGGCGTTGCGACGGACACCGAGGTCCTCGCGGAACTCGTCCTGCTTGCGCTTGAGTTCACGCCGGCGGGTCAGGATGTCGCGCTGGAGCTTGTCCCGGCGCGCCTGGCTCATGATCTCACCGTTCCTCGCCAGTTTGTCCCGGGACTTCCGGATGGCCGCCTGCTCGGCGGCGAGCTTTTTCTGGCGCGGCGCAAACTCGTGCTCCAACATGCTGCTGGCCGCCTTCGCCTGAGGGGCCTTCTCCAGTATCAGCGCCGGGTTGACGAATCCGATCTTGAGTTCCGTCGCCATTGCGCCGCCGGGCGCGGCCAGCGACATGCCCAACAGCAGGACGACGACCAGTGGAAATCTCTTCAAGACACTCTCCCTCACGGCTCAGAAAGTGAACGGGGCGCCGATCGTGAACTGGAACGGCTGCTTCTGGTCGGCGCCCGACGCATTGAGCGGCATCCCCAGACTGAAGTTCAGCGCCCCGAACGGTGTCAGCCAGATCAGCGACGCACCCGCCGAATAGCGCAACCGGCCCGCCTTGAAACTGCTTACATCCTTGTACACATTACCCATATCCACGAACAGGCTCAAGCGCACCGATTGATTGTGACCGACGAAGGGGGGCGGGAACAGCAGTTCCGCGCTGCCGCCCACCCGCAAACGCCCGCCCAGCGGCAACCCGTTCGAGTCGAGTGGACCGAGCGTATTGTCCCGGTAGCCGCGCACCGACCCGATGCCGCCGGCGAAAAAGTTCTGAAAGATCGGGTACTCCTTGTTCCCGATGTAGGTATCGCCGTAGGCCACGTCGCCGGTCAGCGAGAAGGTGATGTGCCGGGTCAGGGGGATATAGCGCTGGTCCCTGAAAGACAGGCGATAGTATTTCGACGTGCTCCCGGGGATCGCCAGATCGAGATTCAGGGTCCGACGCACGCCGCTGTCCGGAAAGACGGCGCGGTTGCGCGTGTCGTGGATCCATCCGGTGGTCAGGTTCAACGTATTGTAGGTCCCGCCGTTGCGGGCGATGAAGTCGCGCACCTGCGTGGAGGCGAAAAATCCCGGCCGTATCGTCGTGCGGTTACCGCCGAGCCCGAGGCGCACCCGATCATACTCGCTCACGGGGATCCCGAAGGTGACGCTGCCGCCCCCTACGTCGGTGGTATAGTTGGCGAGGTTCGCCTGGGCGGCGTCGGTCTTACGGTAGAAGCCGCTGAACGAGCGACTCACACCGTTGATGGTGTAGTAGGGGTTCGTGTAGTCGACGCTGTAGAGCGTATTGTAGCTGCTGTTGTTGAAGGCCACGCTGACGCGGTTCCCGGTACCCAGGAAGTTGTTCTGACTCACGCTTGCATTGAGCAGCAGTCCCCCGGTCTGGGAGAAGCCGACACCGGCCATCAGGCTCCCGGAGGGACGCTCGGTGACCTTGTAGTCGACATCGACTTGGTCCGTGGTCCCCGGCACCGGCTTGGTCTTCACGTTGACATGACTGAAGAATCCGAGTCGTTCCAGGCGACTGCGCGAGAGCTTGACCTTCTCGGTGGAGATGGGCGCCGCCTCCATCTGGCGCATCTCGCGCCGCAGCACTTCGTCCTTGGTCTTGACGTTTCCGCTGAAATTGATCCGGCGCACGTAGGTCCGCTTTCCCGGATCCACGTAGAAGGTCAACGTGACCGCCCGGTCCTTCTTGTCGATGTCCGGGATCGTATTGACGTTGGCGAAGGCGTAGCCGGCATCGCCCAACTTGTCGCTGATCGCATTCGCGGTATCGCTGGCCGCCTTTCTCGAAAAGATGTCCCCTTTGCGGATACTGACCAGCGGGAAAAGCCGGGACGGCTTGAGCACCAGATCCCCGGCGAGCCGCACGGCCTTCACGGTATACCTGTGCCCCTCGGTGATGTTCACCGTGATGTAGATGTCCTTCTTGTCCGGCGACAGGCTCACCTGCGTCGAGTCGATATTGAAATTGATGTAACCGCGGTCCATGTAGAGGGAACGCAGCCGCTCGAGATCGCCCGAGAGCTTCTGCTTGGAGTACCGGTCGTTCTTCGTATAAAAGGAGAGCAGATTCGGCGTGCCCAGCTTGAATTGCTTGAGCAGGGTCTTCTCGCTGTAGGCGTGGTTGCCGACGATATTGATCCGGCGGATCTTGGCGGCCTCGCCCTCGGAGATCTTGATGGCGATGCCCACCCGGTTGCGCGGCAGCGGCGTCACCGTGGTCTTGATGCGCACGCCGTACTTCCCGCGGTTGAAGTAGAGCTGGCGCAACTCCTGCTCCACTTTCTCCAGGGTCGAGCGGTCGAAGACTTGGCCCTCGGCGAAACCGATCCCCTTGAGGGACTTCTTCAGCTTCTTGGTTTCGATGTCCTTGTTGCCGGAGAGCTTGATGTCGGCGATCGCGGGGCGTTCGGAAACCACGATGATGAGGGCGCCGCCGTCGCGCTCGAGGCTCACGTCCTTGAAGAAACCGGTCTTGAACAGCGCCCGGATCACCTCGGCGGAGCGCATATCGTCCATGCGGTCGCCGATCTTGAGAGGCAGGTAGTTGAACACCGTTCCCTGCGAGATACGCTTCAGACCCTCCACGCGAATGTCCTTCACGACAAACGGCGTGAAGGCGTACGCCCGGACCGTGAACAGCAGCCCGAGTGCCACCGCCCAGAACAACCTGCCGATTAGACGCTTCATAACAAGGAAACGGGTGCCTCTGAGTGACGTCATCCGATGAACAAACGCCGTAGGTCGTTATAGAAGGCCAGACTCATCAGGAGCAGCAGCAGGAGGATGCCGATCCGCTGCCCCACCGCCTGGACATGCTCCGAGACCGGGCTGCCCTTCACCGCCTCGACGAGATAATAAAGGAGATGTCCGCCGTCCAGGATCGGAATCGGCAGCAGATTCAGGACACCGAGGCTGATACTGACGACGGCGAGAAACCCAAGGAACGGAATCAGGCCGATGCTGGCGCTCTCGCCGGCATATTGGGCGATGGTGATCGGCCCGCTGATGTTGCGCACGGAGGCCTCGCCCGTGAACATCCGGGCGAGGATGCGCAGCATGCGCACGGTCATGCCCGCGGTCCTGTCCATGGCGTGGATCAATGCCTCGATCGGGCCGTAGCGGACGGTCACCCGCAACTGATCGAACAGGCCCTTGGGCACCCGCGGATAGACGCCGATGCGCCCCTCGGCGCCTTGAGCGCCCGCGATTTGTGCGGTGCGCAGCACCACCGTGCGCCGGACCCCGCCGCGCTCGACCGTGACCCGCATCCGCTGTCCCGGGCGCGCCCGGATCGCCGCCGCCATGGCCGCCCAGTCCTTGACCGCGCGCCCGTCGACGGCCACCACGCGGTCGCCCGGGCGCAGTCCCGCGGTGGCCGCGGGATCGCCGGGCACGAGCCGCCCGATGACCGCCGGCACCGCGGGCCGCCACGGCTTGATCCCGACCGCCCCCCATAGATCGGGCGACTTCAACACCGACCCGGAATCGGTGGCGGACAGCACACGCCGCACGGTGTGCCCGGCGGGCGTACGCAGCTTCAGGTCGGCCGGCCGGTTGCCGAGCGCGGCGTCGAGCAGCGCGAACCGGGCCGTGTTCCAGGTCGGGGTGGGACGCCCGTCCACCGCCACGATCTCCTCGCGGGCCTGCACGCCGGCGAGCGCCGCCGGACTGCCCGGCACTACGGCGCCGATCAGGGGACGCGCGCCCACCATCCCGACCACGAACGTGATCCAATACGCCAGGACCGCAAGCAGCAAATTGAACAGCGGCCCGGCGACGACGACCGCGGCGCGCGTGGCGATGGGCTTGCGGTTGAACGCCCGCCCGCGATCCTCCGCGGGAACCGGAGCCTCGTGCTCGTCGAGCATCTTGACGTAGCCGCCGAGCGGCAGCGCGGCCACCACGTACTCCGTGCCGTCACGCCGCGCATGCCAGGTCCAGAGCGGTTTGCCGAAACCGATCGAGAAGCGCAGCACCTTGACGCCGAGGCGGCGCGCCACCCAAAAGTGACCGAACTCGTGTACCGTGACCAACACGCTGATGGCCACCGTAAAGGCGGCCAGATAGAACAGCACATGGATCATGGAGCGGCCCTCGGGGTCCGCCGGGAAACCATGCGGGCGGCGACCGCGCGTGCCTGCGCGTCATCGGCGAGCACCGTCTCCAGAGCGTCCGACTCGTGGAGGGCGACGCTGTCCAGGGTGGACTCGATGACACGGGGGATCTCGGTGAAGGCCAGCCGGCGCTCGAGGAACGCCTGCACGGCGACCTCGTTGGCGGCGTTCAGGATGGCGGCGGCGGTACCGCCGGCCTCGATGGCGCGGTAGGCGAGACCCAGACAGGGAAAGCGTTCGAGGTCGGGCGCCTCGAAATCCAGGCGTCCGGTCGCCACGATGTCGAGCGAGTCGGCGCCCGAGTGCATGCGCCCGGGCCAGGCCAGGGCATGGGCGATGGGCACGCGCATGTCCGGGGCGGCCAGGTGCGCCAGGATCGAACCGTCCACGTATTCCACCATCGAGTGGATGGTGCTCTGCGGGTGGAGCACCACACGCACCCGATCCGGGGTGGTGCGGAACAGCCAGCAGGCCTCGATGACCTCCAGGCCCTTGTTCATCATGGTGGCGGAATCGACCGAGATCTTGCGGCCCATCACCCAGTTCGGGTGTGCACAGGCCTGCTCCGGACTCACCTTCTCCAGATCGGCCGGCGGTGTGGTGCGAAACGGCCCGCCGCTGGCGGTCAACAGGATGCGCTCCACGCCGATGCGGTCCAATCCCCCGTCGATGCTATGCGGGGGCATGCATTGGAAGATGGCGTTGTGCTCGCTGTCGATGGGCAGCAGCTCCGCCCCGTGGCGCACGACCTCGTCCATGAAGATGCGCCCGGCCATGACCAGCGCCTCCTTGTTGGCGAGCATCACGCGCTTGCCCGCGCGCACCGCCGCGAGCGTCGGCAGCAGTCCGGCGGCACCGACGATCGCCGCCATCACGTAGTCCGCTTCCGGGAGCCGCGCGGCGGCCTCGAGACCCTCCGGCCCGTTCAACACCCGGGTCGCGATACCGGCGGTGCGCAGACGCTCCTGCAGTCGCGCGGCCGCTCCCGCTTCGCCCAGTACGGCGACCTCGGGGCGGTATTCCCGGCAATACGTGAACAACCGCTCGGCGTTGGTGTTGGCGGTCAGTGCGACGACGCGGTAGCGGTCGCGGTGACGCGCCAGCACGTCCAGCGTGTTCATGCCCACGGAGCCCGTGGCCCCGAGGACCGTTACCCCGATCAGCTTGCCAGTTTCAACCATAGCAATCCCAGAAGAAAGATCGGGGCGGCCGCGGACAGGCTGTCCACGCGGTCGAGAACGCCCCCGTGACCCGGGAGCAGCGAGCCGCTGTCCTTCACCCCGGCGCGCCGTTTGATCATGCTCTCGAAGAGGTCTCCCACCACCGAGTACAGTACCGCCACCAGGCTCAGGCCGGTGAACACAAGCGCCTCTCGCGGCGACAGACCGAACGCCGCGGCGCCGGCCGCGGCGAACGCCGCGCTCGCGATCAACGCGCCGTAGAGCCCTTCACGCGTCTTCCCGGGACTCAGCCGCGGCGCGAGCTTGACCCGCCCCCGGCGGCGGCCCACGAAATAGGCCCCGCTGTCGGCGACCCACACGAGGCCGAGCAGATACAACAACCACTCCGGCCCGTCGGACCCCGAGTGATGCAGGGCGACCAGGGCCGTCCACGCGGGCACCAGGGTCAGGATGCCGGCCAGCGCGCTCGCCGCCGCGCGGCCCGGGCGTGTTCGCCCGTCCCGGCGAGCATACGGGCGGTAGCGTATCAGCGCCATCGCCACCGCCGACCACCACGCCAGCGCCACGATCAGCACGCCCATCGTCCCCGCACGACGCTGCACGAGCCACCAGCCGCCGAGCAGCGCCAATGATACCAACATCACATAGAAAATACGCCCGAGACGCCCGCCGAGGTTCGTCAGTCCGCTCCACTCCCAGGCACCGGCCAGCACGAACGCGGCGAAGATGAGGCCGATTTGCGCACTCGACAGGACGAACGCACCCACACCGACCAACAGGATGAGGAGTGCCGCCGTGATCAGGCGCTGCTTAAGCACCCTTGATGGCTTCCACCTGCTGGCCCGTGAGCCCGAAGCGTCTCTGTCGCCGGGAAAACCAGTCCAGGGCATGTTCCAGTTCCCGCGCATCGAAGTCCGGCCACAGGACTTCCGTGAAGTAGAGTTCCGCGTAGGCCAGCTGCCACAGTAGAAAGTTGCTGATCCGCTGCTCCCCGCCGGTTCGGATGAACAGGTCCGGGTCGGGGAGATCGTGCGACGAGAGATGCGGCCGGAGTCGCTCCGGGGTGACGTCGCGGGCCGCCAGTTCACCCGCCTCGACCCGCTCGGCGAGGCGGCGCGCCGCGTGCGCGATGTCCCAGCGCCCCCCGTAGTTGCCGGCGATCACGAACGTGAGGCCGCTGTTCCCCGCAGTGAGATCCTCGGCGTCGCGGATCCGCTCACGCAGCCTGGCGGGAAAGGCGTCTCGATCGCCGATCACCCGCAGACGCACGTTGTTGCGGTGCAGCCGGCGCGCCTCGCGCCCCAGGGTGGCGATGAACAGTTCCATGAGCAGGCGAACCTCGGTGCGTGGCCGCCGCCAGTTCTCGCTGCTGAAGGCGAACAGCGTGAGCGCCTCCACACCTTTCGAGGCGCATTGCTCCACGACCCCGCGCACCGCCTCCACGCCCGCCTTGTGGCCGCGGTGCCGCGGCAGGCCGCGGGCCTGCGCCCAGCGCCCGTTGCCATCCATGATGATGGCGATATGCCGGGGCAGCGACCGGCGGATCCGGTCACCCACGGCCGCGGGGATCTCCTCGTGCTTGGACATGAGCTGTTCGATCCCGGCGCCTACCGCCGCAGACGGTCCCCGGGTCGTTCGCCGTGCCGCGCAGCGAGCCGGCGACACCACCCCCGACCCGCCTCAGATATCGAGCAATTCCTTCTCCTTCGCCTGCAGAACGGCCTCGACCTCCTGGTCGATGAAGCGGCCGGTCAGCTTCTGGATCTCTTCCTCCGCACGGCGGGTCTCGTCTTCCGAGGCCGCCTTCTCCTTCAGGAGCCGCTTGAGTTCGTTGTTGGCGTCACGGCGGATGTTGCGGATCGCCACCCGCGCCGCCTCCGCCTCCTGGCGGACGAGGCGGATCATATCACGGCGCCTCTCCTCAGTGAGCGGGGGCAGGGGGATGCGGATGGTCGTCCCGGCGGTGGTGGGCGTGAGGCCCAGACCGGAGGTCATGAGCGCCTTCTCCACCACCGGGATCATGTTCCGGTCCCATGGGGCCACGTTCAGCGTACGGGCGTCGGCGACCGTGACGTTGGCGACCTGGTTGATCGGCGTCTGCGCCCCGTAATAGTCCACCGTGATATGGTCCAGCAGACTGGTGTGCGCGCGGCCCGTGCGCAGCTTCGAGAGTTCCTGCTTCAGGGACTCGACGCTCTTCTGCATGCGTACCGCGGCATCGGCCTTGATCCCATCGATCATGTCCCTCACCCCTCGTCAGTCGGCGCTCACCAGCGTACCGAGATCTTCTCCGCGCACGATGCGCAACAACCCGCCGGGGCGGGTCATGTCGAACACCCGCAGCGGAATGCGGTGATCACGGCACAGCACGATGGCGGTATGATCCATGACCATCAGCCGCCGGTCCAGGATCTCCTGGTAACTCAAGCGGCTGAAGCGGGTCGCATCGGGATCGGTGACCGGATCCGCCGAGTACACGCCGTCGACCTTGGTGGCCTTCAGCAGGAGATCGGCGCCGATCTCGATCGCCCGCAGAGCGGCCGCGGAATCGGTCGTGAAGAACGGATTGCCGGTGCCCGCCGCGAACAGTACGACCCGGCCCTTCTCCAGGTGGCGAATCGCGCGGCGCCGAACATAGTCCTCGCACACGGGGCGGATCGTAAGCGCGGACATCACGCGTGCCTGCAACCCGAGGCGATCGAGGGTGTCCTGCATGGCCAGGGCGTTCATGACCGTGGCCAGCATACCCATGTAGTCGCCGGTGGCGCGATCGATCCCGGCCTGCGCCAGACCCGCGCCGCGGAAGAGGTTGCCGCCGCCGATCACCACGCCGACCTGAACGCCCAGCCCGCACACCTCGCGGATCTCTCCACCGACCCGGTCGAGCACATCGGGATCGATGCCGGAGTCCCGGGAACCCAACAGCGCCTCCCCGCTGAGCTTGAGCAGGATGCGTCGAGGACCGGGCGAGGACTCCGTCATGCGATCAGGTCGTCACACGCATCGAGGCGGCGCGCGCTCATCAGGAACCCCGGACCTGGGACATCACTTCCTCGGCGAAATTCTCCGTCTTCTTCTCGATGCCTTCGCCGACCTCGAAGCGACAGAAACGGGTCACCGAGACCCCCTTGCCCTTGAGGAGCTTGCCGACGCTCTGGTCCAGATCCTTGACGAACGGCTGGCCGAGCAGGGTCACTTCGGAGAAGAATTTGCGCAGCCGCCCCTCGACCATCTTTTCGATGATCTCCGGCGGCTTGCCGCTCTGCTCCGCCTGCGCGCGCAGGATCCCGCGCTCCTGCTCGATCAGCGCCGGCGACACGCCCGCCTCGTCGACGCACGCCGGGCGGCTCGCCGCGATGTGCATGGCCACGTCCCTGGCGAGCACATCGTCGCCGCCCCGCATCTCGATCAACACGCCGATGCGTGTGCCGTGCAGGTAGGCGCCGAGGCGCGCGCCGGCCGCGGGGGCATAGCGCTCGAAGCGGCGCACCGCGATGTTCTCGCCGAGCTTCGCGATGAGTTCCCGGCGGGCCGTGTCGACCGACACCCCGCCCTGCGGTCCGATCGGTCCTTCGAGCAGCGCATCGAGATCCTCGACCTCCGAGTCGAGGACCCGGCGCGCCACCGTTTCACAGAACGCATGGAAGTCCTCGCCCTTGGCCACGAAGTCGGTCTCGCAGTTGACCTCGACCATGGCCGCGCGGCGCGCGTCCTCGGCGACGCTCAGGACGATGACGCCCTCCGCCGCCACCCGCCCGGCCTTCCTGCCCGCCTTTGCGAGCCCCGCCTTGCGCATGTGCTCGACGGCGACGTCCAGGTCACCGTCGGTCTCGGTGAGGGCCTTCTTGCATTCCATCATCCCCGCGCCGGTTCGGTCGCGGAGTTCTTTTACCAGGGAGGCCGAAATCTGCATAGTCTTTCCTCTGAACTCGTAAAGCGACCCGGCGCGTGCCCCGGTTGCCGCGCCGGGCGGAAGCCACCCCTCGCCGGTCCGTTCGCCACCTCCGGCCGCTACGGGTAGCGCGCCCGGCGCTCCAGGCGCCCGCGACGATCCTTCACCCGCGGCTCCTCGTCCGCCACGCCCGCACACCGGCCGGCGGCCGGCGGCCGGCACCCCGAACCGCGCGGGCGCCGATCAGGCGTCGCCCGCCTCGCCCGCCGGGGTTGCATCCGCGGCGACGGGCGCCGCGCCGTCCGGCCGCACCGCATCCGATTCACCCGCCTGCGCCGCATCCGATCCACTCGGCTGCACCGCATCCGATACGCCCGGCTGCACCGCGTCCGCTTCACCCGCCTGCGTCTGCGCGACCTTGGCCGGGCGGGCTTTCGCCACGGGCTTCCGCCTCGGGGCGGCCGCCTTCTTGCGCGGACTGTCCTTGAGCTTGGGCGTGCCGGTCTCGTCCAACTCGACGAACTCGTCCTCGGGCATCGCCTGTGAGCGGGTGGCGCGCCCCTCGATCACCGCATCGGCCGCACCGGTCAGATAGAGCTGGATCGAACGGATCGCGTCGTCGTTACCCGGGATCACGTAGTCCACCCCGTCGGTGGAATTGTTGGTGTCCACCACGCCCACCACCGGGATGCCCAGTTTGACGGCCTCCTTGACGGCGATCTTCTCGTGGCCCACGTCGATCACGAACAGCGCGTCGGGCAGTCCGTTCATATCCTTGATCCCGCCGAGGCTGCGTTCGAGCTTGCCCAGCTCGCGGCGCATCCGGATCGCCTCCTTCTTGGTCATGCGCTCGACGGTCCCGTCTTCGACCATCGCTTCCAGTTCCCGCAGGCGCCGGATCGACTGCTTGACGGTCTTGAAGTTGGTCAGCATGCCGCCCAGCCACCGATAGCCGGCGAACGGCATGGCGCAACGTGCGGCCTGCTCGCGGATGATCTCCTGAGCGGCGCGCTTGGTGCCCACGAACAGCACCGTACCGCCCTGTGCCGCCAACCGCCCCAGGAAGTTCATCGCCTCCTGGTAGAGGGGCAGGGTCTTTTCCAGGTTGATGATGTGGATTTTGTCCCGTTCCCCGAAGATGTACGGGGCCATCCGGGGGTTCCAATAACGGGTCTGGTGGCCGAAATGCACTCCGACCTCCAGCATCTGACGCATGGTCACGTTGGCCATGGGGATAGTGCTCCTCGCTGTCTGGGTTGGGCCTCCATACGCCCCATGCGGCAACCGGGGGCGGGTATTCCCGCGGCCCGGCACCCGGCCGCATGTGCCGGCGTATGTGCGGATCTACGGCGCGATGGCCGATCGTATTGCACGGTAAAGCCGGGTTTTATACCATAAACTCCGTGCTGTAACAATTGAAAGCGCACGCCGATCCGCGTATTTTGCTCCCTCCGCCTCCTGCGCCGCCCCGAGACCCGGAACCCTGCCATGGGCGTGACCATCAAGACCCCGGAAGAGATCGAGAAAATGCGCGAGGCCGGCCGCTTGGCGGGCCGGCTGCTGGCCATGATCGAGCCCCACATCCGCCCCGGAGTGACCACCGAGGAGCTGGACCGGCTCTGTCGCGAGTACACCGTACACGAACAGCACGCCGTCCCGGCGCCGCTCAACTACCGCGGCTTCCCCAAGTCCATCTGCACCTCGATCAACCACGTGGTCTGCCACGGTATCCCGAGCGCCAAGCGGCTGAAGAACGGCGACATCGCCAACATCGACGTCACCGTGATCAAAGACGGGTATCACGGCGACAGCAGCAAGATGTTCTTCGTGGGCGAACCTTCGGTCCTGGCCCGGCGTCTGGTGCAGATCACCCATGAGTGCATGATGATCGGCATCGACATGGTCCGTCCGGGCGTCCGGCTCGGGGACATCGGCCACGCCATTCAGCAGCATGCCGAACGTAGCGGCTTCTCCGTCGTGCGCGAGTACTGCGGACACGGGATCGGGCGTGAATTCCACGAGGACCCCCAGGTGCTGCACTACGGCACACCGGGCACGGGCATGGTACTGCAGGAGGGGATGACCTTCACCATCGAGCCGATGGTCAATGCCGGGCGGCGCGACGTGAAGCTCCTGCCCGACGGCTGGACGGTGGTCACCAAGGACCACGGCCTCTCCGCACAATGGGAACACACCGTCCTGGTCACGGCGAACGGCCGCGAGATCCTCACCGCGCGTCCCGGCGGCGAAGTCTGAAGCACGCGCGCGCCGCCCGCATGGACGCACCGCCCCCCACACCGCCTTCCCTGGATACCGCACGCATCGAGCGGGCGCTTGCCGACGGCGGCGAACTCCTCCCCGCGTGCCGGGACGCCCTGGATCGGGCGCGCGAAGACCTGGCGGCGCAGTTCGCCGCAGGCGCCCCGGTGCGCGAACTCGTGCACAAGCAGGCCCGGCTCATCGATCGACTGCTGGAGTACGCGTGGCACCGCCTGCTCCCCGGCGCCGGCGCCGACCTCGCGCTGGTGGCGGTGGGCGGCTACGGTCGCGGCGAACTGCACCCGGCCTCCGACATCGACCTGCTGATCCTGGTGGCGGACGATGCCGCGCGCGAGCGCCACCGGGCGGCGATCGAACAGTTTCTGACGTTGCTCTGGGACCTCGGCGCGGAGGTCGGCCACAGCGTGCGCTCGGTCGAGGAGTGCGTCGACGAGGCCCGACGCGACATCACGGTCGCCACCAATCTGATGGAGGCCCGGCTGCTGGCCGGGCCGCAGGCCTTGTTCACCGCCCTGCGCGCGGCCACCGGCCCGGATCGCGTGTGGCCCGGGCGCGCGTTCTTCGCCGCGAAGTGGAACGAGCAGCAGGCCCGACACCGCAAGTTCCACGACACCGCCTACAACCTCGAGCCGAATATCAAGGAAGGTCCCGGCGGTCTGCGCGACATCCAGATGGTGGGTTGGGTGGCCAAGCGCCACTTCGGCGCCGCCACGTTGCACGACCTGGTCGGCCACGGATTCCTGACCGAGGCCGAATACCGCGCCCTCATCGAGGGACAGGACCACCTGTGGCGCATCCGTTTCGCGCTGCACCTGCTCACCGGCCGGCGCGAGGACCGACTACTGTTCGATCACCAGGTCCCCCTGGCACGGCGGTTCGGTTTCCGCGATACGGACGCGAACCTGGCGGTCGAGCAGTTCATGCAGCACTACTACCGCACGGTGATGGATCTGAGCCGCCTCAACGAGATGCTCCTGCAGTTGTTCCAGGAGGCGATCCTCTATGCCGACGATCGAGACGAACCGCTGGTGATCAACCGCCGCTTCCAGTCACGCAAAGGCTTCATCGAAGTACGTCACCCGAAGGTGTTCGAACAGTACCCGTTCGCCCTGCTGGAGGTGTTCCTGCTGCTCCAGCAGCACGCGGAACTCAAGGGCGTGCGCGCCTCGACGATCCGCCTGATCCGCGACAACCGCGACCGGATCGACGATCGCTTCCGCGGCGACCTGCGCGCGCGCAGCCTGTTCATGGAAATCCTGCGCCAGCCGCGCGGCGTCACCCACGATCTGCGGCGGATGAACCGCTACGGGGTGCTGGCCGCCTACCTGCCGGCGTTCAGCAACGTGGTCGGACGCATGCAGTACGACCTGTTCCACACCTATACGGTGGACGAGCACACCCTGTTCGTGGTGCGCAACCTGCGCCGCCTGACGGTCCCGGAGTTCGCCGACGAACTCCCGCTGTGCAGCCGGATCATGCGGGATCTGCCAAAACCGGAGCTGCTCTATATCGCCGCCCTGTTCCACGACATCGCCAAGGGCCGTAGCGGCGATCACTGCGAACTCGGTGCGGCCGATGCGCAGGAGTTCTGCCGGGACCACGGCCTGGGCGCGTACGACACCCGCCTGGTGTGCTGGCTGGTGCGCAACCACCTGCTCTTCTCGCTGACCGCGCAGCGCCGCGATATCAGCGATCCCCAGGTGATCCACGAATTCGCCGCCACGCTCGGCGACCACGTGCACCTCGACTATCTCTACCTGCTGACCATCGCCGACATCCGCGCAACCAACCCCGGACTCTGGAACTCCTGGCGCCGGGCCCTGCTCCAGGAGTTGCATGCCTCGACCGGCCGCGCCCTGCGGCGCGGTCTCGAGAACCCCGTCGACAAGCGGGAGCACATCCGCGAGGTGCAGGACGAGGCCCGCACCGCACTGCGCCGGCGCGGGGTCGGCGAGCGGGAGATCGACGGCGTCTGGCGCGATCTCAGCGACGACTACTTCCTGCGCTATCTCCCCGACGAGATCGCCTGGCACACCGAGGCGATCGCCGGCCGCCGGCCCGACGAACTCCCGCTGGTGCTGGTGCGGGCGCAGAGCACCCGCGGCGGCACGCAGATCTTCCTCCACACCCCCGAGTCCGATCACCTGTTCGCCGCGACCACCGCCGCGCTGGACCAACTCGGCCTAACGGTCACCGACGCACGGATCGTCACCACGCACGGCGGGCGTACCCTGGACACCTACGTGGTACTGGAAGCCGACGGCGGACCGATCAAGCAGCCCTATCGGCTCGAGGAGATCCGCACCACCCTCGCCCGTGCGTTGCGCACGCCCGAGTCGCCGATAGCGGTCACGCGCCGGGCGCAGCGCCACCTGCGCCACTTCGCGATCCCCACGGCGATCGGGTTTTCCCAGGATACCCGCAACGGGCGCACGGTGGTCGAGCTGCTCACCGGCGACCGCCCCGGGCTGCTCTCGCGCGTCGGGGGGGCGTTCCGCGACTGCGGGGTTCGGGTGCAGAACGCCAAGATCAGCACCATCGGCGAACAGGTCAACGACGTGTTCTTCGTCACCGATACGCACAACGCGCCGATTACCGACGCCGGGCACCTCGAACGCCTGCGCGACGCGCTCCATGAAGCGCTGTCCGACGCCGGCTCGGCGCCCTGAACGGCGCTCACCGTTCCCGCCGGATCTTCACGATCTCCAACCGCGCGCGGCGCCCCGGGCGGGTGCGGACCACCCCGGCGCGGGGGCCACGCCCCGTGAAGTACGGGCTCATTCCGGATGCACCTGCTGGGCGCGCGCGGCGAGATAGGCCGAGGCCACGATCAGCGCCCCGCCCAGCCACTCCCGGGGGGTCACCACCTCCGGGGTCAGGATCTGCGACGAGACCGCCCCGACCACCAACTCGAAGAGCAGGATCACCGCCGAGCGTTGCACCGGCATGTTCGTCACCCCGTACTGGACCGAGACGGTCATCAGGATGATACCGAACCAGCCGAGCGCCGCCGCCGCGCCCCACACCCAGCCACCGGTCACCTCCGGCACGGCGGAGTGTTCGAGCAGCAACCATACCGCCGCCACGCCCGCCACGCCGATCCACGTCACCGCGGTCTTGACCGGGATCCCCACCGTAGAGAGCTTTCGCACCAGCACGTTGGCGAGCGCAAAGGTGAACCCCGAGGAGATCGCCAGCCAATCGGCGGCTTCCTGCGGCCAGAGGTGGCGCAACTGCGGGTGCCAGCTCATCACCACCACGCCCGCCATGGCCGGCATCAGCATCAGCGCCGAGCGCCGCGTCAGGGGCTCGCGCAGCATCGCCCAACCCAGCATCGTGGCCCACAGCGGCGACAGATAGAACAGCAGCAACACCCGCACCACGGTCCCTTCGAGGATCGCGAGGATGAAGCTCACGTTGCACCACCCGGATGCGAGCGCCAGGACGAGCAGCCCCCACGGCCGCCGCCGAAGCTGCCCGCGCCCGCTCCACAGCACGATCAGACCGGGCAGCGACGCCGCCGAGTAGATCACCAGCGCGCTCCACAACCCGCCCAGGCCGCGCGCCTCGAGCAGGCGCAGCGGGTACCAGACCACGCCCCACAGACTCGACGCCAGCAGCAGACTGAGCACCGGCAGCAGCGCCCGTACCGGTTTGGTCCCCATCGACTCCATCGCTTATGCTACCCTGCGGATTCGGGCGGTCCCGGCGGCGCGTGGCGGTTCGCCGTCACTGCCGTCCCGCCACCTCCCGGCCCTTCCCGGCACGGGGCGGAGGGCGCGTGGCGATTGTACCGGTTTGTGCCGGTCCCGACCGGCTGCCAACGAAGCCCTCACTTATGAATCCGGACCTCTCCCGTCTCCGACCGTACCCCTTCGAGCGCCTCGCCCGGCTGCTGGAGGACGCCTCGCCGCCGGATCTGGAGGCGATCAACCTGGCGATCGGCGAACCCCGCCACGCGGCGCCCGAACACGTCGCCGCGCGACTCGCCGCGCACCTCGGGGGCCTGTCGCGCTACCCCACCACGCGCGGCGAGCCCGCCCTGCGCGCGGCACTCGCCGCCTGGGCGAGCCGCCGCTACGGGCTCGTGCCGGAGTTGGACCCGGAACGCCACGTATTGCCGTTGAACGGATCGCGCGAGGGACTGTTCGCCTTCGCCCAGTGCGTCATCGACCGCAGCGCCCGCCCGCTCGTGCTGATGCCCAATCCCTTCTACCAGATCTACGAGGGCGCGGCGTTGCTCGCCGGCGCCGAGCCATGGTACGTGAATCCGGCGGACCCCGAGACCCCGGCGCCGGATTTCGAGGCGGTGCCGGAAAGCGTGTGGAAACGCTGCCGGCTTCTCTACCTGTGCACGCCCGGCAACCCGACCGGTACGGTGTTCGAGCCGCCGCTCCTGCAGCGGCTCATCGAGCGCGCGCACGAATACGACTTCGTGATCGCGAGCGACGAATGCTATTCGGAGATCTATCCCGACGAGGCGCGCCCGCCCCCCGGGCTGCTGCAGGCCGCCGCCGCCATGGGCCTGGACGACTACCGGCGCTGTATGGTCTTTCACAGTCTCTCGAAGCGTTCCAACCTACCCGGGATGCGCTCCGGCTTCGCCGCCGGCGATCCGCGGCTCATCGAGTATTTCCTGCGCTACCGGACCTACCACGGCTGTACCATGGCGCCCTACACCCAGGCCGCCAGCATCGCCGCGTGGGGGGACGAGGAACACGTGCGCTCCAACCGCGCCGCCTACCGGGAGAAATTCGACGGGGTCCTGGAGGTCCTGGACGGCGTGCTCGACGTACGCCGCCCGGACGGCGGCTTCTATCTCTGGCCGCGCACGCCGCTGCCGGACACCGCGTTCGCCCGCGCCCTCTACGAACGCGGCCACGTCACGGTACTGCCCGGGACCTTCCTCTCGCGCACCGCCTACGGCGAGGATCCCGGTCGCAACCGGGTGCGGATCGCGCTGGTCGCGCCGCCCGCGGAGTGCGTCGAGGCCGCGCGACGCATCCGCGATCTGGTCATATCACTCTAAATCCCGCCCCGCGCGGGACGCACCGGGAGTCAGGGCATGAACGACTTGAAAGACGTCATCGAGGAGGCCTTCGAGCACCGCGCGCAGATCACGCCGCGCAACGTGAATACGCACGTGCGCGAGGCGGTGCAGGAGGCCGTCGCACTGCTCGACAGCGGGCGGGCGCGGGTCGCCGAACCGGGGGATTCCGGATGGGTGGTCAACGAGTGGCTCAAGAAGGCGGTGCTGCTCTACTTCCGGATCGAGGACAACCGTTTCATGAAGGGCGGCTTCGCCAACTACTACGACAAGGTCCCGGCGAAGTACTCCGACTACAACTCCCGGGACTTCCGCGCCTCCGGCGTGCGCGTCGTGCCGCCGGCGGCGGCGCGCCGCGGCGCCTACATCGCGCCCGGCGTGGTGCTCATGCCTTCCTACGTGAACATCGGCGCCTACATCGACACCGGCACCATGGTCGACACCTGGGCGACGGTCGGCTCCTGCGCACAGATCGGCAGGAACGTGCACCTTTCCGGAGGCGTCGGGATCGGCGGGGTCCTGGAACCGGTGCAGGCCGCGCCCACCATCATCGAGGACGACTGCTTCATCGGCGCGCGCTCGGAGATCGTCGAGGGCGTCGTGGTGGAACGCGGTTCGGTGATCTCCATGGGCGTCTACATCGGACAAAGCACCCGGATCTACCACCGCGAGACGGAAGAGATCTTCCACGGCCGCGTCCCGGCCGGCTCCGTGGTGGTATCCGGCAACCTGCCCTCCAAGGACGGGAAGTACAGCCTCTATTGCGCGGTGATCGTCAAGCAGGTCGACGAGAAGACGCGCGGGAAGATCGGGATCAACGCGCTGCTGCGCGACCTGTGAACGGCGCCGGTTCCCGCCGCGCCCGCCCATCGGCTATGCTGGGGCGCGTATGCCCACCGACACCCCCGTCATTGCGCTCGCCCGCGAGCTGATCGCACGCCCCTCGGTCACGCCCGAGGACGCCGGTTGCCAGGAGATCCTGATCGCGCGCCTGGAGCGCCTCGGGTTCCGGGCCGAGCGACTGGCGTTCGGCCCGGTAACCAACGCCTGGGTGCGCCTCGGCGACGCGCGCCCGCTACTGGTGTTCGCCGGGCACACCGACGTGGTCCCGACCGGCCCCGTGGAACGCTGGGACGTGCCGCCCTTCGAACCCGAGGTGCGCGCGGGCAGGCTCTACGGGCGCGGCGCCGCCGACATGAAGGGCTCCCTCGCGGCGATGGTCACCGCCTGCGAGTCGGCGCTCCGTGGCGGTCCGCCGCCGCGCGGGTCGATCGCCTTCCTGCTGACCAGCGACGAGGAGGGCGAGGCGGTGGACGGCACGGTGCGCGTCGTCGAGCACCTGCAGGCGCACAGCGAGACGATCGACTGGTGCCTGGTCGGCGAGCCGAGCAGCCGCGAGCGGCTCGGCGACACCGTCAAGATCGGCCGGCGCGGCTCCCTCACCGGGCGGCTGCGGGTCCACGGCATCCAGGGCCACGTGGCCTACCCGGAACGGGCCGACAACCCCATCCATCGCGCGACACCGGCGCTCGCCGAATTGTCCGCCGCCGCCTGGGACGCGGGCAACGCGCACTTCCCGCCGACCACCTTCCAGGTCGTCGATCTGCACTCGGGCGCCGGTGCCTACAACGTCATCCCCGGCGAACTGGAGGCGGTGTTCAACTTCCGCTACTCCACCGAGGTCACGAACGAGGCGCTGCGCGAGCGCGTGGCTGCGGTCCTCGACCGCCATGGGCTGCGCTACGACCTCGAATGGTCCCACTCGGGCGCGCCGTTCCTGACCGGGGGCGGGGCGCTGCTCGAGGCGGTACGCGGCGCGGTGCGCGACGTGCTCGGTATCGAGACCGAGGCGTCCACCACCGGCGGCACCTCGGACGGGCGCTTCATCGCCCCCACCGGCGCCCAGGTCGTGGAACTCGGGCCGGTCAACACCACCATCCACCAAGTGAACGAACACGTCGGTATCGAAGAACTCGAAGCGCTCTCGGCGCTCTATCGCCGGCTCATCGAGCGACTGCTGTATCCCTGACCGTTACCCGTAGCCTGGATGCAGGCCGCAGGCCGAAATCCGGGGATCCGATCGCACCGCGCCTTTCCCCGGATTGCGCTTCGCTCCATCCAGGCTACTACCGCCCCGTAGCCTGGATGCAGGCCGCAGGCCGAAATCCAGGGGTCCGATCGCACTGCTCCTTTCCCCGGATTGCGCTTCGCTCCGTCCAGGCTACCACCGCCCCGTAGCCTGGATGCAGGCCGCAGGCCGAAATCCAGGGGTCCGATCAAACCGCTCCTTTCCCCGGATTGCGCTTCGCTCCATCCAGGCTACTACCGCCCCGTAGCCTGGATGCAGGCCGCAGGCCGAAATCCGGGGATCCGATCGCACCGCTCCTTTCCCCGGATTGCGCTTCGCTCCATCCAGGCTACCACCGCCCCGTAGCCTGGATGCAGGCCGCAGGCCGAAATCCAGGGGTCCGATCAAACCGCTCCTTTCCCCGGATTGCGCTTCGCTCCATCCAGGCTACTACCGCCCCGTAACCCGGATGCGGGCTGCCCGGGCTCCAACGTCGAGGCCGGTCTGAATGGTTTTGAAGGGGACGGGCGCCCGGTCACGACCTTCCCGCGCCGGGCGCCCCGCCGGCGCGCGTCGTCACGACCTCGTCGCGCAGGTACACGGGCAGTGCCTGCTCGGCCGGAACGCCCGCCCCGGTACGCAATGCCTCGACGCCGATCGCGGCCACGTCGCGCGCGCGCGGCAAGCACCCGGCGACTACGCCGGCGAGCACCGGCCCGAGCCGCGCCGCCAGTCGCTGCGGGTATCGGTCGAAGCCGCTGCCGGCCCCGTACCAGTCGGTGCCGCCGGGCAACGGCACCGAGTCCGGCGCAACGACGCGTTCCCCGCCCACCGGCCCTATGGCCGGACCCGCGCCGCGCAGGTAAGCGCCCCAATAGACCTCGCCCATGCGCGCATCGAACGCCGCAAGCACCGCGTCCCGTCCGTGCACACGCTGCACGCCGACCGCCAGCGCATGCAGTGTCGAGACGGGAATCACCGGCAGATCGGCACCGAAGGCCAGCCCCTGGGTCACCGAGGCGGCGATGCGCACGCCGGTGAAGGCGCCGGGACCGCGCCCGAAGGCGATCGCGTCGAGTCCCGCGAGCGTAAGCGAGGCCTCCGCCAGCAACTCCTCGATCATGCCCAGGATCCGCCGCGCATGCTCGCGCGGGGCGATCACGAAGCGTTCCGCCACCGCACCGTCGTACACGAGCGCCGCGGAGCAGGCCTCGGTCGCGGTCTCGATGGCCAGCAGCTTCACGATATCACCGCCGCGGGTCCGTCCGCCTGCGCCTCGTCCACCTCGGGCGACTCGAAGAACGCCCGCACCTCGTCCACCTCGCGCGTCACTCGCATATCCGGGAGACTGCGCAAAAAGATCTTTCCATAGGACCGGGCACTGAGGCGCGGGTCGCACAGCATCAGCACGCCGCGATCGGCGGGGTCTCGGATCAACCGCCCCACGCCCTGCTTGAGCTGCAACACCGCACTCGGGATCTGGTATTCGAGGAACGGATTGCCGCCGGCGGCGCGCAGCGCCTCGATGCGCGCCTCCTGCACCGGGTCGTCCGGGGGCGCAAACGGCAGGCGGTCGATGATCACGCAGGAGAGCGCCGAACCGCGCACGTCCACGCCCTCCCAGAAGCTCGCGGTCCCCAGCAGCACCGCGTCGCCCAACTCCCGGAAGCGGCGCAACAGGGCATCGCGCGGTGCCTCACCCTGTACCAGCAGCGGATAGGCGACGCGCCCCGCAAGCAGCGCCGCGGCCTCGCGCAGGGCGCGATGACTGGTAAACAGCAGAAACGCCCGACCGGCGCTCGCCGCCAACACCGGCAGCGCCGCCTCGACCACCGCCTGCGTGTAGCCGCGGGCGTTGGGGTCCGGCAGTCCGGCCGGCAGGTACAGGAGCGCGTTGCGCCGATAGTCGAACGGGCTCTCCCACAGGGCGGTGGCCGCGCCCTCCAGCCCGAGGCGCGCACCGAAGTGCTCGAAGTCCCCGCCCACGGCGAGCGTCGCCGAAGTGAACACCCACGCCGCGGGATAGTCGTCCATGCGCGAACGGAACATCCGCGCGACGTTCAGCGGCGTGCGATGCAGGCCGAAGCCGCGGGCGTGCGTCTCCCACCAGCGCACCGCGCCGCCGTCCTCCCCGACCGCGTTCTCTTCCCCCTCATCCTCCGCCGAACCGCCCGGAGATTCATCCGGCTCTCCGACGCCGGTCACCTCCGCGAGCCGCCGGCGCTGCTCGGCACAGCGCCGCGCCAGCGCCTCCAGTTCCTTGCTGCTTGCCGCCAGGGGCTTGAACACCGCCGCCATATCGCCCAGCGCCGCATGCAGTTCGTCCACCGCGCCGCGCACCGCGGCCCGGTCCGCGACGCGCCTCCAGGCGGCGCGCTGCGAGCGCTCGCCCAGCGCCAGGCGCAGGTCGCGCACGGCGCGCTCGGTCCGGTCCGCCGCCGCGCGCACCGCCGCGGCGTCGCCGGCGGCGCGAGCCGAACCGATGATCGCGTCGCGGCACAGATCCAATACCTGCCCCGCACCGAGCGAGACGGTGAAGAACCGCGCCGCCACGTCCGGGAGCTGGTGGGCCTCGTCGACCACGAACCCGTCGGCCCCGGGGAGCAGATCGCCGAAGCCGGATTCCTTGAGGGCCATGTCCGCGCACAGCAGATGATGGTTGATCACCACCAGGTCCGCTTCCTGCGCGGCGCGGCGCGCCTTGACCACGAAGCAGTCCGCGTAGTGCGGACATTCCGAGCCGAGGCAGTTCTCGGTCGTGGAGGTCACGCGCCCCCACACGCCGGAGGACTCCGCCACGCCGGTGAGTTGCGTCACGTCGCCGTCGCCCGTGCGCCCGGCCCAGGCACGGATGCGCTGGAGCTGCCCGGCCTCGGCACGCGCCTGGAACCGCCCGCTCGCCGCCGTCTCCTCCAGCCGGTGCAGGCACAGATAGTTCGCGCGCCCTTTGAGCAGCGCGACCGTAACCGGTACGCCGAGCGCGGAGCGCACGACCGGCAGGTCGCGATGGAAGAGCTGATCCTGCAGGGTTCGGGTGCCGGTGGAGACCAGCACCTTGCCGCCGGAGAGCAGCGCCGGGACCAGATACGCATAAGTCTTTCCGGTGCCGGTGCCCGCCTCGGAGATCAGCACGGAGCGGTCCTCGAGCGCACCGGCCACCGCCTCGGCCATGGCCTGCTGCTGGACACGGGGCGCGAAGCCGGGCACCTCGCGCGCCAGCGGCCCCTCGCCGCCCAGCAGTTCGCGCAGGCTCAACACGCGCCCGGCCTGCCGCCGCGACGGGCACGGATCAGCGTGTGTCGCGGTTGTCCCAGACCTCGCCCTCCTCTACGCCGCGCTCACGGACCCACGCCAGCCGCGCGATATTGCGAAAGCGCGCGACCGACATCGCGCCGCGTTTTCTGCGCCCGCTCGCGCCACTGTGCACGATCTCCTCCAGCACCCTCTTGCGATCCGCCTCGTAGATTTCCATCGGCTCGAAGTGCTCGTCGAGCAGGACCAGCACCAGACGGTCCCACTCCTGATCCACCCTGAGCTGCCCGATGCGCTGGCCGGACTTGTGCTCGTCGAAGATGACGCGGCCCTTGATCTGCACCCGCAGACCCTCGCGCGACCCGCGCCCGATCGCATCGTAGCCGCCCTTGTGTTCCCGACACAATTCGAGATCCAGCAACCGCGCGGCGTCGTACTCGGCGACCTCGGCGCTGACACCGGCAAGCGGCTTGCCGGTCGCACGTTTGTAATCGGCGGCGAGTTGGCGTGCCTGGGCAATCAGTTTGTCGACCGAATAGACCGTCACCCCGCCTCCCCTGAAATGGCGCGGCTGCACAGGCCACACCCCCTCCCCTTCCTCCTCTCGGGGAAAAGGCGGCCCGAAGAGCCGGATGAAGGGAGTACTCTGCGGGCGCAGGCGGCGACAACACCTACGGCCTTCCTCCCCTCACCGCAATCGCAGGCCGGCCACCCCTTCCCCTTCTCTCCAGAGAGAAGGTACCCCGAAGGGGTGAATGAGAAGCGTGCACCGCAGCCGAAAAGGCCGCTACAGCCCCTGCGCCTCCATTCGCTGTTCCCATAGTGTAACTGCAACTCCCCGATTCCGCCTCAATGTCCGTCCAGGGCGCTCGCTCGCGCCGCGGCTCGGCGCGCGCCGGATTCATCGCCCTCGGCACGACGCGCCGCGGCGATGATGCGCCAGCCGGCCGCGGACAGGGCCGTATCCGCACCGGCCGCAAGCAGCGAGCGCCGCGCCAACTGCTCGGCCTGCCGGTATTCCCGCTGTCGCAGGCGCAGTTGCGCCAGTCGTTGCCACAACGACGCATCGCCCGGCTCGATGCGCAACGCCCGTTCGAGATCGGCGGCGGCCGATTCGAGGCGCCCCGCCCGGACCCGGCGCCCGGCATCGTCGACCAGCGCCGCCACGGCGGCGTGCGGCCCCGCCGCCGGGCCGGGCGGCACGGGCAATTCGCCGCGCGAAGGCACCGGGGGGGACGGTGCGGCGGGCGACGGCGGGCGACCGACGCCGGCGCACCCGGCCAACGTCACGAGGACCACGATCCACGACCGGCGCAACGCGTTCATCGGAACAGCCCCCGCAGCCAGTGACCCACTCCACCCGAGCAACCCGTAGTCCCGACAGGGATGGAACCGTCGATGAACGGCAATTGTACGGCACCCGCACAACCCGCGGCGGTACGCAGGCCGGAGCGCGGATCGATCCAGGCGAGATCCACGCCGGTGGGAAGCGCCAAGCGCAGCGGCTGCGCGGAGATCCCGGACATCAGCACACCCCAGACCCGCAGGGCCCCCTGCGCCCCGCTGAGTCCCGTCGGGCGGTTGTCGTCACGACCGAGCCAGACCACCGCCAGGTAGTTGCCGGTGAACCCCGCGAACCAACTGTCGCGCAGGCCGCCGGTGGTGCCGGTCTTGCCCGCCGCCGTCAGGCCGGCCGGCAGCCAGTGCGACAGACCGCGCGCCGTGCCCACCTCGACCACCTTCTCCAGGGCGCTGTCCACGAGGAAAGCGGGCGCCGGCTCCAGCACCTGCCGGATGCGCAGCGGGTAACGCTGGAGCGGGTGGGCATCGGCGTCGAGGATGGCGCGGATGGCGCGCAGCGGCACGCGGAACCCGCCGGTGGCGAGGGTCTCGTACATCCGGGCGATCTCCAGCGGCGAGAGCGACACCGCCCCCAGGAACAACGACGGATACGGGCGCAGCGGGCGTTCGATGCCCATCCGGTGCAGCGTGTCGACGACGTGGGCCGCACCCACCTCCATACCCAGGCGGACCGTGGCCTGGTTATAGGAATGGGCGAGCGCCGCGTACAGCGGCACCTCGCCGTGGGACTTGCGATCATAGTTGCGCGGCGCCCAGATCCCGCCGTCCGGATCTCTGATGCGGATGGGGGCGTCGTCGATCAGGGTGGCGAGCGTATAGCGCCGCGGATCACGCAGGGCCGTCAGGTAGACCGCGGGCTTGATCAGGGAACCGACCGGGCGCACGGCGTCGAGCGCCCGGTTGAAGCCGGCATAACGGGCCTCGCGCCCGCCCACGACCGCCAGCACCTCGCCGCCGGCCACCGAGGTGACCACCACGGCGCCCTGCAAACTGCCGCGCGGCAGACGACGGCGTCGCTCGAGGATCCGCGCCTCGCGATCCAACGCGCGTTCGGCGGCGGCCTGCACCAGCGGATCGAGGGTCGTGAAGATACGCAGCCCCGCCGTGCGCAGGTCCCGTTCACGGTAGTCGCGCAACAGTTGCCGACGCATCAGGTCCCAGAACGCCGGATACGCGGTCAGCGGTCGCGGAGTCGGCACCACGCCGAGCGGTGCGCGCCGGGCGGCGGCGGCCTCGGCGGTGCCGATCACCCCCTGCGCGCGCAGGACATCGAGCACCAGGTTGCGCCGGGCCAGGGCGCGACGCGGATGGCGCCGCGGGTCGTAGTAGGAAGGGCCCTTCACCAAGCCGATCAGCAGTGCAAGCCGCGGCGCGTCGAGCCGCGACAGCGGCCGGTCGAAGTAGAAGCGGCTCGCGAGCCCGAAGCCGTGGATCGAACGCGCCCCGGACTGGCCGAGGTAGACCTCGTTGATATAGGCCTCGAGGATCTGCCGCTTGCGGTAATGCAGGTCCAGGAGTATCGCCATCACGGCCTCCTTGGCCTTGCGCAGCAGCGAGCGCCGGTTGCTCAGGAAGAAGTTGCGCACCAATTGCTGGGTGATGGTGCTGCCGCCCTGCACGACGCGCCCGGCGCGCAGATTGGCGATGAACGCGCGCAGGATCGCCTTGGGCTCGACACCGAAGTTGTGATAGAAGCCGCGATCCTCCACCGCGACCAGCCCGCGCACCAACAAGGATGGCGCCTGCGTGATCCGCACCAGGATGCGGTCCCCGGCGCGTGACGGATAGAGGTCGCCGATCTGAACCGGGTCCATGCGCAGCAGCGCCAGGGACCCGCCGGAGAAGTTCGTGAGTCCGCGCACGTGTCCGCCCGCAAACCGCACCACCGCCCGGTGCGCGGGCTGGTCGCCGTTCCAGAACGTGAACTCCCGTGTCACGAACCGGTACTCGCCGCCGCGCCGGGCGTAGGTGGCCGGCGCAGCCGGGTCGGCCACCCGCCGGTAACCCAGTGCACGCAGTTCGAACGCGAACTGCCGGGCACTCAGCGCCATCCCCGGGTACAGATCGAGCGGCCGCGCATAGACCCGGGCCGGGAGCGACCAGCGCTTGGCCTCGAACCGGCTGCGGATGGTGTGATCCAGATAGAGAACGTAGGCGAGCGCGACCAGCGCCATGCCCGCCGTCGCCCACAGGATCCAACGGCGCTTCTTTCCGCCGTTGCGCCGTCGCGGTCGCGCCGCACTCTTCCGTCGCGACGGCCTCTTGCCCGTGGGGCGCTTGCGTCGTGTCATATCGGGACCGGATCGGGCCGGATCGGGGTGGAGGGGGCTTGCGCCCGCTGCGGAGATCGGGCGCCGCGGAGATCGCCAAGCGGCGGCCGGCACCCATGATACCCTAACGGGACCACGGTGCAGAACGGTGGAGGACCGCACATGTCACCCCAACCGGCACTGATCCGCGCCCTGCAGAATCCCGCCCGCTACGACCACCCGGTCACGGCGGTCACCGTACTGGAGACCCACATCTCCTGGGTCCTCCTCACCGGCGACTGGGCCTACAAGATCAAGAAGCCGGTCGATCTCGGCTTCGTGGACTTCTCGACCCTCGATCGCCGGCGCTTCTTCTGCATGGAGGAGTTGCGCCTGAACCGCCGGCTCGCGCCGCACCTCTACCGCGACGTGGTGGCGATCGGCGGCACGGCGCAGGCGCCGGTGCTCAACGGCGGCGGCGAGCCGTTCGAGTACGCGGTGCGCATGCGCCAGTTCCCGCAGGACAGGCTGCTCGACCGCCTGCTCGCGCGTGACGCCGTGAGCCGCACGCAGATCGAGCGCATCGCAGCCGTGGTGGCGGCCTTCCACGGGACGATCGAACGCGCAAGTCCGAAGCAGCCGTTCGGCGACCCGGAGCAGGTCCACCGGCCGGTACGCGAGAACTTCCTCCAGATCGAACCGTTGCTCCCGGATGCCGCCGGGCGGGAACGGCTCGCCGCCCTGCGCGAATGGAGCGACGAGGAGTATCGCCGCCACCGGGCGACGTTTCGGGCGCGCAAGGCCGGCGGGTTCATCCGCGAGTGCCACGGCGACATGCACCTGGGCAACATGGCCTGGGTGGATGACGACGTGGTGATCTTCGACTGCCTGGAGTTCAACGAAGCGTTGCGTTGGATCGACGTCATCAGCGAATGCGCGTTTCTCGACATGGACCTGGAGGATCGCGGGCGCGCCGACCTGGGGCGGCGCTTCCTGAATGCCTACCTCCAGCACACCGGAGACTACGCCGGACTCGCACTGCTGCGCTACTACCGAACCTACCGCGCGCTGGTGCGCGCCAAGGTGGCCGCGATCCGCGCCGCGCAGGACGACCTGGATGCAGCGGAACGGGCGCAGGCGCTGGACACCTGCCGCGGCTATCTCGCGTTCGCGACACGCGCCGCGGCGCCGGAGCGGCCGTTCCTGCTGCTCACCTACGGACCGTCCGGCGCCGGCAAGACCACCGTCACCCAGGAACTGCTCGAACGGCTCGGCGCCATACGGCTGCGCTCAGACGTGGAACGCAAGCGCCTCTTCGCCCTGGCGGCCGACGAACCATCGGGGTCGAGCCCGGGCGGAGGGATCTACACCCCGGAAGCGGACCGCGCCACCTATGCACGCTTGGCGGAACTCGCCGAGACGGTGCTCGCCGCGGGCCATCCGGTCATCGTCGACGCCACCTTCCTGAAACGTGACCGGCGAGCACCGTTCTACGCCCTGGCACGACGGTCGGGCGTGCCCGTCCTAGTACTGGAACTGCACGTCCCGGAGTCCGTCCTTCGGGCGCGCGTCGAGGCCCGGCGCCGCGGCGGGCGCGACGCCTCGGAAGCCGACCTCGAGGTATTGCGCCGCCAGCAAGCCGGACTCGAACCGCTGAATGCCGAAGAACGGGCCGGCGTCACGGTCGTAACGGCGCACGCCGGAGACGACCCCGCGCGACTCGCCCGGGATGTGCGCGAGGGGGTTTCCGGTACCTGATCGCAGAGCGTCAGAGGATCCCGGCCATCGACAAGGTTGGAAGCGCCGATCACCAAGAAACAGGCATCGGCAGCAAACGATGCAGAAACCGCCCACAGGGAGAACACGGCCGGCACGGGTGGATTCGTACCGCGGAGCGGCCCGGGAGGCGTGACACCGCAGAGCGGTGTCACGAGGGGAGTCCGTCCTTCGGGCGCGCGTCGAGGCCCGACGCCGCGACGCGCGCGACGCCTCTCGCGCCTGATGACACCGCTCTGCGGTGTCATCAGGCCTGCGGCGCGGGGACGCGGAACATGATCCGGCGCTGTGCGACGGCGAGGCTGGCCGAACCGGAATACTCGGTGAGCGACGGTTTTCGGACCACCATCCCCGAAGCGGGGTTGCGGGACAAGTCACGGGTGAAGTCGCGTGGTTGTCTGGTGACACCGCTCTGCGGTGTCACCCGTCTGCAGGCGCTCTGCGCCGGGAAATACCGGAGGGACCCGCACCATGGCAAGGAGCCGCTACCGCTTTGCCGGGCACAATCAACCGCACTTTCTGACTTGCACAGTAGTGGAATGGCTGCCCGTCTTCACTCGCCGGGAGGTAGTAGCCATCCTGCTCGATTCGTGGCGTTATCTTGGCGAGCACAAGGGCTTGAAACTCTACGGCTATGTCGTGCTGGAAAACCATCTGCATGCGGTCGCCCAGGCGGAAAATCTGCCGTCGATCTGGAGCGGCTTCAAGTCATACACAGCGCGGGAAACCATTGACCTGCTGGAAGCGAATAGGGCGGAAGCACTATTGAAGCGTATGCGGTTTTCCTGCAAAGCGCATCGCAATGACCGGGCACATCAATTTTGGCAGGAAGGATCGCATCCACAGATCATTGAGAATGAAGTGATATTGAGGCAAAAGCTGGATTACATTCACAATAATCCGGTAAAACGCGGGTATGTGGATCGGCCCGAACATTGGCGCTGGTCCAGTGCGCGAAATTATGCGGGAGAGACGGGGTTGCTTGAGGTGTTTACCCATTGGTAGGCCGTTGTGGCGCAGAGCGCCTGCAGATGCGTGACACCGCAGAGCGGTGTCACGAGGGGGGAGGGGGTGAGTGAGCAATATGGGTGGCCGCCTCGCTAATCTGGTGACACCGCTCTGCGGTGTCACCCATCTGCGGCTGCACTTTCTCTGGCGTCGAGATTCGGCTTGGAAGCGCCACCGCGACAAAACCCGCCGCATCAAGCAGGGCATGATGCGGAACCTCCCCACCGGCCGGGTACGGCTGGTATGCGTGAGTTCGTGCCGCGGAGCGGCCCGGAAGGCGTGACACCGCGGAGCGGTGTCACGAGGGGGGGCCGAGGGGGTGCGGTGTCACGAGGGGGGCGAGAGGTGCGGTATCACGAGGGGGGTGGGGCAAGCAAAAGTGGGCCCCTGAGTCAAGACGGAAACGATCCAAGTTCAAGTTGTACATTCCACTTCGCACGCTGCGGGTCGGTGCTGTCTCTTCCCTGATCAGGATGGTTTTTCGGAGGCGGTAAAGCCGCGCCCGGACCGGCCGCTATCCGGGCTACGGGGGACGGCCCGACCCGCGGCCGCGCGATCGACCATCCCGGACCGAATGGATGCCTGACATGAACCAACCTCTGCTCTGGATGCTGGCGGCGGCCCTGGGCGGCCTCTTGGTGGGGATCGCGGCCGGCTTCTACCTGGGCCGCGGGACCGGCGACGATGTGCGTCGCAGGAAGGAACTGGAGCGCGAACTCGGCGCTGTAACCAAAGGCTATGCGGCGTTCCGTAAACAGGTCCACCGCCATTTCACGCGCACCGCGAAGCTGGCCGTCGAGGCCGGCACGAGCCAGCGCGCGCTGCACGAACACCTGGCCCGGGGCGCCCACGCCCTGGCCGGACAGGTCCTGGAACCGACCGCCGACCCGACCAGCGAGTTTCCCATCCAATCGGCACCGCCCACCGACCCGGGCGCCGGCACCCGGGCGCCGCGGCCCACACCGCGGCCCACACCGCGTGCGGTGCCGGCGGACGATGCCGCACCACGGCACCCGGCGATGGCGGCACCGGTCGACTTCCCCCGCTCCTGACCCGGCCGGGCCCCGCGCACCGATCGCAGTCCGCGTCGCGCCGGTGCACTGCATGCGCCCCGGAAGGAGTCCCGGCACAGATCGGGTGAGGAATCCCCGCGGCGACGTCTTTCAAGAGCGTCGCCGCCTCGGGAAAGATTTTGGGACTGGGATGTCCCAACATCGACTCGCCTACGCGACAAGCTTTCGGGTCCCGGCCGCCCTGCGTCCGTCGCCGCTGCGGACTTCCTCGTTGGGAAGCCCCCCGCGACGACTTCCACAACGGCTCTACGGCGTTTCGGATGCGCTCGCATGTCGCCTCCGCGGCTTCGGGCCCTCTCGCCCCCTTCGCCACTTCGCCCACACGCCCGCGCCCTACGCCTACCGGGGACTGCGCGCCTTCGCTTCCCCCTCCATGGCGCGTAGCGAGGGGACATCGGGTCTTCACCGTCCCGATGCGCTAGGTACGGGGATGCGCGAATCCCGGTAGGGCGGGCCTCGGCCCGCCGACAACGTTTGGGACCCCGCCGCGATTACCCATGGTCCGCGATGCCGGCCGGGCGAGCCCGGCCCTACCGGGACGGGCGCGGCGGGTTCGTGGCATTATGGGTTCGGCCCGCTTCCCGATATGACACGGCGCGCACCGATGCCCCGCACAACGCCTCCGCTCCGCCGACCCGTCGCCTTCCGGCCCGCGTACGGGTGTGGGCGGCGACACCCCGACGGCCGGCCCGGCGCGCATCCCCCCCTCCCGCCGCGCGGGCACTGAATGCCGGGCGCGGCACGGATCGGGGCACGCGCGCCGGTGTATGCACGGCGATCCGTGCGCTGGGCGGCGCTGCTGCTGGCGCTGGTTCTCGCCCCCGCCTACGCCGGCGTCCCGCTCACCGTCGAGGTGCACGGTGTCAACGGACGGCTGCGCACGAACGTCTTCGCGTTCCTCTCGCTGGAGCAGCAGAAGGACGATCCGCGTCTGACCGAGGCGCGGGTGCGGCGGTTGTTCTCGGAGGCCCCCGGCCAGATCCGCAAGGCGCTCGCACCGTTCGGCTACTACCGCCCGGTCATCCGCCGTGAACTGCTCCGGCGCGACGGGGCCTGGATCGCCCGTTTCCGGATCGAGCCCGGACCGCCGTTGCGCATCCGCCGCCTGGACATCGAGGTGCTCGGCGCCGGACGCGACGACCCGGCGTTCCGGAGGCTGCTGCGCGAGTTGCCGCTGCACCGGGGGGAACCCCTGGTCCAACCGCGCTACGCGCGCGCCAAGAAGCTCCTCGCCCGGCTCGCCGCAGTGCGCGGCTACCTCGACGCCCGGTTCACGCGCCACGAGATCCGTATCGACCTGCGGCGTTATTTTGCGGACGTGATCCTGCGTTTCGACACCGGACCGCGTTACCGCTTCGGACCGATCACCTTCCGCCAGGACGTGCTGGATCCCTCCTTCCTGCGCCGCTACCTCCCGTTCCACGCCGGGCGGTTCTACTCGACCGCCAAGCTCCAGGAGTTGCAGAATGCGCTCAGCGACAGCGATTATTTCCAGGAGGTGGAGGTGCAGCCGCTTCGGAATCGGGCGCGCGGGAAGGCGGTGCCGATCACCGTCTACCTGAAGCCCCGGCCGGCATCGAAGTACACCGCCGGCATCGGCTACGGCACCGACACCGGGGCGCGCATCAGCCTCGGCTGGGCGCGGCGCCGGATCGGGCGCCGCGGCCACCACGCGGGCGTCGAATTGAAGGTCTCGCAGATCGGCAACAGCCTGACCGGGCGTTACGTCATCCCGCTCAGCCGCCCGTTGACCGACCAGTTCGTCGCCTCGACCGGCATCTTCAACCAGCGCACCGACACCAGCGTCATCCACTCGCAGAACGCCTCGGCGACGGTGCAGCGCGTGCGCGGACTGCTTCAGGAGAATCTCTATCTCACCTTCCGGCACGAGCAGTTCCGTGTCGGCGATCAATCCGGCGATTCATTCCTGCTGATGCCGGGTGTCGCCTGGCAGTACGTCAAAAAACGCGGTGAATTCTATTCCCTGCGCGGCTACCGGTTGAGCCTCGACGTACACGGCAGCGTGCGCCGCGTGGGTTCCGACGCCACGTTTATCGAGTCACTGCTCAAGGCCGGAACCGTCTATCCGCTGTTCGGGGCGGGGCGCGTGCTGCTGCGCGGGGAACTGGGCCTGGCCTGGGTCCCGCGGTTCAGCACCCTGCCCGCCTCGCAACGCTTCTTCGCCGGCGGCGCCCGGAGCGTGCGCGGCTATACCTATCAGTCGCTCGGTCCCACCGACGCCGGAGGGCGGGTGATCGGCGGGCGTTACCTGTTCGTCGGCAGCATCGAATACGAGCACCGCGTGTGGCGGCGCTGGGGCCTGGCGGCGTTCTACGACGCGGGCAACGCCCTCAACGGCTTCGGCGGAAAACTCGATCGCGGCGCGGGCGTGGGGATCCGCTGGCACTCCCCGATCGGCCCGATCCGGATCGACTTCGGGTGGGCCCTGGATCTGCCGGGCGCGCCGATGCGCGTGCAATTCTCGATGGGACCCGACCTGTGAATCGGCGCACCACGGCCTTCGTGCTGCTCGGGGTCCTCGC
This sequence comes from bacterium BMS3Bbin13, assembly GCA_002897735.1. Classification (GTDB taxonomy): domain Bacteria; phylum Pseudomonadota; class Gammaproteobacteria; order 21-64-14; family 21-64-14; genus BMS3Abin12. Next base: position 50,676 of record BDTW01000038.1, on the reverse strand, counting down.
GGCGCTCTGCGGGGCGCTCGTCTTCCTGGTCGCTACCACGACCGGGGCACGCTGGTCACTGGCGTTGGCGGGCACGGCGCTGCGCGGCGACCTGCGCGTCGAGCGGGTCTCCGGGCGACTGCTCGGCCCGCTGGAACTCGACGGCGTGCGTTACCGGAGCGGCGCGGGCGCCGTCGCGATACGACGACTCGTGCTCGAGTGGCGCCCACGCGCCCTGTTCCGCAACACCGTGCACATCACGCGCCTGACGCTCGACGGGGTCTCGGTACGCCTCCCCGGCGCGCACCCGGGGCCATCGCGCGCGACGGCGCCCGCGGCCCTGCATCCGCCCGTGACCCTCATCGTCGACGAGGCGAGTGTCCGTGGGTTGACGGTGCGCCGCGGCGCCGCGGCGCCGCTGCATCTCGACGAAATCGTGCTGCATGCGCGCGCCGGCCCGCGCCGGATACGGATCACCCGCCTACACGTGCGTGCGCCGCGCGGCGCGCTCACGGTGACCGGCACCCTGGCCCTGCGGCGCCCCTTCCCGGTGGACCTGCGGCTCCGGTGGACCCTCCGGCTGAAAGACCATCCGCCGGTGGAAGGCACCGGTCGCATCCATGGGACACTCATGCGGCTCGCCTTCGAGCAGCGCGTAACCGGTGCGTTGCGCATGCGCCTTCACGGACGCATCGACGAGCCGCTGGGGGCGCGCCGCTGGCGCGCCGAGGTGCGACTCCCGGCGCTCGATCCACAGCAATGGAATCCGGACTGGCCCCGGGCGACGATCACCGCGCGACTGCGCGCGCAAGGCGTCGGAGCCGACTTCCGGTTGACGGGCACCGCCGGGGTCGCGCCGGCCGATGCGCCGAAGGTGCGCGCCCGGTTCCATCTCGCGCACCGCAACGGCCGGTGGCGCCTGGCACCCCTGGTCGCCACCGCTCCGGGTGGGCGGCGGATCACCGTCGACGGGACTTGGAACGCGTCCTCCGGGGCCGCCCGGGGGCGGCTGCGCGCGCGGTGGAACCGGCTCGCCTGGCCGATCGCGGGCACGCCGGTCTATACCAGCCGCAGCGGGAACCTCGAGGTCGAAGGCACCCCCGGCGACTACCGGTTCCGCCTCGCCTTTCGACTCGGCGGGCGGCGCATCCCGGCGGGCGACTGGCGGGCCTCCGGGCGCGGCGATCGCAACGGCTTGCTCCTGCAAAACTTGGCGGCGAACCTGTTGGACGGCCGAGTGAGCGGGTCCGGCAGCGCGACGTGGCGCCCACGGCGCGACCTGGATCTGAACCTGCACGCCGCCGACCTCGACCCCGGCGCCCGTTGGCCCGAATGGCCGGGCAAGCTGTCCGCCGACGTGCACCTGTCGGGGCGATTGCGCGACGGCCGCCTCCAGGCGCGGTTGCACATCGCCTCCCTGCGGGGCACGCTCCGCGACTATCCGGTCCGGGGTGATCTGCAGGGCGGCGTCGACGGGCGGGGCCTGACACTGCCGAGGTTCGCGGTACGCGTCGGCGATGCGCGCGTGTGGGCCTCGGGGGCGGTCGGTATGCGCTGGGCGTTGCGTTGGCGCGTGCGCGCCCCGCACCTCGCCGCCTTGCTGCCGGGCGCGAGCGGTGACCTGAGCGCGGAAGGATCCCTGCGCGGGGTGCGCGCGGCGCCGATTGCGACCGCGTCGTTGCGCGCCGGCGACGTGCGGATCGGTTCCGCCGCGGCGAAGGCGTTCGATGCGCGCATCGAGATCGGGATTCGAGACGACCAGCCGGTCCACGTCGCGATCACCGCCGAAGACCTGCGTTCGGGGGCGTTTCACGCGACCCGCGCCGGGTTGACGGTGACGGGCACCGCCGCCCGGCAGGACTGGAACGCGAAGCTGGTCACCCCGACGCTACGGGCCGCAATCGACGCCACCGGAGGCTGGTCCGGCGCACGGTGGCGCGGGCGGCTGAAGCGCGCCGAGTGGGTGCCCGAACACGGCACCCCGTGGCGCCTCGCGGGCGGCGTCCCTATCACGCTCGGCGGCGGCGCGGTGAAGATGGGACGGGCCTGCTGGCGTGGCGGGGACGGGCGTTTGTGTGCCGCCGTGCAGGGGCGCCGGGGCGGCGGTTGGCGCGTCACGATGCAGGCGCGCCGGCTGCCGCTCGCCGCCTTCGACCCGTTGCTGGTGGACGACGCGCGGCTGTCCGGCACGCTCGACGCCGACGCACGACTCGACTCGACCGCCGCCGGGATCTTGACCGGGGCGGCGCGGCTGCGGGCCGGCCCCGGACTCCTGCGCTATCCCGCGGCGGCCGGCGGCGGGCGCATCGGCTACCGGGCGATCGTCGCGCACCTGCGACTCCGCCCGGACACCCTGCAGGGGCGGCTGGATCTCGCGCTCGCCGACGGCGATTCGCTGGGCGCGGACCTCACGCTGGGCGCACGGGGGGCGCGAGGACCCTGGCGACGGCGCGCCCTGCGCGGCACCGTGCGCGCAAACTTCCGTCACCTCGCCTGGATCGGCCTGCTGTTCCCGCAGATGCAGAAGGTGCACGGCAATTTGAAGGCCGACCTGCGCCTGGCCGGGCGCGCCCGCCACCCGGTACTCACCGGCCGTGCCGCGCTGACGGATGCCGGGGCCGAACTGCCGGCGCTCGGGATCCGGCTCACCGAACTGCAGATCCGCGCGCACGGTACGGGCGCCAACGCCGTGACGGTGACCGGCGGCGCCCGCTCCGGCAAGGGGAGACTTGCGATCTCGGGCGCCGCGCGACCGGGTCCCGGCGGCCGCTGGGACGCGCGCCTGCGCGTCACGGGCAACGACTTCGAGGCGGTCGATCTCCCGAGCGCGCGCGCCTGGATCTCGCCCGCCCTCGACCTGCGCATCGCCGGTCGAGACCTGCATCTGTCCGGCACCGTGCGCATGCCGCGCGCGAGCCTCGATCTGCGCATGCCGCGGAGTGCGGTCCACGCCTCGCCCGACGTGGTCATCGTCGGCGCCGCCCGGCCCGCGACCCCGCCGACCGCCTGGCGCATCCACGCGCGGCTGCGCCTCGTTCTCGGCGATCGCGTGCGGTTCCGTGCACACGGCTTCGAGGGCGGCATTACCGGCCGGGTGCTGGCGATCGACGAGCCGGGCAAGCCCACGCTGGGCCAGGGCGAGTTGAAGATCGTCGACGGGATCTACAAGGCCTACGGACAGGAGTTGAAGATCGTGCAGGGCCGGTTGCTGTTCGCGGGCGGACCCATCGACGATCCCGGGCTCGACCTGGAGTCGGTGCGCCAAGTGGGCGACGTGACCGCGGGCATCCGCGTGCGCGGTACCGTCAAGCGACCGAAGCTCACACTGTTCTCCACCCCGCCCTTGTCGCAGTCCGACATCCTCTCCTACTTCTTACTCGGACGCCCCGTCGACCAGGCCTCCGCCGCGCAGGGGGCGGCGCTGTCCAACGCGGCCACCAGTCTGGGGCTGGGCGGCGCCAACCTGCTGCTCGGACGTCTCGGCTCCCTGCTCGACCTGCAGGAGGCGCAGATCGAGTCCGGCGGCATCCCCACCACCCCCGCGCCGCCCACGGTACCCGGCCCGCCCCCGGGTGTCGCGAACGCCGGGACTTCGAGTGCGACGAGCGGACCGAGTGCGTCCCTGGTACTCGGAAAATACCTCTCGCCGCGCCTCTACGTGCAGTACACCACGTCGCTGTTCCAGCCCGGCAATATCTTCCGCGTCCGCTACAAACTGAGCAGGCGTTGGAGCATGGTGACCGAGACCGGCGTCGAGAGCGGGATCGACTTCCTCTACATGATCGAGCGCTGACCCGCCTCCCGGGTGCACCGCCGATCCGCCCGCGCGGGATTCAGACGCGCTCGCGGCGCACGCGCAGCAAGACGCTGGCCTCCGTGACCATGCTGCGCCCGGTGTGCAGGAAGATCGCCAGCCAACAGGCCTGCACGAACAACAGCACGCCCGGGTGCCAGAGCACGCGCAGGCCCGCGGACAGCACCGGCGTCGGCGTCGGCGCCGGCGCTCCGGCCAGCGCGAGGCCGATCAGGATGCCGACGAACGCGGCGAGCGCGGACATGATCTGGTAGGCCGAGAGGCGGCCGCCGCCGCGATAATCGGCGCGCAGGGTCTCGGACACCACCCGCCAAACCTGCGTGACCGTCAGCACCAGCACGTAGGCGGCCAGGTAATGGGCGTGCAGGAAGAGCGCCACGCCCACGAGCGCGGTGGCCACATAGAGCACGGCGGTCAGCGCCTGGACCGGGACGACCGCCACGTCCTGCAGCCCGCTCGCATAGGCGATCTTCTTCGTCGCCCCCGAGAATCGGAAGTGCCAGCGCGTGAACAGGCGGCGCACCGGCGGCGGCGCATCGGCGACGCAACGCCCGTAGCAGCAGCCGAAACTGATGCAGGCGAGGCGCCCGAGGCCCTCGCCCACGGCGTAGGCGATCGCCATCGCCGCGAGCATGGCGAGCAGCGGCAACCGGTACCCCATGGGCCGGGCGAGCAGATAATCGGTCAGCCACAGGACCACGGGCGACAGGGGTACCGCGACGAAAAACGCGCCGGCCACGCTCAGGGTATGGCGTTTGCGCTCCACCACGCGCGCCACCAGCCCGGCCGCCGGCACGCAGACCGACAACGTGGCGAGACACACGACGAGGGTGGCGAACACCGGTACCCCGACGGCGCCGGTGAGGATAAACAGCAGTGCCAACGCGACCGCATAGGCGATCGCCGAGAGCAGCCCGTAATAGGTCAGATTGAGTCCGCGCCAGGACCCGTCGACCCCCTTGCCGAGGGGAATCGTGGCCAGGATCTGCCAGCGTTCCCCGGGGAGTGTGCGAAACCCCCAGGCAAGGAGCGCGCCGAACACCACGGCGAGCACGGTGACGAAGATTCCGGTGGTCATCGCGACACCTCCTCGAGATCCTGGGCCGATTCGTTGCGCGCCGCGGTCGCGGCGCCCCACCCCGCTCCGGTGATGGGCCGATCCATGACGATCGTCCCGCGCTACGCTATACGGCGCGCGATCGAGGAGCGCACGCGCACCTCGGTCTCGGCGAGCGGCGCCTGGAATCCAAGCGAGAAGCGGCTGGCGACCCGGGCGTCGGCGCGGTTGCGCACCAGATCCGCGTCGAAGCGCACGCGCCCGCGCTGGAACAGCACCACGTCCGTGCTGCTGCCCGGGCGGTACAGGCTCTTGGGCGCGCCCCGGCCCAGAAACATGCCGTGCCCCACCGGACGCGGGCGTTCGTAGCGCACCTCGCTGTAGCACTGCACGATGTCGCCGATCATCAGCGCCGCCACCTCGATCAGCGCGACCCGTCCGACCCCGGTCCCGCCCGGCACATCGGTATCGATGACGGTCACCACGCGGCGGTTCTTCGAATACGGCGTCGCCAGCGCGATCACCGCCGCGGGGTTGCAGGAGTGGTAGTCGCCCGGCAGGTCATAGTGGTCCACGACCCGCCCCGCGACCGGGGTGTGGTTGTAGTGATACTTCTCCGGCGTGAGGCGGAACACCGCCCAGTCACCGCCGTAGAACGCCTGCAACCACCGGCGCCGGTCGGGACCGAGGAGTTCCTCGTAGTCGAAGAACTTGCCCTTGAGGAACAGCGCCGAGGTCTCGCACAGCGAGCCCACCAGCACGCGCGCGTCCGCCGGCGAGACCGCGACACGCGGGTCGGCGGGCATCGGGCGGCACTCCCAGTAGCGGATACGCCGCTCGAACACCTTGCGCACGGTATCGAGGACGGCCGGTTCATCCACGCACTCGCCGAGATCCACGCCCAGGCGTCGCAGAAAACCCTTGCCTCCCGAGAGGTGCGCACCCAGAGACAGGTCATAGTTCAGGTAGCCGAGCAGCCCCGATGCGCGCCGCCCGGTGAGCGCGCGGAACAGCGCCGGCGCACTCTCGCGCGCGGTCGAATACAAGGTGCGCACGAGGCGATCGGCGAAGATCGCCTCCGTGCGGACTCTACCCGTTTCCCGCTCGACGTACTGGTGGCGGTACCTCGTCATCTTCCCTCCCGGGTTCCAACGCGGCGTCGGCGCGCGCCGTGTCACGATGGATACTGGTCAACAGCAGACAGATCAGCCGGTAGAGATCGTCCTCGCGCGGACTCTCGCGCAGCAGTGCCGGCCGGATCCTCTCGAGGAAGTCCACCGCCGGACGCTCGCCCAGCAGCGCGTGCAATGCATGCCCGTAGGCGGGTTCGCGCACCCGGTCGGCGTCCAGCGCACGCAGATCGCTCTCCAGGCAGGCGAGCCCTTCGTGCAGGTGATGCTGCTTGAGCGGACCCCGGTAGTAGCGTTCCGCGGCGCGGTTGAACTCGGCACCGGTGAGTGACAGGGGGGAACGCGCCCCGGCCTCGGTGAGGATTCCGGCACTCAGCCGCGCGGCGGCCGACAGGCGTTCGGGCTGCTCGAGGCGTTCACGCAGATCGCGCATCGTCGCCTCCAGTCCGAGTCCCTCCACGAGATCCGCACCGTCGTCCAGCACAAGGCGCAGCAGCGCCTTACGGTACTCCGCCAACGGCACCTTCAGGTACCGCCGGTAGCGGCGGCTCGGACGCACGCGGGCGGTACGCTCCAGCACCCGCCGCAGGAAACGATTGTCGGTATCACGGCGCACGTAGAAGGCGGGCAACCCGATCGCCGCGGCGAACACGACCTGGCGCCGTTCGCTTTCCACGAAGCGGGTGTCGGGGATGTGCCCGTGGCCGATGCCGCCGGCGACGATGTACTTGTAGGCGAGCGCGCAGAGCAGCCCCTGGAGATCGACCGCCCGCCCGAGATCGCCGCGCAGGTCCTCGAATAGGCTGTAGTGACGGCCCTCGAAACCGGAAAAGCCCATGCGCGCCATGGGGCGCAGCCGCAGAAACTGGTAGACGGCCATGCGCGTATCGAACACCCCGAGTTCGGCGAGATCCCGCTTGAGGCGTTCCTCGTTGCCGGGCGAGCCATCCAGCGCCGGGCTGCGATCGGTACTGCCGAGGGCGACCAGGTAATCGAGGATGCGGAAATCCGGCACCACGTCGCCGCGCAGGCGCAGGACGGCGGCCAGCGGCCGGTCGATCCAGCGCGGCCCGAGCGGCGTGCGCGAATGACCGAGGAAGCGCAGCTCGGCCTTCTGCCGCCAGCCGCGCCAGAGCATGCGCAAGTGCGTGTAGTCGAGTTCGTGGGGCAGAAAGGCGAGCGCCTTCTCCGGGTGGAAGTCCTGGAAGTCGAGGCGATACGGGGCCGCGCTGTAGGTGCCGACGAACAGCGGCAGAAAGTGCTCGGCGATCTTGATCGCGAGGTCGCCGAGGTGTTTCTCGTGCGCCGCACCGAATCCAGAGGCCGGATCGCGCAACGCCGCCCCGAGCCGCAGACTCCCGAGACTCACGTGGGTACCGTTGTTGGCGAGGCTCACGTTCGACAGATTGGGAAGCACCACGAGATCGCGGGTGATGATGCCCGCCTCGCGCAGCTTAGCCACCGCGTTGAGCTGGCTGCGGCTGAGCACCTCGTGACACAACATCATGTAGGCGTGTTTGCGCTCGCCGTCGTCCCAACCGGACAGGCAGGGACTGACGAACAACTCGCGGTAGAACGTATCCGAGATACAATCGTTCAGGCGGCGTTGGCGCACCGGGGGGTGCGGCGAGCTGTAGACCATGGCCGTCTGCCCGCTCTCGCGCAGGCCGAAACGCACGTTGGCGTACAGGATGAGGAGGTGAGTGAGCAGAAAACGCTTGGCGGTCTCGCGCGCCACGGCATCGCCCATGCCCTCGCGCGCCCGCAGGCGCGCGACGTGGAACGACAGGGTCTCCGGCGAGCAGTTGTCGTTGAGGTAGTGCCCCATCAGGCGATGGCCGGTCTGATAGACCAGCGCCGGTATGCGCTCGTGGCACCCGATGATCTCCGCCAGGGTCAGTTTGAGCAGGTAGCTGATCGGCACCCGCACCTGCGCCTCGCCGTTGGCCGCCCGGTACAGGATGCGGTGCGCGTCGCCGCGCAAGGGACCGTGCGGGTCGCGTCGGTCGCGGCGCAGATCCGTCTCCAGCACGCGCCCGGCGAACGCACCGAGGTCGGCGCGGCGGATGCGCACCCAACTGTTCTCCCAGACCCGGTCGGGGTTGTGCAACAGGAACCGCTCGATCTCCGCAACCGCGCGTCCGGGTGTCTCGGCGGCCGCGGCGTGACGCAACACGTTGGCGAAATAATTCGACTGCTGGATCCGGAGCGGCAGATCGACGTCGCTGCGCAGGCCGGCCACGGCGGCCTGCAACTCGGTCTCGGACCCGGCGGTGATATCGTCCGGCCCGAACGGAAGGGCCTCCACGAGACGTCCGCGCGGGACACCCGACAGGCCGAGCGCGCGCAACGCGGACTCCGTCGATACCGTCGGCCGCCATGGCGCGCCGTCCTCAGGTGCGATAGGCAGGATCGGTGCAGGCGGCTTCATCTCCCGGCCCCCGGTTCCGCGGCGACCGCTATGGCCGCCACCACTCGGGCACACAGTGTAGAAAGGCCTCATGACCACCGCGTTTCAGCCCGATGAACGGTTCGCGAAATATCGCTCCGGGCGCCTCCGACGGCGACCGCCGGCCCGACCCGCGGCGCCGGACGCCGGCCGTCACACCCCGTCCCCGGCGGACCCGACCGTTCGGAATCCCCCAAGGAATTCGTAACCCCCTCGCCTTCGGGCGCAGAATGGACGCCATGAGGCCCGCTACATCGACTCCATTGGGCGGGTTTGAACGCAGGGGTCCTGCTCCCCGAGGGAGAAGGACGGGATAAGGGGATCGAAAAACGAGCGGTCGCCGTTTGATTGGAGGCCATCGCGTTGCGGAGAAGATCGGCGCGGACGGCACCGGACGGGCGGCCGGGCGTTCATATCGGGACCTGCGGCTGGCACTACGCCCACTGGCGCGGACGTTTCTACCCGGCGGACCTGCCTGCATCCCGCTGGCTGGCTTGGTACGCGCAGCGCTTGTGCGCCGTGGAGATCGACAGCACCTTCTACCGCCTGCCCGATCCCGCCGTGTTCGCGACATGGCGCGAGGCCGTCCCCGCCGGCTTCCGCTTCGCCGTGAAGGCCCCGCGCTCGATCACGCACCGCAGGAAGCTGCGCGGGTGCGGCGCCACGGTGCGGGATTTTCTTGAACGGATCGGCGTCCTCGCCCCCGCCCTGGGACCCGTCCTGTTCCAGCTCCCGCCCCGCTGGCACCGCAACACCGGGCGCCTGGCCGCGTTCCTCGACGCCCTCCCGCCGGGCGCCCGCTATACCTTCGAATTCCGCGACCCGACCTGGCATCACCCGGAGGTGTACGCCCTCCTGAGCCGGGCCCGCGCGGCGTTCTGCATCTACGATCTCGCCGGCTTCCACAGCCCGAAGATCGCGACCGCCGACTTCGTCTACCTGCGCCTGCACGGCCCGCGGCACGCCTACGGCGGGAGCTACACCGCCTCCGCCCTGCGCGCGATCGCCGACGAGCTTCGCGCGTGGCACCGTGACGGCAAGGAAGTCTACGTGTTCTTCGACAACGACGAAGCCGGTTACGCCGCCCGCAACGCGGCACTGCTGGCCGACCTGCTGCGGTAGGGCGGGGCTCGCCCCGCCGACAACACCAATGATCCAACGCCGCAGGTGCGCGGCTCCGCATCGCCGGCCGGGCAAGCCCGGCCCTACCGGGGCCCGTAACGACAATGTTTTCGTAGGGCGGGGATGCGCGAATCCCGGTAGGGCGGGCCTTGGCCCGCCGACATCGTCGGGAACGCCGCCGCGATCGCTACGGCGGATCAGGCGGTGATGGCCTCGGGGGCGGGTTCTTCGAGTGCGGGTCGGGCGAAATGGAATCCCTGGGCCCAGTTCACGCCGATCTCTTTCATGACCGCCACGGTGGCGGCGTCCTCGACGGACTCGGCGAGCGTAGTGAGACCGAGGGTGTGCGCGGTGTCCTGGATGCCGTGGATGATGGCGCGCACGCGCGGCTCGCGCGGCGCGCGACGCACCAGGTCGCCTTCGAGCTTGAGAAACGCCACCGGAAGATCCGCGAGATATTGAAACGAAGAGTAGCCGCTGCCGAAGTCGTCGATCGCCAAGCGCAGGCCGAAGTCGAGGAACGGGGTGAGGATGCGTCGCGCCTGGGCGGCGTCCCCCAGCAGTTCACGTTCGGTGATCTCGATGATCAGGGGCTTCTCCGCGCCATGGGACTGCTCGCAGCACCGGCGGGCCTGCTCGACGAGCTGCTCCACCAGTTCCGGATGGCGCAGCAGGTCGGTGGAGACGTTGACGAAGTGCAGACGTCCGCGCCCCTGGTCCATCAGGTTCGTACAGTAGCGTATCGTCTGCGTGATGATCTGGTAGTCGATGCGGTGGATGAGTTGGAGCTGGCTGGCGGCTTCGATGAACTCGTGCGCTTCGAGGAGCCCGCCCTCGGGGGTCACGATCCGCGCCAGGGCCTCGTCGGCCACCACCTCACCGGTGACGAGATCGATGATCGGCTGGTAGACCGGGCGCAGGCGCCCATCACGCAGCGCCTCTTCGATCTGTCCGCCGATGAAGAAGATACCCTGGGTACGGCCGTTGCTGCTCACCAAGCGGTTGCGCCCGGTGCGCTTGGCCTCGTAGAGGGCGGCATCGGCGCAGGTCAGCAGTTCGGTAAGGGATTCCCCGTCACGCGGGAACCCGGACAGCCCGACGCTGACCGTGATGTCGAGTTGGCGTTTCCCGACCTGCAGGGGCTGCCCCCCGATGCCCCGACGCAGGCGCTCGGCCACCAGGTAACCCTCGTGGGGGTCGGTCTCCGGAAGCAGGCACAGGAACTCCTCGCCACCCCAGCGGCCCACCCAGTCTCCGTCGCGCAGCACCTCCTCGGCGCGGCGCGCGACCGCCGTGAGCACCTCGTCGCCCACCCCGTGACCGTAGCTGTCGTTGACCAACTTGAAGCGGTCGAGATCGAACAGCAACATGCAATACGGGCGCCCGCTGCGCTGCGCCCGGGCGTGCTCGCGATCGAGGATCTCCTGCAGCGCGCCGCGGTTGAGCAACCCGGTGAGGTGGTCTACGGTGGCCATCTCCTGCAACCGCTCGTGCAGGCGGGCCTGGGTGAGGGCCATCTCCCCGAGCCGGGCGAAGGCGAAGAACGGTTCGAGGCCGATGCGCTCGAAATAGTCGGGCTCGTCGGCGTAGACCACCAGCACGCCGCGCGATGCCGAGGCCCCGCCGATATCGCCGAACGGGATGCAGACGCGCTCACGCAGGTGATCCTGCAGGGCGCGATCGCGCCACGAACCCGTGCGCCCCTCGTACTGGATGTGCATGACGTTCGGCTGGTCGGTGAGCAGTGAACGGCGGATCGGGCCGAGACGCAGTTCGGCGGACTCGCCGCGACGCAGATAATCGGCATAGGCCCGGGCGGATCCGGCGGTGTAGGCGGGCCGTACCCGCTCGACGTCCGGATCCCCGAGATAGGCCCAGGCGAGTCGCAGGCGCGGCGTGGCCGAGACCAACGCGTCGCACATCGCGTGGAGGATCGTCGGCGGATCGCGCCCTTCGGTGAGGATCGCGGTTACCGAGAGCAGCGCACCGCTCAGCGCGTTGCGTTCCAGAATCAACTCCGCCGGCGGGTCGACGGGGCGATCGTCCCCCTTGAACATCCGCATCAACTCGGCCTCCTGCGCGCCGGGGCTCGCCGCCGGGGCCTGTCCGGCGTAAGACCCGCCGCGGCCCGGTATCGTGTGCGATGCCCTATGATATCGAACACCGCACCCGACTCCCCGATTGTTATGGGTCACCCGCTATCGAGGTGCCAAATTGTTATTCCCCGTCATCATAGTAGGTTGTACGCAGAAGCGAAAGTTGAAACCTCGATCGGGAGGCCCCCCGGCTCCGAGCCGCTCGCGCCGGTCTCCCGATGGGAACGCGAGAGGCGGCGCCCCGTCCCCGGGGCGCCGCATGCACCATCGACGGATCATCCGCCGCGCCGACGCGCGACCGGGATCAGCGCCAGGACCCCCGAGAGCAACAGCACCGCCGAGGCCGGCAACGGGACCGGGGCGAGCCCCGCCACGACTCCCGGGGTGGGTATCTCGAGCACCTGGAAATCAAGCAGGTTGTCGTTGCGGTCCACCAGACCGGGGCCGCGCGCGAGACTCGATCCCGCGGCGGGATCCGGGGCGGGGCGACCCTCGCCGGCGAAAAAGGTGCCCGCCGGGAAGTCTCCGTAACCGAGGGCGTCGAGCACCGCGCCGACGTCGTCACGTAGCACGATGGAGTCCGGCCCGTTCTGGAAAGTGAAATTGGCGATCAGATCGGCGCCGGGAATCGTGCTGGTGCCGTCACCGGCGTCGTTGGCCACGACGAACACGCCGGATGCGGGGATCGCCCCGGAGAGCAAAACGGTGGTATAGCCCTCGCCGTTCGCCCCGTTCACGCCCTCCAACCGAACCCCGTCGAGCGAGGTGCCGGGGGCGCCGCTCAGTTCGACGAATTCCGCGCCGCTGTCGGATCCCGCCGCGTCGTACAGGACCTCCGAGATCAACAGGGCCGCGCGCGCGTGCGGCGCCGCCAGCATGAAAAGGATCAGCGACGAAACGAAGAATGCGACCCGACCGGACCGGGACGGTCCTGAGACTGTATCCATGAAACACCTCCTTGTGTGAATTCTCATCGTCCCCGATGAGTACGGGCCTCCTGCCCGTGCCTTCGATTGTAGCGGCAATCCTGCGTAGTGCAACCCACGACGATCGCGGGTGGCTGCGGCACGATATCCAGGGGGATGACCGGCGCAACGACCTCGTTGCACCGGCCTCACCTCCGTCCCACACAGGGCCGGACGTGGACGGGGCTTATTGGCGGGTCTGGGTCAGGTAGTCCACCTGCTCCATGGTGAAGTCGGTGAGTTGCTCCAGTGTGACGTCTTCCGGGATCTGCTGGACGTCGGTGAACCAGACGTTCTCGACCTGGAAATCCTCATCGGACCAGTCGTCCGGCACCAGCGGCCGCCCGATGAAGACCCCGCGGCGACCGTTTTCCAGGTCGATCACCACCATCTGCAAAGGCTGTTTTTTCATGGCCTTGTTCCCTGTTTCCGGGCGGCACGCCGAACCCGAATGCCCCCGGCGCCCCGTTTCGCGGCCGTCTTCCAAGCCTGGGGCCTGTCAGGGATTCCGGGGCACGGCGCCGCCGTCACCCGATACATCGGACGGGACACCGGCGGACTGAAGGGTCCTGGAAAAATGGGCCGAATGAGGGATCGACGAATGCGCGGTTTGGGTTCCCGGTGGTACGGACGGCCCCGGATGCACTTCCCGCCGCTCACGCGGCGAGTTGGCGCACCAAGTGGTCGAGCGACTCGCACGACTCCATGACGTAGCCCAGGATCACCAGCGCCTGCTCCTCGCTCAGTTCCAGTATCTCGAGAACGGTCGTCGGCAAGTCGCCGTTCGGCGCGTCACCGATCTCCTGGCGTTTGAGCAGGCGGTCGGCCACCAGCACCAGATGGGAATACAAGGCGTGCTGATCCCAGTACTCCTCGTGATGGTGCCAGCGCACCGCCACCAGCAGTTCCTCCGGCATCCCCCAGGAACGCATCAGCCAGGCGCCGACCTGGTCGTGACGCACACCGAGCACATAGGTCTCCAGATCGGTGATCGGGATCTCCGGGTTCACGGTGATGAATTGGTTCAACAGGAGAAAGCCCGGCCTGAACACGTGCCCCAGGAGCAGATGGCCGAAATCGTGCAGGAGCCCCGCGAGGTAGGCCATGCCGGGACGGATGCGGAACTCGCGCGGCAGCGAGGTGGCGAGCCGCTCCGTGAGGACCGCGGTATAGATCGCATGGCGCCAGTAGCGGCGCATCCCCAACGGACCCCCGGTCGGTACCCGCAGGGACTTGCCGATGGCGATGCCGAGACCCATGTTCATCACCATGTCGAAGCCCAGCACGCGGGTGATGGCGTCGCGCACCGAGTCCAACCGCCCGCGATATCCGTAGAACGGCGAGGTCGCATAGCTCACGACCTGCGCGGCCAGACTCGGGTCGAGTTCGACGACCTGCGCCAGATCGTCGGCGTCGGCCAGCGGGTTGAGGCTCAACTCGAGCAGCCGGTGGGCCATCTCCGGGATCGGCGGCAGGTCGTGGATCTCCTGGATCCGTTCGCGGATCCGCAGCGGCGTGAAACGCTGCACCGCCTCGCGCAGGTCGCCGCCCGGTTCCAGATCGAAGTCCGGGTGCACCAGGTCGACCACCGGGCGGGCGAAGTCGCCGCGCCATGCCTCGGGCTGGAGCTTGAGCAACTCATGCGGGCGTATCGCCACCAGGCTGCCGCGGCTGCCCGGCTCGAAATAGATCTCCTCGAAGCCGAGCAGATGCTCGTCGAAGATCACGGGCAGGCCGAAGGCGTCCCCCAGGGGCGGCGGCGCGCCGGGGTCACAGTCCCGACAGATGCCGGTGACCTCTTCGGCGGACGCCGGTTCCAGATCACAGTCCAGTTGCCGGCACAGGGCCTGGATGTCGAAGATGTGCGCGGCCGGCAGCACGGCCATCAGCGTGCGTTTGGGGCCCTTGAGAATTATCGTGCGCGCCATGCGGCCGAACGGGACGCCGACCGCCGCGGCGGCCTGCTCCAGGGTCTCGGTAGGCGGGTGCGGGAGTTCGCGGAAGACGACACGCCGCTCTCGCAAGTATCGGGCCACGGTTTCAGGGATCGACATCAGGTCCTCCGCCAGGGGTCGCGGTACACGCCGCAGGCACGCACCGTTCGGGTAGGGATCCAATGCGCATATCGGCCCGGCACGGGGACGCTTTAATACCGGCGTTCGTTGCGAGGGCACCGAGGGGCCCGCCACCCGACGGGCGCTACGGCGTGAAGCCCGCATGCCTCCCGCCGCAGACTCCCCGGTCATCGGTTGCATGGAGCCCCTGCTTGAACGTCTCCCAAGCCGCCCGGCAGACCGGCGCGACCTCCCCGCCCGCCGCCAGATCCAGATCCCGCGCCAGTGTCTCCAGCCGCGAGACCCCGGCCGGCGGCTCGTTGGCGAACCACCCCTCGCCGGTGAACACCACCCGACCCTGCACCGGCACACCCGGCAGCAGCGCACGCACCGCCTGCACCCGGAGCCGGTTCTCGTACAGCGGGTTCGGAAACCGGTAGCTGCCGCCTTTGGTGATCTGGGTCCAGTAGTCGATGCGTTCGGCACCGAACAACGTCCCCTCATAGTGCCTGAGATCGAGTGCGAGCACGCCGCGGTGGGTAAGCAGCAGGCGGTCGACCTGCAACACCCCGCCGATCCCGTCCGGGATCACCACATCACGCAGGCCCTCTTGCGACAGGCGACGCACGGTGCGCCGGATGCGGCGTCGTTCGGCGGTACGTGCGCGCCACACGAGCCCGCCCGCCAGTACGCCCAGGCCCACCGCCAGACCGGCGACCCACGCCAGCCGGAGCACCGACGGTGCACCCGGCAACCCGGTCAGTAGGTTCACGCGCTGCGACCCGCAGGCGCCGTGCCCGGCCGACGCCGGCGCGGCGAGCGCCCGGACGACCCGATCCGTACCGCGTACCCCGCTTCCATTTCACATACCCCACGATGGCCTCCCCGGCGCCATCATAGCGGATCCACCCCCATCCCGGCAGGCACCGCGGCGCATCGGAACGGGCGTCCGAAGCCCCATTAACAAAAGCACCCTTTCCGGGCTATTATGCGAAGCGATCGGGGTCGGTCGGAACATCGCCGTGCCGACCTTGCAAAGCGCCGGCTTGCGGGCGCACCGCCCCGGTACCCGCACAGGGGAGAAACACCCGATGAAAATGGTGACCGCGATCATCAAGCCCTTCAAACTCGACGACGTCCGGGAGGCGCTCTCGGAGATCGGCGTCAAGGGAATCACCGCCACCGAGGTCAAGGGGTTCGGTCGCCAGAAAGGGCACACGGAACTCTACCGAGGGGCGGAGTACGCAGTCGACTTCCTCCCCAAGATTAAGCTGGAGATCGCAATCGACGACGACATGGTCGAGCGTGTCGTGGAGGGCGTGATCAACGCCGCGCGCACCGGCAAAATCGGTGACGGCAAGATCTTCGTCGGCCCCCTCGAACAGGCGGTGCGCATCCGCACCGGCGAAAGCGGCCCCGAAAGCCTGTAGCCGATACAAAGATTCGTGGGACCGGGGAGCCCGACCCGATGCTCCGCGAGGAGAGCGGCCACAACCCGTGAACCCGCCCGCCGTGTGGACCCGGACCGGATGCAACTGCGCGTACGCCTGAACGAGTCTGCGCAGGCGGGGCTCGCGTGGGTGCAGACGCTGCTCGCGCGCCACGACACGGCGCGCCTGGAGTGGGTGCGCATCGATCACGGCAGCCCGCGTTACCGCGGCGTGTACGGATGGTGCCACCTGCCCACGCGCGAGCGCCCGACGTTCCGCATCGCCTGCAAGCTGCCGGGCCCGTTCCCCACCTCGACCACCACCCGGCGACCGCCCTTGTATCGCGCCGCCGACGGCTCCTTCCCGCCGCTGCCCGGGGGCTGCCGGTGCGGCGCCCGGCTCTGCGACCCACGCAGCGGCCGCGAGTGGATCCAGGTCCGCGGACGCACCCGGCTCGCGGACCTGGATCAGGCGCTGGTGTGGATCTTCACCCACGAGGCGTTCCACTTCCTGCGCGCCACCCGGCAGGTGCCCGGGCGTAACACCGAGATCGAAGCCGACACATGGGCCGACGCCCAGCTCGCCGCGTTCCGCGCCGCCCGGCGCGGACAGGACAGCGGGCGGGTAATCGAGGACCCGGAATAAAATGGGGCTTGTTCAGGCCCGTAGCGTAAGAACGGATGCGGACGAAGGCATGGCTTTCCGTGCGTTCCGTGGTTTCCGTGGTCGAACTCAACATCGTTCAGGCCGGCTTCAGCGCCCGAAGCTCGGGTAGCCCGGATGCAGGCCGCAGGCCGAAATCCGGGGATTGCGCCGGCGGATGGTGGCATACTCCATGGAACGCCGCCGTCGAGGCACACCGCCGATGTCGCGCCCGAGCCACCGAAGCGGAATCGACCCCGGACCCGATCCCGCGCCGCCGCCGTGGCACACGCTGCCCGATCCGGTGGTGCTCGAACGCCTCGCCGCCTCCCCTTCGGGCCTGAGCGCCGACGAGGCCGCCGAGCGACTGACCCGCTACGGCCCGAACCGTCTGCCGACGACCGCGGTCCACGGCCCGTTGCGCCGCTTCCTCGTCCAGTTCCACAACGTCCTGATCTACGTCCTGCTCGGCGCCGCGGCGGTGACGCTGGCATTGCGCCACTGGGTGGACGGCGGCGTGATCCTCGGCGTCGTGCTGATCAACGCGATCATCGGTTTCGTGCAGGAGGGCAAGGCACAGCGGGCCCTCGACGCGATCCGTGATCTGCTCGCCCCGCGGGCGACCGTGTTGCGCGATGGGCGCACGCTCGAGATCCCCGCCGCGGACCTGGTCCCGGGCGACGTGGTGCTGCTGCAACCGGGCGACCGCGTCGCGGCGGACCTGCGCCTGCTCGAGGCGCGGGCGCTGTGTATCGACGAGGCGATCCTCACCGGCGAGGCACTCACCGCCGGAAAGGACCCGGAACCGGTGGCACCCGACGCCCCGCTCGGTGAACGCCGCTGCATGGCCTACTCCGGAACCCTGGTGCTCGCCGGCCAGGGCCGCGGACTGGTGGTCGCCACCGGAGAAGCCACCGAAGTGGGACGCATCGGTGTGTTGCTGCGCGAGGTGCAGCCGCTCACCACCCCCCTGCTGCGCCAGATGGCGGTGTTCGGCCGGCGCTTGGCGGGCGCGATCCTGCTGCTCGCCGGCGCCACCCTGTGGTTCGGAGTCCGGCGCCACGGGTACGACCCCGCGGAGATGTTCATGGCGGCGGTCGGCCTGGCGGTGGCGGCGATCCCGGAAGGCCTCCCCGCGATCCTCACCATCACGCTTGCGATCGGGGTGCAGCGCATGGCGCGGCGCAACGCCATTATCCGCCGCCTGCCGGCGGTGGAGACGCTCGGTGCGGTGACCGTGATCTGCTCCGACAAGACCGGGACGCTCACCCGCAACGAGATGACCGTGCAGGTCGTCGTCACCGCCGACGACCGCTACCAGGTCGGCGGAGTCGGATACGAACCGCGCGGGGGGTTCTCCCGCGCCGGGCGGACGCTCGATCCCGCCGCGGCACCCGACCTGCTCGAGCTTGCGCGCGCCGCTCTGCTGTGCAACGACGCCACCCTGCACGGACCTCCGGCCTCGCCCACACCGCTCGGCGATCCGATGGAGGCGGCCCTGTTGTTCCTCGCCGCCAAGGCCGGGTTGTCCGCGGACTACGAGCGCGAGGCGCGGCCGCGGATCGATGTGATCCCGTTCGACCCGCGCGAGCGCTTCATGGCCACCCTGCACCACGATCACGCCGGGCACACCTTCCTCTACATCAAGGGCGCGCCCGAACGCATTCTGAAACTGTGCGCAACGGAGCGATGGGGCGGTCGCGACCGGCCCATCGACCCGCGGCGTTGGCGTGAGCGGACCGAGACCCTCGCACGCGACGGGCTGCGGGTGCTGGCGTTCGCCTTCAAGCCGGCGACCGAGGGCCGACAGGCGCTGCGTTTCGAGGACGTGCAGGGCGGGCTCTCGCTGCTGGGACTGGTCGGTCTCCTGGACCCGCCGCGCCCGGAGGCCGTCGTCGCCGTCGGCCGCTGCCGAGAGGCCGGTGTCCGGGTCAAGATGATCACCGGAGACCACGCCGCCACGGCACACGCCATCGCGGCGCGATTCGGCATCGGCGACGGAGAGGACGTGCTCACCGGCCCGCAGATCGAGGCGCTCGACGACGCCGGGCTCGAGTCGGCGGCGGAACGGATCGACGTGTTCGCGCGCGCCGCACCGGAGCACAAGCTGCGCCTGGTCGAGGCCCTGCAGCGACGCGGCGCGGTGGTGGCGATGACCGGTGACGGCGTGAACGACGCCCCGGCCCTGAAACGCGCCGACGTCGGGATCGCGATGGGCTGCAAGGGCACCGAGGCCGCCAAGGAGGCCGCCGAGGTCGTGCTCGCCGACGACAACTTCGCCTCCATCGCCAACGCCGTGGAGGAAGGGCGCACCGTCTACGACAATATTCGCAAGGCGATCCTGTTCATCCTGCCCACCAACGTCGCCCAGGCGACGGTGATCGTCGCCGCGGTACTCCTCGGCCGGGCGCTGCCGATCACGCCGGTGCAGATCCTGTGGATCAACATGATCACCGCCGTGACGCTGGCGCTGGCGCTCGCCTTCGAGCCGCCCGAGGACGGCATCATGCGCCGAGCGCCGCGCACACCGGGCGAACCGCTGCTCTCGGGCTTCCTGCTCTGGCGCATCACCTTCGTATCGGTGGTGCTGGTCACCGCGACCTTCGGTCTGTTTCTCTGGGAACGCAACACCGGTGCCGAACTCGACTCCGCACGGACCGTGGCGGTCAATGCACTGGTGGTCTTCGAAGTCTTCTACCTGCTGAGCACCCGACACTTCCAGCACGCCGCGCTCAGTCGTCGCGGGCTCGCGGGCGGACGCTACGTATGGCTCGCGATCGCGGCGGTCCTCGGCCTGCAATTCCTGTTCACCTATACGCCGACGCTGCAGGAGTTGTTCGACTCCACCGCCCTGGACGCCGAGCACTGGGTGCGCATTGTACTGACGGGCTGCGTGGTCCTGGCATTGGTGGAATTCGAAAAATGGCTGCTGCGCAGCCGGCGGCACCCGTAGGGGCTCGCCCCGCCGACGACACCGGACGATCCGATCCGGGTCGGTGCATGGCCCCGCAGCGCCGGCCGGGCGAGCCCGGCCCTACCACGCAACCTTCGATTCCGTGGGATCCCTGTAGGATGGGGCGAGCCCCGCCGACGCCGGCGACGATTTCGATGCGGTGGGAAAATCCAGCGTCGCCGGCCGGGCGAGCCCTACCCCGGACCGGAATGCAACGGTGCGGCGGGGCTTGCCGCGCGGGGCGTCGCGGCGCGGTCGTGCACCTGCGCCCGACAAAAGACCGCCAGCTGCGTGAGCACCTTGGCCACGGCACGGTTGGCGGCCTGTACGCCGCTGTACGGGTCGTTGCCGGGCGCGGGCTCGAGCGCCTCGAACACGCGGTCGGCAAGGACCCGCCCGTTGCGGGCATCGATCAGCCACGCCTGCAACACCAGGCGCTCACGACTCGGGTGCACGGTAAATTCCTGTTGCAGTCGCAGGATGCGCGTCTCAAGACGCAAATCGCCCGCCACCCCGAGCCTCGCCGGCACGGTGCGAAAACCCGCTTGGCGCTGCAGCACCTGCACCAGCAGCGGTTCGAGCATGCGCGCCGGCGGATCCACCCAGCCGTGGCGCGCAAAGTAGTCGAACTGGTAGGGACGCCGGACATAGACCATGCCCCGGCCCCGGAGGCCCGGCGCGGCTGCGGGCGGATCCACCACCAGGACGGGGCCGACCGCGGTCGCGGGTGCCGGTGCCGGCACCGGGAGTGCCAGCAAATAGCGCTGGATGGCCGGTGCAGCCGCCGGCTGCAGTGCGGCGCACGCGGCGAGCAACGGCACGAACAGCACCGCGAGCCGTATCGCCCGCCGACGTGCGCGCATACCCGCATGGCCGTTTTCCGTCACCGTCATGTCGCCTCCCCCGGAATCCATCCACCCCGCCTCATTCGCCCGGTCCGGGCGCCCGGGGCCGGCGCCCAAACAACAGGATACGCGGATCGTCGCGTAGTTCGCCGCTGATCCGGGTCAGGTTGCCCACGAGCCGGCGCAGGTCCGTGACCAGGCCCTGTACCTGCGGCAACGTCGTATCGGAGAAACGCTCCACCCCGGGGCTGCTCGCCTTCAAGGTGCGGGTCAAGGTGTCCGTGGTAAGGGCGATCCGGTCCGCCATGTGTTGCAGCGCGGCGGCACTGTCGCCGATCCGCCGCAATGTGCGATCCAGGCCCGCCGTGGCGCGGGCGGTGTTGCGCAGGGTGGTGCTCGCCCCCGCCAGTACCCGATCGACCGTGGCCGTCTGGCGCGCCAGATCGCCGGTAATCACCTCCATGTGCCGCAAGGTACCGGAGATCGCGGCACGATTGTGCCCGTTCAACAGCTGCGTCAGTTCCCCGGACAGCCGCGTGACATTGATCAGCAGTTCCGGGAAATTGGAATCCAGGCGCGCAAGGAACGACGGTTTACTGCGGATCACGGGGTAGCGCTGACCGGGAGCGATCTTGAGCGGCGCGGCGCCGGCGGTCCCGCCGTTCAATTCCACGTAAGCGATCCCGGTCAACCCCTGCAGCCGCAGGGTCGCCACGGTGTTCTCCTTGATCGGGGTGCCGTGGCGGATCTCGGCCGTCAGTCGGACCTGCCCCGGATTGCCCGGCGCCAGTTCGATTCGCGCCACGCGACCCACGACCACCCCGCGGTATTTCACCGGCGCATCCACGTTCAGACCCGAGACCGATTCGTTGATGAAGATGTAATAGGTATCGTAGATTTGGCGCAACGAGCCGGTCGCCAGCCACAGGCCGGCGCCGATCAGCGCACTGCCGAACAGCACCACGAACAAGCCGACAAGGGCATAGTTTACTTTGGGCTCCATGCCGCCCCCGCCGCATCGCCCCGGTGCGTGGTCGCGAAAAAGGCCCGCACCAGGGGATGCTCCGATCTCTGCAGTTCGTCCACCGGCCCCTCCCCCACCAAGCGCCCCTCGCCGAGCATCGCCACCCGGTCCGCGGCGCGCCACAGGCTGTCGGGATCGTGGGTCACCATCACCACGGTCAGGCCCAGACTGTCGCGCAGCCCGACCACGAGTTCGTCGAGTTCGCGGGCACTGGGCGGGTCGAGTCCGGAGGTGGGTTCGTCCAGGAACAACAGTTCCGGGTCCAGCGCCAGCGCCCGAGCCAATGCGGCGCGCTTGCGCATCCCTCCGCTGAGCTGGCTCGGAAGTTTGGCGCCCGCCTCCGGCTCGAGTCCGACCATGGCGATCTTCATCGCCGCGATCCGGTCGACGACCTTATCGGCCAGGGCGGTGTGTTCCCGCAGGGGCACCCCGACGTTGGCCAGCACCGTCATCGAGCTGAACAGGGCGTCGCGTTGAAACAGCACCCCGGTACGCCGGCGCAGAGCGAGCAATTCGGCCTCGGAGAACCCGTCCACATCGCGACCGAACAGCCGGATGGTGCCGGAGGTCGGGCGCAGCAGCAGGAGGATCTCGCGCAGCAGGGTGGATTTCCCCGATCCGCTCCCGCCGACGATGGCGAGGATCTCTCCGCGATGCACGGTCAGATCGATCCGGTCGTGGACCCGCTGCGCGCCGAAGCGTGTGACGAGGTCGCGCACCTCCACCACCGGCTCGCCGAACTCCGCGGCCACACCTACACTCCCAGCCAGCTGAACACCACCGAGAACGCGGCGTCCACCACGATGATCAGAAAGATCGACTGCACAACGCTCATCGTGGTCTGACGACCCACGCTGTCCGTCCCGCCGCTCACGCGGAACCCCTGATAACAACCCACCACCGCGACGATACCCGCGAACACCGGCGCCTTCACGATCCCGAGCAGATAGGAAGGCAGGGTCACCGCCGACTCGAAGCGGGTCAGGAACACCCCGAACCCGATCCCGAGCTGCAGCTTCGCCATCACCATACCACCGAATACCCCCATTGCATCCGCATACACGGTGAGCAGCGGCAGTGTCAGGATCAGCGCCAGCAGCCTGGGCACCACCAACACGTCCATCGGCGCCAACCCCATGGTACGCAGGGCGTCGATCTCCTCGTTGACCTGCATAGTGCCGATCTGCGCGGTGAACGCCGAGCCGGTACGGCCGGCGACGATGATGGCGGTCATGAGGGGGGCCAACTCGCGGAGCATCGCGAAACCGACCAGATCGGCGATGAAGATGTTCGCCCCGTAGTACTGGAGCTGCGCCCCGCCCTGATAGGCGATGACCACGCCCAGCAGGAAGGACAGCAGGCCGATGATCGGCAGGGCGTTGGAGCCCGCCATCTGGACCTCATGCAGGAATATGCGCCCGCGGATACGCGCCGGGTGGCGCAGCCAGCGCGTGAGCGTCAGGAAGATCTCGCCGACGAAGGCGAGCAGACCCACCCCTTCTTCAACGCGGGCCCAGGTCTCGCGGCCGATCCGTTCCAGGTAGCCGGGACGCGGCACCGGCACGGGTTCCGCCCCGGACAGCGCCGGGTTGCGGATGAGCGCCAGGAGCCGCTCCAACTCCGGACGCAACCCCTGTACCGAGACCCGAATCCCTCGCTTCTCCAGCCCGCCGACGGTGCGGCACAGAAAGAACGCGCCCGCGGTATCCATGGCGCGCACCCCGCTGCCGTCGACGACGATTTCCTGCGCCGACGGCCAGGGCAGTGCATCCAACCGTCCCTGCAGACCGGCGAGCCGATCCACGGTCCAGTCGCCGACGCATTCCACCGCGTCGCGCCCGGGCACCAACCGGACATCCGGGGCGCCACCCCCCTGCGCATTCCCCTTCGTACCCAAGGTTTCCCGCGGCCGGTTCATCGGCGCAAAGTGTTGCGCGGGCCCAGGCCGCTTGCAAGGGATTTCAGCCGCCCTTGTGCCGCCCGGCGGCCGGGCGGCACAAGGGCGGCTGCGTTCCGGTAGAATCAGAGGGTCGGAATCGGCCGCGACCGGACGGGCACCGCGCGCCCCGCCCGCAATGGAGGGCCCCATGACACGCACCGCATCGACCATGCTGGAACTCGGCACACCGGCACCGGACTTTCGCCTGCCGGAACCGGTCACCGACCGCGAAGTCTCCCTGGACGACTTCCGCGACGCCCCCGCGCTGCTGGTGACGTTCATCTGCAACCACTGCCCGTACGTGCGGCACATCCGCCGCCGCCTTGCGGAACTGGTCCGCGACTATCAAGGCAAAGGCCTCGCAGCGGTGGGCATCAACTCCAACGACGTCGCCCACTACCCGGACGACGCCCCGGAGAAGATGATCGAGGAGGTGCGCAATATCGGCTACACCTTCCCCTATCTGTATGACGAGACCCAGGAAGTCGCCAAGGCCTATCGGGCCGCCTGCACGCCCGATTTCTTCCTGTTCGATCGCAACCGCAGGCTGGTCTATCGCGGGCAGTTCGACGACGCCCGCCCCGGCAACGACGCGCCGGTCACGGGCCGGGATCTCGCGGCGGCCATCGACGCGGTACTCGCCGGGCGTGCAGTACCGACCGACCAGAAACCCAGCCTCGGCTGCAACATCAAATGGAAACCGGGCAACGAACCCGACTTCTATTGAAGCGCAGGACCATCGGGAGGACCATCGGGTCAGGCTTGACTTATGGGTATTTGGTGGAGGTTTCTTCTAATTGCCGGCAAGCCTTTCTCCGATCCCGGGCCCCCTGATTTTCCGCTGATGCAGTCGGCCGGCAGCTTGACGGAGCCCTGACCGTTCCCGCCCCAGGGACATGGCCGGATCAATCAAGGCCGGTCTTCCATTTTCAGAATAACGAATACCCATAAGTCAAGCCTGACCCCGTGTCGCTTTTCTCAGGACCTCCAGGAGGCCGAGCGTCAGTTGCATGGGGTCCGGTGGGCAGCCGCGGATCACGCCGTCGACGGGAAGGACGTTGGCGACCGCGCCGCAGCTCGCGTAGGAGACCCCGAACTCGCCGCCGTCCGCGCCGCAGTCGCCGACGGCGATCACCAGGCGCGGTTCCGGCATCGCCTCGTAGGTGGCGCGCAACGCCGCCTCCATGTGCCGCGAGACCGGTCCGGTGACGAGCAGCAGGTCGGCGTGGCGCGGTGAGGCCACGAAGTGCACGCCGAAGCGCTCGATCGCATAGAACGGGTTGTTCAAAGCCTGAATCTCGAGTTCGCAGCCGTTGCAGGAGCCGGCATCGACTTGGCGGATCGCCAGGCACCCCGCGAAGCGCCGCACGAGCGTCGCGCACAGGCGCTCCCCGACCGACTCGAGCACCGGCCCCGGGGAATCCGGCGGCGCCTCGGTCACGACGCCGGTCCGGGCGATCTTGCGCAGCATTCTCAGCACGTCGTCTTCTCCCGACGAAAATTCCGAAACGATTGTCGAGACGCCGAATCAGGCGTCCCCCCTCTTTCCGGGAGAGGGACGGGGTGAGGGAAATTAAAGGTCGTGTCCGGAATAGGATCCGTTTACGGATTTGTTGCACACGGGAAAGTCCGGCACGATGTTGCCCCCGATCAGCACTTCGAGCGCCGGCCAGTTGAGCCGGCTCGGGTCGCGCGGGTAGTAGCGGCGCACCGCACCGCGCGCGCCGAAGCGTACGTAGGCGAGCGTCTCCCCGCGCCAGCCCTCGACGATGCCCAGTCCTTCCGCGCCCTCGGGCGCGACCCCCCACGGCCGACACACCGGCCCCCCGGGCAACGCGTCGAGCAACCACCCCTGCAATTCGAGCGCCACGCGGATCTCCTCCAGGCGAACGCGCACGCGCGCGGCGACGTCGCCTTCGGTGCATACCGGTACGCGCACGGTGAGCCGATCATACGGCGCATAGGGTGTATCGCGGCGCACGTCGCGATCGATCCCGCCGGCGCGCGCGACGCAACCCAGGACTCCGAGATGCACCGCCGGGCCCGCGGCGAGCACGCCGGTGCCGACGAGCCGGTCCTGCAGGGATGCATTCTCCTCGAGGATCGGCACCAGTTGATCGAGTTCGTCCCCCAGCCCTACGGCACCGCGCGCCAACTCCGCGGCCTCCCGTGCGCAGACGTCCGCCGCCGTCCCGCCGGGGACCACGGCGCCGCGCAGCAGCCGGTGACCGAACACCCGCGCGTTGTCGCGCTGCCACAGTTCGCGCAGCCGGCTGAACTGGTACCACGCGAAGGCGAAGCCGACGTCGTTGCAGATCGCCCCGACGTCGCCGAGGTGGTTGGCGATGCGCTCGCGCTCGGCGAGGATCGCACGGACCGCGAGTGCGCGCGCCGGCACCTCGCAGCCCGCGGCCCGCTCCATGGCCATGCAGGCCGCCCACGCGTGCGCCACGGTGGAATCCCCGGACACGCGCGCCGCGAGCCGCGCAAGCCCTTGCGCGTCGCGGCCCTCGGCGAGTTTCTCGATGCCCTTGTGCGTATAGCCCAGGCGCTCCTCGAGGTTGAGCACCGCCTCGCCCACCGCCTGGAAGCGGAAGTGACCCGGCTCGATGATGCCCGCGTGCACCGGCCCGACCGGGATCTCGTGGACGCCGGTGCCGTGGGCGCGCAGGAACGGGTAGTCGGCGTCCGGCGGGGTCTCGTCGGACGGATGCCCGTACAGCGGAAAATCCGTGCGCAGCGGGAACTCCTGCTCGCTCCAGGCCTGATGGCGCACCCAGCGACGTGTGTCGGGGTGATCGCTGAACGCCACGCCGAGCAGGTCCTGGAGGTGGCGCTCCGGGCGGTCGGCCGCGGGATAGTGGGGTGTGTGCGAGGGCAGGACCGGTGTCCGCACCAAGACCGCGGTGCGAGCCAGCAGATAGCCCCCGCCGTGCTCCAGACAGGCGCTGATCTCGATCCGCGCGTCCCGGTGCTCGCCCCAGACCGCGCACCAGCGCAGTCCGGCGCCCGCCGCGACGCGTGCGAACGCGCCCCAGTCCTCCGGGTCCAGCCGTACGAGCCGGGCCGGCGCCAAACCGCCCGCCGCGATCTCCTCGACCAGCAGGTTCTCGCGCCGGCACGTGTCGAGGAAGTCCGCAAGCCAGGCGAACGCGTCCGACGATGCCGGAACCGCCCCCGGGGGCGCGCCCGCGCTCACAATCCGCTACCCGACAGTGCGACACCGGAGATCAGGTGCGTGGCCTGATCGAACCAGTGCGCCAGGAAGCCCGGGATCGCCAGACCCAGCCATAGCACCAGCGCGAGCTGCACGACCACCGGCAGCATGTTGGCCGCCACCGGGCCCTGCCCCGCCGGGCGCTCACCGTAGACCATGGGATGCAGGTGCCGGAAAAGCCCCGCGAAGGCGATCCCCAGACCGAGCAGCAGCAGGGGTGTCAGCCACGGCCAAGCCTTCATGGTGGCGATCAATATCAGGAACTCGCTGGTGAACACGCCGAACGGCGGGAACCCCGCGATCGCGGCGGTGCCGAGCAGCAGGCCCCAACCGATCGCGGGCTGGGTGCGGATCAGGCCGCGGATCCGCTCGATGCGCTGGGTACCCGCGATATGCGAGGCATGGCCGGCGGTGATGAAGATCGAGGACTTGGTGAGCGAGTGTACCGTCATGTGCAGCAGGGCGCCGAAGGTCGCGAGCGGCCCCCCCACGCCGAACGCGAAGGTCATCAGCCCCATGTGCTCGATCGAGGAATAGCTGTAGAGCCGCTTGATGTCGCGCTGGCGGTGCAGAAACAACACCGCCACCAGGAAGGAGAGCATCCCGAAGCCCATCATCAGGTGCCCGGCCAGCGGTGTGCCGAGCGCCGGGTCGACCAGCATCTTCATGCGCACCACGGCGTACAGCGCGACGTTGAGCAGCAGACCCAAGAGGATCGCCGACACCGGCGTCGGCCCTTCGGAGTGCGCGTCCGGCAGCCAGTTGTGCAGCGGAACGAGCCCGACCTTGGTGCCGTAGCCGATCAGCAGAAAGACGAACGCCAGGGCGACCACCGCCGGATCGAGCGCCGGCGCCGCCGCGTGCAGCGCGGTCCACAGCAGCGCCTCGTCGCGCGGGAGGACGCGGGCGGCCGCAAAGTACAGCAGCACGGTGCCGAACAGGGCCTGGGCGAGGCCGACGCCGCACAGGATGAAGTACTTCCAGGCCGCCTCGACCGACTCCGGGGTGCGGTACAGGCTGACCAGCAGCACCGTGGACAGGGTCGCGCCCTCCATGGCGATCCACAGGATTCCCAGATTGTTGGTCGACAGGGCCAGCAGCATGGTGAACAGGAAGCCCTGGTACATGCTGTGGTAGAGACGCATGCGCCGGGCGTTCACGCGCCCGGCGCGGACCTCGTGCGCCATGTACGGGCGCGAGAAGATCGCCGTGGTCAGACCGACGAACGCCGTCAGCACCAACAGATATACGTTGAAGGCGTCGATGTAGAACATCCGCCCGCCGCTGAGCAGCGGCCCGGCACGCAGCACCCGCACCGCCACCGCCGCACTGGCGGCGAAGGTCGCGCCCGACACCGCCATGCTCACCCGGTCCGCCACGCGGCGGTGGCCGATCAGGCCGAGCAACAGCGCGCCGGCGAACGGCAGCGCGAGAGTCAGGTACAGCGCGATCACGGCTCGGACTCGTTCAGCCGGTTGAGCCGGTCCACGTCCAGCGAATCGATGCTGGCGCGGATCTGCAGGAACACGACGCCGAACAGGATCGCCGCCACCAGCACGTCGAAGGCGATGCCCAGCTCCACGACCATCGGCATCCCGTAGGTGGCGACCACGGCGGCGAAGAACAGCCCGTTCTCCATGGACATGAATCCCACCACTTGGCTCACCGCCTTGCGCCGCACGATCATGAGCAGCAGCCCGAGCAGCACCACGGCGAGGCTCACCGCGATCGTGTTGCGGGTGAACAGCGTCGAGAGCTGCACCGCCGGCAGCGCCACGTAGTAACTGAAGATCACCAGGCTCGCACCGCCGAGCTGCACCAGCGTGCGGTTGGCGTCGGCCTCGCGCTTGCGTTCCAACCCCAGCCGGATCACCAGCCGGTGCAGGATCCACGGGATCAGCAGCCCCTTGAGGAAGAGGGTCAGCAGCGCCGAGATGTAGAGGTGGGCGTGGCCGGACACGTGGGCCACCAATCCGGTGGTGACCGCGAGCAGCACGCCCTGCCAAGCGAACACCCGCACCAACCCTACGAGCCGCGACTGAGCGAGCATCACGAACGAGGTGAACAGCACCAGCGCCGCGAGCAGCAGGATCAACTGCTGGGTGAGATCCAGCCCCCGCAGGCCCGTCATCCGCCCACCTCCAGGATCACGTGGCTGAGCATCCCCAGCAGGCACAGCAGGTAGGCGAAGCCCAGAAACTGCGGCACCGAGAACAGGCGCATCTTGGCGAGCAGCGTCTCGCTCACCGCGAGCAGCGCGGCGAGCGCCGCCAGCTTGACCGTGACCGCCGCCGCCCCGAGCGCGAGCGCGCCGGCGCCGAAACCCATGGCGATGCCCCAGGGCAGGAAGATGTTGGTGATCAGCACCGCGTAGATCATGAACTTGATCTGCGAGGCCCACTCGATGAGCGCCAAATGCCGGCCGCTGTATTCGAGCACCATGGCCTCGTGGATCATGGTCAGTTCCAGGTGCGTGGCCGGGTTGTCGACCGGGATGCGGCCGGTCTCGGCGATCGCCACCAGCAGCAGGCCGAAGAACGCGAACACGAACGAGGGCCGGATCACCAGCCCCGAGCCCAGGATCCGTTCGATCGCCACCGACAGGTCCGTGGTACCGGCGCTCATCGCCAGGGTAAACACCGCCATGAGCAGAGCCGGTTCGGCCAGCGAGGCGATGGTCATCTCGCGCGAGGCCCCCATGCCGCCGAACGCCGTCCCGATATCCATGCCGGCCAGGGCCTGGAAGAACCGCGCCAGGGCGAAGAAACCCACCAGGACGATTACGTCGGCGATCTCCGCAGTGGGCAGGCGCAACGCCACCAGCGGCACCACGGCGGCGGCGAGCACCATGGCCCCGAAGATCACGTAGGGCGCCGCCCGGAACAGCCAGGACGACTCTTCGGGCAGCAGCAACTCCTTGCGGAACAGCCGCACCAAGTCGCGGTAGGGCTGTGTGACGGGCGGCGCGCGGCGGTTCTGCAGCCGGCATTTCACGCGCTTGATCCAGCCCGCCAGCAGCGGCGCACCGGCCACGAACAGCGCGGTCTGCATCAGGGCCAGCGCCCAGCTCATCAGGTAACCAGCCACAGCAGCACCAGCAGGGTGAACAACGAGTAGGCGAGATAGGTGCGTACGCTCCCGGTCTGGATCTTTCCGACCCGGCGGGCGGCGGCCGTGACCCAGCGCCCGAGCGGCTCGTACAGCGTCCTCCAGGAACGGTCCTCGATGTGGAGTTGATAGCGCAGGCCGGTGAGGCGCAGCGGCTGCGCCGGATCACGCGTCTCCTCCACCTCTTCGTGGACCTCCCAGACCGGCCGGAAGATGCGCCGGATCGGGTGGGTGAAGGCCGTGGAGGTGTATTGCATGCGCGCGTCGAGGGGACCGAAACCGCACGTCCACGGCACCGTGCGCCGCACCGCGCGGGTGCGTCGGCGCGCGTTGAGCAGCGCGAACATCACGCCGCCGAACAGGAACATGCCCGCCAGCACGAGGGGTGCGGCATAGGAAGCGGTCTGCGGGGAGACCGGCGTGAGCCACAACCAGCCCTGCACCGAGGCGCTCGGCAGCCCGCGCCCGAGGAGTTGGTGCGCGATCGGTTCCAGGGCCTGCACCGTGAAGGTCGGCAGGACTCCGAAGACCAGGCACAGGGCCGCCAGCAGGCCCTGGCCGGCGCGCATCCCCAGATCGACCTCACGCGCGTGGCGCACGTGACGGCTGCGGGCGCGGCCCAGGAACGCGACTCCGTAGACCTTGACGAAGCATGCCGCGGCCAGCGCGCCGGTCAACGCCAGCACCGCCGCGGTCACCGGGATCAGCGCGCGCAGCACGCCGCTGTGCAGGGCCGGGGCCTGCAACGCGGCCTGAAAGGTGAGCCACTCCGAGACGAACCCGTTGAACGGCGGCAGTGCCGAGATACTGATGCAGCCGATCAGAAAGAACAGCGCCGTAACCGGCATGCGCCGGATCAACCCGCCCATGCGTTCCAGGTCACCCTCGTGGCTGCGCTGCAGCACCGCGCCGGCGCCGAGGAACAACAGCCCCTTGAACAGCGCGTGGTTGAGGGTGTGATAGAGCGCCGCCACCAGCCCCAATACCGCCAGGCGCGGGTGACCGGTGCCGGCGAAGATCATGGCCAGTCCCAGACCCATGCAGATGATGCCGACGTTCTCCACGGAGTGATAGGCCAGCAGGCGCTTGAGGTCGTGCTGCATCAGCGCGTAGAGCACGCCGAGCAGCGCCGAGGCGCTGCCCGCGAGCAGCAACACCAGCCCCCAGTCCCAACGCGGGCCGCCGAGCAAATCGAAGACGAAGCGGATCAGTCCGTAGATCGCCACCTTGAGCATCACCCCGCTCATCAGCGCCGAGATGTGCGAGGGGGCGGCGGGGTGCGCCTGCGGAAGCCAAATGTGCAGCGGCGCCAGACCCGCCTTCATGCCGAACCCGAACAGCGCCAGGGCGAACGCCACCGACGCCCAGACCGGCGTCAGCGCCGCCCCGCGCATCGCCTCGAAGGAGAAGCCGCCGCCGAACGCCGCCAGCACCCCGAAGGCCAGCAGGATGGCGAGCGCGCCGACCTCGGCCATCAGCAGATACAGAAACGCGGCGCGGCGGTTGGCGGCGTGCTGATGCTGGTAGGCGACCAGAAAGTAGCTGGACAACGACATCAGTTCCCACGCCACCAGGAACGCGAAGGCGTCGTCGGCGATCACCACCAACTGCATCGCCGCCACGAACAGGCCGGTGAACAGATACAGCGCCGCGGTCGACTGCCGCCCGTGCTCGTACTCGCGCACGTAACCGGGCCCGTACAGGGACACCGCCACGGTGACGATACCGATCACGACCAGGAAGAACCCGGACAGGGGATCCACGCGCAGGTGCCAGTGCAGCCACGGCAGCCCGAGGGGAAGCGTCTGCACGGCCGTCACCGCGTGCAGCAGGGCGTCGCCGCCGCCCAGCACCGCGCCCAATCCGCTCAGCCCCAGCAGGGTGAAGCAGACGAACTTGACGGGGACCGGATAGCGATCGGCCGCCAGGCCAAGCAGACCGGAGGCGAGCGCCCCCAGCACCGCCCATTCGGCGAGGGACAGGGACAACGAGGTTCCTTCAGATAAACGGCGAAAGCGCGGATCGCAGACCCGGTACGACGGCCCGCCTCTCCGGACGGCGCCCGGGATCCGGCGCGCCCCGCGTCGGAAGTCCCGGGGCGCTCACACCCCGGGC
The DNA here is from genome assembly GCA_002897735.1 of bacterium BMS3Bbin13. Taxonomy (GTDB): domain Bacteria; phylum Pseudomonadota; class Gammaproteobacteria; order 21-64-14; family 21-64-14; genus BMS3Abin12. The sequence goes on along the minus strand of BDTW01000038.1, from coordinate 18,737 downwards.
CAAACGGGGCAGGAGTGTAGAACCCCAACGGCTTCCCGTCAATAGGGGCTTAGGGCCGCGCGGCGGGCGCCGCGGTCAGTACACCGGCACCAAGCTGTAACCCTTCTGCTGATAGGCGATCACCGAGATGAACCCGTTGCCGACCACGTGCACCGAAGGGATCACCGCCTTGGGATCGATACCGTACCCGTGCAGGGCCATGTTGCAGGCCTCGGTGCGGATACCGGCGTTGCGCAGGCCGCGCACCGCCTCCTGGATCTCCGCCACCGGGCGTTGGTCCTGGTAGGAGATCCCGCGCCGGTCCTTGGTCAGAAAGGCGACCGACGGGCCGATCACGACCACCACCACGCTGGCCTTCACCCCCTGGCGATCCATGCTCGCCGCGGTCTTGCCGACCAAGCGCAACACGTGGGCGACCTTGAGCGGGTCGGCGGAATCGATGAGGAACACCGCCTTGGCCGACTTGAGGCCGAAGAGCGCGGCGGCGTCGTTGACCGGTGCCGCGCGGACCCCGGCCGCGACGCCGAACAACAGGGTAAGGAACAGGATACGCACGATTGCAGGAATCGGAGTCTTCATCGGATACCCCTCCGGCCGGTGGCGAACCCGTGCCATGGTAGCGCATTCCGCGCGCGCGGCGTGCACCGGAGCATCGCCTCACGGCACACACGGGCGCGCCTTGATTTCACATCGAGATCCCCGGGCGCCGGGTGGGTCGTGAGGACGCGCACCGAGCGGGCACGTCGGGGTTCCCGCGTGTCCCCGGCGCGCCCATAATGGCTCACGATGCGACATCGATTCCCGGGGAACACACAATGAAGACACTCCGACACGCCGGTGCGGTGCTCTTGCTGCTGGCGGCCATCGCGGTGGGTGTGATCTATTCCGGGCTCTACAATGTCGCGGCGGACCGGCCCGACCCGCCCCTGATCCGCCGGCTGCTGCACTCGATCATGGAGCGCTCGGTGGAGGTGCGCGCCGCCGCCGTCGTGGTCCCGAAGGATCTCGACGACCCGCTGCGCATCGATACGGGGGCCGAGCACTATGCGGAGATGTGCGTGGGCTGCCACCTCGCCCCGGGGGTCGGGACCTCCGAGTTGCGCGAAGGACTCAACCCCCGCCCACCCAGGTTGGCCGGGGTCGTCGCCGGGATGGACCCGAAGGAACTGTTCTGGATCATCAAGCACGGGGTGAGGATGACCGCAATGCCCGCCTGGGGGCTGTCCCACGGCGATCAGAGTCTTTGGGACATGGTCGCCTTCATCCGTCACCTGCCGACGATGACCCCGGCACGCTACCGGGAACTCACGGCCCGCCCCGCCGCCCCCGAGCCCCCGCCCACCCATGGCCACGGCCGCATCCCATAGCGAGCACCCGCCGCCCATGAGAACGGCGCACGACGCGCCGCTCAAGGTGCTGTTCGCGGTGCACGACTGGGGACTCGGACACGCGACCCGCGACCTGCCGCTCATACGCGGCCTGATCGCGGCCGGCCACCGCGTGAGCGTGCTCTCCTGCGGACGTGCGCTGCACCTGCTGCGTGCGGAACTCGGCGCCGAGTGCGAGTTCATCGCACTGCGCGACATCCCCAAGCCGCTGAGCCGCCGGCCGGCGTGGTTCTACATCAAGATGAGCCTCCTCATGCCGCTGGTGCTGGCCACCTTCCGGCGCGAGCGCGCCGTCACGCGCCGCCTGCACCGTGAACGCGGCTTCGACCGGATCGTCTCCGACAGCCGCTTCGGCGTGTGCCTGCCCGAGGTGCCGAGCTACTACCTGTTCCACTCGCTGCGCCAGATCATTCCGGGCCGCCCCTATCACCTCGAGAAGCTGGTCGAGTGCGGGCAGCGTCACCTGCTGCGCCACGCGCGCGCCGTGCTGGTCCCGGACAACGGGCGCGACGGGCTCGCCGGCGACTTGTGCCACGACGTGCACTGCGACTGGGGCGGGCGCGTGCGCTACCTCGGTATCCTCGCGAGCGTGCACCGGCGACCGAGCGTACGGGACATCGACTGTTTCATCAGCATTTCGGGGGCCGAGCCGCAACGCACGCTGTTCGAGCGCATCGTTCTGCACGGCGTCCACGACCTTCCGGGCCGGGTGGTGGTGGCGCTGGGTCGCCCCGATTGGACCGGCCCCGCGCGCGAAGACGGGCGCGTGACGATCCATCCGTATCTCGATCGGCGGCGCCAAGAGGAGATGTTCAATCGCGCCAAGCTGGTGGTGTGCCGCTCCGGCTACAGCACGCTGATGGAACTGGCGGAGCTGCGCCGACCGGCGCTGTTCGTCCCGACGCCGGGCCAGAGCGAACAGGAATACCTCGCCGAGTATCATCGCGCCCTCGGGCACGTACACGCCGTCACGCAGGAGCGCCTCGACCTGGCCCGCGACGCGGCGCGGGCACGCGAGTATCCGGGCCTGCCGCCGGTGGCGTCCCCGGAGCACTCAGTGCGCAGGTTTCTGGAGATCGTCACCGGCGACGTGGTCGAATTCGCGCCACAGTAGTGCCACCGCCGGCACACACCAGAACCAGATCGCACCGGTCCACACCAGCCGGAACCCGATCATGATCGCCAGCCCCTCGCTCGGTCCGTATCCCCACGCCTGGGCGGCCCCGAGACCCGCGAGTTCGATCCCGCCCAACTGCGGGATGACTCCGCCCAGCACGAGCACCACCATCAGCGAGAATGCATAGACCGAGAAGGCCTGCCGGAACGTGAAAGCGCCGGCCCCCACGCCGTGCGCCACGAGCAGGAAGGCGGCGACGAGGGCCGACAAATAGACCGCCGTAAGGATCAGGCTCGGCGCCAGTACGCTCGGCGTCGAGAGCCGGCGCAGGCCCGTCAACAACTCCTCGATACCGCGGAACAAGGAACGCAGGGGGCCGGACGAGGACCGCTGCGCAAGCGCCGAGCCGAGCCCCTGCAGACGCAACGACAACGCCACCATGGCCAGCGATGCCGCCAACAGTCCGATGCACAGGGGCCGCAGCCACGGCCACGCCGGGATCGGTTCGATCACCAGCGCCAGGAACGCCAGCCCGGTCTCGATGGCCAGGATGAGCGTGGTGGCGGCCGCCGAACGCGCGAAACCCGCACCCTGCAGCCGCCGCAGCATATAGTTCTGGGCGTAGACGCCGGCCGGGATCGACAGTGTGATCTCGCCCACGGCGAACGCCAGGAGCAGCCGGCGCGACGGCGTGTCGATTCCGAGTCCACGCAGCAGCAACCGGAATTCGAGCAGCTTCAACCGGAGATAGACCAGCGCGAGCAGCAACGTCGCGCCGACGACCACCGGCGGGATCCGCCGTATGCGCGAGACCACGCGCGGCAGATCACTGACGCTGAACACGAAGGCCAGGAGTGCGGCGGCGAACAGGACGGGAAGCAGGACCGCCGGTCTCAGCAGCACCCGGAACCACGCGCGTCGCCCGCCGTCCATGCGCACGGACTCTAGCACAGCGCCCGCCGGTGCGGGCGGGCGCGAGTCGGTACACAAGGCCGCCGCGTAGGCCGATCGCGCCGTTGAGCGGTCCCGGCCCCGCGCCGATTCCCCTGTCGAATTTCAGTCGTTGCGCGCCGCGCCCCTTGCCGCGGGGCCACCCCCCGCGGCGATTCCTTCACGGGCCCTCAGGCACCGGCCGCGGCGTCGGCGGTGCAGCGCGCCACCCCGCTCAGTTCGTTCTCGACGTAGTGCAGCGGATGCACCACGTCGGGCGCAAGGCCCGACCGCGCCGGGGGATCGGACCGCAGGACGTAGACCCCGCCGCGCCGGCGCGCCAACGCCCCATGACGCACGCAGTAGCGCAGGTAGCCGCGTACGCGCCGGCCCCGCTCGCGCGGGTCGAGGGCCCGCGGATCGACGTGCAGTCCGGCGCCCTTCCAACGCGCCGCCTGGCACTCCACGAACGCCTCCATCGCCTCCGCGGAGATGCCCCGCCCGGCCGCTCCGCGAACGCTTTGCAGCAGATAACGGCTGGCCAACTGGCTTACCGTCACCGTGGTCAACGCCCGGATCGCGCGCGCGACACGCGCGTTGACCTCGCGGCGCGGCAATTCCTCCAGACCCACCAGTTCCGGACCGACGTTGACGAACACGCGCTGGCAGCCGGTACACATGAAGTCGTAGGTGATGCCGACCGGCAGGACCCGCAGCGCCCGCCGCGGACGTGTGAGCAACGCGTAGAGACCGTTGCGCAGGCGGTGAAAGCCTCCGTCCGTGGACACCGTACCCTCCGGCTCCAGTTGCACGGACTCTCCCCGATCGAGCAGCGCAACGAAATGGTCGAGTTGCGCCTCGATGACGCGCCGCTCGTGTTCCTTGATGGCGCGAAACCGCTCGCGGGTGAGTTTGGATAGGCCGTAACGCATCCGCAGCAAGGGGCGGTACCGACGCCCCAACGCGTCGCGTACGCGCAACTCGCCGCTGCGGCGCGGTGCAAGCCGCTGGAACTCCGCCGACCAGCGCGGGCGCAGGACCTCGCCGAGCGGCAGGTCGCCGCACACGCCGAGAACGTCCTCGAGCGTCTCCCACAGCGTGCGCTCGGGAATACGACGCATCGGGTGCGCGTGCAACAGCTCCAACACGGGTGCCACGTCGATTACGCCCAACAGCTCCCGCAGGGGGCGCGGCCAGCCGGTCAGATACTCACGCAGGAAACCGCGACGGAACAGGTCCTCACGTGCGACGAAGTGAGGCAGCGGGCCGCGCCGGCCTATCAGCGCACTGCACAACAACGGACCGTCCGTATCGCGCCGGTGGGTCGCGACGATCAGCGTCGGACGCGCGCGCGTGTAGTGTTCGAGCCCCCGCACCTCCACCTCGTGCGAGGCCCGCACCGACACGTCGAATGCGACGGTCAACACGCGGCGCAAGGACCGCCGAACGGGTCCCTCTCGAGCGCCGGCCCTTACCGTGCGCTCTCCCTGCCAATACTCCGCGGTCCCGGGCCCCATCCGGACACCTCTCCACCGCCTTGGCGACCGTCCGTCCCCGGCGCGCGCGCCGGTTGCGAACATCCCTACATTTTTTATTATAGAGACTTCTTCGGCATCGCCGACGCTGCGGGGACTGCGGGCATGACGAGGATCAACTCCGGGTCCCGGCGGGCGCTGTTCGCCGGCGTCCGTGCCGTCCTCGGCCCGACAGGCGTCGGCGCGGGATCGTCCGCATCGACCACTGCGGTGTGCCGCCCACTCCGGAAGAACTCTACGGCCCGCCCCACCTCGGTCACCGCGCGCAACGCCGGCCGATTACGGGGATCCTGCGGGTAACCGGAACACTGAGGGCACCCGCCCCGTCACGCGGGTATCCACAGGGCCGTGTGCGGAGGACGGCGGGGCTACCGGGGAAGCGTGGGGAGCCGGGCGGGCGGGGACGCCCGGGAACCGCCGGTGCGGGTGGTGTCGCGTTCCCGGCGGTACTGATCGTAACTCGGGGATTTCGGGCAATCCGCCGGCACGGGCGCCACGCAAGGCCGGCGCTGCTGTTGGAGGTTCACCAACGTGTCATAGACGGTGCGCTCGACGCTCGTACTGCAACCGGCCAGTGCCAGCAGCGCGACCAACACCGGGAGTCCGAGGTACCGCCGCGCGCCTTTCACGATCCATCCCCCGGGGGTACGCCGACGACATCCCGCCACTTCAAGACTTGGCCCAGCCACAGATCGGTCAGGTGGTCCTGCAACCGGTTCTGGGCCTGACGCGCGGCGAGGTTGTCCAGATCGATCCAGGACAGCGGCTGGTCCTGCATGGCACAAGAGAACACGGCGCGCGTGCGCTCCCCGGTCCGGGGGTCGATCTGCCACTGCAGGCACTGGCCGCATACTCCCTGGAGCATGCACTGCATGGGACTTCCGACCGTGCCCATGACCTGCACGTCCGGCTTGAAGTAGGACTGCAGTTCGCCGCGCAGGGCCCGTTGCAGGCCGCGCAACAGGCCGGTGGAACCCATCACCAGGATCTCGTCGACCTCCTGCAGCGGAATCGACGGGGTCGCACCGCCGGGCTCCAGCGCACCGTCGCCGTATTCGCGCAGCAGCTCGATGACGTTGGAGCGGATGACGCCGAGGTCCTGGGGACGGTGCGCCCCGATGGCCGGTTCTCCGGCCGTGGCCCACACGATGCGATCCGCGCCGGCCTCGAGCTGTTCCCGGTAATAGAGTTCATCGGCACTGCGGAAAGTCGCCATGTACAGCACCCGGTCGCCGGCCGAGCGCAGCGCCGGGCCGAGCGCGAACATGACCGCCGCCCCCCAGCGCCCGGCGATCACCAGCACCGTGCGTCCCGGCTCCACCGGCGTGGGCGCGCCGGCGGGTCCCATCAGCACCAGCGGCTGACCGGGCTCCAGGGCCGCGGCGAGCCGCGGGTTGGCGCCGCCGCGCAGCACGAACAGCCGGATGTCGTCACCCTCGACCCCCGCCCCGCTGACCGTCTGCGACGGGATCTGCAGGCGCGTGCCCTCGACCACCGGGCTGAGGCTCTCGAAGGTCTGCAGCCGGTAGAACTGCCCGGGGCGGAAGTTGCGCGCCGCCAGCGGGGCGCGGATCACCAGTTCGACCACCGAGGGATTGTCGAGCTTCACGCGATGCACCCGCGGCGTGAGCAGATCGGCCATGCGCTCGCGAAATGCGTGGTAGACGCCGGGCGCCGCGTCGACGATGGGCCCGCACTCGCGCAGTGCATACAGGATGCGCGGATAGCTGCGCCGGGCCGATGCCACCGCCTTGACGACGCTGCCGTGAAACGCCGGATGGGTATCGCCGATAAAGGTTACGCAACGTTCGCCGCTGCGGTACGAGGTGAACGGCCCGAACTCCGGCTCCTTGCAGTGCCGCCCCGCCTGTACCGGCTGCAATTCGCGGCCGTGGCAGACGTGGGGCAGAAAGTGGTCGCCGTCCAGCTCGAAGGTACCGGGATGCTCGCGCTCATAGATGGTGTTCGGCACCGCACCGGCGGCGACGAAGATCGCGCGCGCGTCCAGGGCGACTTCTTCGTCGCTCGCCATCCAGCGTCCGCCGTGGCGCCGGCGCCGACGACAGACCAGGGCCTCGACGTGCGCGTAGCGGTCGAGTTCCGCGCGCACCGGCTCCAGGCCCTCGGCATAGTAGACGCCCTCTTCCAGGGCTTTGATGATCTCCTCGTGATTGCGCAGATAGGCCGGGGACTCGTTCATGCCGCGCCGATAGACCAGGGTCACGCCGCCCCAGCGGTGCAGCAGCGGGATGAAGTCCGGCGTCCCGCCGGCGGCGGCGGCGCGCGAGCGCTCGGCGCGCACGGCGCGCCCATGCTCCAGCAACTCCGCCAGGACCCCCCGGTTCTCCTCGTCGAGGCGCGCGAGCACCGCCTCCTCGCCGATCTCGCCGACCAGCCGTTCGTGGCGTGCGAGCATCTTTTCCACCTGCACGATGTAGTACGCCTGCACCTCGGTGGCGGTATCCACCGCGGTCAGGCCCCCACCGATCACGACCGCCGGCAGACGCAGTTGCAGGTTCGCCAAGCTGTCGGCCTTGGCCGCACCGGTGAGTTGCAGCGCCATGAGGAAGTCGCCGGCCTGGCGCATGCCGCGCGCGAGGCTGTTGCCCATCGGAATCACCCGCGGCAGCCCGGTCCCGCAGGCGTTGCATACGTGATCGAAACCGAGTTCCCAGGCGTCCTCCAGAGTGATCGTCCCGCCCAGGCGCACACCGCCGAACACCTGGAAGGTCGGCCGGCGGGCGAGCGTCAGGTAGATGACCTTGAGGAAGTTCTTGTCCCAGCGCACCGTGATCCCGTACTCGGCCACGCCTCCGAAACCGTAGTTGATGCGCCGATCCAGGGATTCGACCAAATCGGCGTAGCGGCGCACCGGGCCACGCAGCAGGGCCTCGGGCAGCGGCTCGATCTTGAGCCCGTCGATACCCACCACCGCGCAGCCCTCCATCGTCAGGTGGTGCGCCATGGTGAATCCGGCCGGCCCCATCCCCGCGATCAGGACCTTGCGCCCGTTGTAGGGCTTCATGCGGTACTGGTGCCGGCGCAGCGGGTTCCAGCGCGTCAACAGGCCATAGATCTCCACACCCCACGGGAGGTCGAGCACGTCGGTAAGGACGCGGGTCTCGATCTGCGGGATATCGACCGGATCCTGCTTCTGGTAGATGCACGCCTTCATGCAGTCGTTGCAGATGCGGTGCCCGGTCACCGGCACCATGGGATTGTCGACCATCACCACCGCCAGGGCGGCGAGGGTATGACCGTCGCGCTGCAGGCGGTGCATCTCGGAGATCTTCTCCTCGAGCGGGCAGCCGGTGAGGATGTTGCCGAGCGGATCGACCTTCAGGCCGAGGTCGGGTTCGCCCTTCTTCCCGGGAAAGCCCTTGGAGCAAAAGTCGCCGTCGTGGTCGTGGCAATAGATGCAGTAATGGACCTCGCCCTGCACCTCGCGCCCCGCCATGCGCGGGTCGGTGAGCCGGAACCCGTCGCGGTGCCGGAAGGCGGCGGGGTCACCCTGCACCCGACCCGCCGTATCGCCTTCGACCGCCCGGCGCGCGACCAGGTGCCCGTGGTCGACCGGGCGGGGCAGCCGGAAGCTCACCCAGCCCGCCATGCGGGCGCGCGCCCCGGGCTCCCGCAACGCCAGGGCGCACCAGCGGGTGAGCCACGCGATATCCTCCGCCCGGCCCCGCGGATCGGCGAGCGCGCCGAGCGCGAAACGCGCCACCGCCGATTCGCGATCGGGCGGCGCGCCGCCCTCGGACAACCGCTCGTCGAGCCGGCGATCCAGTTCCCCGAACGATTCCGCGAACGGACCGTGATAACGCCGCCCGCGCTTGAGCACGAATTCCTTCTTGAAGGCCATGACCGGGTCGTGGGCGAGGACCCGCGCGCGCAACGCCGCCAGTTCCCCTTCGATACCGAACAACCCGGCGACGAAGGCCTCGAGGTGGGGGGCCGCGGCCAGCAGCCACTCGCTGTACTCCAACGCCGGCGGCGGGTTCCGCTCCTCGCGCAGTTCCAACAACCGCCGCCGCAGGTCCGCGTCCTCGCGCCCCAGCCGTTCCAGAAACGCCTCGTCCAGGCGGCGCAGTCCATCCGCCTCGAACAGGCCCGGAAAGTCCAGCCCCGGTAACCGTCCCGCCAATCGAATCGGGTCCTCTTCCATGCGCATCATCCCCCCAGTCCGACAGGCGGCTGCGGCCCGCCCGGATCGGCCGGGCCCTTTATCATAGCCCCCACGCCCGGAGTCTGTCGGACTCGGGAAGGTTCTGCGGCGGCGGGAGATCGACGGTAAATCGAGAAACACGCCGGAACCCGCTGAGGAAGAACCGATTATTAAAGGATTCCTGCACGAGAGTCGATGTAGGGCCGACGATGTTTGATCGTGCGACAAAAGGAAACTCAGCGATGGCCGTGAAGAAACGTGCGACACGAAAGAAAAAGGCGGCCCCGAAACGCAAGTCGGGAACCAAACGGAAAGTGACAAAGAAGAAGGTGGCGAAGAAGAAAGCACCGGCCCGGAAGAAGGGCACGGCCAAAAAAAAGGCAGCCAGAAAGCCGGCTGCCAAGAGGAAGACCGCCAAGAAGAAGGCGGCATCGAAACGGAAGACGGCGATCAAACCGAAGCCTCGCCGGAAGAAGTAACTTCGGCAACCGACAGGCCTCGGGAGGGATACCTGTCGCCTTGCGAGACCAAGGGGCGGCCTCCCAGCCGCCCCTTTCTTCTCCGGGTGCAATCATACCACGAACGACCGGGTGCAGGGGGGACATTTCGCGCGCACCGTTCTAGTGCACGCCGAGATACGACGAGGCCCGGGAATATTTTAACTATTATTTTTCAATGAGATATTAGAGCGCAGGGAGGGGCCGCCGGATCTCCGGGCGGCCTGCGATCGGCGATCCGCCGACCCGGCACACCGAGGTGGCCACCGGACGGTGAGCCCGATCGGCGCGCGCTCAAACGGCCGGTTTCGGGGGGGTGGGCGGCGGAGAAACCGCGGCGTCTTCGGCCGCGGCGTTCGCTTGCGGGGTGGATCCGCCGCCCGCATCACCCGCGGCCGGTGACGGCTCGGCGGGTGCCGCAGAGACTTCTCCGGCGGGCGCGGCGGCGGCGTCCGCCCCGGCGGGTGCACCCTTCTCCTGCGCCGCACCCTGTGCGACCTCGATCTGGCGCCACAGGCGATCGTTCTCCCCCTCGAGGACCGCCACGCAGCCGGCGAGTTCCTGGTTGGCGCGGGTTATCCGCCCGATGTGCTGTTTCAACTCGTGCACCTTCTCCGGGTGCACGACCACCTCCTTGAGAAAACCGTGGAGATCATCGATGTGAGCCACCTGATCGTGCAGCAGGTCATTGAGCCGCGCGGCGTCGTGCCCCGAATCGGCATCGGCGTGTTGGTCGGCGGTATACCCGACGTGGCGTTCCAGCATTTCCCGCAGCCGCGTCACCAGTGTTTCCCAGGCCTGCTCGTCGTGGTGTTCGTGATTGGCGAAGTCCAGTTCCAGTTGCAGATACTCGGCGCGCAGCACGAGCCACGCCGGCGGTTCGGACAGGCCCTCTCCATCCTGCGGGGCGTCCTTCTCCGGGACCGGATGATGCAATCGTGCGCGGGTCTGCTCCAGTTCCTCCCCCAGGTAGTTGCCCACGTCCAGGCGCACACTCTGCGGCCGGGCGCCGGGCGCGGCCGGTTCGGCCGGTTCGGCCGGCGGTGTCGCGATCGCCTGCCGGCGCACCTTCCAGTACAACCATGCCGCCAAGGCGACCAGGAACAGCAGCGCCTCCAGGAACCCCAGCACGAGGATGGGTGAGACGCTGATCACCGCGATTCCTCCGCCGACTCATCGGACGCGGCGGCCTCTGCGGCCTTGCCCTTGGCCAACCGGCGCCAGAGCAGGAATCCGCCGCCGCCGAGGCCGAACAACACCCCGTTGACCAGCAGGAACACCGCCGCCACGCGCCACAGGCCGACGGTCGCCGCCGCCGGCACGGGCCCCTTGGACACCGCCTTCGGCGCGGGCTCCGGTTTGGGTTTGAGTTTGGGCTTCGGCGCGGGTACGGGCGCGGTCTTGGATGCCGGCTTCGGCGCGGGCTTGGCGGGTGCCGCCGGCGGCGCGTTCACATGGAAGTAGCGGGTGATCTGCCGCTCGAAGGTCGGTGCCGTAGCGATGATCCGCAGCGTATAGGCACCGGGTTTGTAGTATCGGACGTCGGTGGTGAAGACCCCGTCCCCGGCCTTCCGATCCGGCGACCCGCCGTCGTCCAGCATCGTGTACCGGGCCGAGACCCCGTCGGGGCGTTGGATCTCCACCACGAAGCGCGTGTCGCGCAGCACGTCCGGCTGACTGACCACCGCGTGATCCTTGCTCAACCACGCGTGGACGCTCTGCTCGGTGTGGAGCGCAATGTCCCGCTCACCGACGTTGGTCTCCAACCCCAGGTTGGTTACGATGTAGGCCTTGTTATGCCCCGCGCTCGACAGAATCCGCCACTTTCCCGGTTTCGGGTGCGGGATCGTGATCATGTCGAAACGCGCGGAGCGAAACCAGCGCATCCCGGGCTCTCTATGCTTCGCCGACCACCGCCCGCCGCCCGGCGCCTGGAGGACGATGCGCACCGCGCGGTCCTGCTTGGTGGCCACCACCGTGACCTCGCGGATAGACGCGTCGGCCGTGAATTCCCCACCCTGGATCGGGAGCATCTCGGGCCTTTTGGCCCTCTCGAACAGCGAGGTAAAGGTCGTATCCAGGTCCCGATCGAACGCGGCCAGGCGGAACAGCCCGTGGGTGGTGCGCGCCATGCGCCGCAACAGCCCCACGTCCGAGGCGCGGGTGAAGGCGATGCTGAAGATCTGGATGTGCTCGTGCACGAGTTCCGGGAGTTCCCGCCCCAGCAGCCTGCGCGTCAGTTCGGCGTCACGCCGTGTGTCGCCCACGTCCATCCGCCCGTCGGACATCAGGATGAGGTAGCGGCGCGTCCCGGGCCGCGCCTGCCCGGCCAGCATCCGGCGCCCCGCCTCCAGTGCCGCGTACAGATTGGTGAACGCGCCCCGCGAGGAGACCTTGTCCACCGCCTGGAACAACCGGCGCCGGTCCGACGCTCCGGTCACATCGGTCAGACCGATCACCGGCCAGGCGTGACCGCTGAAGCTGATCACACCGACGCGATCCCCGGCACCCAGCAGCGAGATGAACAGCTTCGCGGCCGGCACGCGCAGGCGCAGCGGATCCGTATGCCGCATGCTCCCCGAGCTGTCGAGCACCAGCACCGCGTCGATGCCGCCCCGCGCCCGCGCGTGGGCCGGTGCGACCCAGCCGGGCGCAAGCGCGAGCCAAAGAAGTGCGATCAGCGCCGTACGGCGCCTGCGCGTCCCGCCCCCCCCGCCTCTTCCGGCACGCTCCGTCACACGCCTCGCCTCCATGGATCCCGCTCCCGCTCTTCCGATCTCCCCCGGTTCCCCCGGCCGCGCATCCGTTCCCATCCGCCCCCGGCGCACGCCCGCAGACGGCGCCGGACGGGATCGAGGCGCGTGAAACGATTAGCGGCCGGCACACCAACCCCTTGACCCCCCTACCGTTAGGAGATCCGCCGGGGCATCGGCGCGACGGCGGTCCACGGCGCGATGCACGAGGGATCGACGCGGCATGAATCGGTGCGCGCGCAGATTTGCGGAAACCCCCTCGTTCCGACAGGCCGCCGGGAGCCCCCCCGGCGGCGATCCGCTACAATGCCCGGCGAGCCCATGTCCGCGCCCCCCTTCCAAACCGAACCCCCGGCCCCGTCCGTCACCAAGTCCGACGCGGCCTTCCGGGTGGTCCTCATCAACCCGTACGAACTGGGGCGCCAGCCCTTCGCGCTGGCGCAGCCCACGGCTTGGCTGCGGCGCGCCGGAATGGAGGTCGTGTGCCTGGACCTTTCCCTGCAAACCCTGGAGCCGCAGGCGCTGGCAGGGGCGGGACTGATCGGGCTGTACCTGGGCATGCACACCGCCACACGCATCGCAGTGGAGGCGCTGCCCCGGATCCGGGAACTCGCCCCGCAGGCCCACTTCTGCGCCTACGGGCTGTACGCCCCCATGAACGCCGCCCTGCTGCACGGCCGGGGAATCGCCACGATCCTGGGCGGGGAGTGCGAGCCGGACCTGTTGGCGCTCGCGCAATCGGTCCGCGACGGCGCCCCGCCCGAGCCGGGGGGCGTACATGTCGGGCTCGACAAGATCGCCTTCCTCACACCCGACCGCTCGGCCCTCCCGCCGCTGGAGCGATATACCCACCTCACACTGCCCGACGGCGGCACGCGCGTGGTGGGCTTCGCCGAAGGCAGCCGTGGATGCAAACACCTGTGCCGACATTGTCCGGTGGTCCCGGTCTACGGCGGGCGCTTCCGCATCGTGCCCCCCGAGGTGGTGCAGGAGGACATCCGCCGCCAGGTCGCCGCCGGCGCCGCACACATCTCGTTCGGCGATCCGGACTTCTTCAACGGACCGACCCACGCGCGGCGCCTGGTCGAAGCGCTACACCGCGAGTTCCCGGCGCTCACCTACGACGCCACCATCAAGGTCGAGCACCTCATCCGCCATGCGGAACTGCTCCCGCTGCTGCGCAAGACCGGATGCCTGTTCATCACCAGCGCCGTGGAGTCGGTGGACGACCGGGTGCTGGAATCCCTCGAGAAGAATCACACCGCCGCGGACTTCGCGCAGGCCGCCGGGCTGTTGCGCGAAGCCGGCATCGCGCTCGCGCCGACCTTCGTGCCGTTCACCCCCTGGACCCGCCTCGAGGGCTACACGGCGCTGCTGCGCCGGCTGGTGGAACTGGAGTTGGTGGAGAGCGTACCGCCCGTGCAGCTCAGCATCCGCCTGCTGATACCCGAGGGCTCGCGGCTGCTCGAACTGTCGGGTTTCGCACAACACCTGGAACCGTTCGATCCGACGATCCTCGGCTACCCGTGGCGCCACGAGGATCCGCGGGTCGATGCACTGCAGGAACACGTGCAGGCATGGGCCGCGCAGGCCGAGGAGCGCGGGTTGCCGCGGCGCGAGGCCTTCGGGCGAATCTGGGAACTCGCACACGAGGCGCAGGGGGAGCGCCCGCCCCCCCTACCGGCGGGCCCGATCGGCGCCGCGATTCCCAGGCTGTCCGAGGCGTGGTACTGCTGCGCCGAGCCGACCCGCCGGCAACTGCACTCGTTCTAAACGCCCCGCGCGCCCGCCTCGGGATTCCGCGGCCGGGGTGGCGATGTTCACCCGTTCCGCCACGTTGCCGATGAGTGCAAACCCCGCCACCGCGGCCATGAATACGCCGCTCGCCGGGATCACCCGCACCGGAGTGCCGCGCCGCGGGTCCACGACCGAGAATACCGGCGGCGGCAGACCGTCGCGCGACATGGCCGGGAAGATGCGCGTCAGGCCGAAATGGAGTACCAACGATCACCGTGGTCAGCCCGGCGATGGCGCCCGCCGAGATCACCGCCGCGACCCGGTGCCGGCCGATACGCAGCATCGCATCGGTGACGGCGAGGCGCCGGCCGGTGTCTGGTAGGATACGATGCCGGTGGACAAGCCCGCCGCCGCCGGGCACTTACCACACATTCGGGGCCTTGCGGATCGGCTTCAAGCAATGCACTGACGCATGTTTCATCGACTTTGTATAAGGGAAGGGGGGAGGACCCGGTGCAAACACCCATAATTCTGGCCACCGGCGGTGATGACAAACGGCTGAAACGCCATGTCGGCCTGGTCGGGCTGCTGTTTACCGCCGTGGGCTCGATCATTGGCTCAGGCTGGCTGTTCGGCGCCTTGAATGCGGCCGAGCAGGCCGGCCCGGCCTCGATCATCTCGTGGCTGATCGGCGCAATCATGATCCTGTTCATCGGCCTCACCTACGCCGAACTCGGCACCATGTTCCCGTTATCGGGCGGCGTGGTGCGCTTTCCCCATTTCGCCTTCGGCTCGTTTGCCAGTTACACCACCGGCTGGATCACCTGGCTGGCGGCGGCCTCCACGGCACCCATCGAGGTACTGGCGGCGTTGCAATACGCCAACAACTACATCCCCAACCTGCAAGTACTCAGGGACGGTGTCGCCGTACTGACACCGATGGGCTATGTCGCCGCCTCCGCACTGATGTTCCTGTTCGGTCTGGTCAACGTGGTCGGCATCCGCTGGTTTGCCCGACTCAACAATTCCCTGGTGTGGTGGAAGCTCGCCATCATCGTGCTGGTGGTGGTGTCGTTCTTCAGCGCCGAGTTCAACGGCGGTCATTTCGCCTATGCCGCATATGGCGGTTTCATGCCGTTCGGCTGGCACGGCGTATTCTCGTCCATCGCCACCGCCGGCATCATCTTTTCCTACCTCGGTTTCCGGCAGGGGGTGGAATTGGCGGGTGAAACCGACAACCCCAGCCGCAATGTACCGATTGCCATCATCGGCTCGGTGCTGGGATGCGCGGTGATCTATATCGGCCTGCAAATAGCTTTCATCGGAGCCTTACCCAGCGCGGCCCTGGCCAATGGCTGGGCTCATATCGGCACCACCTTTTCCGGCGGCATCGAGGGCAAGGCCATGGCTTTCGGCCCGTTGGCCACCCTGTCGATGACCCTCGGTCTGACCTGGCTGGCACTGCTGTTGTACATCGATGCCTTCCTTTCCCCCGCCGACACCGGCCTGATCTACACTACCGTCACGGCCCGCCTGTCCTACGCCATGGGCCGCAACGGCAATGCCCCGGCATCACTGGCCAAGGTCAACGAACACGGCGTACCCTGGGTCAGCGTGATCGTGGCATTCATAGTCGGCCTGATCTTCTTTCTGCCGTTTCCCGGCTGGCAAAAACTGGTCGGTTTCGTAACCTCGGCCACCGTGCTGTCATTCGGATCCGGTCCGCTGGTGCTGATGGCGCTACGCAAGGAGCTGCCCGAATACAACCGTCCATTCCGGCTACCCGGAAACGTCATCATTCCCTACCTCGCGTTCCTGTCCTCCAACCTGATCGTCTACTGGTCGGGTTGGGACGTCGACTGGAAGCTGTCCGTCGCCGTACTACTGGGGTTCAGCATACTGATCGTGCATGAGGCCTTTTATCACAAGCAAACACCGCGGCTGGATCTGCGTTCCGGCTTCTGGGTCATTCCATGGCTGGGCGGACTGGCCCTGATCAGCTGGCTGGGCTCGTATCCGGATCCATCCGCCGGCAAGGGCAATCTCGGGATTCTCGATCTGGCCACCGCGATCCCGACCATCGCCCTATTCTCGGCCCTGATCATGTGGATAGCACACAGCATGCGCCTGCCCCGCAACCGCATCAAAGAATACCTGGATGAAAACCCGGAGGAGGAACCGATGGGACCCGACGTACCCGGTCCCTGACAACGCGGATACGGCCTGCAGCACGAGTGAACCTGATCCCGGGGCCGACGGCTTCACCGTACTCAGGTTGCCCGAACCCCGGCCGGCTGCACGGTGCAAGATATAACGAAGATTCCGATCGCCTCAAGATCGGAATGACACACGCGCAAGCATACGACACCCTCGGGCCCCGATAGGGTCCGCCGGGATGCATCCCGGCGATTTCCCGGACACCGCCGCCACCTTGGGAGGCGCTCGAGGGAGCCGCCATCCGCGTGCAATTCCCGGACGGAAAGGCTCAGGCCGAACCGTTCCACTCCCGGCGTCGCCGACCGCCTCCCCCGCCGGGAATACGCCCGCCCCTCAGACCTCGCGGCGCCTGCCCGCGGTGCGCGCCCGCGTGCCGTTCTCCTCCACGGAATGGACCTCGACCTCCACGTGCAGGGCGTCGAACGCACCGTCGGGCGAGCCGTTGCGGTGGAGGATCCCGCGCCCGTCGTCGGAGTCGATCACGCCGTCGCCGCGTTCGGATGCAATCCGCAAAACGCGCTCGTTCGGCTGCGCGTCATGAGCCTTCACGTCCCCGCGCCGGCGCCGGGCGTAGGCCTTCAACTTCCGACCGGCGGCATCGAAGGCATCGCGGATGGCGACGTAGAGATCGGTATAACCCGGGCGGTCGTGGTGGTCGCGACTGACCACCAACTCCCCGTCCGGCACCGTCAGACCGATGCGCACATGGAAGATCCTGCCCTTGTGACGGTGCGCGTGGGGCGCCTCGACCATCACGCGACAACCGGTGATCCGATCATAGAAGCGCTCGAGTTTATCGGCCTTCCCGCGGATCTTCGCGGTCACCGCCTGCGACGGCGCCAAGTCCCGATACGTCACCTGCAGCGGAAGTTGCATCACGTCATCCCCCCTCATTGTCACCCCGGTAGCCGCGGGATGCGCGGCCGATATCACCGCGCGAACCCGCGCACGATCTGGAAATCCAACCACCCGGGCGCACCGGGGTACACCGCGCCGGGAATATCGGTAACAGACGGCGTCCGGCCGCCGCACCGCGGGGGCCGGAAAGACCGGTGTCGAAGTGGGCATAGCAGGCGCCGGAAATGGGTCCGGCCGCGCAGGCGCGGCGGCCCGCGCCGGGGGCCTTCAGGTCGAAGCGACCGGCGAACACCCGCCACACGGAGTCGTGGAGGCGGGCGGCGAGGATCCGGGGCGAGACCAACGTCGAATAAGCCATTGTTAATAAGTATAGCCCAACCGCGGCCCCTGATCTTTCCGAATAAATTCCTATCGATACAGCCTCCTGCGACATTTTGACCTATCCGCGCCCCCCGGGGAAACGCAGACCGCCGCAACCGCCGCAAGGGACCGGTAACGAGTTTCGAACACGACAAACCCGTTTGTTATCACCCCTCTTCGGCCTGCACCGCACGCCCCCGTTGGAGGCGCGGACCCCGCGGTCCGGAATCGGGAACCTGGTCCCGGGTCCGCTCAGGAGCCGCCTGCGAATTCCATGATCCCGCCGGCCAGTGTTTCCAACGACCGCACCTGCCCGGCGCCACCGCGCCGGATGGCCTCCTTCGGCATTCCGAAAACCACGCAACTCCTCTCGTCCTGTGCGATGGTCGAGGCACCCGCGTTACGCATCTCCGCCAGCCCCGCCGCGCCATCGTCGCCCATGCCCGTCAAGATGATACCCAGCGCGTCGGCCCCCGCCGCTTTCGCCGCCGAACGGAACAGCACATCCACCGAGGGCCGGTGGCGGTTCACCCGCGGACCGTTCGCCACCTCCACGAAGTACTCCGCACCGCGCCTGCGGAGCAACAGGTGGCGCCCGCCCGGCGCGATCAGCGCCCGCCCGGGCAGCACGGGATCGTTGTTCTCGGCCTCCTTCACCTCGATCTCGGACAACGTGTTCAGCCGTCCGGCGAACGCCGCCGTAAACTTCTCCGGCATATGTTCGACAATGACGAGTCCGGGCGACGAATGCGGCAGCCGTGCCAATATCACCTCCAGTGCCTGCGTGCCGCCCGTCGATGCGCCGATCGCCACCACCCGCCGGGCCGTACCGGGCCGCGGCTCCACTGCCGCTACGCGAACGGCCTCGGTTCGCGGGCCCTTGGGTACGGTCGACTCCGCCGCAAACGGCCGCACACGGCGGAGATTCGCGCGGGCCGCCGCCTTCACCGCCCCGATCAGTTCGCTCGCCCCCTCCTGCAGGAAGCCCTTCACGCCCAACTGCGGCTTGCCGATCACCTCGACGGCGCCCGCGGACAGTGCCTGCATCGTCGTCCGCCCCGCGTGTCCCGAAGGGCCGCACACCTCCCCGACGATGGAGCCACCTCGGCGGCACGGTCGTCCGGCACGCTGAAGACGGGATAGGTACGCGTCGGGAGGAAGGCGCGCGACCTGTCATCGC
>BDTW01000037.1 GCA_002897735.1 bacterium BMS3Bbin13 | reverse complement strand
GGGCGACGCTGTACCGGCATCGGAGCCAAGCCGCCCAACCGGCATCCGAGGCGCTATCGCGCCCGGTACCGCCGTTGAAGCTCGATGAGCAAGAGCGCCAGACCACGTTGGATCTGCTGCACGGTCCGCGCTTCGTAGATGCCTCGCCCCACAACGTGTACGCCACCTTGCTCGAGGAGGGCCGCTACCTCTGCTCGGTGCGCACGATGTATCGTCTCCTGAAGGAAGCCGGCGAGGCACGGGAGCGACGCAACCAGCTTCGCCACCCCCTCTACACCAAGCCGGAGCTGCTGGCCACCGGTCCCAATCAACTGTGGTCGTGGGATATCACCAAGCTCAAGGGACCGGCGAAATGGACCTACTTCTACCTCTACGTCCTCCTCGACGTGTTCAGCCGCTACGTGGTCGGCTGGATGGTGGCCACCCGGGAGTCGGCCACCCTGGCCGAAAAGCTCATCCGCGAGACCTGCACCAAGCAGGGTATCGCCCGCGGCCAGCTCACCGTGCACGCCGACCGGGGCTCGAGCATGACCTCCAAGGCAGTGGCCCTGCTGCTGGCAGACCTCGGCGTGACCAAAACCCATAGCCGCCCCCACGTGAGCAACGACAACCCCTTCTCCGAGGCTCAGTTCAAGACCCTGAAGTACCGCCCCGGCTTCCCCCGGTGTTTCGGTTCCCTGGAGGACGCCAGGACCCACTGCCAAGCCTTCTTCCGTTGGTACAACCACGAGCACCGCCACTCGGGCATCGCCTACCTGGCACCGAAAGACGTCCACTACGGCCGTGCCGACGAGATCCTCGAAGCCCGCGCACGGACCCTGGACGCCGCCTACGAGGCCAACCCCGCACGCTTTAAGGGCAAACGGCCCGTACCCAACCGCCCCCCGGAGGCAGTCTGGATCAACCCACCGTCCGATGCCTCAGCCGACCAGCAGGAGGTCGCATAGCTACACTAATTTCGACAACCCGGTGTCTCATTCTCATTGACACATTCCGAGCCCTTGGCGGGTTATCGGCGCTTACCGGTCCCAGTGAGGAGGCTAGTCAATCGCTTTCTTTTCAAGCGTGGTTGTGCCAATAGGTAATGACTCCGCGTAAATACACGATCACACGTGTAACCGGTTCCAGGGCGTTTTCTTCATTAGCGGCGGCGAACGCCATGACCAAACAGGTAGCGGCTTCTGTTGGAGATTTACCCAGATCGATTGCGGTTCGAAATAGTTCGGTAGTAATGTGCAGGTATTCAGGGCTGTTCAGACGAAACGTTTCATCAATATCATGTAACTCTTCGCCGCCCGGTCCCTCACGCAACCGTGCTTGAACGGAAACCGTGAACTGATATAACTCCTCAATTCCAGGATCTACCTCCGTATCATCCTCCGTCCGAGTCCCCGCTTCGGAAGGCGTGTCCTCTTGCGCCCTTGCCATTGGATAGAAAGCGTATTTCCGGCGGGCGTGGGCATCTAGGACATCGTGCGCTTCTTTCTCCTTCAGGGTTAACCAACGTTCAAGTGTAAGGTAGTCAGCGAAGGGCCCTGCCTCATACGGCTCAATGAGGTGCACTTCTTCGGTGCGCCAGTCAATCCTGGACACAAGCCTGCCCCGTCCAAGGAGAACATCTTTGCCCCCTTTGGGGTTATCGCGTCGTCCCACGGCGACCCAGTTCATGCCCGCAGCTTGGCGGGCCCTAGCATTGGCAGGATGGATATAGCTCTGCCAGAAAAAACGCATAATTAAAACAATAAGGACGCCCCCGATTACCCACGACATTGCTTCCCCCGTTTGTTGCGCGAAACCGCTTTGCAGAGAAAACAGCGACATCCCGTCAATTCGAAAATGTAACCTAACTACCCGTCGTGATGAGCCACCGCCTGACTTAAACCAAATAGCGTCCACGAGTCCAGGGCCGATTCACAGAGTCTGGTGCGCCTGCGTACTACAAGCAGTATCAGCTTGCGGTTCTAGATCTTTGCTAGCATAAATACAGCCAAGAATGGCAGGGCGAGGATCGCCAAAGCGACTACGATCCGGATGAGTTTTTGCCACACGGTGAAACCGCCCCACACCGAAACCTCACGGAGGCCAGATCCTGGTGGCCCATCAGCTGAGGGTTTTGTTTTGGTCTTGGGCGAAACCCGAGTATTGGGGCCCCGAGCAAGGTCTTCGTATAACCCCTTGCATGATTTCTGAACGGCCTCAATCGGCATCGCCGCGATAGTGGTCATGATCGGAAGGAACGGTTCCGAAATACCCAAACGGGTGTTCCCGCTCTTATCAGGGTTCCAGCTCTTAAAGATAAGCCGTTCAAGAAGATCCACAGGGTTGTCCTTATTGGTGGGTAACGAGTAGGAGAAAGCCCTGTTCCGGACAAACTCTTTGGGGGGGCCGAAATCAGCGTATCTATGGATGAGCACGCTGGCGAGACTTATCGCCTTGACCAGCGATGAAGTATAGGGATCTTTCAGTCTGCCGTCTTCTTCCCCGTCCCCATGGTCATCGCGCCCATTCTCATCATATTCTATTTGGCGTTTTTCAAAATACTCCCGCAATAGGACGAAAAAGTAAAAAGACACCACCTCAGTGAATATCCGGTCGTGAGGGAACTCCCAATTCGTCTTCAATGGTTCAGGAAATTCTTGAGCGCAAGAATCCAGGTGTTTTGTGAATAACCGTGAGAAAAGAAAAACAGACATAGTTTGGGCGAACGGGACCTTCATGTCCTCATCGAGTTCTTTTGCACGGCCAGACACGTATGATGGTGTAATTCCATCAAGGAACTTCTCAAGGGCAGTCATTGGCGGTACACCCGCAGCAGTCGAGTAGGCCAAGTAAGCACCACAAAGATCGCTTCCCATAGCGTTGGTCCCATGGCCCACATTGGGCGATCTATCGTGCGACCGCTCAGATCTTCTATTACCTGAGAAACGCCCGTAAGTAAATAAGCGAGAATGGCGCAAACAATTATTTTCATGTCTGGGCTCCAGACCGCAGCGGTTATTCCGAGCACCCACACCCATGCGGTTTAGGCATGCGCAGTGGCACCTTAGAGGGTCATTCACTCCCCGGCTTTCCCGGACTTACGAGGATTCGCCGTTTGCGGCGCGGATCGCATCAGATCGAATACCAGCCACAGTGCAAGAGGAGGAAGATATGTGACGAGAGCATCTCGCAACCCCATGCTAAGACTGGCGATCACTAGCGCGATGGCCGCGGTGTAGGCGCATGCCTTCATCGCTCCCTTCTTGGATCTTCCTGTCTTTCGCAGAAAAAGGCGCGATATTATTCCGGTGATAGCCAGCCCACCAAGGAGGCCGCCGCCAATAGATGCAATTGAGTACGCGAAGTTCTCCGCAGTCATACTGCGCTCCTGACGTTGCGATAGCCGGCGCTGGCGTGGTGGATCTGAACACGGTAGCCCGAACCATGGTTCGGGCTTTAGATTTGCCCACCCGCACCGCCCGCCACAGTTAGGGCCCCGTGAAGCTGATTGATGAAACCCCACGCGTGATCCGCCATCTCCTGTGCGTAGCCAAACGTAACCGATTCCAATGCCGCAGGCGAAAGCGCCTTTTCATGAACAAGTTCCTTCCGTGCTTCTCTGAGGGTCTGCGCGCCATCCAATAGCGCCCGGTCAGCTATTCCAAGCACCCGCAGCCGCTCCTCATATGGGAGGCGATCAATTTTTCTAGCCTCGCCTTCTGGGAATTTCTTCAGAGCTACCAGGTACACTGCAGCCTCAAAGTACATGCCGGAGAACGCAATAGCGATCATGGCTTGTTTTAAAGAGCGGCGGGCGGGATCGTAAGTTACAACATGCCCTGGGCTACCATCCGGTTTCGAGCGGCGCGATGTACCCTCTAGCCTCTTCATCTCGGCATGTGCTTCCCGAGCAATGGCAAAGTATATTTCGACATTTGAGAGCATGGTCGCTATGAATGGAGCATTCACACCGCTCAATTTTCAGTGCCGTGGAAGCATCCATAGCTTAGCGTCCCGCAAGGGAGCCATTGCTTGGGACGACCCCCGTTTCTACATTGGCCATAGGCACCACGCCATCAGAAACGCCGGGCGATCCTCCGGCCTGACAACCAATGTGCCCAGGGCGGGCTTTTCGAAGTTGGGGTAAAGGGGACGGAGGGAATATTATTTATTCCCTCCGTCCCCTTTATCTCCCCTCCTGTGTTGGGGACAGGAGAAAGTATTGACCGGTTATTGCCTGAATTGATAGGTGTCGATTCGTGGGCACTTACCTTGCACCACTGACATCGCATTCGGGGCCATCATCTTTCGTACCGCTTGCTCTTTGAACTCTTCACTGTATTTCGAGATCCCTCACCCCCTTGCCGCCCCCTGTTACTCTCCTTCCGCACCTGACAAGCATCGACTTAATCCTCACCCAAAGGCATCTGACGCGTCTGACGCTTCGTCTGAAGCTTAGGAGGCCGCCAAGCTCCGTTTCCCAAATAAGTAGCTTTTCGTTTGCACACAGATTTATCTTGGCTTCCAAACGCTGTACCTGTTTCCCAGCCTCGATTATATCTAGCACTAGAAGTACGAATACGGAAAGAACAAGGACAATGATGACTTCGATTATAATGATGTGCGCCGCAAATGGTCGCGGGAATAATGCCGCAATCGCTACGGAAACAGCAATCAGCTGAACTATACTGGATATTCTGGCATTGATATGGCCACGCAATGAACCGTATTCCATTGCCAAGATCGAAATCTTCTCTTTATCTTCTGGTTTAATTTTACGCATTATTTTCTCCAATTTCCCATATTTAAAGAGAACAAAACCATCCATTTTGCAAATGGCAAGGCGACTCGCATAGCTATCAGCGGATATCCTTCCACTCGTTCGTAAAAGGTCGGTGAAGCCATGTGGCCCAAAAGAAGTTCAATGCATACCGGAGACCCATCGTAAGAAGACCTTCACTACGCAAACGCCTGCCGGATGAGGAGGCCAAAAGGCCGAACGTAAATTTGACATAACCGACAGCGATTAATCGACGCGCAAGGTCCGTATCCTCTCCATAAAACTTGAAACCCTCGCTATATCCGCCTATTTGAAGCAGCGCTTGCTTCGTCACTACAAAGTTGCCACCCTGCACAAGCGAGCCGACCCGGAAGACAAATTGATTTAGCAAATATAGAAAATACCCGAAGCAATAAAACAGCCGTACGGCCATCTGGACGGGTCGAGATAAGTCATTGTAAAAATATGGCCCACTAACACAGACCAAAGAAGGATTGTGCGCGAATTCGGTTAACACGCTTTGAAGCCATCCTTTTGGTATGATAGTATCGGCATCGACGTTAGCGATCAACTCTCCGCGCGCCGCATGGAAGCCGGTCATTCGGGCGCTCACTAGGCCGGCTCTACCTGCGTGACTTAAAGTAAGTGCCCCGAATTGTCTAGCGATTTCAGAGGTAGAATCGGTGCTTCCGTCATCAACGACGATGACTTCAGCAGGGCAATTGGCGTGACGGATTTCGGCAACAATGGACCTGAGCGTGAGTGGTAGTAGACGCTCCTCGTTAAAGGCCGGCACAACGAAGCTAACTTTGATTGCAGAAGTCATTTTGTATGTAACCGTTCAAGCCAGACCGTTATTGATCCTGCGAGCGCCATTCCATCGGATTCCATGAGAGCGCTGTGAATAGACCTACTGGATTACCCAGTAACGGTACAGTAACCAACGGGGTAAAGGGATCGCTGTGCCCTCCGGCCAGTATTCCAGCAAACGCTCAATATGACCCAGGTTGCGACGCAGGCACTGTAGCTGCCGTTTGATTCCGCGACGCCGTACTTTGCCAGACGGATGTCTCTGTTTCACAATGGCGCGAAATGCCTTGCGCGCTTTCTCACGATAGGTTCTCGGTTTCTTCTTCCAATCCGTCTTTGGATAAAGCTCGTCTATGAGCTTTTCACTGAACTCCCGGGCTTCATCCAGCAGGCTCGGGTCTGTGGGGTAGCGGATCACCTGTGGGGCCACCGTTGCATCCAGGATCAGTTTGTCCCGGAGTTCCTCCTCCTGGTGCGTTCCGCCTGAAGAGGCTGGTGAATTATCATCACTGCCTTCTGGATAGTGGTTCGGATGTGCTGTGCCCGGTTCGACTCTGTGACTTTTTCTTCGCCTTTGCCTCTTCCAAAGCATCAATAATGGCGACTTGAAAAATCTCAAACACGCCTTGTCCCATCTGCTTGCGGATCTCAACAAACAACGAGGGAGCAAACGGTGCCTCCATTTGATAACCTGCCAGACCGACGAAGTACTGCAGGTAAGGGTTCTCCTGGATCTGTGCGACAGTCTCTTCATCGGACAGGCAGAGTTTGCGTTTGATGATCACCGCACCAATGACCAATCGAGCATCTTTGGTGGGCCGCCCCTGCTTGAGGGAGAGATCTTGATAATACCCTTCTGCCAGTGCGTCCCAGGGAATACACTGACTCATCTTTACCCAGCAGTTGTTTTCATCCAGGGCGCTCTGGAAGGGCCAGTCAAATCCTGCGAGGGAAAGTTGTTTGTGGCTGTGATAGCGGATCATAGGTGCACGGCTTTTGGTGGGGTTGGCTTGCTTTCTACGTATCATTAGATACCGCATAACCAATTATTATTGCGTCTATATCAATAAGTTATACTTTTCTGAGCAGACCCTACCTATATCGTGTCCGGCACTACATCCGGTATCGTGTGCAGGTGAAGACCTGCCTAGACGACGGACGACGGGCTACTGCCCACTTGGAGTTTCTGTCAATAACTGTACGCGCATCCCAAAACCATCCTGAATCAGGAGCACTCAGATGGCTGACATGCAACCTGTTGCCCGAAAGCAACCATCTTGGTCATTATAGGCGATATCCTGCAAAGATAGTCGCCCGACTCTCCCTTCGCAGACATCAAACTCTAGTCTTCCAAACCGATTTCCGTCGCCATTTTCATCAACTGAGCAAGCTGTCCCGGCACAAAGAACGCGAATGGGATCTCCTCTGCATTGGACCGTAAATTGCCGCTGCTTATGAATATGACCCGCCAGGAATAAATCGACCTGACATTCTGCAGCTGCCTCTATGAGATATTCGCTATCAAGCAACGACAGATTGTTGCAAGTTGCGCACTGCTGGTCAGTATCCTCCGGGGGGAAATGAATCAGCCAAATTACCGCGTTTTTTGGGCGCGTACACATACGAGCGACCATTGTTAGATCTTTAAGGAGACCAACGGTGTCCAGATATACGCGCCCCTGCCCCATATATCCGAAATTAGATTGGTAGCAAGAATCGTGCGGTGCTCTTAGGGTGAAATCCGCGCAAAAGATCAGCACTCTTTCAGTTCCCTTTGTAAACTGAAAAAAACGTACTGAGTCGGGATCCGATAAAGCGCGGCCGCCCCCTCCAACTCCGTGGACCTTTAGGCCCGGCTGCTCGGACAATAGGGACCAATCACGATCGAAAACCACTTCGAAGCCTTGGCCCCCTGGGTGCAACCACGCTCGCCGGGTGGTCCGATAACGATCGTGATTACCAGGCATTATTACCGTATTCAGGCCAGAGCCAAGGATCGGGTAGGATCGAAGAAAGCCGCCTCCTTTCCACGAAGGCGGCACATCTCCGAGAAGGAAATTTCGTGCGACGGTAAGATCTTGATCATCCCCTGTTGTTGCCAAGTCACCGGTGATTACCAAAGCATCAACATTGTTTCGCTCACGATAGATGTACTCGGCCGCTGCTAAAGCGACATCCTTATCGAAGGTGGAGGGATAAAAAATCTTCCCAGAAAATAGTTTCGATAAGGTCCACCTGCTAAAGAAACTCCCTACTGATACAATCTCATTTCGCCACCCGATTTCTTTAGCTGAAAAATGAAGATCAGACAAATGAAATAATCTAAATGTTTCCATGGCTATGGCGGCCAGTGGTTATGTAGAGATAGCCTTCGTCCATGGCTCAGACCTAGTTTCCGCTATTGAATTTATTTGCAGGCAAAGTTCACCATCGCAAAGATGCAATCGGCCCCACAGCCCCCCATATTCACCGCAGCGCGCAACTGGCTTGAGCTCCATATAAAGTCTTTCCAGAAAATCCTTGGCATCATACTGGCGCACCATCATTCTCTCAAAAATCGCATCCCTGACGTTTACAACAAACTTGCCTCCGGCACGAGTAAGCTCGTATTCGTCTATGCCAAGGCCCTGAAGACCCCTCCCAAGTGTGTCGATCAATCGCTTGACACTTTTGCGCAAATGTTCTTTTGCATCGTCAATTTGATAGTCGTCTGCTCTACCTGAAAGACTCTGCTCTAAGTGGGCCAAGAGTTGCAGATCATGGTGGTCGAGAACCTTCGCATACCGCTGGAAGTCCCTATTCTCCGTCTCGCGAAGCTCCGCTACTGCGTCAACCAGATATCCTGCCAGCCTATTGCTGGGTTCAAAAGTGGTGAGGATAGAAGGACGGGGGGAAGGGACTTTTAA
The DNA here is from genome assembly GCA_002897735.1 of bacterium BMS3Bbin13. Lineage (GTDB taxonomy): Bacteria > Pseudomonadota > Gammaproteobacteria > 21-64-14 > 21-64-14 > BMS3Abin12. Next base: position 30,361 of record BDTW01000037.1, on the reverse strand, counting down.
ATTATTGGCAATGGTGCGCTGCAGCCCTCTGCTTTTCGGAGTAGGGAGTTCGAGAATTCGATTGGGTTCGTTCTCACTAGGTAACGCGAGGACTAAAACTAAAGATCCTCGGCCTGACTTTGGGACTGAGGGCCAGCATTGATAAACAGATCCGCTCACGAGATGGGCTTTAACTATGTAAAAGCCGCTCATCCCCGCGAGCACCCGGGGTGCAATCTTTGTAACGCGGCTTCCTTGATCTTCCGGTTGACAACCGAGCCACGCACCCCACTGCTCCTCGGAGCTGCAAATAGCCCCAGTTGGCGGGGGGGACCAATCGCATACTTTAGGTAATGGGGAATATATGCGTTTTCCGATGCGATGTTGTACCAGTTGCGGGATGATATCTGTCATTCCTCGTCCTCAAGCGCCCGTGCATCGAGACAAAAGATTTCATCTTTCCTCGCCAACCGTTGTAGGCTCGCCTCTTTTTTAAGCGCTCTTTCGAGAGTAGCCTGGAGGTGGCGGATATCGTTGCAGTCCATTGCCGCATAAAAAGATTCGAGTTTATTATCACGTATATACATCACTTTCAAGACGTGCGTGGTCATGACCGCGACAGGACTATTGTCGCTATCTTCTGCTGCAAACACAGGCCTAGAATCGGTAATAATTCGAATGTCTGCGACGACGTGCTGGAAGTCTCTCATCAAATCAAGGGCCTTTGCGGTTACGCCTATCGGCTTGTCAAGGCCCAATAATAAAATAGCGTTTTTCTCTAGTGTCGACCAATCTCGACCACTGTCTATCCCTTTTGCAGCGAGAGCGACGCGGGCGGCGAATTCATTATGGTTAAGCTTATTGAAACCAATTGACCAGATGTAGTACATCGCCACTGACACGCCAACAATCTCACCGAGATCTTCGTCATTGATGTCGAGTTTTGCTTTCGACTTAATGTGCGAAACGAGATCTTCGACCACGAACGATGGCGGCGCATCCAACAAGGCATCACAAAGCGGTACCAATACGGCATCGCTCAGTTCGTTGAGCTTCTTGATCGAGTTGTGATACGACTCTGGGATTACTAGCTTCATGGCTTGAACACAACCGGCGCTACGCGCCAGGGAGAGCAAAGCGGGGGCGAATAATCCCCGGTAGGCGTAGGGCACGGGCGTATCGGCGTAATGGCAAAGCCGCGGAGGCGATATGCAAGTGCATTCGGCACGCCATCAAGCCATTTGAGGGAGCCGTCTCGAAAAGCCTCCCAACGAGGAAGTCCACAGCGGCGACGAACGCAGGACGGCCGAAGCCCAAAAGCTTGTCGCCGAGCGCGAGGCGAAATTGCGACTCGGACGCCCCATTCCGCATACTGAGCACGGCGACACTCTTGTATCCAACGGAACATCATAAAAAGTTGCGTGTTGGGATGCGCAAGAAAGTGGATTGCGAGTCGATAATCAGAACCCTCTTGTGGCAGTGGTAACTCCGCTGTTTTGAGCATCCGCACCCCCGAGTTACCTTACAGATCCCACAAAAGCCTTCCTGGACTGCAACCGCTCACGCGCCATGTTAGTGGATTTCGGCCATGTAAGGAATTTCGTTAGCGCTCAACAGCGGTAAAGGTGATACTGCCCCGCTTTTCTAAGTCCATCGGAAGGATTAACCGTGTTTTACGAGTTAGGGTACACCATGCGCATTCGTCTACAGAATGTCTACATATAAATATTAGCCGAATTGATATATGCATAACACATTGATTTTATGGTGGGCCCGCCAGGACTCGAACCTGGGACCAAGGGATTATGAGTCCCCTGCTCTAACCAACTGAGCTACAGGCCCATTTTGCGGACCTAAGTATAAACTGTTGGGTGATCCGGCGTCGTGTCTACGGGCGCCGCAAACCCCCTCTCTGCGGTGGGCTCGAATAACCGTTCGGAAGTCGTTATAATTCCGAGGCTCCCGTTCGTGCCCGCCAAAGCGGTCGGACGGGTGTTTTTGCGTGCCCGACCCGAGTTACCGACGCCCCCCGGCCCGGCAGGCGTGTGGCATTTGAATGCCACGGCTGTCGGCTGGTCGCCGGTCGAGGGCGGTTTGCCGTACCCCCGGGGTCGGCGAGCCCTCCGCATCCTCCATTATTCGAACCGGGCACGTCCTCGCGGGGGACGGGCGGTGTGCAGCCGCCTGTCTCCAAAGGGGGGGCTGCGCTCGCGTCGGCCCCGGGAACGAATACACCAAAATAAGGGACCCCCATGCGCTGGCTGCTACGTATCGATCGGACCCCAAGACTGATGATCCTGAGTGTGTTCCTCGGCGTCGTGGGCGCCTTGGGGGCGCAGGCCTTCCTTTGGATGCTCCACGTGGGCAACAAGTGGATGCTGGAATGGATCAGCGGCTATCACCCGATCACGGTGAGCGGCGCCGCCGCCATGGCAGCGGCGCCGCCGCTCGGACACTGGTATTGGTTGGTCCCCATAGCCACCACGCTGGGCGGCCTGATCTCGGGATTTATCGTCTATACCTGGGCCCCGGAGGCGGAAGGGCACGGCACCGACGCCGCGGTAAAGACTTTCCACCGCACCGCCGGGCGCATGCGCTGGCGGGTACCGCCGATCAAGGCACTCGCCAGCGCAATCACCATCGGCTCAGGCGGATCGGCCGGTCGCGAGGGACCGACCGCCCAGATCGCGGCCGGTGTGGGCTCGATCACCGGCGGGCTGCTGAAGCTCTCCGACACGGAGCGTCGCTACCTGATCTTGATGGGCATGGCGGCGGGGCTGTCGGCGATCTTCAAGAGTCCCCTGGGGACCGCCTTCTTCGCCGTGGAGATCCTCTACTCCGGTATGGCCTTCGAGGGCGAAGCGCTGATTTTCACGCTGGTGGCCTCGGCGGTCGCCTACGGCCTCACCGGCATGTTCGACGGTTGGACTCCGTTGTTCATCCTGCCCCACGGGGTCACCTTCGGACAGCCTATGGACATAGGCTGGTTCATCGTCCTGGCGGTGGTGGCGGGGATTCTGGGGGCGATCCTGCCGACGGTGTTCTATTACATCCGCGACGCGTTCCATCAGTTACGGGTTCCGAATCAGATCAAACCGGCGATCGGCGGGCTGGCCCTCGGACTGATCGGCATCTTCGTGCCGCAGTTGCTGAGCGGCGGTTATGGCTACATCCAGTTCGCCCTGCAGGGCAGCGCGGGGCTGGGCCTGTGGCTGTTGTTCTTCCTCTCGATCGGGAAGGTACTGGCGCTCTCGCTCACCGTGAGTTCCGGCGGTTCGGGCGGCGTGTTCGCACCGAGCCTGTTCGTGGGTGCGCTGCTTGGAGCGGCGTTCGCCTCGCTGCTGCACACCGCCGGCATCACCGGTGTGAACGCCTCGGCGCTGGCGGTGGTGGGAATGGCCTCACTGTTCGCGGGTGCCGCGCGGGTGCCGATCGCCTCGATGCTGATGGTGGTGGAGATGACCGGCGGCTACGACCTGATCATGCCGGCGATGCTCGCGGTAGCGGTGAGTTACCTGGTCCAGTCCTTTCTCACACGCAACGCGCGCTATCCGACCCTTTATGAAGCCCAAGTGCGCGGGCAGGTGGACAGCCCGGCGAACCTGGAAACCTACCGGCGCATCGTGACCGACTTCCTGAAGGAGCAGCGTGTCAAAGTGGATATCCATCTGCTCGACAAGCATCTGGACGACGCGCTGGTAGGCGGCAAGGGGATCCCGCTGCTCGGCGGGCGTGAACACTTGGTGACTCTGCCGTTGCGCGCCGGCACCCCGGTCGCCGGTCAGGAGGTGCGCGCGCTGGGCTGCCGTGACGTCCTGATCGCCGGGTTGCTGCGCGGCGAGAAACACATCGTGCCCGCCGGGGACACGCGACTGCAGGTCGGCGACCAACTCCTCATCGCCGGTACCCGCGAGGCGATCACCAAGTTCCGCGAGCAGATCGCGGTGAAAGATGAGGACGACCCGATCATCAAAGCGGACGAGGCCGCCAAGGAGTAGCGAGGGGCGGGATCGCCGGGTTCCGGGCCCGGTCCGGGGCGTGCGCCCCGGACCGGCTCGTCAATCCCGGTTTCTTACTCCAAATCGAGGAAGCTGCGCAGGGTCTCCGAGCGCGTCGGATGGCGCAGTTTGCGTAGCGCCTTGGCCTCGATCTGGCGGATGCGCTCGCGGGTCACGTCGAACTGTTTGCCGACCTCCTCCAGGGTGTGGTCGGTGTTCATGTCGATCCCGAAGCGCATGCGCAGCACCTTCGCCTCGCGCGGCGTGAGCCCCGCGAGCACCGAGCGGGTCGCCTCGCGCAGGCCCTCCATGGTCGCCGAGTCCACCGGCGAGTCGATGTTCGGGTCCTCGATGAAATCGCCGAGGTGCGAGTCCTCGTCGTCGCCTATCGGCGTCTCCATGGAGATCGGCTCCTTGGCGATCTTGAGCACCTTGCGCACCTTGTCCTCGGGCATCTCCATACGCTGCGCCAGCTCGTCCGGAGTGGGCTCGCGGCCCATCTCCTGGAGCATCTGGCGGGAGATCCGGTTGAGCTTATTGATCGTCTCGATCATGTGCACCGGGATACGGATGGTGCGCGCCTGATCCGCGATCGAGCGCGTGATCGCCTGGCGGATCCACCAAGTCGCGTAAGTCGAGAATTTGTAACCGCGCCGGTACTCGAACTTGTCGACCGCCTTCATGAGGCCGATATTGCCCTCCTGGATGAGGTCCAGGAACTGCAGGCCGCGGTTGGTATACTTCTTGGCGATAGAGATCACCAGGCGCAGGTTGGCCTCGACCATCTCCTTCTTGGCACGGCGCGCCTTGGCCTCGCCGATGGACATCTGGCGATTGATCTCCTTGAGATCGGTGATACCGATGCCGCCCGACTTCTCGATGCCGATCAGCCGGGTCTGGGCCTTGAGGATCTCCTCGCGGCGCCGCTCCAGCACCTTGGAGTACTCGCGCCCGACCCGGATCTGCTTGTCGAGCCACTTCAGGTCGGTCTCGTTATCCGGGAAGCTGGTGATGAAGTCCTTGCGCGGCATGCGCGCCTGACTGACGCAGACGTCCATGATGATCCGCTCCTGAGCGCGGATCTGTTCCACCACTCGGCGCAGGTTGCCCACGAGCCGGTCCGTGAACCGCGGCACCAGTTTGAACTGCACGAAATGCTCGGCGAGCTGCTCGCGCAGCTTGCGGGTACGGGCATGGCCGGCACCGTTCCGGGCGGCGGCGGCCCGACACTTCTCATAGAGTTCGCGCAGCTCGAGGAAACGCCGGCGCGCCTTTTCCGGGTCCGGACCGGCGTTGAGCGGATCGTCATCGGAATCGTCCTCGTCCTCCCCGCTCTCTCCGGAGGTGCGGGCCCCCCGCGCCGGGGCGGGCGCGGGGACCTCGCCGGTCTCCGCATCCATAAAGCCGGTGATCAGGTCCGTAAGCCGCTGCTCGCCGGCCTCGAACCGGTCGTACTCACGCAGCAACAGGGCATTCGATTCAGGGTAGTGCGCAAGCGCGGTCAGCACCTGGAAGAGGCCGTCCTCGATGCGCTTGGCGATGAGAATCTCGCCTTCCCGGGTAAGCAGTTCCACCGTGCCCATCTCGCGCATGTACATGCGCACCGGATCCGTAGTCCGACCCAGTTCGCTGTCCACAGTGGACAGGCTCGCGGCGACCTCCTCGGCCTCGTCCACCGGGGTCGGGGAAGAAGCGCTCAGCAGCAGGGCATCGGCATCCGGGGCCACCTCGTGGACCTCGATCCCCATGTCGTTGATCATGCTGATGACATCCTCGATCTGTTCGGGATCGACGATATCATCGGGCAGGAAGTCATTGACTTCCGAATAGGTCAGGAACCCCTGCTCCTTTCCCTTTATAATCAACTGCTTGAGCTGGGAATGCGGTTCCTGATCCGGGATTGGGTTCGGCTCTGCCATACGATTCCTGTCTATCATGCTTGAAAAAGTTAACGTACCAGTATAGTCGATAAGACTGGCTCCCACCAAAAAGATTCCAGCTTACCCGTCTTCTGCGCCCTGCGGCGCGCCTTCCGGAAACAACCGGCGCGCCTCGCGTCGCTCCTCCTCGGACCATTCGCTGGGCCGCTTGAGAGAGAGCTGCGCCCAACGGCGCTCGCGCTCGCGCGCCCCGTATTCCGCTGCCAGGAACGCCAGGGTATCCCGCAATTCCTGTTCCAAGCCCTCCTCCGGCACATCCAGGGGCAACGCGGCAAGCCGCTCCAGGTGCCCACCCTCTTCGGTTCCCCGCCACCGCTCGAGGACCGCTGCTGTGTTTAAATGCGGGTGCTGCTGCAATAATTCAAGCAGTTGCACCAGCAATGCCACGCCGGGCCGATCCAGCTCCCGGAAGCGCCCGGGATCTCCGGCCCCTGCTGCCAGGGCCGGGCGTTGCAGCAGCAGAGTCACCGCGTGCCGGATCGGGCTGCGGGTACGCACCGCCGCGGGGCGCGGCCGCCGGTATCCCGGCCGATCCGTGGCGCGCCCGTCACGGATCCAACGCCGCAGGTGACCGGGCTCGACGCGCACCCGCTCGGCGAACCCCTCGATCAGCAGATCCCGGAAGACGCCCTCCGGAACCCGCGCGAGGAGCGGGCGGGCCAGTTCCACGAGCCGCGCACGCCCATCCACACTGGTGGTATCGGCTTGGCGCTCCAGCTCTTCATAGAGGAATCGCGAAAGTGGAACGCACTGCGCAATACGCATCTCGAAGGCCTCGCCGCCCTCCTTGCGCACCATGGTGTCCGGATCCTCGCCCTCCGGCAGGAACAGAAAGCCGACCTGTCGGCCACCCCGCAACACCGGCAGAGACGTCTCCAGCGCCCTCCAGGCCGCCTGCCGGCCGGCGCGATCGCCGTCGAAACAAAACACCACCTCGGCGCTCGCCCGGAACATTCGATCCAGGTGCTCGGCGGTGGTGGCGGTCCCCAGGGTGGCCACCGCGTAGCGGATCCCATACTGGGCAAGGGCGATCACGTCCAGGTAGCCCTCCACCACCAGCAGCCGCGGGAGATGGCGCAGGGCGTGCCGGGTCTCGTACAGGCCATATAGCTCCCGCCCTTTATGAAAAAGCGGCGTCTCCGGGGAATTCAGGTACTTGGGTGTGCCCTCCCCGAGCACACGCCCGCCGAAGGCGATGATGCGCCCGCGCCGGTCGCGGATCGGAAACATGACCCGGTCCCGGAAGCGGTCATAGGCCCCGCCGCCGTCCTTGGCCACCGCGAGACCGGCGTCCAGAAGCCGGCGCCGCCGGCCCTCATCGGCACCGACCCCGCGCAGCAGGTGGTCCCAGCCGGGCGGCGCGTAGCCGAGGCCATAGGCTTCGATCACAGTGGTATCGAGACCGCGGCCGGCAAGGTAGTCCCGCGCCCGGACCCCGACGGAATGATTTTGCAGTGCGTCCCGAAACGCGCCCGCGGCCTGATCCAGTATCCCGTACAGGTCCGGGTCTCGCGGTCCGGCGTGTACGCCGGCCTCGCGCGGGACGGGGAGCCCGACGCTGCCGGCCAACTCCTCGACCGCCTCGACGAAGTCCATGTGTTCATACTCGAGGAGGAAGCCGATGGCGTTGCCGTGCGCCCCGCACCCGAAGCAGTGATAGAACTGTTTGGCCGGGCTGACCGTGAAGGACGGCGTCTTCTCGTTGTGAAACGGGCAGCACGCCACGTACTCGCGCCCCGCCTTGCGTAGCGGAACGCGCGCCTCGACGACCTCGACCAAGTCGACGCGGCCGAGCAGATGGTCAATGAACTCCTGGGGGATACGACCCGCCATCGTGTGCCGTCACCTGCACGCCTCGCTACGAACCTCTAAGTCCGACAGGCTGCCAAGCGCACCTTGACGCGGGCGCTGACGGCGCCCAAGTCGGCGCGCCCCTGCATCCGCGGCTTGAGATAGCCCATGACCTTGCCCATCTCGCGTGGCCCTGCGGCCCCGGTGGCGGCGATCGCCTCTTCGATCAGCGAGTCGATCTCGGCCTCGCCGAGCGCGGGCGGCAGGTACTCGCGGATCACCCCGATCTCGTAGGACTCCTGATCCGCCAGATCCTGACGCCCCGCGGCCTCGTACTGGACCACGGAGTCACGCCGCTGCTTGATCATCCGGTCCAACACCGCGATGACCTGCGCGTCGTCGAGCTGGATCCGCTCGTCGATCTCGCGCTGCTTGAGGGCGGCCAGGACCAATCGGATCGTCCCCAGGCGGCGCCGGTCCCGGGCGCGCAGGGCATCCTTCATGTCCTGCTCGACACGTTGCCTCAGGGGGCATCCGGACGTGGCGGCCATGATCCGGCGGGATCCGGGCGGGGACTCAGAACGGGCGCACGCGCCGCGCCGCTTCCCGGGCCAGTTTCTTGAGGTGCCGCTTGACGGCGGCCGCGGCCTTGCGCTTGCGCATTACGGAGGGCTTCTCGTAGAACTCGCGGCGGCGAATCTCGGTAAGAACCCCCGCCTTCTCGCAGGTACGCTTGAAGCGCCGCAGCGCCACATCGAAAGGCTCATTTTCACGTACTTTCACGTTCGGCATAAAACCCGTTACCTCGGTATCCGCAGGGTGATAGGCTGGGCCACCCGGAAAACCGGTAATGCTATACGGGCGAACCCCCAAATGCAAAACACCACCGCCGGGCCGCGTCGGACCCCGCATCGGACCCTGGGCATAGAGACCTCCTGCGACGAGACCGGCGTGGCGCTCTACGAGAGCGGGCGCGGGCTACTCGCCCACGCCCTGCACAGCCAAGTGGAGGTCCACGCGGCCCACGGAGGGGTGGTACCGGAGCTGGCCTCGCGCGACCATGTGCGCCGCCTGCTGCCGCTGATCCGCCGGGTGCTCGCGCAGGCCGGTACCGCGCCCGAAGACGTGGACGGTGTGGCCTATACGGCGGGGCCGGGCCTGATCGGAGCCCTGCTCACCGGCGCCACGCTGGCGCGCAGCTTGGCCTGGGCGTGGGGCGTACCGGCGATCGGGGTCCACCACCTGGAGGCGCACCTGCTGGCACCGCTCCTGGAGCCGGACCCGCCGGAGTTCCCGTTCCTCGCCCTGCTGGTGTCCGGCGGCCACACCCAGTTGGTACGGGTGGACGGTCTCGGATGCTACCGGACGCTGGGACAGACCCTGGACGATGCGGTGGGCGAGGCCTTCGACAAGACCGCCAAGCTCCTCGGCCTGCCCTACCCCGGCGGGCCGGCCCTGGCACGCCTGGCCGAGGACGGCGACACCGAACGCTTCCACTTTCCGCGCCCGATGACCGATCGCCCCGGGTTGGATTTCAGCTTCAGCGGCCTCAAGACCCACGTACTACAGATGCTCGCGAACCTCCCGCGCGACCCGCGCACACTCGCCGACGTGGCGCGCGCCTTCCAGGACGCGGCGGTCGATACCCTGGTGATCAAGTGCCGCCGGGCCCTGCGCGAGATCGGGATCCCGCGTCTGGTGGTGGCCGGCGGGGTCGGCGCGAACCGGGCCCTGCGCTCGGCGCTGGACGCCTTGGCGCGGCGCGAAGGCGCGCAGGTCTACTACCCGCGTCCGGAATTCTGCACCGACAACGGGGCGATGATCGCACTGGCGGGTGCGCTGCGCCTGGCCGCCGGCGAGAGCGCGCCGCTCGCCGTGGAGACTCGGGCGCGCTGGCCGCTCGATTCCCTCGGGCCGCCGTAGCCCCGTCCCGGCGGGGTCGCGGCGTGAATCAGCGGCCGATGCGCCGTTCGGTGCCGGCCAGCAGATTGCGGAGGTTGCTTCGGTGGCGCCAGAACAGCATGAGACTGATCGCGGCGGTGGTGACCGTCAGGGCCGGGCTTCCCTCGAGCCAGGCCACCGCCAAAGGGGCGAGCAGGGCGGCGCTCAACGCCCCGACCGACGAGATCCGGACCACAGCGGCCATCGCCAGCCACACCAGGCCGAGCGCCAGCCCCAGGCGCCAGTCGATCCCCAACCAGACGCCCAGGGCCGTGGCCACACCCTTGCCGCCCTGGAAACCGAAGAACACCGGATAGAGGTGGCCGAGGAAGGCCGCCAGACCCACCAGGCCCAGGGCGAGCGGACCCACGCCGAGGAACTTCGCCACCACGACCGGCGCCAGACCTTTCACCAGATCGCCGGCGAGAGTCGCCGCCGCCGCCTTGCGGCCGCCGAAGCGCAGCACGTTGGTAGCCCCGGGGTTACCGGAGCCCACGCCGCGCGGATCCGCAAGGCCGAGCGCCCGGCACACGATGACCGCGCTCGACAGCGAGCCCAGCAGGTAGGCGACGAAGACAAGGACGGCATCCAGCGGCATGGCGGTATTGGAATGGTTCGACGCGGCGCGGTCAAGGGCGGCGCGCACTTTGCGTTCGCCGTGCCCGATTCTCTATAGTGGCACGATGGATATTATCTATCTGCGCGACCTGCGCATCGATACCATCATCGGCGTCTACGACTGGGAGCGGCGGGTGAAACAGGCCGTGCGCCTGGACCTCGAGATGGCCGCCGACGTAGCCAAGGCCGCGCGGCGCGACGCCCTCGAGGACACACTAAACTACAAGGCGGTCGCCAAGCGGCTCATCGGGTTCGTCGGCGAAAGCCGGTTCCAGCTCGTGGAGACGCTCGCCGAGCGCGCCGCCGAGGTGGTGCTCACCGAATTCCAGGTCCCGTGGTTGCGCCTTAGTGTGAACAAGATGGGCGCCGTACGCGGGGTCCGCGACGTGGGTGTCGTCATCGAGCGGGGCACACCGCCCTGATCATGCCGGCACGCCCCGGGCACGGCGGGACGAAGGAATGGAATGGAATGGCGCGGGCCTACATAAGCGTCGGCAGCAACATCGACGCGGAGCGCAACGTGCGTTCCGCGATCGCGGCGTTGCACGCGCGCTACGGCACGCTGCTCCTCAGTACCGTCTACGAAACGGACACGGTCGGCTTCCAGGGTCCGCCGTTCTATAATCTGGCGGTCGGATTCGACACCGACGAGGACCCCCGCGCCCTGGTCCGTTCCCTGCACGCCGTCGAGGACGCCCACGGACGGGCGCGCACGTCGCCGCGTTACTCCTCCCGGAGCCTCGATCTGGATCTGCTGCTCTATGACGACCTCGTGCTGCACGAGCCGGGGCTGAAACTGCCCCGCCCCGACTTCACTCGCCACGCCTTCATCCTCGGGCCGATCACCGAGATCGCCGGCGACCTGCACCACCCGGTATCGGGACGCCCGCTCCGCGATCTGTGGGAAGCGCTCGGCGCGCCGCATCACACACTGCGCCCGCTTTCCTTCCGGCCGGCGGATCTGACGCCATAGGACGCTCCCGCACCGTCGGCACCCGATAGGCGCGAAGGCCCTCACGGGCGGGCGGCACCGCACCGACGGCGCGAGGTGTGGGAAAACCGTCATACCCCGGCAGGTTCCATCCCCAAGGGGATCGCCCCCCCCCGGCGGAGCGCGCTCCGCCTTACGCGCGTATCGGCGATCACGCCCACCTGTAGGGCCGGGCTCGCCCGGCCGACACCGCGGAACCACGTCCGCACACGGCATTGGAATCCCCAACGTCGTCGGCGGGGCGAGCCCCGCCCTACAGGAAGATGCCTGCGCAGCCCGGCGGAAGCGCTCGAATCCGAAGTAGTTCATCGGGCGGCTCAGGCGTGCGTCGGATTGCGGTCCGATTCCCCCCCCGGCGGGCGGATCCGCCGCAGGTTAACAGCGCCTATGCGCCTTGCCAGCCGGCCGCGGGCGCCCTATTCTCAACGGTCGCAAGAGGCCCCACTCGCCGCTGTACGGTTCCTGCGACGCCGGCCGGACAAACCCGGTCCTATCGGGGTCCGCGGCGCATGAAATCGTGTAGGGCGGGCCTCGGCCCGCCGACAGCGCCGGGAAATCCCACCGGATGTGTTACACCCCAACGACGCCGGCCGGGCTTGCCCGGCACGGTGCCATCGGAAACGGACCGTATCATGCCCGCACCCCCTCGTGGACATTCGCCGCCGCAACTCCCGATCCCGGATCCGGAAACGGCGGCGCGCAGCGCGGCGCTGCTCGCGCGGGTGAGCGAACGCATCGCCGCCCGCGGCGGGCCGATCCCGTTCGCGGAGTACATGGAACTGGTGCTCTACGCGCCGGGCCTCGGCTACTACGCGGGCGGCTTGCGCAAATTCGGCGCCGAGGGGGATTTCGTGACCGCCCCGGAGATCGCCCCGCTGTTCTCGCGTTGCCTGGCACGCCAGTGTGCCGAGGTGCTGGCCGAACTGGGCGGCGGGGAGATCCTGGAGTTCGGGGCCGGCAGCGGGGCGATGGCCGCCGGGATCCTCGGCGAGCTGCGGGGCCTCGGGTGCGAGCCGGAGCGCTACGGAATCCTGGAGGTGAGCGGCGAGCTGCGTGCACGCCAGCGCGAGACGCTCGCGGCGCTGGTGCCGGGTGAACTCGGGCGTGTGCAGTGGCTCGATCGCCTGCCGGAATCCCCGTTGCGCGGCGTGGTGCTGGCCAACGAGGTCCTGGACGCGATGCCGGTGGAACGCTTCCGCATCGTCCCGGACGGGGTGCACGAGCTGCAGGTGGACCGGGAAGGCGAGCGTCTGATCTGGGCCGAGGGCCCCGCCGGCGGGCGACTCGCGGCAACCGTCGAGCGCCTGCAACAGGATCTGCCCGAACCGCTTGCGCCCGGCTATAGCTCGGAGGTCAATCCGACGTTCGAGCCGTGGCTCGCCGGCGTCGCCGACGTCCTCGACGCCGGCGCCGTCCTGCTCATCGACTATGGGTATCCGCGCCACGAGTACTACCACCCGGAGCGTGCGACCGGCACCCTCATGTGCCACTACCGGCACCACGCGCACTCCGACCCGCTGATCCTCCCGGGACTGCAGGACATCACCGCATATGTGGATTTCACGGCCGTCGCGCAGGCCGGCGTGGACGCGGGCCTGCGGCTCGCCGGCTACACCACGCAGGCGCACTTCCTGCTCGGGGCGGGACTGACGGAACTGCTCGCCGATTCCGACCCGACCGACGTGCGCCGCCACCTCGCGCTTACACAGCAGGTAAAGACCCTCACCCTGCCCGGTGAGATGGGCGAGCGATTCAAGGCCCTGGCCTTCACGCGCGGGTTCGACGCACCGCTCGCGGGGTTCGCCTTGCGCGATCTGCGTGATCGATTGTAGGCTTCTCGGACACGGCGCGCGGCGCCGGACGAGCCGGACGCACCCCATCGTGCCATCCCCCTGCACCACCGCCGCATCGAGCCCGCCCACACCGCACCGGCGCCCCGCGGCGCGGCGATATCGCTGATGGACACCGCCCACGCCGCGTGGCTGGCACTGCTGCAGGGGATCACCGAGTTCCTGCCGATCTCCAGCGACGCGCATCTGATCCTGGTGCCGCGGCTGCTCGGCTGGCCGGACCAGGGGCTGGCCTTCGACACCGCGGTACACCTGGGCACGTTGGCCGCCGTGATCGCCTATTTCCGGCGCGAACTCATGCGCATGGCGCACGACTGGCTGGCGACGCTCGCCGGCGGGCGAGCCACGCCCGACGCGCGGCTCGCCTGGGCGGTACTGTTCGGCACGATCCCGGCGGGCCTCGCCGGACTGCTGCTGCACAAGATGGTGGAAGGGCAATTGCGCACGCCGCTGGTGATCGCGAGCGCGACGCTCGCCTTCGGGCTGCTGCTCGGCTGGGCCGACCGACGCGGCGGCGGTTCGCGCGACGAACATCAACTCACCTGGCGTGACGTCGCCGTGATCGGCTGCGCCCAGGCCCTGGCCCTGATCCCGGGCACCTCCCGCTCCGGCATCACCATCACCGCGGCGTTGTTCTGCGGCCTCGACCGCACCGCCGCGGCACGCTACTCGTTCCTGCTCTCGATCCCCATCATCGCCGCCGCCGGGGCCCTGGAGGTCGGCCCCAGGCTGCTCGCCGCCCCCCACGGGACGCTCGGCCTCCTGGCGCTGGGTATCGCGATCTCGGCGGTGAGCGCCTATCTCACCATCCATTTCTTCCTGCGCCTGTTACGACGTATCGGAATGATGCCATTCGTGGCGTACCGCCTGATCCTGGGTGCGGTGCTGCTCGTTTTGTTCCTCTAACCGCCGCGGAAGCGCACTCCGGGAACGGCGGCCCGGGCCCGCAACGGGATCCCCGGATTTCGGCCTGCGGCCTGCATCCAGGCCACATCAACATCCTCATGTAGCCTGGATGCAGCGCAGCGAAATCCGGGACCAATGGTTCGGATCAAGACGGCGGGATCCCTGGATTTCGGCCTGCGGCCTGCATCCAGGCCACATCAACATCCTCATGTAGCCTGGATGCAGCGCAGCGAAATCCGGGAACAATGGTTCGGATCAAGACGGCGGGATCCCTGGATTTCGGCCTGCGGCCTGCGTCCAGGCTACATCAACATCCTCATGTAGCCTGGATGCAGCGCAGCGAAATCCGGGAACAATGGTTCGGATCAAGACGGTGGGATCCCTGGATTTCGGCCTGCGGCCTGCGTCCAGGCTACATCAACATCCTCATGTAGCCTGGATGAAGCGCAGCGAAATCCGGGAACGGCGGTCCGGGCTACGCCGGTTTCGGGTGCCGGTCCGGGTCGTGTCCCGGGAGGGCGCGGCGGATCGCCTCGACACGCTGTCGGAGCAGCTCGCGCCCGATGGCCGGCCCGCGCAGGCCGCGCGCGGCGAGCGGCGCCGCCTCGACCGCCGCGGCTGCGCGCAGCGCCGCACGCAGCCGTTCGGCCTGCGGATAGGGTCGATCCTCCAGACCGGCGCGCCCGCGCGCATCGGCCTCGCAGGCGAGCAGGAAACCCTCCATGCGTTGCGGGCGGCGAAAGGCGTCAAGGGCCTCCAAGAGCTTTAGGACGGTGGCGGGGCGCAGTTGCGCGACCCGATGGGCATGGCCGTGCCAGCGCGCCACCAGCACCGCGAGATCACGGTAGTCGTTGGGGATCCGATAGCGCCGGCACAATCCCTGCACCAGCCGCACACCGCGCTCTTCGTGGCCACGGTGACTCGGCCACTGTCCGGAAGGGGTGGCGCCCTTGCCGAGGTCGTGAGTCAACGCCGCGAAGCGCACCCGCGGATCGGGCGACAGCCGCGCCGCCATATCCACCACCATGAGCACATGCACGCCGGTGTCGATCTCGGGGTGATAACGGGCGGGCTGCGGCACCCCGAACAGGCACTCGATCTCCGGAAACAGCCGCGCCAGCGCGCCGCACTCGCGCAGGATCTCGATGAAGCGCCTCGGGCGCACCTCGCCGAGGGCGCGCTGCAGTTCGGCCCACACGCGCTCGGGCACCAGCGCGTCCACCTCGCCCGCCGCCACCATGGCGCGCATCAGCTCCAGCGTCTCCGGCGCCACCGTGAATCCGAGCGGCGCGAGGCGCGAGGCGAAGCGCGCGACGCGCAGGACGCGCACCGGATCTTCGACGAACGCCGCGGAGACGTGGCGCAACAGGCGCCGTTCGAGGTCGGCGCGCCCGCCGTAGGGGTCGATCAGGGTACCGTCGGCGGCGCGCGCCATGGCATTGATCGTGAGGTCGCGCCGGCGCAGGTCCTGCTCGAGCGTGACGCCGGGCTCGGCATGCACCGCGAAGCCACGATAGCCCGGCGCGGTCTTGCGCTCGGTGCGCGCGAGCGCGTACTCCTCGTTCGTCTGCGGATGCAGGAACACCGGAAAGTCGCGCCCGACCGGACGAAACCCCTGCGCGATCAACTCCGCGGGAGCGGCGCCCACCACGACCCAGTCGCGCTCGTGCACCGGGAGCCCGAGGAGTTCGTCGCGCACCGCACCGCCGACCAGATAGACCTCCATGCCGCCATGGTACCGGCGCATGCTATCGTTCACCAATCATGGTCCGCCGCGCGCGCCCACTCGCCCTGCTCCTCGCCGCTCTCGCCCTGGCCGGATGCGCCAACCTCGGCTACTACGCCCAGTCGGTACGCGGGCAGGCGGCGCTCCTGGCGCACCGCGAGCCGATCGGGAAGCTGCTGCGCTCGCCCGACACCCCCGCCGCACTCAAGTCACACCTGGCCCTGGCACTGCGCATCCGGAAGTTTGCGAGCCGTGAACTCGGGCTGCCGGACAACGCCAGCTACCGCAGCTACGTCGCCCTCGACCGCCCCTACCTGAGCTGGGCGGTATTCGCCGCCCCGGCCCTGTCGCTGACGCCGGTACACTGGTGCTATCCCGTGGTGGGCTGCGCGGTCTATCGCGGCTACTTTCGCCGCGCCGCGGCCGAAGCCTTCGCCGCGCGCCTGCACCGCCACGGCGACGACGTGTATGTGAGCGGCGTGCCCGACTACTCGACGCTCGGCTGGTTCGCCGATCCCCTGCCGAGCACGGTCATCGACTGGCCGGCCCCGAACCTCGCCGGTCTGATCTTCCACGAACTGGCGCATCAGGAGCTGTTCGTGCCGGGCGACAGCCGCTTCGACGAGTCGTTCGCGGTGGCGGTCCAGGAGGCCGGGGTCGCACGCTGGCTGCGCACCCACGCCGGCACCGCCGAACGACGCGCCTGGCGGGCCTCGCGCCGGCGCGAGGCGACCTTCTACCCGCTGATCGCGACGACTCGGCACCGGCTCGCCCGACTATACGCGAGCGAGCGCGCACCGGACGCGAAGCGCGCGGGCAAGGCGCGGATCCTGCGCGAACTCCGGGAACGCTACCGCGTGCTGAAGACATCCTGGGGCGGCTACGCCGGTTACGATCACTGGTTCGATGGCGGCATGAACAACGCCAAGCTCGCGGCCCTGCAGACCTACCGCGAATATGTGCCGGCGTTCCGCCGCCTGCTGGCCCGGGCGCATGGAAATTTCGCCGCGTTCTACGCCACCGCCCGCGCCCTCGCGCGGCTGCCGAAGGCACAACGCGACACGGTGTTGGGCGCGTTGTCGACCTGCACGAAACGGCCCGCCGGTGACGCTTGTAATTGCGACGGCGTCTCGGATTCCAACGACGTCGGCCGGGCGAGCCCGGCCCTACAGGCGGCACAACGGGGATTCGTGCGTAGGGCGGGCCTCGGCCCGCCGGCGACGTTTGTAACGGAAGTCGCGCCCGCGGCGCCGCTCATTGAGGATGTCCATCGCGCGATCGCCTCGATGACCGGCGATCGCACCGCACCCTCCACGCACCACCTCCCGCGCAGCCGTATACTTATTCGAGGTGATTGGGATCCGCATTCGCAACCTCGTGGAGGGAGGCATGGCGCGTATGAAATCGGTCAACCCACTGGACGGCGGCACGCTCCGGGAGTTCGAGACCTGGGAGGCGCCGCGCCTGGAACAGGCACTCGCCGACGCCGACGCGGCGGCCCCACGGTGGGCCGCGACCGCCGTGGAAGAGCGTTGCGAACACCTGCGGGTCGTGGCCCGGGTACTCGGGGAACGGCGCGAGGAACTCGCGCGCGCCATGACCCTGGAGATGGGCAAGCTGATCCGCGAGGCGCGCGCGGAGATCGACAAGTGCGCGTGGGTCTGCAACTACTACGCCGATGAGGCCCCGCGGTTCCTCGCCGATGAAGTGATCGAGACCGACGCCACGCGCAGCTTCGTGGCCTACCAGCCGCTCGGCACGGTGCTGGCGATCATGCCGTGGAACTTCCCCTTCTGGCAGGTGTTCCGCTTCGCCGCCCCGGCGCTCGCGGCCGGCAACGTCGGAGTGCTCAAACACGCATCCAACGTCCCCCAGTGCGCCCTGGCCATCGAGGCGGTGTTTTGCAACGCGGGAGTCCCGAAGGGGGTGTTCCAGACCCTGATGATCCCGGCGTCCCTCGTCGCACGCGTGATCGCCGACCCGCGCGTGCGGGCCGTGACCTTCACCGGGAGTGAACCCGCCGGGCGCCGGGTGGCCTGTGAGGCGGGCCGGAACCTCAAGAAGACCGTACTCGAACTCGGCGGCTCGGATGCCTTCGTGGTCCTGGAGGACGCGGACCTCGACCTCGCGGCGGGCGCCGCCGTGACCTCGCGGTTCCTGAACGCCGGCCAGAGCTGCATCGCCGCCAAGCGCTTCATTGTCGTAGAGGCGATCGCCGATGCGTTCCTGGCGCGCTTCCGGGCCGGGGTCGAGGCGCTGGTTCCGGGCGATCCGCTCGACGAGCGTACCACCCTGCCGCCGATGGCCCGCCACGACCTGCGCGACGAACTCCACCGACAGGTGCTCGACGGCCTCCGGCAGGGCGCCGTAGCCGTGACCGGCTGCGCCCCGGGGGAAGGCCCCGGCGCCTTCTATCAGCCCTCCATCCTGGACCGGGTGACGCCGGGGATGCGCGCCTATGAGGAGGAACTGTTCGGGCCGGTGGCCGTCGTCATCCGCGCGCGTGACGAGGACGACGCCGTACGCATCGCCAATGATTCGCGCTTCGGGCTGGGGGGCGGCGTGTGGACCACCGACACCGCGCGCGGGGAACGCGTCGCGCGCCGCCTGGAGTCCGGGGCGGCGTTCGTGAACGGGCTCGTCAAGAGCGACCCGCGGCTACCGTTCGGCGGCGTAAAGGCCTCCGGTTACGGGCGCGAGCTGTCTTATCACGGGATGCGGGAATTCGTGAACGTGAAGACGATCTGGATCCGCTGAGCGAACGGCAAGGCGGGGCGCGGCCGGGAAGCGGCGGGACCGCACGCGCTCCGTCCCTGCAAGACCGGATACAAAAAATGCTCCAGCCTCCTCATCCGACGCCCCCGGAGCGCTCAACCGGGGGACATCGGGTATTAAATTCCGGTAATAAATCCATTTTATGGGCATTAAAGTCAAGTTTGGTTAGCTTTTCGTACGGGATTTCATTACCGTATACGGCTCTCCGAGCAACCCGTCCGGACCAGACGGGCGCGAGTCTATTACCAGCCGTCGCACCCCGGTCCGGCCCCAGCCCTTCGAGGGAGGAGCTTTATGTCGAAGCTAGTCGGACCCCACGGTGGAAGTGATCTTAAACCCCTGTTGCTTACGGGCCAATCGCTGGAAGATGAGCGCAAGCGTGCGCAGGGCCTGACGCAGGTACCGGTCGCCTCACGCGAGGCCGGGGATCTGATCATGTTGGGCATCGGCGGCTTCACGCCGCTCGACGGATTCATGACCCATGCCGACTGGCAGGGCGTCTGCGACGGCATGAAGCTCGCAAACGGGATATTCTGGCCGATCCCGATCACGCTCTCCACCGACCGCGCCACCGCCGACGGCATTGCGACCGGCGGAGAGATCGCGCTGTTCGACACCGAGCGCGGCGAGATCCTGGCGACCATGACGGTCACCGAGAAGTACACCATCGATAAGGATCACGAGTGCATGGCGGTCTTCAAGACCGTCGACCGCGAACACCCGGGCGTCCAGATGGTCATGAATCAGGGCGAGGTCAATCTGGCCGGCCCGGTCAAGGTCCTCTCCCAGGGCGGATTCCCCGAGAAGTACCCCGGTCTGTACATGACTCCGGCCGAGACCCGGGCCCTGTTCGAGGCCAAGGGTTGGTCGACGGTGGCGGCGTTCCAGACCCGCAACCCCATGCACCGCTCCCACGAATACCTGGCCAAGATCGCGGTGGAGATCGGCGACGGCGTGATGATCCACTCCCTGCTCGGCAAGCTCAAGCCCGGCGACATCCCGGCTGAGGTCCGCACCAAGGCCATCTCCACGCTGATCGACAAGTATTTCGCCAAGGACACGGTGGTGCAATCCGGCTATCCGTTGGACATGCGCTACGCGGGCCCGCGGGAGGCGCTGCTCCACGCCCTGTTCCGTCAGAACTACGGCTGCTCGCACCTCATCGTCGGCCGCGACCATGCGGGAGTCGGCGACTACTACGGGCCGTTCGACGCGCACCACATCTTCGACGAGATCCCCTCGGACGCCCTGGAAACCAAGGCGCTCAAGATCGACTGGACGTTCTGGTGCAACAAGTGCGAAGGCATGGCGTCGATGAAGACCTGCCCGCACGAGGCATCCGACCGTCTGCTGCTCTCCGGCACGAAGCTGCGCAAGGCGCTCTCGGAGGGCGATCCGGTCCCGGATCATTTCAGCCGCCCCGAAGTACTGGAGATCCTGCGCGAGTACTACGCAGGTCTCGCGGACGACCAGAAGGTGACGATCAAGCTGACGGGCCATTCCGCGAAATAAGCGACTCCGGAAACCACAGCGGGCATGATGCGCGCGGTGGGTGTTTTCAACTGTAGTGAAACGTCAAGGTGGAGAGCGAACCATGCCTACTTTCGTCCGCACCGACAAATGCGACGGCTGCAAGGGTCAGGACAAGACCGCTTGCATGTACATTTGCCCTCACGATCTCATGCTGCTCGACAAGGACGGCTCCAAGACCGGACACGCCATGAGGGCGTTCAACCAGGAGCCCGAGCAGTGCTGGGAGTGCTACTCGTGCGTGAAGATCTGTCCTCAGCAGGCGATCGAATGCCGCCACTATGCGGACATCGTCCCGCTGGGTGCTTCCGTGCAGCCGCTGCGCGGCACCGATTCGATCATGTGGACCATCAAGTTCCGTAACGGCACCATGAAGCGCTTCAAGTTCCCGATCCGCACCACGCCCGAGGGCTCCGCCGACCCCACCGTGGGCAAAGGCAAGCCGGACGGATCCGAGATCGGAAAGCCGGACGTGCTGTTCGACCACGACCCGCATGCCTGCGACATGAGCCAGTTCGTCAACGGCTGAGGCAAGGGTAAACGGTGCGCCGCTCCGCCAAGCGGGGCACACGCGCCGGTTTCGGTTGATACGGTACACAATGGATTACTGAAGAGACCAGAGGGTAACGAACAATGGCCGATTACGCATTTGGAAATCCCGAGATCGTCGAGGAGGAGGTCGACATCCTCATCATCGGCGGGGGCATGGCCGCCTGCGGCACCGCGGTGGAAATCGTGCAGTGGGCCGACAGCGACATGAAGATCAAGCTGGTCGACAAGGCCGCGATGGCGCGCTCCGGCGCGGTTGCGCAGGGCCTGTCCGCGATCAACACCTACATGGGCGACAACGACCCGGCGGACTACGTGCGCATGGTCCGGACCGACCTCATGGGCATCATCCGCGAGGACTTGGTCTACGACGTGGGCCGTCAAGTCGACTCCTCCGTGCACCTGTTCGAGGAGTGGGGCCTGCCAATGTGGAAGCAGCCCGGCGAGGAAGGCAAGAAGCTCACTGAGGGCGCCAAGCCGGTGCGCACGGGCAAGTGGCAGATCATGATCAACGGCGAGTCCTACAAGTGGATCGTCGCCGAGGCCGCCAAGAAGGCGCTGGGAATGGAGAACATCGAAGAGCGCATCTTCGTCGTGAAACTGATCAACGACAAGAACGATCCGGAGCGGGTCGCCGGCGCCGTCGGTTTCTCCGTGCGTGACCACAAGGTGCATGTCTACAAGTTCAAGGCCTGCCTGCTGGTGTGCGGCGGCGCCGTCAACGTGTTCCGCCCGCGCTCCATCGGCGAGGGTACGGGGCGCGCCTGGTACCCGGTCTGGAATGCCGGCTCCACCTATGCGATGGCCGCAGAGGTCGGCGCCGAGCTGACCATGATGGAGAACCGCTTCGTGCCGACCCGCTTCAAGGACGGCTACGGCCCGGTCGGTGCCTGGTTCCTGCTGTTCAAGGCCAAGGCCTATAACGGCCTCGACGAGGACTACTCCGCCAAGAACGCCGACATGCTCAAGCAGCACAACTACTCCAACCACTCCAAGGGTCACGTGATGGGCACCTGCCTGCGCAACCATCTCATGCTGCACGAGATGCGCGAGGGGCTCGGCCCGATCCTCATGGACACCCCGTCGGCGTTGGCCAAGCTCGCCGAGACCATGACGCCCAAGGAGATCAAGCACCTCGAGGCCGAGGCCTGGGAGGACTTCCTGGACATGACCATCAGCCAGTGCGGCGTCTGGGCGGGCGAGAACATCGAGCCCGACAAGGAGATGTCCGAGCTGATGCCGACCGAACCCTACCTGCTGGGCTCCCACGCCGGTTGCGCGGGCATCTGGGTCTCCGGCCCGACCGACCTGCCGGGCGTCCCCGACGACTGGAGCTGGGGCTACCGCGGCATGACCACCGTCAAGGGCCTGTTCACCGGCGGTGACGGCGTGGGCGCATCGGGTCACAAGTTCTCCTCCGGCTCGTTCACCGAGGGTCGGATTGCCGCCAAGTCCATGGTGCAGTTCGTACGCGACAACAAGGACTGGAAACCGGAACTCGACACGCCGGTCTCGAAGCTGGTCGAGGAAATCTATCAGCCGGTGAAGACCTATCTGGAGCACAAGGACTACACGACGGCGGAAGACGTCAACCCGCACTACATCACCCCCAAGATGCTGCAGTTCCGGCTGCAGAAGCTCATGGACGAGTACGTTGCGGGCATATCCACTTGGTACCAGACGAACGGTCGGTTGCTGGGCATTGCGGAGAAGAAGCTGCAGATGCTCAAGGAAGACTCCCTGAAGATGCGCGCCAAGGATCTGCACGAGCTGTTGCGCGCGTGGGAGAACTACCACCGCATCCTCACCGCCGAGGCCCATATGCGGCACATCCAGTTCCGCGAGGAGACACGGTATCCCGGCTACTACTACCGGGCCGACTTCCTGGATCTGGACGACGACAACTGGCGTGTGTTCGTCAACTCGAAGTACAACCGGGCGACCGGCGAGTGGACGCTCCGCAAGGTGCCCTACGTGCAGCTGATCAAGTAACCCGCTGCCGCAGGCACTAAGCTCTGCTGTACGACGGGCCGGGCGTCCCCTTGCGGGGCGTCCGGCCTTTCTTATTTCTTCACGAGGTGTTTATGAAGGATCCGAAGACGTTGGTGCAGGACCCCCCGCGCGGGCCGGTCGAGCCGGTGCAGTTGGGCCTGGACGACCGCATCCAATTCCGCTGCCACAAAGATATCGACTGCTTCAACCAGTGCTGCATGGACATCGACATCACGCTGACGCCCTACGACATACTGCGACTGTCCCGTCGCCTCGACATCCCGACCTCGGAGTGCCTGGCCCTGAACGCGGTTGCGTTCGAGATGGACCAGCACGGTATGCCGGGCTACAAGCTGCGCACCCGCGAGGACTCTCCGGTATGCCGGTTCGTAACCGAAGAGGGCTGCAGCGTCTATGAAGACCGGCCGGCGGCGTGTCGCTATTACGCACTCGGGAGCATGGGCCTGCACCGCAAGGACTCGGCGGGAGTGGACGATGTCTATTTTCTCGTCAAGGAACCGCACTGCCATGGACATCGGGAACCACGCACCCTGACCGTGCGCGAGTATCGCCGTGAACAGGATGTCGAAGTCCACGACGATCTCAATCGCGAGTGGCGGGATATCATCCTGAAAAAGCGATCCAGCGGTCCGGCGGTGGGTAGCCCGACCGAGCGCAGCTTCCAATTGTTCCACTTGGCAAGTTACGACCTGGACGGCTTCCGTCGCTTCGTGCTGAGCACGAACTTCCGGGAGACCTTCGATCTCGAGGCCGAGACCTATACGCAGCTCGAGGAGGACGATGAGGCGTTGCTGCGCTTTTCCGCGCGCTTCCTCAAGCAGGTGTTGTTCGGGGAACAAACCATCCCGCTTCGGGAAGGGGTCCGGGAGCAGCGCATGGAACAACGCATGGAGCGAAAGCGGCGCCGCCTGGAAGAGGGCAAGGAAGAGACGGAACAGCCGTTCGACCCTCGCTACGACGCCCCGCAGGAAGAGGATTGACCGACGCCGGGTAACGCGACGGCACGGTGCGCATCCAATGACGTCGGCGGGGCGAGCCCCGCCCTACAGGTATGGGGTGCCGGTAGGGCGGGGCTCGCCCCGCCGACGACGACGCTCAGCGGCGATAAAGCCCCATCGCGCGGGCCTGCTGGTCCTGAGCCACCTGTTTCATCACCAACTGCAGGGCGTCCATGTAGGGCACCACACCGTTCCGGCGAATCACCCGACGGCCTTCCGGGCTGTAGATGAACTGAACGAAGCGGTTCACCTCGGCGATCTTTGGGCTGTCCGGATTGATGACGAGGTACAGGGGGCGGTACAAGATGTACTTCCCGTTGCGAATGTTGTCATAGGTCGGCTGCTTGCCGTTCAACGCCAGAATATCGACGTTGCGCTTGCGCGCACTGCTGATACCGGTCATGGCGATCGCATCGGGATCCCTTTCCACGGCCTTTTCCAACGGCCCTGAGGACCTGAAGGCCTTGGTCGCCACGAAATTCTGATTGTAGTTGCCGAACACCAGTTTGCGGATGGTACGCCCCACTCCGGAGATCTTGCCGCGACGTACGAACAGGTGGATCGGCTTGTTCGGCCCACCCAACTGCTTCCAGTTGGTGATCTTCCCGAGATAGACACCGCGGACTTGGTCCAGGGTGATATTCTTCACCGGGTTGCCCTTGTCGGCGATCACGACGAGGGCATCCCAGGCCACCGGCTTGAGGACATCACCCATCTCGGAAGCGATGCCGGGAATGACGAAGCGGCAGGATCCTCCGAAGTCGGCCTTGCCGGCGGCCACATCGCGGATTCCGCGCGTCGCACCGCCGCCCTCCACCTTGATCTTGATACCGGTCTTCTCGGTGAAGGCCTTGGCCGCGGCGATCATGTAGGACTTCTTGCTGATACCGCAACCGACCCACAGCAGCCCGCCCTCGCGGTGCGCCGTGCCGGTCACCTGTACCACGGGAGCCCCGGCGCGCGCCGCCGGGGCGCTCTTCGATGCCCCGGCGTTGGCCCAGGCCGTGCCGGCGAACAGCGCCGTGAGGCCGGCCAGAGCCAGTGCAATCCGGCACCCTCGGAAGATCTGTCTGGTCATGATTGCGCTCCCTCCTGGTTTCAGACCTCCCTATCGGCCGCAGTGCCACCGCCCTTGAGGGTCACTTGCAGATCGCGCGGCCGGTAGACCGCGGCGCCCCCTCCCACCCGGCGGCGAAAACAAAAACCCCCGGGAATTCCGGGGGTTGCAGAAGAATAACGAATGCGGACCCCGATCACCCCTTCTCCGCCAGTTCCTCCAGCTTCCGGGCGCGAATGATCTGACCGTCCAACCCGACCTCCTTGGAAGTCTTGCCGTAGGCCACGCCCATAATCTGGCTGTAGTAGAGCACCGGGATCTCGAACTTGGTCCGGTACTTCTTGTTGATCTGATTCTGGTAGATCTCGACATTCAACTGGCACATCGGGCAGGGCGTGACGATCATGTCGGCACCGCCGTCGTAGGCGGCCTCGACGATGTCTTTGATCAGCGCCTGACTCTTCTCCGGCTCCGAAAACCCCAGGGCACCGCCGCAGCAGGCGACCTTCTTGTCGTATTTCTCCACCGGCTCCGCGCCCATGATCTCGACCAGCTTGTCGAGGTATTTGGGGTTCTCGAAAGACTCGCCCTCGATTCCGAACGGCCGGTTGGTCTGACAGCCGACGTAGCCGGCAATCTTTATCCCGCTCAGGGGCTTCTTTACGTGCCGACCCAGCTCTTCATAGCCGACGTCCTCGATCAAGACCTCGACCATGTGCCGGACGCGCTGCTTCGCCTCGTACTTGAGTCCGGCCTCCGCGAGGGCCTCATTGGCCTCGCGCATAAGCACGCCGTCCTCCTCCAGACGATCCCTGGCCTCACGGGTGGCCAGCCAACAGGCGGCACAGGTCGCTACGATATCCTGTTCCGGGTGCTCCCGCTCGGCAATCGCCAAATTGCGGGCGCTAAGCGCCAGGCGCGGGAGTTCGCCGCCGACGGCATAACCGATGGAGGCGCCGCAGCAGTTCCAGTCCGGGATCTCGTTGAGCCGGATGTCCAACACGTCGCACATCGCCTGCGCCGAGATCTCGTAGTTCGACGCCGAGGCCAGGCGCTCGGACGAGCAGCCGGGATAGAACATGTATTCCTTCTTGGCCATATCGCCTAACCCCTCTAGCCGCCGAACTTCGCGGCCTTGGCAAGTTCCAACTCCCGCGCCTTCTTGATGATCTTGTGAATGTCCTTCTTGCCTTTGCAACCCCGGTAAAACATGAAGGCGAAGGGATTGAATCGCTTGGTCTTCATCATACCCATGCCGACAGGCGCCATCTTGAGCGTGGTCCGGATTCCTTCCTTGAATCCGTTCATGAAATACAGACCGACGCCGAGGACCGGTTCATTCACACGGCCGGCCTTGGTCAGGTTGCCCCAGAAGATCCGCGCGAACTTGCGAGTAGGGTTCTGCTTGGGTGCAATGCCCAGACGTTCGGCATAGTGCGCCAGACCGTGCATGATATGGGTGATGGGCAACTCGCGCGGGCAGCGGACGATACAGTTGTAGCATGAGGTGCACATCCACATCGACGAGGACCGCAGGATCTCATCACGCTTCCCGGCCCGGATCATCATGAAGATCTCCTGGGGAGGGTGCTCCCAGTAGGGACCCAGGGGACAGGAACCGGCGCACACGCCGCACTGCATGCACATCTTCACCCACTCGCCTTCCTCGACGTTGGCCTCGACCTCCTTGAGGAAGTTGTTGCGGTACTTCTTCACCATCACGGTGTCGAGATCGCTCATCGCTCCGCCTCCTAGAACTTGAACGGGCTCGGGCCGACGCGCTTGACGGTCTCGGCCATGGCCTCGATGAGCCGCGGCGCCCGCTGAATATCGGTAATCGCCACCTCGTGGGTCTCGACGCGATCCTTCTCGAGCTGCAGCTGCTCCAAGGTATCGTAGACCTTGCTCATCCGGTCGTGAGCCAATTCCGAACCCTTCACGAAGTGGCACTGGTAGTTGTCACCCTTCTGGCAGCCCATGAGCATGATGCCGTCATAGCCGCCGTTCAGGGCGTCAGTCACCCAAATGGAGTTCACCGACCCCAGACAGCGCACCGGGATCACCCGTGCATAGGCACTGTAGCCGACGCGGTTCATCGCGGCCATATCCAGCGCCGGGTAGGCGTCGTTCTCGCAGGCGAGCACCAGGATACGCGGCTTCTCCTGGCTCTCCTCGGGCATGTCGACGGCCTTGATCTGCTGGCCCACGGTATCGATCGAGTAGTTGTCGAAGTAGATCACGCGCACCGGGCAGGCGCCCATGCAGGTTCCGCAACGCCGACAGCGCGCCTCATTGAACAGCGGATAACGCTGCTCGTCCTCGTCGATCGCGCCGAACGGACACTCCACGGTGCATCGCTTGCACTGCGTGCAGCCGTCACGATGGAAACTCGGGAAGCTCAGATCCCCGGAACGCGGGTGGGCTGCACGCCCCTGGGCCGCGTTTTCCAGAGCCTGAATGGCTTTGAGGGCGGCTCCCGTGGCGTCCTCGATCGCCTGCGCGATGTCCATCGGACGCCGCACGGGCCCGGTCGCATAGATCCCGGTGCGCCGCGTCTCATAGGGGAAGCAGATGAAATGCGAATCCTGGAACCCATGCACCAGATGCGGAAGATCCGGACCCTGGCGATAGTCGAGGTTCAGGACCGAGACTTCCTGGGACGCCGGCGCCTGTTCGCCGTTCGGGGCCTCCTTCTGCAGAGATGCCTCGATGTCGACTCCGGAGTTGGCAACCATACCCGTGGCGAGAACCACCAGGTCCTCGTCGACGCTGACCTCCTGATCCAGGATCAGATCTCTGAACTGCACCTGCAATCCGTCGGGGCCGAGCTTGACCTCCCGGGCGACGCCCTTGGTGAAGATCACCCCCTTGCGCTGGCCGCTACGATAGAGGTCCTCGCCCTTGCCCGGAGTGCGCAGATCCGTGTACAGGACGAGGGTATCCACGTCCGGGTTGCGATCCTTGAAGTACATGGCCTGCTTGATGGAGGTGTTACAGCAGTGTCCCGAGCAGTATGAAAGGTGCCCCTCGGCCTGACTGCGCTGGCCCGCGCACTGGATGAACAGGACGCTCTGAACCTCTTTGCCGTCGGAGGGACGCTTGATCGGCCCGCCGTCGGCCTGCCGGGCCAGTTTCTCCAGCCCGAGCTGATCGACCACGTCCGGGCTCTTGCCGTAGCCGAACTCGGGCAGGCGGTTCGCATCATAGGGCGTAAAGCCGCTCGCCTGCACGATCGCACCGAAATTCTCCGTGACCGTCTTGCCGCTCTCGGTCGCGATGTCCGCGGCGAAACGCCCGGGGGCGCCGCTCGTACGGGTAACGGTCGCATTCAAATAGACGGTGAGGTTGGGATCGGCCTCGACCTCGGCGATCAGCTCCGCCACACCGGTCTCCCGCGGATCGGCATACGGGGCTCGGGTCGGCACGCGCCGCCAGAGCTTCGCGGCCCAACCGCCAAGGGCGTCGCCCTTCTCCACGATGGTCGCCGGGTAACCCGCGCGCGAGGCCTCCACCGCGGCGGTCAGACCGCTGATCCCGCCCCCGACCACCAACACGTGACGATTGCGCTCCGCCTGCTCGTTCGGGCGCGGCGGGGTCATCTGCTTGACCTCGGCGCACGACATCCGCACGTAGTCCTCGCCCATCTCCTGGGTAAGCTCGCGCGCCTCGTCCGCGTCCGGCTGCGTCCAGATCACCCCCTCGCGCAGATTGCACCGGGAGACGGCCACCGTATCGAAATGGAACGCATCGGTCTTGGCCCGGCGCGAGCAGGCGGCCAGCACCACCCGGTTCACCTCGCCCGCCTCGATATCCTTGCGGATCATTTCCACACCCGACTGGGAGCAGAGTACATCGTGCTCCTTGGCGAACACCGCCTTGCCCTCGCGGGTGGCGATGGCGGCCAGCGCCTGGGTATCCAGCCGCTCACCGAGGCCACAACCCTTGCAGACGTACGCTCCGATCTTCACCTCAGCCACGACTCAGCCCTCCACTCCAGCGACCCGGTTGACCACCTGTATGGCGCGTAGCGCCGCCGCGGTGGCACTCTGCACCGAACGGTTCACGTCCAGCGCGTCGGACGAACAGCCCGCCGCGAAGACCGCACCGTTCCCCGGGGCCGCCTCGATGAATCCGTTCTGATCGACCACCACCTCCACCGGGAACTTGCCGCGATCCACGCTCGGTTCCATGCCGACGGCCAGCACACACAGGTCGTGCGGATTGCTGTAGCGGTGGTAACCCTCGGTATTCACACCGTTGAGAATCACATTGTCGGTGGCGCGATCCCCGGTGATACTGGCCACCTTGGACTTGATGAAACGGACGTTCCCGTCGGCCTTCACCCGAGCGTAGAAGTCCTCGAACCGATCGATGGCGCGGATGTCGATGTAATAGATCGACACCCGTCCCTCGTCCCCGAACTGCTCGCGCACGTAAGTACTCTGCTTCAGTGAAGCCATGCAGCAGATACGCGAGCAGTGCTTGAGGTGATTGCGGTCGCGGGAACCGGCGCACTGTATAAAGGCCACGTCCTTGGCCGGCTTGCCGTCGGAGGGCCGCAGGAGCTTACCGCCGGTGGGCCCGAACGGATCCATCATCCGCTCGAATTCGACACTGGTGATGACGTTCGCAAAGCGGTCGTAGCCGTAGGGCTGAATGCGGGATGCGTCGTAGGGCCGCCAACCCGTCGCCCAGACCACCGCCCCGACGTGCAACTCAAACGTATGCTCCTGCATGTCGAGATCGATGGCATCGTACTTGCAAGCCGCCATGGCGCGTTGCGCGTCCTCGGACCCGATGATCCTCGAGTCCAGGACATAACGCGACGGATAGGCCATGTTGAACGGAAGGTAGGCGCCCTTGCGCTTCTTCAGCCCGTAATTGAATTCGTCGTCGAACTCGGCCTCCACCACCTTCGCACATTCGCCGCAGGCAGTGCAGCTCTCGTTGACGTAACGGGGCGTGACACGCAGAGTGGCGGTGTAGTCGCCCGGACTACCGCCGAGAGAGACCAGTTCGGTCTGGGTCATGAGCCGCAGGTTGCGGTTGGCACGCATGCGCCGCAGATTGATCTCCATGCCGCAGGTCGGAAAACACAACTTCGGGAAGTACTTGTAGAGTTGGCTGACTCGTCCCCCGACGGAGGGATTCTTCTCCACCAGCACCACCTGCTTACCGCACTCAGCGGCCTCCAGGGCCGCGGTCATGCCGCTGATCCCCCCACCCACCACCAGGATGGACTGGTTGGTCGCCACTGCATCCGACATCGATTGCCCTCCGGTCCGCCCGATTCGCCCGATCCGCCAAGGTGCGAAGAGACCCGCACCAAGACTATCCGCTCCCCCGCGCGGGATCCCCTCGCAGAAGGCGCCGGACGAAACACATTATATAAGTCGCAAAGAGGCGCAAAAGGATACCGCCAACCGCCGCGCTACGCCACTGTAGCGACTGCGTCTTCCAATCGAATCTACCGATACGCCGATAAAACCGGCATATCGGGCATATAACCACCCGGCCTTGTAGGTTTTACTGCAGGCCGAGAAGCCGCGTGAGTACCTTAACAACAATCGATCCGGCGGCGGATCGACGAAGCGACCGGTGCGCAAATCCAGACACCGACCGACTCCTGGAGCGGCTCGGCCCATAGATCATAGCGCAGCCCCCCCCCGGCGGCCGAAGGGACTCCGGCCGGCCACTCG
>BDTW01000036.1 GCA_002897735.1 bacterium BMS3Bbin13 | reverse complement strand
TCGAAGTGGTGGGGGAGGCGATCGAACGGCTGCCGGAGCTGATCGGGGAATTGCGCGGCGGGGAGGCGTGTGCGGCGATCGAGGTGGTGGCGCTGATGGAGCGCGCCGCGGCGCTGACGCGCGGCGAGGCCGCCGCGGAAGAGGAGGCGCATAAGGGTTCGGCGGCCGAAGCCGCATCCGTGCCGGATGCGGGGGCGGATTCCGCGTTGGAGGCCGATTCGGAACCTCCATCGGAGGAAGAACCGGCACCCGAACCGACCCCGGCACCCGATACCGGAGACATCGCGGGGCGAGAGGAGCCGGACGCCGCGACCGGGGAGGCGCTGCGGATCGCCGATCCCGTCCTGTACGAGACCTTTTCCCAGGAGGTCCACGACCACCTGGCGACCATCGATGACTTTGTGGCTCGCTGTGACGGGCAGGAGGATTCCGGCTGCCGCATCACCGAGGAATTGGTGCGCGCCTTCCATACCCTGTACGGCAGCGCCCACATGGCCGGCGTGCCCGAGATCGCGGAGGTCGCGGGGTCCCTGGAGAAACTGGCACGGCTGCCCGCCGTGGCCGGCGCCGCCCACGACTTGGCGCTGGCGCCGCTGTTTTCCGATGCCGCCGCCCTGATGCGCGCCCAGCTCGCCACGCTGGCGCAGCCGGGAATCGCGATGCCGGACCACGGCTCCCTCCTGGAACGCATCGAGCGGGTGGTCGACGCACACCTGTCCCGGATCGGCGGATTGCCGGGCCCCGGCGCCGTGACCGAATCCGGCACCGTGACCGAATCCGGAATCGGGACCGGAACCGATGAGGAGACGAAGGCCGAACCGCCGCCCGGACCGCCGTCGGAGGGGCCCCCGATCGGGCCTTCCGCGGCGGCGCCCGCGCCGAGTGCCGAGCCGGTCCCCGAAACCCGTGACGAACTGGCCGACGAATTGGCCGAGATCTTCCTGGAGGAAGCCGAGGAACTGCTCGAGGCGGCGGACGAGACCCTCGAGTCCTGGGAACAGCACCCGGAGGAGGTCCGGCGGGTCACGGAGCTGCAACGTGAACTCCATACCCTGAAGGGTGGGGCACGGATGGCGGACATCGGCGCCATGGCCGATCTGAGCCATGCCATGGAGTCTTTGTTGAGCGCCACGATCGACGGTCACGTGGAGGCCTCCCAGGAGCTGTTCCAGACGCTGCATGTGACCCTGGATCAGTTCCACAGCATGCACGAGGCCCTGCGCGCCGGCGCGGTGCCCGCGCCCGCCCCGAAACTGGTGGCGGAACTGGAGGCGGCGCGCACGGGGCGCGATGTCCCGTCCGCGCACGCGGCGGCGACCGACGACCCGGAGACGACGGTCGCGGCGCAACCGGACGGCGAACCGCCCTCTGAGGCGGATGTGGGGTCCGTCGTCGCCCCCCCCGCGGCGGGCGTGGAGGAGAAGGCCGAAGCGGAGGGTTTGGAAGAGGGTTCCGAGGGGCCGGCACCGGCCGTGCAACCGGCGCTTCGCATCGAGCGGCGCGGCGTCCCGCGCGTGCAGTCCGAGACCGTGCGCGTCAAGGCCGACCTGCTCGATAGCCTGGTCAACTACGCCGGTGAGATCAGCATCTACCGCTCGCGCATGGAGCAGCAGACCGCCGCCATCCGCTTCAACCTGGTGGAGTTCGATCAGACGGTGGCGCGGTTGCGCGAGCAGCTCCGGCGCCTGGAAATCGAGACCGAGGCGCAGATCCTGTACCGCCACGAGGTCGAGGCCGAGTCGCGGGAGGACTTCGACCCCCTGGAACTCGACCGCTATTCGAATGTCCAGCAACTCTCGCGCGGCCTCGCCGAGAGCGTCAGCGACCTGGTCAGCATTCAGGGCCTGCTGGATCACCTGTCGCGGGAGTCCGAGACCCTGCTGCTGCAGCAGTCGCGTGTGAACACGGAGATGCAGGATGGCCTCATGCACACGCGCATGGTGCCGTTCGCGGGCCTGATCCCGCGGCTGCGTCGCATCGTGCGCCAGACCTGCGCGCCGCTCGGCAAGCGCGCCGAGTTGAAGGTCGAGGGCGCCGAGGGGGAAATGGACCGCGCCGTCCTCGACCGGCTGGTGGCGTCGATGGAGCACATGCTGCGAAACGCGATCTCGCACGGGATCGAGGTGCCGGAGGTGCGCCGCGTCTCGGGCAAGCCCGAGACCGGTACCATCCTGTTGGGCCTGTCGCGCGAGGGCTCGGAGGTGGTGATCCGCGTCTGCGACGACGGCGCCGGGATCGACCTCGATGCGATCCGCCGCAAGGCCGTCGAGCGCGGCATGCTCGCCGTGGGCGCCGAGGTCAGTGACCACAACGTCATGCAGTTCATCCTCGAGTCCGGGTTCAGTACCGCACGCACGCTCACCCAGATTTCGGGCCGCGGCGTGGGCATGGATGTCGTCAACAGTGAGATCAAGCAGCTCGGCGGCCAGTTCGAGATCGATTCGCGCGTCGGCCGCGGTACGACCTTCACCATCCGGCTGCCGTTCACGCTGGCCGTCACCCATGCCCTGCTGGTCCAGGTGGGCGAGGAGCGCTACGCGATCCCGCTCTCCAGCGTCGAGGGGATCGTGCGCCTGGGCTACGACGAGGTTTCCCGTCGCCTCGGCGAGGAGACCCCGGTGCTGGAATACGCCGGACAGCCCTATCGGCTGGCGCACCTCGGCGCCCTGCTCGGTATCTCGACGACACCGACGATCGCCGACCGCAAAGTGCCGGTGCTGCTGGTGCGCAGCGGCGGTCACCAGAGTGCGCTGCTGGTCGACCGGCTGCTCGGCAGCCGCGAGATCGTGGTCAAGTCGGTCGGACCGCAGTTGAGCATGGTGCGCGGCATCTCCGGTGCGACCATCCTGGGCGACGGGCGCGTGGTACTGATCGTCGATGCCGGCGCCCTGGTGCGCCTGTCGGCCGCCCTGCGCAGCGCGCCGCCGGTGAAGGTCGAGGCGGAGCCCGAGCCCAGCGGACGGGTGACGGTGATGGTGGTCGACGACTCGATCACGGTGCGCAAGGTCACCGCGCGCCTGCTCGAGCGCAACGGCATGGATGTGCTCACCGCGAAGGACGGTGTCGACGCCGTGGCCCTGCTGCAGGAGCATGTCCCCGATATCATGCTGCTGGACATCGAGATGCCGCGCATGGACGGCTTCGAGCTGGCCACGCACATGCGCAACGAGAGTCGCCTGCGGGAGATTCCGATCATCATGATCACCTCGCGTACCGGAGAAAAGCACCGTGAACACGCCCTGCGGATCGGGGTGAACCGCTATCTCGGCAAACCGTACCAGGAGGGCGAGTTGATCGAGAACCTTCACGCCCTGCTCAATGAGCGTGCCGGGCATGGCGGCTCATGAACGCGCGCCGTTGCGGGTTGCGGTCGTGGCGCGATCCGGACCACGCCGCGAGGCCGTAGGTCGCCTGCTGGAGCGGCAGGGGTTTCGCGTCGTGGCGAGCGTCGCGCCGGGCGACGTGCGGGGGACGGACGATCTCGGTGCGCAGGGGGTCGACCTGCTGCTGGTGGACCTCGACGAGGATACGGCCCGGGAACCCGATCTCCTGCTCGATCTGATCGAACGCAGTCCGGTTCCGGTCCTGTTCAACGATGCCGGTGCCAGCACCGGCCAGGCCGATCTCGGCGCGCGGTTGGCACGCAAGTTCCGGGCCCTGAGTGGGGTGCATCCACCGCGGCTGCGCCGGCCCGGGCGCCCCGACGCGTCCCCCGAGACGATCCCGGACGCGGGTTCGGGTGTGCTTCCGGATGCGGGGCGGGGCGCGGCCCGGGATCCCCCCCCCGACTTCGGGGCGGGAGCGGTCGCCGTCGCCCCCCCCGCCGCCCCGGCGCCCGCGCCCGAGGCGCCTCGCACTGAGGTGCCTCACGAGGGATCGTCGGAGCGGGCGGACCCGGCGCCGGTGCCCGAGTGGATCGACCGATCCCCTCCCGACGGGGGTTGTCCGGTGCCGGACGACGTCGATCCGGGCGCCGCCGGGTCCGATGTCCCGGAACCGTATCCCCCGGGCCGGTCGACGACGGCACCGGACCGCGCGCGGCGTGTATGGGTTCTGGGTGCCTCCCTCGGCGGACCCCAGGCGGTGCGTGCCTTTCTCGGCCGGCTGTCGGGTGAATCGCCGATCGCGTTTATTCTCGCGCAGCACATCGGCGAGGGTTTCGACCAGTTGCTTGCGAGCCAACTGGACCGGGAGACCGCCCTGCACGTCGTCTGTGCCCGCGCCGGCGCCCGGTTGCGCCACGGCGACGTGTTGCTCGCCCCGCTCGACCAGGTCCTGCGCATCGATCGCGATGGATGCGTGGCGCTGCACCCGCTCACCGAGCGCGGTATCTACAGCCCGTCCATCGACGAGGTGATGCACGAAGTGGCGCAACGCTACGGTGTCGATGCCGGGGCCATCGTCTTCAGCGGTATGGGCGACGACGGCATCGAGGGCGCCCGGGCGATCGCCGCGGAGGGCGGTGTGGTCTGGGCCCAGGACGCCGCCAGCGCCGTGATCAGCAGCATGCCCGACCACGCCCGGCGTGCCGGCGTGGTGAGCCTGAGCGGCCCGCCGGAGAGCTTGGCGGACCAGTTGATGAAAACCCTCGCCGTGCCCGGCGGGGGCCGTGAGTCACAAGGAGTCGCAACATGAGCCAGAGCGCAACCGCCGCCGTGTCCCCCCCCGCGCGCGTGCGCAGCCTGCTGCTGCCGATCGCCGACGCGCAACTGCTGCTGCCGAACGCCGCCGTAGCCGAGATCGTCCCCTACATGGACCCCGAGCCGCTGCCGGGCGCCCCGGACTGGATGCTCGGTCTGTTCTCCTGGCGCGAGCGTAGGATCCCGATGATCTCCTTCGAGGCGGTGTGTGGCGCGTTGCCGCCGCCGCCGGGGCTGCGCGCCCGTATCGCGGTGATCAATGTGCTGGGCGGGTGGCAGAACCCGCCGTTCTACGCGCTCATCATCCAGGATCTCCCGCACCTGGTGCAGGTGGAACGGGATGGAATCCGCCCTCTGGACGCCGGGATCACTCACGCGGCAGTGTGCCAGACGGTGGACGTCCTCGGCGAGACCGCCCATATCCCCTCGCTCGATACCCTGGAAGGCATGGTGCGTAACGTGCTTGCCTGACCGGTGCCCGCCCACCGCCGGGGATTCATCGCGGGTGCGGATCGGATCGCCCTTCAGGTCGGTCGTGGCCATGCCTTTCCCCCTCGTCCGGATGGGGCCGGGGCGGGGCGCACCCATCCGCGCGGTTGCGGATCAGATCTTCGGGGGTACCGGGCAGGACGGCACGCCCTGCTTGGACAGGATGCGTCCCAGGTGCCGGGCGTAGGCGTCCAGATCGTCCTCGCTGCGGGTCTCGGTCGCGCACACCAGCAGCGCGTTGCCGAGTTCCGGGTAGTCGCCTGCGAGGCCGTGGCCGCCGACGATGTTCTGCGCCGCCAGTGCGCGCAGCACGTCCGCCGCGGGTGCGCTCAGGCGCAGTACGGCCTCGTGGAAGAACGGACCGGAGAAGACGCGCTCGACGCCGGGCAGCGCGCACAGGCGTTGCGTCAGGGCGCGGGTGTTGCGGTGGCAGGCGCCCGCCGTACGCTCCAGGCCCTCGGCGCCGAGCAGCGCCATGTGGATCGTCGCCGCGGTGACCGCGAGGCCCTGGTTGGTGCAGATGTTGGAGGTCGCCTTGGACCGGCGGATGTGTTGTTCGCGGGCCTGCAGCGTGAGGGTGAAGCCGGGGCGGCCCTCGAGATCCACCGTGCGTCCGGCGAGTCGGCCCGGCATCTGGCGTACGTACACCTGCTTGCAACACAGGAAGCCGAAATACGGTCCGCCCGAGGAGAGCGGGATTCCCAGCGGCTGGCCCTCGCCGCAGGCGATATCCGCGCCGTCGCCGCCCCAGTGCCCGGGGGGTTCGAGTACCGCCATCGCGAGCGGGTTGACGAGACCGATGACGAGCGCGCCGCGCTCGTGCGCCCAGTCGGTCAGCGCATCGGCGTCCTCGAGGACGCCGAAGAAATTCGGCAGCGGGACGACGAGGGCCGCCGGATCGTCGCCGGCGCACCGCTCGACGGCCTCCAACGGGGTGTCGCCGCATTGCGGGTCGTAGGGGATCTCCACCAGTTCGATCCCCTGGCGCCCCACCAGCGTGCGGACCACCTTGCGATAGGTGGGGTGCACCGCCGCCGGCAGCAGGATGCGGCGCGAGCGGACCTTGCGGTTGGCGCGCACCGCCATGAGCACCGCCTCGGCCAGCGCCGAGGCGCCGTCGTAGAGCGAGGCGTTGGAGACCTCCATGGCCATGAGGTCGGCCATCATCGTCTGGTACTCGTAGAGCACCTGCAGGGTGCCCTGCGAGGCCTCGGCCTGATAGGGGGTATAGGCGCTGTAGAATTCGCCGCGCGTGGCCAGTTCCCAGACCGCCGCCGGCACGTGGTGGTCGTAGGCGCCGGCGCCGGCGAAACACAACGGGCGCCCGTCGCGCTCGGCGCGCTCCATCAGGACGCGGGTGATCGACGCCTCGTTCAACCCCTCCGGGAGGCCCTCCAGCGGGCGGCAGCGCAGTTGCGGCGGGATCTCGTCGAACAGATCCTCGATACGTGCCACGCCGATGGCGCGGAGCATCTCGCGAACATCATCTTCGGTATGGGGAATGAACGGCATGGCGGACCGGATGGGGGTTCGGGCGGCGTTCGTGCAGGCGCCGCGGTTCAGTGTTCCCCGGCGGCCAGGAATTCCGTGTACGCCGAGGCCTCCAACAGGTGGTCGAGCGCCACGCCCGCGTCGGGGCGGATGCGTAGCAGCCAGCCGGTCCCGTAGGGTTCCCGGTTGACCCACTCCGGGTGGTCGGCCAGTGCGGTATTGCCTTCCACCACCTCGCCCGAGACCGGGGCGTAGACGTCCGAGGCGGACTTGACCGATTCCACGACGGCGCACGCCTCGCCGGCCTGCACGGCGCGCCCCGCCTCCGGGACCTCGACATAGACCATGTCGCCCATCTGGTCCTGGGCGGCGTCGGAGATGCCGACGGTCACGGTGCCGTCGTCGTTCGTGCGAACCCACTCGTGGGTCTTGGTGTACTTGAGATCTTCGGGTATCTCGCTCATCGTCTCTTATGCCATCCCCGGAGTGCCGGTCTCAGATCGGATCGATCGTCACGCATGGTTTCCCGTGGCGCACGAAGGGGGGTTTCACCGTCCGTGCCGGCACCAGTTTGCCACGAATCTCCACCCTGCACGAGTCGCCGCCGACACCGGACAGCCTCGCCAGGGCGATGGCCCTGGCGAGGGTCGGGGAATAGCCGCCGCTGGTGATCTCGCCGGCCGCCACTCCGCCCACCCGCACTTTCTGATGGTTGCGCAGTACGCCCTTTTCTTTCAACACGAGGCCGACGAGGCGCGCATGGTCGGTGCCGCGCTGCGCCTCCAGGGTTTCGCGGCCGATGAAGGCGCGCTCCGGCGGATCCCAGGCCACGGTCCACGCGAGTCCCGACTCGAGCGGGGTGGTGGACTCGTCCATGTCGGCGCCGTAGAGATTCAGGCCCGCCTCCAGGCGCAGGGTGTCGCGCGCCCCGAGCCCGCACGGGGCGACGCCGGCCGCGCGCAGGGCGTCCCAGAACGCCGGTGCCTCGCCCGCGGGCAGGATCACCTCGAGGCCGTCTTCGCCGGTGTAGCCGGTGCGGGCCACGAACCAGTCCCCGGCGGGTGCGCCGTGGAAGGAGGCGAGCGCTTCTGCGGCGCGCGCCGCGGGCGGCGGCAGCGCCTGCAGCGCCCGTTCCCGCGCCTGCGGCCCCTGGACGGCGATCATCGCCGTGTCCGCGCGCTCCCGCACCCGGACATCGAAGTCCTCCGCCTGCCGCTCGATCCAGGCACGATCCTTGTCGCGCGTCGCGGCGTTGACGATCATGCGGAAACGGCCGTCCGTGAGGAAATACACGATCAGGTCGTCGATCACCCCGCCGTGGGCGTTGAGCATGCAACTGTAGAGGGCCTTGCCCGGCTCCCGCAGGCGCGCCACGTCGTTGGCGAGCAGCCGGCGCAGCAGTGCCTGCGCGCCCGCCCCCTCGAAGTCCAACACCGCCATGTGGGAGACGTCGAACATCCCCGCGTCGCGTCGCACCCGGTGGTGTTCCTCGATCTGGGAGCCGTAGTGCAGCGGCATGTCCCAGCCGCCGAAGTCCACCATGCGGGCCCCCGCCTCGAGGTGTCGGGAATGAAGAGCGGTTTGTTTGCCCATGAGCGGTGTCCGGGTGAGACGTGAGGCGGGCGATTCGGAACCGGTTCCCGCGATGCCCGCTGCCGGCGCGGGCGACCATGCACCGGCACTATACCGGCGGCGCGGCGCAAAACCAAGACGGACGGGGGTCGCCGCGTGAGGCTATTGGATTACCAGGAACAAGCCGCCGTCGCCGCGTCGCAGATCCAGGAGCAGGGCGCGCGGGCCGCCCGCGGCCGCGGCACGCAACGAGTCCACGTCGCGTACCGGGTGACGATCGAGCGAGACCACCACGTCGCCGCGCCGCAGCCCGGCCCGCCAGGCGGGGCTGCCGGGGGTGACGCGCTCGACCCGTGCGCCGCCGCCGCTTCCGGTAACCCTTTGCGCCACGTTGCCGAACAGCGCTCCCGCCAGCCGCGGGTCGACGCGCCGTCCCTCCAGGGTCCGGTGGTGCGGCGCCGTCATCACCGCCTCGATCGTCAGTCGCCGGCCGTCGCGCAACACGGTGAGGCGCACGCGCCGGCCGATCGGGAGCAGGCCGACGGCATTGCGCAACTCCAGCGTACGGCGCACCGGTGCGCCGTCGACGGCCACCACCACGTCGCCCACCCGCAGGCCGGCGCGCGCGGCCGATGAGCCCGGTGCGACGCGCGTGATCACGCTGCCCCGGTCGCCGTGGATGCCGAAGGCCCGGGCCAGTCCCGGCGTGAGGTCCTGGGCGGTGATGCCGAGGGTCCCGCGGCGCACGCGACCGTAGCGGATGAGCTGGTCCATGATCGCGCGCGCCATGTCGATGGGGATCGCGAAGCCGATGCCGATGTTGCCGCCCCGGGGGCTGAGGATCGCGGTGTTGATGCCCACCAGTTGTCCGCGCAGATTGACCAGCGCGCCGCCGGAGTTCCCGGGATTGATCGAGGCGTCGGTCTGAATGAAGTCCTCATAGCCCTCCAGGCCCAGGCCGCTGCGTCCCAGGGCGCTGACGATCCCGGAGGTCACCGTCTGCCCGAGTCCGAACGGGTTGCCGATGGCGACCACGAAGTCGCCGACGCGCAGGCGCCCGGAGTCGCCCAGCGTGATGGCCTTGAGCCCCTTGGCGTGGATCTGGATGACCGCCACGTCCGAGGCGGGATCGGTTCCGATCAGCCGCGCCGGGAAGCGGCGCCCGTCGCGCAACGTCACGAGGATCTTGTCGGCGTTGGCGATCACGTGGTTGTTGGTGAGGATGTAGCCGTGGCGCGCGTCGACGATCACCCCCGAGCCGATGTCCTGGCGCCGCTCCTCCTGCGGCGCCTGCGGCAGATTGAAGAAGCGCCGGAAGAACGGGTCGCGGAGCAACGGGTTTCGGATCTGCACGTGGCCCAGCGCGGTGACGTTGACCACCGAGGGGGTCACCCGCTCGAGCATCGGGGCCAGCGAGGGCAGGGGCTTGCCGTCGACCACCGGGGGGATCGAGGCGAATGCGGCGGACGAGCACAGCAGCGCAAACAGCGCGATCAGGACAGCCGGCGCCGCGCGGCGCCTGTCGGGCGGGACCATGGAAATTCCTTTGTCGTATGGGCCGATGGGCCTCGTGGGGGCGTTACGTAGCGTTCCACGCTTGGAGAGATCGTTGATCGAGCCTCCAAGCGTGGAACGCTACACACTAATGACTCACGCTGCGGCCCAGGGTTCCGCCGCGCGCCTGCGCGGCTCCGGGGCAGTTCCGGGCGGACTCAGTCCGGATCGGGCCGGAGTTGATGCTCGAGCGCCCGGACCCGCTCCCTCAGTGTATTCAGTTCCTCGATCAGGTCCAGGGCCAGGGCCGCGCCGGCGAGATTCACCTGCAGGTCGCGCTGCAGCCGCACCACCACCCACACCCGCGTGAGCGCCGTCGCCGGGAAGCGCCAGTCCGCCGGGGACTCTCCGCCCTGCGGCTCCAGCAGCCCCTCCTGGACCATGTCCAGGAGCAGTTCCGCGGAGACGCACGCCGCGCGGCACAACTCGCCCAGGCCAACGGTGGACTCCTCGTCCAGCACCCATCCCGAGAGCGTGATCGGTTCGCGGCCGGACATGTCTCAGCCCCCCTGCCCTGTCCGCGGATCGAATGAAAAGGTTCGTGCCATCTGCTCGTAGAAACGCCGCGTCGCCTCGGTGTCCGCGGGCGGGGTGACGATCTGCAGGACGACGTACTGATCGCCCGGCGTGCGCCCGGGCAGGCCGCGCCCCTTGAGCCGGAGTTTGCGCCCGGACTGCGAGCCCGCGGGGATCTGGAGGTCGACCGGACCGCCGAGGGTCGGTGCCTGGACGCGCCCGCCGAGTGCCGCCTCCCAGGGCGTCACCGGCAGCGTGGAGTAGATGTCGCGCCCATGCACTTCGAAGCGCGGGTGGGGGCGGAACGCGATCTCCAGATACAGATCCCCGGCCGGACCGCCGCCCGGGCCCGGCGCCCCCTGCCCGGCGAGGCGGATGTGCTGGCCCGCGGTGACGCCCTTGGGGATGCGTACCTGCAGGGTCCGGGGGCGGCGCCTGACGCGCCCGTGCGGGTCGAGTTCCGGCATCTCCAGCCGGATCTGGCGGGTGGCGCCGTGATAGGCGTCCTCGAGTTCGATCAGGACCTTGGCGTGATGATCCTCGCCGCGCAACGCGGCGCCGCGTGTGTGGGCGCCGCGTGCGCCGCGGAACGGTCCGCCGGCGCCGAACAGCGTCTCGAAGAAGTCGCTGAATCCGGCCGTGTCGGCATCCGTGAATCCGCCGC
The DNA here is from genome assembly GCA_002897735.1 of bacterium BMS3Bbin13. Taxonomy (GTDB): domain Bacteria; phylum Pseudomonadota; class Gammaproteobacteria; order 21-64-14; family 21-64-14; genus BMS3Abin12. Next base: position 9,482 of record BDTW01000036.1, on the reverse strand, counting down.
CGCGGAACTCGAAGCCCGCGTCCCACTCCGGCGGCGGACGAAAGTCCTGACCGCCCTGCCACTCGCTGCCGAGCCGGTCGTAGGCGGAACGCTTTTCCGGATCCTTCAGGACCTCGTAGGCCTCGTTGACCTCCTTGAAGCGATTCTCGGCGTCGGGCTCCTTGCTCACGTCCGGGTGGAACTTGCGCGCCAGGCGACGGTAGGCGCGCTTGACCTCCTCCTGGGAGGCGTCCTGGGACAAGCCCAGCGTCTTATAATAATCTTTGAATTCCATCGGCGTCCGTCAAAGAAGACCCGCGGGGCCCGGCCCGTTGCGGCGGGCGCGGACCCGCGGGTCATGGTTGGTGGGCCGATCCGTCGCGGGACGGATTCTTCCCGAGCACTCAGGTCTGCACGGCGATCTTACGCGGTCGCGCCGGCTCCTGCTTGGGAATCGAGACCTCCAGCACCCCGTTTACCACGCGCGCCGAGATCTTCTCGGCATCGGCGGTGTCGGGGAGCGTGAAACGCCGGTAGAAGGCCCCGCGGACCCGTTCCACGCGCTTGTAGTTCTTACGCTCTTCCTCGCTCTCCGTGACGCGGCTGCCTTGCATCGTGAGGACGCCGTTCTCCATCGTGATCTCGATGTCCTTCGGATCGACCCCGGGGACGTCCGCGTGCAGCACGTAGCGGTCGTCCTCCTCGCGGATGTCCACCGCGGGGATCCAGTCGCTGGTCGCCGCACTGGCCTCGTCCCGCTCCCCGAGCACGCGGGGGTCGAACAGCCGGTTGATCTCGTTCTGGAGCTGGTTCACCAGGCTCCAGGGTTCGTAGCGGATCAGTGCCATGTCCGTATCCTCCAGTTCGGTTTGCTTCGGCACATACCGTGTACCCGTGCCGTCGATAGAGTACATATAGGCACGGGAGGGCTTTTCAAGGGCGCGGATCCGCTCCCCGAAAGGGGCGTGAACCGAGGCCGGTATCGGGCACAATATGTTGTGGGGCACGGTTTTCCGCAGGGCCGGTACAGTCCCATGAAAAACTCGAAGGAATCCAAAAGGGTACATGTAACTTATTGTTTCTACTATTGTAATTTTCCTGTAATTAGGCCGCTCCGAGGCTTGACAGGCGCGCCGGGAAGGGGCTAGTTTTCAATCCGGCACAACATCTTGTGTCAGGCCGGTCCGGACCGGTTTCGGGTCCGGACGGCGGCCGTCGCCGGGTCCCCGGGATCCGCCCGGAGACATCGGCGATCGCGGCCCGCCCGGGGTATCACCCGGTCGGCCCCGTGTCCAAAATAACGAGTGGAGGGGGATGCACCACGATGAAAACCGCACACCTCAGTGTGGTCGCCGGCGCCGCCGGCGAGATCCCGTACCAGGAGACCTCCCTGGACATCTGGGACAAGAAGTACCGCCTGAAGGCGAAGGACGGTACCGTCGTGGACGACACCATGGACGACACCTACCGGCGCGTAGCGCGCGCGCTGGCCGAGGTGGAGACCGCCCCCGAGGCTCGCGAGCACTGGCACGAGCGCTTCCTGTGGGCGTTGCGCCACGGCGCGATTCCCGCCGGGCGCATCACATCCAACGCCGGCGCCCTGGCCTACAAGCCCGCCACCTCCACGATCAACTGCACCGTCTCGGGCACCATCCGGGACTCGATGAACGACATCCTGGAGAAGGTCCACGAGGCGGGGCTCACGCTCAAGGCGGGATGCGGAATCGGCTACGAATTCTCCACCCTGCGCCCGCGCGGCGCCTACGTCTCGGGCGCCGGCGCCTACACCTCCGGGCCGCTGTCGTTCATGGACATCTACGACAAGATGTGCTTCACGATTTCCTCGGCCGGCGGGCGGCGCGGCGCGCAGATGGCGACCTTCAGCGTCGGGCACCCGGACGTGATGGAGTTCGTCCGCGCCAAGCGCGAGAACGGGCGCCTGCGCCAGTTCAACTGCTCGCTGCTCATCACCGCGGAATTCATGGAGGCCGTCAAACACGACGCGCCGTGGCGCCCGGCCTTTCCGCTCTCGCGCGAGGAGGTCGAGAGCGAGGGGATCGATCTGCGCGATGAGGAGCGCGCGGTGTGGCGCGAGTGGCCGGTGCACGAAGGCTACATCACCGACGCGCAGGGCCTGGTCGCGTGCCGGGTCTACCGCACGATCCGCGCGCGCCGGCTCTGGGACCTGATCATGGCCTCGACCTACGACTATGCCGAGCCGGGCTTCATCCTGATCGACAAGGTCAACGAGATGAACAACAACTGGTGGTGCGAGGACGTCCGCGCCACCAACCCCTGCGGCGAGCAGCCTCTTCCCCCCTATGGCTCGTGCCTTTTGGGGTCGGTAAACCTCACCAAGTTCGTGCGCGATCCGTTCACCGGGAAGGCCCGCTTCGACTGGGACGAGTACCGCGAGGTGGTGTCCGTATTCACGCGCATGCTCGACAACGTGGTCGAGATCAACGGGCTCCCGCTCGGTCGCCAGCGTGAGGAGATCTTCCGCAAACGCCGCCACGGCATGGGGTACCTCGGGCTCGGCTCGACGCTGACCATGCTGCGTATGCGCTACGGCGCGCCCGACTCGATCGGCTTTACCGATCGGGTGACGCGGGAGATGGCGGTGACCGGCTGGGAGAGCGCCCTGGAACTGAGCCGCGAGAAGGGCCCGGCACCGATCCTCGAGGAGTCGTTCACGGTCACCGATGAGATGCTGGCCAAGCGCCCGGAGATGCGCGCCGACGGCGTGCGCGCCGGCGACCGGCTCCCCGGGCGGGTGCTGCACGCGCGTTACAGCCGCTACATGCAGCGGCTCGCGGAGGCGGCCCCGGAACTGGTCGAGGCGCTCGCCGGGGAGGGTGCGCGCTTCACCCATCACACCTCGATCGCGCCCACCGGCACGATCTCACTCTCGCTCGCCAACAACGCCAGCAACGGGATCGAGCCGAGCTTCGCGCACCGCTACTCCCGCAACGTGATTCGCCAGGGGCGCAAGACCAAGGAGAAGGTGGACGTCTGCTCGTTCGAACTGCTGGCCTACCGTGCGCTGGTGAACCCCGCGGCCGCGCCCGACGCCGATTCCCCGGACGCCGCGTTGCCGGAGTACTTCGTCACCTCGGAGGACATCACTCCGCGCGAACACGTCGACATCCAGGCGGCGGCGCAGAGGTGGATCGACTCCTCGATCTCCAAGACCGCCAACGTCCCGACCGACTACCCCTACGAGGACTTCAAGGATATCTACCTCTACGCCTACGAGCAGGGGTTGAAGGGTTGCACCACGTTCCGCTTCAACCCCGAGGCCTTCCAGGGGGTATTGGTCCAGGAGAAGGACCTGGCGAAGACCACCTACCGGTTCACGCTGGAGGACGGATCGGAGATCGAGGTCAAGGGCAACGAGGAGATCGAGTACGACGGCGAGATGCATACCGCGGCCAACCTGTATGACGCGCTCAAGGAAGGCTACTACGGGAAGCTTTAAAGGGCCTGCACGGACAAATCGTCGCGCGGCGGTCGCATCGATCGTCGGCGCGCACGGGAGAGCGAACATGAGCATCAAGATCGAAGGCAGGATCACCGAGTACGAAGTCGTCACGGAAGGGCCGGACGCCGGCGCCGCGGCGCCGCCCGCCGCCGGGGGCTCGAACATCATCCAGATGCACGAGAAGGTGGAGCGCCCGGAGGCGCTGTTCGGCTCCACCTACAAGGTCAAGACTCCGCTCTCCGAGCACGCCCTATATGTGACCATCAACGACATCATTCTCAACCCGGGCACCGAATACGAGTTGCGCCGCCCCTTCGAGATCTTCATCAACTCGAAGAACATGGATCACTTCCAGTGGATCGTGGCGCTGACCCGCATCATCTCGGCGGTGTTCCGCAAGGGCGGCGACGTCACCTTCCTGGTCGAGGAGATGCATTCGGTGTTCGACCCGCGCGGCGGCTACTTCAAAAAGGGCGGCGTGTTCATGCCCTCGCTGGTCGCCGAGATCGGTGACGTCATCGAGCGTCACCTGCGCATGATCGGGCTGATCAAGGACGACGGGCTCGATGAACATCAGCAGCGGTTCGTGGAGGAGAAGCGCGCCGAGTACGAGGCCTCGCGCAGAGACGGCTCCGGGGGCGAATCGGAGGAAGGCGGCACAGAGGCCGCCGCCTTCCCGGAGAGTGCGCGCTTGTGCGGCAAGTGCCGGACCAAGGCGGTGATCCTGATGGACGGTTGCCTCACCTGCCTGAACTGCGGCGATTCCAAGTGCGGCTGAGAGTTCAAGGGGGCAGAGTACTTGAAATCTTCAACGACAGTACAGGAAGTCGGCACAGTTGGAATTTCAAGCACTCTGACCTCTTGAACTCCCCTTGAACTCCCCCCGGATCAAACGCGCCGGGCGTTGTGTTTGACGAAGCGGAACACGTCGTGGGCGGACGGGAAGGTCCTGGTCATCGGCCGGTCGTTGACGGCCCCCACCCAGTAGGCGGGCAATGGGGCGCCCTTGAAGACCGGACGCGCGACCACCATCCGCCCGTTGATTGTCCTCGAAACGCTCATCACCGGAACCTCCGTAGCGTCGCATTCTGCTCTCTGATATCGCCCCGGCACCCTCTGCCGCCGGGCTGCGGTATCGTTCGAATCGCCCGCCATTCGGGCGCTTCCATCGATTCGCCGCATCTTTGTACAGTAATTTCAGGCAAATTCGGTGCCAGGGCAAAAATTCTTATTGTGTTACAGGATGTTAGGAAATAATCGGCGAGCGCGGAGCGCAGTGCGGGGCCGGAGCGGGGCCGAATTGTAAAGATCCCCGACACCGCAGGGCCCCGCCCGATCGCATTGGGTGTTTTCAACTCATTGTAAACAGGCAATTTTTCGTGCATCCACCGTGGATCCGGTGTGATGACGGCGTATGGCGGTGTACGCCGGTCGCCAAGCCCTAGTCATGGAAACTCTTAAAAATAGAAGAGGTTAGGGAATCCGCCGGTGTAAAAAATCTTGACATCTGCACCCCGCGTGCCCGGATCTGCGGCAATAACGTGCCGCGCGCCCCCCCGTGCCCGCCCCGGCGTGTAAAGATCTCCGACAATCCCGCACGTCCCTGCGCGTACCCGAATCCCGGTCGACCGGCCCCGAAGGGAACGGTATAAAAGGGTGTCCGGCCGGGACGGATCTGTAGCGGAGCATGCATGCATCACGACCTCACCCTGGCCCTGGCGCTCGTGGCGGCACTGGGGATCGGCGCCCAGTGGGTGGCGTGGCGGCTGCATCAGCCCACGATCGTGCTGTTGTTGATCGTGGGGTTGATCGCCGGGCCGGTGTTCGGCTGGCTCCACCCTTCGCGCGACTTCGGCGCGCTGCTGCATCCGATCATCCGCCTCGGGGTGGCCATCATCCTGTTCGAAGGCGGTCTCAACCTGCATCTGCATGAATTGCGCGGGGCGGCGACCGGCGTGAAGCGGCTGGTCTCCGTAGGCGTGGTGTTGAGCTGGGTACTGGGCAGCCTGGCCGCGCGCCTCATCGGCGGCCTCTCCTGGCCGGTGGCCCTGGTATTCGGTGCGATCACGGTGGTGACCGGTCCCACGGTCATCATGCCCCTGCTGCGCCATGCGCGGCTCAACCGGCGCCCGGCGTCCTACCTCAAGTGGGAAGGGATCATCAACGATCCGGTGGGCGCGCTGCTCGCAGTGGTCGTGTTCCAGTATTTCATCTCGTCCGGGGCACAGGCCTCGTTCCCGGCCGTGGCCGCCGGGCTGGTCCTGGCGCTGGTGGCGGCCGCGGCGCTCGGGGTGGGCAGCGGGATGCTCCTGGCGGGGGCGCTCGGGCGCGGCTACGTCCCCGAATTCCTGAAAGGACCGGTGCTGTTCGCGGCGGTGCTTCTGATCTACATCGCGGCCAACCGGGTGCAGGCGGAGGCCGGGTTGCTGGCGGTCACCGTGTTCGGGATCACGCTCGGCAACCGGCGCCTGGCGTCGATCGAGGAGATCCGCCGCTACAAGGAGTACATGACGGTACTGCTGGTCTCGGCGGTGTTCGTCGTGTTGACGGCGGACTTCGATCCGGCGGTGCTCGGGCGCCTGAACTGGCGCAGCGTGGCGCTGCTCGCGGCGCTCGTGTTCGCGGTGCGCCCGGCGGCGGTGTGGCTGGCGACCTGGCGTGCCGGCATGAGCCGGGCGGAGCGCACGCTGGTGGCGTGGACCGCCCCGCGCGGCATCGTCGCGGCCGCGGTCGCCGCGGTATTCGCCCCGGAGATGGTGGCACACGGTTACCCGGACGCCGCGGTGCTGGTGCCGCTGGTGTTCGGGCTGATCCTCGCCACCGCGCTGCTGCACGGGATGAGCATCCAGCGCCTGGCGTTGTGGTTGGGGCTGGCCTCGACGCAGCGCAACGGCATGCTGATCGTCGGGGCCTCGCCGTGGAGCGTGGAGCTGGCGCGCGTGCTGCAGGAGTTGAAGGTACCGGTGTTGATGGTCGATCAGTCCTGGGACCGGCTCAAGCCGGCGCGCCTGTCGGGTATCCGCGTCTCGTTCGGGGAGTTGCTCTCGGAGAGTTCCGAGGAGTCGCTGGAACTCAACGATATCGGTTGTCTGTTGGCGGCGACCTACAACGACGCCTACAACGCGCTGGTGTGCACACGCTTCGCGTCCGAACTGGGGCGCAACCGGGTCTTTCAACTGCGCCTGCACGGCGGCGACGAGGACGACTCGCGCGGGCTGCCGCGCACGCTTCGCGGTCGGCTGGTATTCGACGAGCAGGCGACCTACGACGAATTGATGCGCCGCCACTACCAGGGCTGGCACTTTCAGAAGACACGGCTCACCGAGACCTACGACTACGAGGCGTTCCGACGCGATTGCCCGGGCGACGCGCTGATCATGCTGGTGGTGCGCGAGAGCGGCGAGGTCGTGTTCCAATCACCGCGCGATCCCCTCAAGCCGCGCCCCGGTGAGACGGTGGTCTGCTACCTGCACGAGCCCGGCCCTACCGGAGGTGCGGGGATGCGTGAATCCCGGTAGGGCGGGCCTCGGCCCGCCGACAACGTTTGGGGTCCCGCCGCGATCACCCATGATCCGCGCCGCCGGCCGGGCGAGCCCGGCCCTACCGGAGGTACGGGGATGCGTGAATCCCGGTAGGGCGGGCCTCGGCCCGCCGACAACGTTTGGGGTCCCGCCGCGATCACCCATGATCCGCGCCGCCGGCCGGGCGAGCCCGGCCCTACCGGAGGTGCGGAGATGCACGAATCCCGGTAGGGCGGGCCTCGGCCCGCCGACAACGTTGCGGGTCCCGCCGCGATCACTCATGAGCCGTGATGCCGGCCGGCCCGGTCCGGTCCGCGACCACGCCCTCGGGCAGGAGGTCGCCGGTATGCACCGGAAACGTCCCGGTGCGGCGGTCGGCGAAGTACCGGCGCAGGGTCTCGCGGATGACCGGGAATGCGAGCCGGTCCCAGGGGATGGCCCGCTCCGTGAACAGTTCCACCTCGAGGCTCTCGGCGCCGGGCGCGAAGCGCGGCGCCGAGAGCCGGCCGCGGAACAGCAGGTAGACCTGGCTGATGTGCGGGAGGTTGAACAACGCGTAGAGGCGGCACGAATCGACCTCGGCGCAGGTCTCCTCGAGGGTCTCGCGGGCCGCCGCGCCGGCCACGGTCTCGCCGTTCTCCATGAAGCCTGCGGGCACCGTCCACAGTCCGTAGCGCGGCTCGATGGCGCGCCGGCACAGCAGGATCCGGTCCTCCCATTCTGGGATGCAGCCGGCCACGATCTTCGGGTTCTGATAATGGATCGTCTGGCAGTGGTCGCACACGTAGCGCGGCCGGCCGTCCCCGGGGGGGATTCGCAGGACCACCGGGTGGGCGCAATGACTACAGTATTTCATCGGGTCTCCCCCGCCGAGGCGTCCCCGCCCGGCCGCGGTGGTGTGATCCGGGGCCATGGACTATGATCGGAAACGGCCCACGGCGATCGGCACTCCCCTATGTATACCGAATACTTCGGCCTGCGGGAACCGCCGTTCTCGCTGACGCCGGATCCGCACTTCCTGTACCTGAGCGCGCGCCACCGCGAGGCGCTGGCGCACCTGCGGTTCGGGGTGGAACAGGGCGGGGGCTTCGTGCAGCTCACCGGCGAGGTCGGCACCGGCAAGACCACGCTGTGCCGCTCGTTGCTCGAACAGCTCGGCGATTGCGTCGATGCCGCGTTGATCCTGAGTCCGCGCCTGTCGGCCTGCGAACTGCTGGCCTCCATCTGCGCGGAGTTGGGGGTCGATGTCGATGCGCGCGCCCACTCCCCCAAGGGACTGGTCGACGCCCTCAATGAATACCTGCTGCGGGTCCACGCCGACGGGCGCAACACGGTGGTGATCATCGACGAGGCCCAGAACCTGTCCCCGGACGTCCTGGAGCAGGTGCGGTTGCTGACCAACCTGGAGACGGCCAAGCACAAGCTGCTCCAGGTGATCCTGGTAGGCCAGCCGGAACTGCGCACACTGCTCGGGCGCAACGACCTGCGTCAGCTCGCGCAACGGATCACCGCCCGCTACCATCTGATGCCGTTGAACCGCGCCGAGACCGCCGCCTATATCCGGCATCGCCTCGCGGTGAGCGGTGCCTGGCGGGCGCTGTTCACGCCGCGCGCGCAGGGGCGCGTGCACCGGGTGAGCGGCGGCGTGCCGCGCCTGATCAACGCCGTGTGCGACCGGGCGATGCTCGGCGCCTATGCCCGTGAGGAGCAACAGGTCGGTGTGCGCCTGGTGCGCCGGGCGGCGGCCGAGGTGCTCGGGGACACGCGACCGCGGCGCGTATGGCGGCGCTGGATCGCGGCGGCCGTCGGCGCGCTGGGCCTGGCGGTCCTGGCGGGCGGGTGGTTCCATGGGCACATGTCGCTCCCGATGTATCTGCAGGGCCGCCATGCCTCGCGATCCCCGGATCTCATCGCCGATTCGTACGACGCGGTCCCCGCGCGCCTGCTCGCGGCGACGTCGTGCGCCGTGCGCCGCCCGACGTCGCCCACCGCGGCAGGCGATTGCCACGGGTACGGGGATGACGGGCCGATCCGGAAGTCTCTCATGAGGGGCGCGCCGATCCTCACCGCCACCCGCACTCCGGCGGTGGCGTGGCTGCGGTGGGAGGCGGGCCGGGATGCGGATCGGGTCTGATGTCCTACATCCTTGAGGCGCTGAAGCGTTCCGAGCGCGAGCGCGGCCGGGGGGCGGTCTCGCCGCTGACGGCGGACCTGCGGATCGCCGATCCGGGCGCCGGCGGGCGGCGCCGCTGGTGGCCCTGGGCGGGCGCGGTGCTGGCCGTCGGTGTGTTGATCGGGGCGGCCGGTTGGTGGTTCGTCCCGCGGGGGTCCGGACGCGTGGGGCCCCCGGCGCGCGTCGCGGGGTCGGCCGCCCGCACCGTCCCGCGCGCGCCGCCGGTGCAGACCGCGCCGCGCCGGGTACCGGCCGTGGCGCCGGCGCCCTCCGGGCTCGAAACCGCGGCGACCCGGCGCCCCCCGCGCGCGGTGGCGCACCCCTCGCC
>BDTW01000035.1 GCA_002897735.1 bacterium BMS3Bbin13 | reverse complement strand
GCCTCGCAGAGTAGGCAGTCAGCGACCTCGCATTCACATGGAACCATCCACCGGGCCCTTATGGAAAAGGATCCGCGTACGCCCCATCTTCGCGCAGGGGCGTCCCTGCTGCATAGTACCGGGGCAGGCGTGGCGGAAAATGACCCAGGTCAAGAACGACGGGGATTTGACGTGCGAGGACGCGAAAGAGAGAAGGGCCGCCGCCCAATCCGGCGGCGGCCGAAAAACGGATGAGGGCCCGCCGGGTCGGCGGGCCCCGTTACATCGTTACCACAGGAGCCAGGAGTTCAGATATAGCGTGTTGTTGTCCGACGCCGTGCTGCTCCCGGCGTACTTGGTATAGGCCGTGTATTGGAGCGAGAACTTGGTGTTCTCCCACGGCAGGTAGTCCGCCTCGGCGACAACACCGGCGGTGTCACCGATGACTGTGTTGGCGTTGGTGACGCTGGCGCCGGAGCCCCAGGAGTTGAAGTACCCCAGCGAAGCCTGTGCCCGGTGGCCAATCTCATAGTTCGCATCGGCACGGAACTGCTGAAGTATGTTGCTGCCGCTTGTACGCGTCTGGTTCTCATGAAGATAGAGGGCATGCAGTGACAGCAGGTTCCCGTCGCTCAACGGCTGCTGGTACGTGCCGTCCATCGCCCAGTCGGCGTATTTCGTATAACCATTAGGCGTCGTCGTGGTCGTTGTCGTGACAGAGCACCCTATAGTGGCAATAGTATTACAAGGGGGGACCAGGGTCGTCGTAGTCGACGTCGGCTGGTTGCGCAACTTCGCATACAGGCCGTAGGTGCCGACCTCCAGGTAAGCGCGGTTCGGAAGGGTGCCCTGCCAGGCGAAACGCCAGTAAGGCGCGACATTGCTAATCCTATCTGTGCTCCCCATAGCCGCCGCGCTGCGGTAGAGACTCACCGCGCCATACCAGTGGTTGTCCCACAGGGCGTAACCGCCAAAGCCCGCGCCCATGATATTGAAGAGCTGGGACTGAGCGATGCCGTTGTCCGGCGCCGTGGACGAACCGATATAGGGATAGTTCCATGCGGGGGTGGTGTTCCAGACGTCCTCCATGCCCGGCGAGTTGTCCAGGGTCACCCCGTACACCAGAGGCCGTCCGCCCAACGTCGCACGGTTGGCGTAACGGAAGTCCGCCATGTCGAAACCGAAGCCACTATTGGAATTATCCATGGTGACCTGCAGGAAGGTCCCCATGTGGGGGCTGATCTCACCGGCGTAGTAGAGACTCAGCCCATCCGGAAACGCGACGTTGTTGTTCTGGGCGCCGCCCGGCACGTTGCGCGTCTTGGCGACATGGGTGAACCCGACCTGCAGCATGACCGAGAGCGGCGGAATCGCATTGATCTTCATGCTCCCGGCGGCGCCGGTGGCCTTGATCTGTTTCATGCCGGTCAGCGTATAGCCGTTGAGCTTGAAATCCCGGCCGAAGGCGGTCAGCTCGGGGAACACCGTGTGGCACGCGTCGCACGGCATGCCGGTCTGGCGCGCGAAGCTGGGCACCGCATAGACGGCAGTGGACGCCAGTCCAAGGGCCACACTCAGCAACCCGTCGAGGGCGGCGTGGTAGGCGATTCTACGCATTGTTCTCCCATGATTCATGGCGAAAATCCTCTGCTTGCAGTCGTTTGAGCCCGAACCGCGGCGGCACCGTCCTGGGCGGGCGAGCGTCGCACTCGATTTTATCTAGCTAGTGTCTAGATTGCGACACTCTGTCGCAGGTGGCATTGATCCAGCGCAAAGGCACTGCAGTGTGGAGCGCCGTGATCGTGAGAATCATCAACGGCGCCGGCCGGGTAAGCCCGGCCGGGTCGGCGCGGTGCGCGTTTCATGGTAGGGCGGGCCTCGGCCCGCCGGCGACGTTCGGGGGTTGTACTGTGGTTTGGGGGAGCCGGTGGAATCGGCCGGGCGAGCCCGGCCCCACGGCACCCGTAGGGCGGGCCTCGGCCCGCCGACGACACCCGCGATGCTTCGGTGCCGGTGTGGATTCGGACGGCGGCGGCCGGCCGAACCGCAGGCTCAAAACGGAAGCCAGGTCTTCTTGCGCGTGTAATGCATGTACCCGAGATTTACACCGGCGCGCAGGCCCACCCCGAGCCGGATGGGGGCCAGCACGATGCCGTCCGCACGCTGGTAGTTGATGCTCGCGCCGGCGACGTAGTAGAGGCTGCCGTCGACCGCCGGAAAGCGCTGGAAGATCGCATTCAGATTGGGCAGGTGATAGACGAGCACATAGACCTTGGAAGCGTTGGCCCCGAAATCGAAACCGATCGACGGCCCGGTCCAGAAGACCTTCTCGCCGGCGCCGTTCTTCATGCGTAGCGTGCCGTCGCCGTAGCGCAGCCCCACCACCAAGGCGCCACCGACTTCCTCGCCCTTGATGACCGCGTCCGGCCGTCCTTGCTCCCCGAATGCCTTGGCAATGACCTTGGCGATGCCGGCGCTGCCCTTTCCGAAGAACTCCACGGCATCGTGGATCACCGTATCCTGGTCGTAGGTGGGGGCATTCGCCGGCGCCTTGGCCGTCCCGGCCGACGGCCGGGACGCCTGCGCGCCGGCACTGAACATCAACAGGGCCGCGGCCATCATCGCCGCCAGGGCCGGAGAAGCGCGAAACGCCCGGGGCTGCATCGTCATGGATCGACCTCGCAAGCTGTCGTGATCGGGACACCTCTCGGCGCCCGCCCCCGCCGCGCGAATCCCCGCGTTTCCCGTAACCGGCTGCGGCACTCCGCAGGGGTTCCCGCCGCCCGGGACCATCCGCCGCCGCTTGACCTGTGCGTGGGGTACAGTTGTAAAGTCTATCACGGCGCTGTCAAAGACCCGTCTATACTTGTTGCACCCGCGCCGCGCGCCGCCCTCTCCCGGGCCCGGTGCGCGGGCGGCATCTTCCCGCAGGGACCGACAGGAGGACACCATGATAGGACTCAAATCTCTGATGATGGCTGCTTCGCTGGCTTTCCTCGTCCCGGCCGCCTACGCCGGTGCGCCCGCCAACGGCACCGCCAAGCCCATGATGCAGATGCAGGGACGCTTGCAGCAGATGCAGCGGACCATGGACCGGATCCGCGCCACCAAAAATCCTCGCGAGCGCCGGCGCCTGCTGCGGCAGCACATGCGCGAGATGCAGAAGGCCATGTCCATGATGGGCAGTTGCATGATGGGCGGCGGCATGATGGGCAGTGGCAAAGGCGGCATGATGGGCGGCGGCAAAGGCGGCATGATGGGCGGAGGAAAGGGCAAGGCGATGGGGCACGGTGCCTCCCCCACTCCCCCGAGGAATCCGTGCGGCATGAAGAGCGCCGCTAGTAAGGGTGCGCGCATGTCTCCGGAGCGGATGCAGACGATGATGAAGCGCATGGCCAAACACCAGCAGATGATGCAGATGATGATGAAGCAGATGATGGAGCACATGGGCGCCCGGGGCGGCGGAAAATAGCGGGCAACCCGACCCGCGCCGGCTTCGACGCCCGAACCCGGGTGGCCCGTATGCAGGCCGGAATACGGGGATTGCGCCCTGATCCGGACGCCGGCCCGGGCGGGGTCTCAGCCCATATCGTGACGGAATGGCCGCGAACCCCACGGAACGTACGGACTCAATACGGGTTGTCCGTGCATTCCGCGAGGTCCGTGACTCATCTCAACGCGGTCATGGATTTCAACGGCCTCGGCCGGGCAAGCCCGGCCCTACGAAATCTCCAACACCGGACGAACCATGTAGGACGGACCTCGGCCCGCCGGCGGCGTCGCAACCTCCACCGGCGGCGTGTTCATGCGCGCGCCGGCGCCGCATTCGGATTGGCGCGCCGCCACTCCAGGGTCGCACGGATGGCGTCGGGGTGCGACGTGAATGCCCCTCCGAACGCGGCCCGGTAGCGCCCGTGATCCAATACGAAGGGCCGCTCGAAGCGCTCCGTCGCCGCGCGTAGCACACGGGCGGCCGGATCGACCAGCCCGTGCAGCGCCAGCCGGGCACGCCCCGGCACCGTGATGCGCGGCACCGTGCCGAGCGTCTCGAACACCAGCTCCGCGAACCGGCGCGGGCTCAACGGCTCCGCACTCGGCACGTGCCAGACCCGGCCGAGGGCCTCGTCCCGCTCCCCGAGCGTGACCAGCGCACGGGCGAAATCGTCGACATAAGTGAAGGTATGGGCCAACTCCGGATTGCCGGGCAACTGGACGGCATGCCCGGCGACGGCACGCGCGAACACTTGGCGACCGAGCAGCGAGGCACCGGCCCAGGGACCGAACAGGTCCGAGCCGCGACCGATGGCGGCACGCACGCCCCCGGCGGCGTGCGCCTCCATAAGCATGGCCGCCGGGCGCGTGCACGCCTCACCGCCCGCCACGGGCACGGCCTCCTCTTCCGTCATCGGCCTGGCGCCCGCCCGGTAGAACGTCGCGCACTCGCCGTAGACGATGCGCGCCCCGGCACGCGCGGCGGCCTCGATGGCCCCGGCCATCAACCGTTCGGCGCGCCCGTCCCCCTCCCGTGAATCGGGTCGTGCACAGTGATAGACGACCGTGGCCTCCTCGCAGGACTCGCGCAGGGTGGCGGGATCGGCGACATCGCCCTTGAACACGTAGATGCGGGTGGGCACGTCGGCGATGCCCGAGCGGTTGACCATCCGCACGCGCTTGCGCCGCACCAGCAGTTCCCGCCCCACGCCCATTCCGAGGGCGCCGGATCCGATGATCACATGGAGTTCGGCGACGGCGTTCATTCGATTGTCCCGGCATTCGTTGGGTGTGGCGCGCCCGATCGCCCCGGCGCGGCGGAGGGCGATGATACATCATCCGGTGACACCGCAGCGGCGCACCCGAGGAATCACCCGTCTGAACCGATGCGGCACATCACAGGGAGCGCCGATCTCGTGGCGACGGTGCACGCCGCCGTCCGGGTCGAGCAGGATGGGAAAAGCGTAACGGGGTACAATGCGATCGATCGCCGCGCGGCGATCGGCCGCACCGCGCGGCGGGCCGTTGAGGGGGCGGCTGTAACCGTGTTTTCCCGATCCGCACGCGACACCGGGCAAAACCTGCGCCGCCTGTATGCGTTGCGCAACGTCGCCGTCGTCGGGCAGACAGTGACGGTGTTGACGGCGGTATATGGGTTCGGGATCGCGCTGCCGGTGGCGCCGATGGCGGCGATCATCGCCGCGCTCGCGGCGTTCAACGTCTTCACCCGGCGGCGGCTCGGGCGCGGGGGCGAGATCGGCACCGGGGAATTCTTCGTCCAACTGCTGGTCGACGTCGGCGCGCTCACGGGCCTGTTATATTTTTCCGGGGGGGCCTTCAACCCGTTCGTCTGGTTGCTGTTGCTGCCGATCACGGTCGCCGCGACGGTGCTGCCGCCGGCACACACGCGGCTGCTTGCGGTGGTGACGGTGCTCTGCTACACGGCGCTGATGGTCGAGAACATGCCGCTGTCCCGGGACACGCGACTCGCGGCGCACGGGTTCGAACTGCACGTCATCGGCATGTGGGTGGGCTTCGTATTCAGCGCGGGCCTCCTCGCCTACTATGTCGCGCGCATGGCGGGCACGCTACGCGAACGCGAACACCTGTTGGCCGAGCGCCGCGAGCAGGCGTTGCGCGACGAGCGGCTGATCGCGCTGGGTACGCTCGCCGCCGGCGCCGCGCACGAGTTGGGTACGCCGCTCGCCACCATGGCCACCGTGCTGCGGGAGATGGAGCGCGATCGCAGCGGGGCGGCGACGGATCCGGATACCGGGCGGCTGCGGATGTTGCGCGGCCAGGTCGACCGCTGCAAGCAGGCGCTCGCCGCGATCGCGGCATCGGCCGGCAGTGTGCGCGCCGAGGCCGGCCGATCGCTCGCGGTCGACGAGTTCATCGGCGAGATCGTCGCCGGGTGGCGGGCGATGCGCCACGGTGCCACGGTCCGCGTCGCCCTCGAGGGCGCGCGCCCGGCGCCGCGCATCCTCGCCGAGCACACCCTGGCGCAGGCGTTGATCACGATCCTCAACAACGCCGCGGATGCCTCACCACGGGAGGTGGAACTGACGGCCGGATGGAATGCGGACGTCCTGGACATCCGGGTCTGCGACCGCGGCCCCGGCCTGGCGCCCGCGGCCTCACGGGCCGCCGGGCACCGTCGGTTCACCACCAAAGACGAGGGTCTCGGACTCGGACTGTTTCTGGCCCACGCCGCCATCGGCCGCTACGGCGGCGAGGTGACATTGCAAGCGCGCAGCGACGGCGGCGGCACCTGCGCGCAGGTACGTCTGCCATTGCGGCGGCTCGGCACGAAATCGGATGATGATCAAACCTGAACGGGTCGGCGACGACCTCCCGCGGCTGCTGTTGGTCGATGACGACGAGACCTTCTGCGGCGTGCTCTCCGAGGCGCTCGGACGACGCGGTTTCGATGTGGTCGCGGCACTGGAGGTCGAGGGTGCGCTGGCGCTCGCCGAGCGCTACACGCCCGAATACGCAGTCGTGGATCTGCGCCTCGGCGATCGCTCCGGACTGGAACTGGTGCGCCGCCTCCACGAACTGGACGAGAACACGCGCATCGTCGTCCTGACCGGCTATGCGAGCATCGCCACCGCGGTGGAGGCCATCAAACTCGGCGCGACCCATTACCTGACCAAGCCCGCGGACGCCGACGAGGTCCTGGCCGCGCTGCACCGTGACGCCGGCGACCCGGGGACACCGGCCGCCGAACGACCGCTGTCCGTGCAGCGCCTGGAGTGGGAACACCTGCAGCGGGTGCTGCTGGATCACGATCACAACATCTCGGCCGCGGCGCGGGCGCTGAGGATGCACCGGCGCACGCTGCAGCGCAAACTGCGCCGGCCGCCGCCGGCCTGAGCGCGCGGCGCGCAGGTTTCAGCCGGATGCACCACCACCACCACCGGCGGCGCGCGCCAAGCGCCCCACCGTGAGACCTTGTACCAGGATCGAAAACACGACGACGATGTAGGTCACGGCCAGGATCACCGGGCGCTCGGGCCCGACCGGTACCGACAGCGCGAGCGCCACGGAGATCCCCCCGCGCAGCCCGCCCCAGGTCAGCACCGGGATCGCATGCGGGCTGAACTCGCGCGCGCGCCCGAGCAGGCGCACCGGCAGCCCGACGCTCACGAAGCGTGCGACGAGCACCAGCGGGATCATCAGCGCCCCGGCCAACAACAGGCGCGGCGTGAAGGTGAGCACCAGCACCTCCAGGCCGATGAGGACGAACAGCACCGCGTTCAGCGTCTCGTCGATGAGCTCCCAGAAGGAGTCGAGGTGCGCACGGGTGGCGGAGGACATGGCCAGGAGACGCCCGTGGTTGCCGATCAGCAAGCCCGCCACGACAATAGCGATGGGTCCCGACAGGTGCAGGTGATCGGCCAGCGCGTAGCCGCCGGCGACCAGCGCCAGCGTGATCAGTACCTCGACCGAGTAGTTATCCACGCCCTTGAGCATCCGGTAGGCGAGATAGCCGGCGCCGAGTCCGAACACGGCTCCGCCGAGCGCCTCGCGCACGAACAGCAGGGCGATATCGCCGGCGCGTACACCACCGCCCTCGGCGGCGATACCGAGCAGCACCACGAACACGACGACCCCCACGCCGTCGTTGAACAGCGACTCGCCCGCGATCTTGGCCTCGAGGTCGCGCGAGACCCCGACGCTCTTGAGCACGGCGAGCACCGCGATCGGATCGGTGGGCGAGATCAGAGCGCCGAACACCAAACAATAGAGCAGCGGCAGATCGACACCCAGCATCCCGAACAGCCACCACCCCGCGACGCCGATCAGCGCGGTGGACACGATCACCCCGCCCGTGGCCAGCAGGCCCACGGTCCAGCGGTTGCGGTTCAGATCCTCGAGGTTGACGTGCAACGCGCCGGCGAACAAGAGAAACGAGAGCATGCCGTGCATCAGCGCCTGGTTGAAATCCACGTGCGTCAGGAACTCGCGCACCACGCGTCCGGGGGCCAGACCGAAACGGCCGAGGACGATCAGGCCGAGCGACATCACCAACGCGATCAGCATCAGGCCGATGGTGCTCGGCAGGTGCACGTAACGCTCGTTCAGGTAGCCGAACAACGCCGCGATGGTGAGCAGCACCGAGATGACTGAGACGAGATCCATCGCCGTCGACGCGCCCTACCGGTCAGCCGTCCGCCGCGACGCACGCGATCGCGGGCAGGCCGCCGACGCGGCGCATGATGAGCCGCTTGGCCGGCGGAGACAGATCGAGCGCGACCAACCCGGCGGTGCGCATTGCGGCTACCGGCGCCGGCGGGCACGGCGAACACGCCCGGCAGTACATCGGTGAACCGCGCGACGCGGCGCCGGTCGCCGTATCGAAGGACTCGGCCACCGCTCAGTCGCCTCCCGCCATCCACGCCTCGATCGCGTCGGCGGAACGGATCAGGCCGCCCGTGAGGACCTCGCGGCCCTCCGGCGTGACCCGCACATCGTCCTCGATGCGCACGCCGATGTTCCACCACTTGCGCGCCACGCCCTTGCCGCCCGCGGGGATGTACAGCCCGGGCTCGACGGTCAGGACCATGCCGGGCTCGAGCAGCCGCCATTTTCCGTCGACCTTGTAGTCGCCCACGTCGTGCACATCCAATCCGAGCCAGTGCCCCGTACGATGCATGTAGAAGCGCCGATAGGCACCATCCTTGATCAGCTGCGCGGGCCTACCCTTGAGCAGGCCGAGCCGAACCAGACCTTCGGTGAACACCCGCACCACGGCTTGGTGCGGATCGTTCCAGTGGTTGCCGGGCCGCACCTTGGCGATCGCCGCCTCCTGCGCCTTCAACACGAGGTCGTAGATCGCCCGCTGGGCCGGCGTGAAACGCCCGTTCACCGGAAAGGTGCGGGTGATGTCGGAGGCATAGCACTCCAGTTCGGCCCCGGCATCGATGAGCAGAAGATCGCCGTCCTGCAACGGCGCATCGTTGCGCACGTAGTGCAGCACGCAGCCGTTGGCGCCGCCGCCTACGATCGGGGGATAGGCGACGTCGGCGCCGTGGCGGCGGAAGTGGTAGAGCAGTTCCGCCTCCACCTCGTACTCCCCCATCCCCGGACGACAGCGGCGCATGGCGCGCCGGTGGGCCTCCATGGTGATACGTGCGGCGGCGCGCATCACCCGCAACTCGGCCGCGCTCTTGAACAGGCGCATCTCGTGCAGCAATAGATCGAGCGAGATGAACTCCGCGGGAGAGCGGGAACCGGAACGGGTGTTTTCTCGGATCCGATTCACCCACGCGATCAGGCGCCGGTCGAACTCCGGGTCCCGGCCCATCGTGTAGAAGACCCGTTCGCAGCCCTCCAGCAGGCCCGGGAGGATGTCGTCCAGATCGGTGATCGGGAACGAGTCGTCCGCGCCGAAGCCGTCCACCGCGCCTTTCTGACCGGCGCGCGGGCCGGTCCAGGCCTCCCGCTCCGGATCCAGCGCCCTGCAGAACAGCACGAACTCGCTATGCCGGTGGCCGGGAACGAGCACCGCCACGGCCTCCGGCTCCGGAAAGCCCGTGAGATAATGAAGGTCGCTGTCCTGGCGGTACGGGTACTCCACGTCCCGGTTGCGCAGCCGCTCGGGCGCGGCCGGGACGATCGCGATACTGCCGTTGCCCATCATGCGTATCAACTGGCGTCGACGCCGGGCGAACTCGCTCATCTTCATGTCTGGCCGGACTCGATCAGGCTCGCGGATTCCGCCCGAGTATACGGTCCCGTGCGCCCCGGCGCACCCGGGCCGCCGGGGCGGATCGAGGGTTGAATGCACGACGCCGAACCGGCCCCCCGATCCCCCTCGATTCGCACTTACCCGAATCGGAGGCCCGGGACCGTAGCGCGCCCCGGGACCGCGACACCGCAACCCGCCCGATGCTGAGCGCGCGCCGAACACAGGGCGGCCCATAGGTGATCACGGCGGGTCCCCGCAACAACGTCGGCGGGTCAAGGCCCGCCGGGATTCGTGCATCCCCGTGCATCCGGTAGGGCCGGGCTCGCCCGGCCGTGGCGACGGCCCCGGAATCGGTCCATGGATACGAGGGCCGGACGGCGTTTCGGATCCGATTGCCTATCGCCTCCGCGGCTTCGCCGCTATGCCGACATCCCCCCCCGTCAACCCAGTTCGCAAAGCAGTTCGTCGATCATCGCCTCGGCCTGGCCGCAGTAGCCGGCGCCAAAGAGGTTCAGGTGATTGAGGATGTGGTAGAGATTGTAGAGCGTGCGGCGTACGCGGTAACCCGGATCCAGCGGGAAGGCCTCGCGGTAGGCCGCGTAGAAACGCGGGCCGAAGCCGCCGAACAGCTCGGTCATGGCCAGGTCGGCCTCGCGATCTCCATAGTAGGTCGCCGGATCGAACAGCACCGGCTCGCCGTCGCGGGTCACCCCGAAGTTCCCGCCCCACAGGTCACCGTGCAACAGCGACGGGATCGGCCGATAGCCGTCGAACAACGCCGGGAAGGCGTCGAGCAGGCGCGCGCCGCGCGCCTGCAACCGGTCGCCGTAGCCATTGCGCGCCGCCAGTTCAAGCTGGAACCGCAGCCGGCGTTCGCGCCAGAACGCCACCCAGTCCTCCGACTCGGCATTCTCCTGGGGCGTGGAACCGATGGTGTTGTCGCGATGCCAACCGAACCGCGCCCGGGTGGTGCGATGCATGGTCGCGAGCTGCCGGCCCAGGCGTTCCGATGCCCGCGCATCACCGGCCGCGCCGAGATCGAGGTATTCGAGCACCAGGAAGCTGCGTCCGTCATGGACCCCCGGGCAGATCGGGCGCGGCACGCGCACGCCGGCGCTGCGCTCCATCTCGTGCAGACCCTCGGCCTCGGCCTCGAACATGCCCAGGCGCGCAGCGCGGTTGAGTTTGACGAAATAGCGCGCGCCGTCCCCCTCGATCCGGCAGGCGGTGTTGATGCAACCGCCGCCCACCGGCACGCTGCGGTGCACGACGAACGCCCGGCCGGTGGCGCGGGCGATCCGATCGGCGAGTACCGGCCAGAAATCGCTTTCGGGAGCGGATCGCATCGACAGTCGATCTCAGGGAATGACGGCCGGCTCCGCCGGCCTGTCGGGGCCGTACAGGAACGCGCGCCGCAACACCCTGCGATCCACCGCTTCAGACCAGGAGGCGCAGGCGCTGGTGCAGCGGACTGGTGCGCGGGAAGTGCGCGAGGAGAAACTCCATCTGGTCGGTCAGCACGCGGTGCCCCTGCAGATAGATGTACTCCGCGTGGGTGGGAACGAACGGCACCGCGAGCAGTTCCAACCCGGCCTCCTCCGGGGAGCGGCCGGCCTTGTGATTGTTGCAGCGCTTGCACGCCGCCACCACGTTGTTCCAGACATCCTCGCCGCCGCGGCTGAGCGGCGTGACGTGATCGCGGGAGAGGTCCCGATCCATGAACCGTCGCCCGCAGTACAGGCACAGGCGCCCGTCGCGCTTGAACAGCGCCGGGTTGTTCAGCGGCGGAACGTAGTGGTCGCGCGCCTTGGCGAGGGCATGGTGGTAGCCATAGGTGGCGATGATGGAATTGACCTCGATGACGGTGCGCCGACCGGTCCGTGCATTGGTGCCCCCGCGGATGCGATAGAGCAACGCGCCGCAGGTGTAGGCGACCTGCCCGAGGTGATACAGGCGCACCGCGTCCTGGTAGCCGATCCACTCCAGGGGCATGCCGGCCACGTCGGTACGTAGAACCTGATATATCAAGTCAACCACGCCGCGCCTCGGGACCTCGCCGTGTGGGATAAACGCCTCTTGCGGGCCTCCCGCCGGTGTCCTCGGCCGGTTATCGGCCGCCGGACCGTGCCCCGAAGGGGCGCCCCGCGCCCGGAAGCGTACCAGCTTTGCGGAAAAGCGGCCATAACAGCGACATTCGCGGATGGCGGGAGGGTTCCGTTCCTCGTCCCGGGCATTGGTCGAGTCAATCGAAGGGGCCCCCGGCGAGTTTGAACGCAGGGCGGAATGGGCTATTATTCCCGCCTTTACCGAGCGGGCGCTCGCCCGGATGTCCTGTGCGTGCGAACGCGGTCCGGCCGGCCGGTTCCGGCCCGGCACCGCCGCGGGTACACGCCGCCTCCCTGAAAACCGAATGACAACCGGGCAAGAGCCGGCAGAACGAGGATCAAGCATGCCGATACGCGTGACCGTCGCGAAGGAAAACACGCCGGGGGAACTCCGTGTGGCCGTGGTACCCGCCGTCGCCGAGCGCCTCTCCGGCCTCGGCGCCGAAGTACTGATCGAGGCCGGAGCGGGCCGGCGCGCGCACTATCCCGACGCGGCCTACGCCAAGGCCCGGATCGTGGCCGATACCAAAGAATTGTACGAGGCCGCACAGGTCGTGTTGCGGGTCCTGCCTCCCACCGAGGAGGAAATCGACCGGATGGCCGAGGGCACGGTGGTGATCGGCTTCATGATGCCGTACCGCCACCCCGAGCGGGTCGCACGCCTGCGCGATCGCCGGATCACCAGCTTCGCGATGGAATTCATCCCGCGCATCGCGCGCGCTCAGAGCATGGATGCGCTCTCCTCCCAGGCCTCCGCGGCCGGATACAAGGCGGTACTGATCGGCGCCGGCCTCACCGGGCGTTTCTTCCCCATGCTGACCACCGCCGCCGGTACCATCCGCCCGGCCAAGGTGCTGATCATCGGCGCCGGCGTCGCCGGCTTGCAGGCGATCGCCACGGCGCGGCGCCTGGGTGCCATCGTCGAGGCCTACGACGTGCGCAGCGTCACCAAGGAACAGGTGGAGTCCCTGGGTGCGAAGTTCGTCGACGTCGGGGTCGACGCCCAGTCGACCGGCGGCTATGCGCGCGAGTTGACCGACGAGGAGAAGGCGCACACGGCCGAGATCCTGGGCCGGCACGTGGCCGCGGCCGAAGTCGTCATCACCACCGCCGCGGTGCCCGGGCGCACGGCGCCGCGGATTCTCACCACCGCCATGGTCGAACAGATGCGGCCCGGTGCGGTGATCGTCGACCTCGCGGCGGAGAGCGGCGGCAACTGCGAGCTGACCCAACCCGGCGAGAGTGTGGATCACGGCGGCGTGCTCATCCACGGCCCGCTCAACGTGCCAAGCATGCTCGCGGCCGACGCCAGCGAGATGTACGCGCGCAACATCCTGAATTTCCTGTCGTTGATGATCAAGGACGGGGAACTCGTTCCGGACTGGAACGATGAGGTGATCGCGCAGAGCACCCTCACCCGTGACGGGGCGATCCGCCACGAGGCGACCCGCAATCTGGTGGAAGGAGGCGATCGATGATCGAGGGCTTCACGGCGCTGTACATCTTCATGCTGGCCGCCTTCACCGGGTATGAGGTGATCGCGCGCGTGCCGGTGATCCTGCACACGCCGCTCATGTCGGGATCCAACTTCATACACGGCATCGTGCTGGTAGGCGCGATGGTGGCACTCGGCCACGCCGGTACCGGCCTGGAACGGGCCATCGGTTTCTTCGGCGTGCTGCTCGCGAGCATGAACGCGGTCGGCGGCTACGTGGTCACCGAGCGCATGCTCGACATGTTCAAGAGCAACAAGGGGGGCCGCTGATGGGCGTGGTCATCCAGATCAGCTATTTCCTGGCCGCGGCGCTGTTCATCCTCGGCCTCAAGCGCATGAGTTCCCCGGTCACGGCGCGCGACGGTATCGTCTGGGCGGGCGCCGGGATGCTGGTGGCCACGGTGGTGACGTTCTTCTGGCATGGCATGAGCAATTATCTGCTCATGATCCTGGCCATCGCCGTCGGCTCCAGCGTGGCCTGGATCTCCGGCAAGCGGGTTGCGATGACCACCATGCCGCAGATGATCGCCCTCTACAACGGCATGGGCGGCGGTGCGGCGGCGGCGATTGCGGCCATCGAGTTGCTCCGCGGCACCAACGGACATTCGGGTGCCGTGATGGGGCTCGCGGTGATCGGCGGACTGATCGGCACCGTCTCCTTCAGCGGCAGCCTGATCGCGTTCGCCAAGCTGCAGGGACTGATCAAGCGATCCATCGTCTTCCCTATGCAGCAACCCTTCAACCTCGCGGTATTGGGCACCGCGGTGGTGATCGGCGCCCTGCTGCCGTTTCAGGGATCCGGCGGCGTCCTGGTATTCGTGTTCTTCGCCCTCGTGCTGACCTTCGGTGTGCTGATGACCCTGCCCATCGGCGGCGCCGACATGCCGGTGGTGATCTCCCTCTACAACGCCCTAACGGGCCTGGCGGTGGGCCTCGAAGGATTTGTGCTGAACAACGCGGCGATGATCATCGCCGGTACCGTGGTCGGTGCCGCCGGTTCGCTGCTCACCCAACTCATGGCCAGGGCCATGAACCGCTCGATCGCCAACGTCCTGTTCGGCGCCTTCGGCCACGCGCCGGCGGCGGCGAGCGCCGGGGAGAGCGGGGCCCTCAAACCCATCGACGCCGACGATGCGGGCATCATGATGGCCTATTCCAGCAAGGTCGTAGTGGTTCCGGGCTACGGCATGGCGGTCGCCCAGGCGCAGCACAAGATCTGGGAACTGGCGGAACTGCTGGAGGAACGCGGCGTCCGGGTGAAGTTCGCGATCCATCCGGTGGCCGGGCGCATGCCCGGGCACATGAACGTGCTGCTGGCCGAGGCCGGCGTGCCCTACGATAAGATCTACGACCTCGACGAGATCAATCCCGAGTTCCCCACCGTGGACGTGGCGCTGGTCATCGGCGCCAACGACGTGGTCAATCCGGTGGCGCGCACCAATCCGGAGAGCCCGATCTACGGGATGCCCATCCTGAACACGGACCAAGCGAAAAATGTGCTGGTGATCAAGCGCGGACAGGGCAGGGGCTTCTCCGGGATCGAGAATGCCCTGTTCGGCAAGGACCACACCCGCATGCTCTACGGCGACGCCCAGGACATGGTGAGCAAACTGATCCAGGCGGTAAAGAGGCTGTAACGGGAACGGCCCTTCCGTGGACCTGCGAGGGACCCGTCAATCGGGCCGGGTTCGCCCGGCCGGGTCCGTTGACCCGGTGCGCGGCAAGCCCCGCCGTTCAGGGCGGGGAAGGATAGCGCGGACGGCGCAGCCGTCCTATAATGTGAATGTTGCAAGACCTACCGCCGGGCAGGCGGGAAGTGAAGCCTGTGGAGAGGCCGTAAGTGTTGGGCGCTGCGCGCCGCAACCTGCCCCGATGAAGCAGGAACCCGCCGAAGCGACTCGGGAGCGGCTCAATGCCGCGCCTGAGCGCCGTAGGAATCTCCGGCATTCATGCCGGGGAGGATGTCAAATCCAAAGCGCAATCCGAATCCCGAACGCCGTCGGCGGGCCAAGGCCCGCCCTACCGTGTTTCGCCGCGCCTGCGGTTGCCCTGTACAAGGGCCGGGCTCGCCCGGCCGTATAGCTGACTTCCGCATATGTGGCCCGGACACGGCCCGCCGGTCGGCCCGACCGCAGAGCGTCAGCGCTCGCGGGGCCTCATGGGGCGCGCGCGGATCCCTTCCGCTGCGCCCCGGGAGTGCAGCCGCAGGCGCCGGCGCTCCAGAAACTCCCGGCGCCGCTCCGGACTCAGGCGCCGCCAGCGCTCGCGCAGCTCCCGGCGCCGCTCCGGCGGCAGGCCCTGGAACCAGCGGTAACGCCGGCGGATGCGCCTCTGCTCCTGTGGCGGGAGCCGGCGGAATTCCTCGAAGCGCCGACGGATCCGTGCCCGCTGCCCGGGGCTCAGCGCACGCCAGCGCCGGAACCGCTCACGGACCCGCTCGCGCTGTGCGGAGGTGAGGTGGCTCCAGCGCTCCACCCCGCGGCGCAGGCGCCGCCGGCGCTCCGCGGATAATCGGTCCCAGCGCCCGGCGAACGGCTTCAGGATCTCGCGCTCCCGGGGCGTGAGCCGGTCCCAGGAGATCGCGCCCTCCTGCACGATCCCGGCCCCGCGGTTCCCGGATTGAGACACCCCGGATGGTTGCGCCCAGGCCGACAACGGCAACACCGCCAAGG
Source organism: bacterium BMS3Bbin13 (assembly GCA_002897735.1). Classification (GTDB taxonomy): domain Bacteria; phylum Pseudomonadota; class Gammaproteobacteria; order 21-64-14; family 21-64-14; genus BMS3Abin12. The sequence goes on along the minus strand of BDTW01000035.1, from coordinate 18,855 downwards.
CCAGGATCCCGCCGCATACGCGGCGTCGCATCGGGTTCATCGCTCGTTGCCTCCTGCGTTGTCGTGCGACCGGTCGGAGCCGGAGTCGGAGCCGGCATCGGCGGGCGGTCCCGGATCGGCCGGGGACGTCGCCAGGCTCATCGGATCGATCCGGCGCCCGTCGGCGGTCTCAAAGAAACCCAGGTACTCCAGGAGCGCCGGGTCGGGCACCGTGCGTCGTGGCGGGCGCGGCGCGCCCGGCCCGGGGGTCCGGCTGCGCCGCCGCCGGGTGCCGATGAATCAGCAGCGCCGACAGGGGCGCGAGGTGCTCAACCGTGCCCCGGGCCATGGGCGAGCCACGCATAGAAATCCAGGTTCTCGTACAGATCCAGGTTCGCGCCGCTCGCGAGCACCTCGGCCGCCTCGAGCCGCGCCGCCACGGCGGGCGCCGGCGTCTGACGGTGCATCGGGCCGCTCCAGCCGATCCACACGACCAGTGCGACCACGCCCGCTGCGGCCGCCGCCGGGACCCATCCGCGGACCCGGCGGGCACGCCCGCCGGCCGCCTCGATGGCGTGCGCCCGCGCACGGTGCAGCCGCATCACCGTCGCCGCGTCCAGGGCGCCCGCCCCGGCGTCCAGGCCCTCCCGGACCCGTCGCAGGAATTCCTCCTCGCCCGCCGCCCTCATGGTCGATACTCCTCCAAACGGCTGCGCAACGTCCGCAGCGCCCGCGCATAATGGGTCTTCACGCTCCCCTCCGAGCAACCCAGGGCACGCGCCGTCTGCGCCACGCCCAGACCCTCCCAGACCCGCAGCAGGAACGCCTGCTGCTGTCGGGGCGGCAACGCGCGCAACGCATGCTCCAGCGCCGCGATCGCCCCTGCGCGCGCGATCTCCTTGAGCGGGGTCGCGCCGCGCGGGTCCGGCAGGCGGTCCATCGGATCCCCCTGCGCCTCATCGGGATCGCCGCCCGGCGACCCATCCCACCACGCATGCAGGCGCCGACGCAAACGCTCGCGCCGCCGCCAGTCGCGAATCCGGTTCTGCAGGATCCGATGGAACAGCGGCGGCCACTGTGCCGCGGGGCGATCCGCATAGCGTCCCGCCAACCGCATCATGGCGTCCTGCACCAGGTCGAGGGCCTGATCGCGATCGCCGACGGCGAATTCCGCCATGCGTAGCGCACGGCGTTCCACCCCGGCCAAAAACCGGTCCAACTCTCCATCGCTGTTCAGCGCCCGGCCTCCCCGCCCCTATCCCGAAAGGGACCTGCGTCGCCCTCCGTGCGACGCGGGTCCGGTGCGCGACACCGGCCTCAGCGGCGACGTCCCACACGGCGCTCCACCCGTCCGGCCCGTCGGTCCATGCGTCGTTCGAAACGGTCGCCGTGCCGGTCCAGCCGCCGCTCGATGCGGTCGCCGCGACGATTCAGGCGATGTTCCACCCGCTCACCGCGACGATGCAGGCGCCCGGCCCGGCGTTCGTGGCCATTGGCCGCGGCGCGACCCGCCCGCCGGTCGAAACGGTGCTCGACCCGCTCGCCGCGGCGGTCCAGCCGCCGATCGAGACGCTCACCGCGGCGATCGAGGCGACGGTCCACGCGATCTCCCCGGTGTTCGAGACGGTGTTCCACCCGCTCACCGGCCCTGGACTGATCGGCTCGGGCGGTCACCGGTCCTGCCATCACCCCAACAACCAACACCGTGCAGGCCACCACGGACCACCCTTTAAGACTGCGACTGGTTCTCATCGGCAACGCCCCTCTGATCGGATTGAATGGCTTTCAAGTTCTTATAACGCCCCGGCAGCACGGAGGTTGACACGGATTCACCGGCGCAGCGGCGGATTTCCGGCGTGCTTCCGGGTTATACACAAGCAATACAACCTGTCAACGGTTGACATCGTATGCCCTACCACAATACCGAATATTTACACAGAAATCGCTAACCGATTGTTTTTGAATGCATATTTGTAAACCTTATCAAGATCGGCCCGGTTCCGCATCCAATCGGAAAACTCGTGAAAGTACCGGGGGTTCCCGATTCATCCACAAAGTTATCCACAGGTTGTACGAGTACCTCTTGAAAAAAAACAGGGGGTGCCGATCCCCATTTCCGGAGCGGAGACCGGTCGCCGCTGGTGTAGAGTAAGGAAGTCATGTCACGCCGGCCCGTCCTTCAGATCGCAGTCCCCTCGCCCGTGTACCGGACCTTCGACTACCTGGCACCGGCCGGCGTCGATCCGGCAGGCCTGTGCCCCGGGATCCGGGTCCGGGTACCGTTCGGTCGCACCCGTGCCGTGGGCATCCTCGTGGGCTGCTCTGCGCACAGCCGGGTGGATCGGGGCCGGCTGCGCCCCGCGCTGGAGGTGCTCGATCGCGAACCGCTGTTCGACGAATCGCTGCTTGCGCTCCTGGGATGGGCGGCAGACTACTATCGCCACCCTCCGGGTGAGGTGTTCGCCACGGCGCTGCCCGTCGCCCTGCGCCGCGGGGTGCCCGCGCGCGGGGTGCCCGCGCGCCGCTGGCGCCTGACCGAAACCGGCCGGGGGCGCGATCCGGGAGAGCCGCGCCGCGCCCCGCGCCAGATGCGGATCCTGACGCTGCTGGACGAACGGGCCGAAGGCGTCGAAGAGAAGCCGATCCGGGCGCTCGGCGGCGACTGGCGCGGCGCGTTGCGCGCACTCGCCGCCAGGGGTTGGATCGACGTCCACGAGGAACCGGCCGTCGCGCCCGCCTGCGAGTCCGCCGCCGCGTCCACGGCACCGACCCTGAGCGGCGCGCAGCACGACGCGGTGCAGGCGGTATGCGGGGCCTTGGGCCGCTTCCAGGCGTTTCTCCTCGACGGGGTCACCGGCAGCGGCAAGACGGAGGTCTACCTGCGCATCGTGCAGGCCGCGTTGCAGGCAGGCCGGCAAACCCTGGTGCTGGTACCGGAGATCGGGCTCACCCCGCAACTGGTCGCACGGTTCCGGCGGCGTCTGCAGGCACCGGTGGTGGTGCTGCACTCGGGACTGAGCGAACGCGAGCGCCTGACCGCCTGGCTGGCGGCGCGTAGCGGCGCCGCACCGGTCATCATCGGCACCCGTTCCGCGGTGTTCACACCGCTCGCGGCGCCCGGCGTGGTGATCGTGGACGAGGAGCACGATGCCTCCTTCAAACAGCAGGAGGGCTTTCGCTACCACGGGCGCGATCTGGCGGTACTGCGCGCCCGGCGCCTCGGGGTCCCGATCGTGTTGGGCTCGGCCACCCCGTCGCTGGAGTCGCTGCACAACGCCGCGCACGGTCGTTATCAACGACTGGTGCTGCCGGAGCGGGTGGGCAACGCCGTGCCCCCGCGCATGGGGGTGCTCGATCTGCGCCGCCGGTCCATGGACGAGGGTCTCTCCGGGGAACTGTTGCGGCGCATCGGCGACCACCTCCGGGAGGGCGGGCAGGTACTGTTGTTCCTCAACCGGCGCGGCTATGCGCCGACCGTGATCTGCCACGAATGCGGGTGGGTCGCCGAGTGCCCCCACTGCGACGCCCATATGACCTTGCACCTCGGCCGCCGGCGCGTGCGTTGCCATCACTGCGGCGCGGAGCGCCCGCTCCCGCAGCAGTGCCCCACTTGCGGGGGGGAGGATCTGCGCGCCCTGGGTCAGGGCACCGAGCGGATGGAGCAGGCCCTGGAGCGGCACTTCCCCGGTGTGGAGATCGCGCGCATCGACCGCGACAGCACGCGGCGCAAGGGTGCCATGGAGTCGCTGCTCGACGGCGCCCGCACGGGCCGCAGCCGCATCCTGATCGGCACCCAGATGCTCGCCAAGGGACACCACTTCCCCGGCGTGACCCTGGTCGGCGTCCTGGACGGCGACCAGGGGCTCTATGGCGCCGACTTCCGCGCCGGCGAGCGTATGGCGCAACTGATCGTGCAGGTGGCGGGGCGCGCCGGGCGCGCCGAGCGGCCCGGCGAGGTGCTGGTGCAAACCCATCACCCCGACCACCCGTTGCTCACGGCGCTCCTGCGCGGCGGCTATGCCGGCTTCGCAACCCAGGCCCTGGACGAACGGCGCACCGCGGAACTGCCGCCGTACACGCGCCTGGCACTGCTGCGCGCCGAGGCGCCCGCACCCGAGGCGCCCCTTGCCTTCCTCGAGGCGGCGCGCGACCGCGCCCTGCACCTGGGCGACGGCGCGGTCGCGGTCCTCGGGCCGGTACCGGCGCCCATGGAACGGCGTGCCGGACGTTATCGCGCGCAGCTCCTCCTGCAGAGCACCGGTCACGCCGCGTTGCAACGGCTGCTGGCCGCCTGGGTTCCCTCCCTGGAAGGACTGAAATCCGCCCGCCGCGTGCGCTGGTCGGTGGACGTGGACCCGGCCGACACGTTGTAGCCCACAACGTGCTTGCAAGACGCCGACGGTCCCGGATAATAGGCGCCGATCCCACCGTCCCCACCCTGTCCCGCCTCCTTGAAGAGGGCGGGAACTCCAACGTCGGTTTACCAATGCACTCATTACCAAATCCGCACGATCTACCGGAAACGCGGCCCGGCCGGACACGGTCCGGTACCCGCCCCCTGCATCGGACCCGGCGTCCTGTGCGGCGAACCGCCGCCGAACGGACGAGGTGGGTGGTTTGAAGCGATTCCTTCAGCAACTCCTGGACGACGCCTTGGCGGAACTGCGTCGAACGGGGGTGCCAGCGCCGTCACACGCCGGGCCCTGCGCGGTGGAGCGCACCCGCGACCGCCGCCATGGCGACTTCGCCAGCAACGTGGCGCTGACCCTCGCCAAGGAGGCCGGTCTGGCGCCTCGCGAACTCGCGCAGCGCATCGTGGCGGTGCTGGCGGACGACGCGCGCCTCGCGCAGGTTGTGGTGGCCGGCCCGGGGTTCATCAACTTCACCCTCGGCCCCGCGGCCTTCCAGTCGGTCGTGCCCGCGATCCTCGACGCCGGCGAGGACTACGGCCGTAGCGGGATGGGGGCGGGACAGGCCGTGCAGGTGGAGTTCGTGTCCGCCAACCCGACCGGACCGTTGCACGTCGGACACGGGCGCGGCGCCGCCTACGGCGCGGCGGTCGCCGATCTCCTGGAGGCCGTGGGCTTCCGCGTGCATCGCGAATACTACGTCAACGACGCCGGGCGGCAGATGGACATCCTGGCGGCGAGCGTCTGGCTGCGCTACCTCGAATTATGCGGCGAGAAGACCGCCTTCCCGGCCAACGGCTACCAGGGCGACTACGTGTGGGACATCGCCGCGAACCTGCACCGGGAACATGCCGATGCCTTCCATGTGCCGGGCGCGCGCGTATACGCGGACCTGCCGCCCGACGAACCCGACGGCGGCGACCGGGAGGCCCACGTCGACGCACTCATCGCGCGGGCGCGTGAACTGCTCGGTGCGCAGCGCTACCGGACGGTGTTCGACGCCGGCCTGCTCACGATCCTCGCCGACATCCGCCGCGACCTCGAGGAGTTCGGGGTGCACTACCAGGAGTGGTTCTCAGAGCGATCCCTGGTCGAGGGCGGCGCCGTGACGCGTGCCGTCGAACGCCTGCGGGCGGCGGGACACACCTACGAGCGCGACGGGGCGCTTTGGTTTCGTTCGAGCGCGCTCGGCGACACCAAAGACCGCGTGCTGGTACGCGAGAACGGCCGGACCACCTACTTCGCCTCCGACGTCGCCTATCATATGAACAAGCGCGAACGCGGCTTCGAGCGGTTGATCGACGTGTGGGGCGCGGACCACCACGGCTACGTGGCGAGGGTGAAGGCGGCGCTCGGTGCCCTCGGCGAGGATCCGGCGTGTCTGGACGTGCTGCTGGTGCAGTTCGCGATCCTCTACCGGGGCGGCGAGAAGGTCCGGATGTCGACGCGTTCCGGCGAATTCATCACGCTGCGCGAGCTGCGCCGCGAGGTGGGCAACGACGCCGCGCGCTTCTTCTATGTGATGCGCAAGTGCGAACAGCACCTGGACTTCGATCTGGATCTGGCCAAATCCGAGTCGGCGGACAATCCGGTCTACTATATCCAGTACGCACACGCGCGCGTGTGCAGCGTGCTGAAACAGCGCGCGGAGAAGGGCCTGGAGCGCGACGAGGCCCGCGGCAACGCCAACCTGGATCGTCTCACGGAGGGCCACGAACAGGCGCTGCTCTACACGCTTTCACGCTACCCCGAAGTGGTGGAGGCGGCGGCGCACGGGGAGGAACCCCACCTGCTGGCGCATTATCTGCGCGAGCTGGCCAACGACTTCCATACTTATTACAACGCCCATCCGTTCCTGGTAGAGGACGCCGGCCTGCGCGATGTGCGTCTCAACCTGATCGTCGCCGTCCGCCAGGTGCTGCGCAACGGTCTGCGCCTGCTCGGGGTATCGGCGCCGGAAACCATGTAGGCACGCATCATGCCGCGCGACTACAAGGACACGACCCGGCGTCGCAAGCGCAAACCGTCCCCGGGCTGGGTATGGATGCTGGCGGGGCTCACGGTGGGGCTGTTCGTGGCGCTGCTCGTCTTTCTCCACCAGCGCTACCCGGCACCCGAAGTCCGGCTCGCCCGCCCCGCCCCACAGGCCCACCCGCGCCGGCCCCGGGGCGCCGCCGAGAAATCCGCCGCCCGGCGGCACGCCAGGGACACCGGGACGGGTGCGGCCACGAAACCGAAATTCGATTTCTACACCATCCTCCCGGAGGTGGAGGTGATGGTGCCGGAGCAGGACATCGCCGGGAAGGTGGAGCACGGCGTCGCCCATGTGAAGACGCCCGGCACCTACACCCTACAAGTCGGCTCATTCCGCCGCTACGGCCAAGCCGATCGCCTAAAGGCGCAGCTTGCGCTGCTCGGCCTGGAAGCCAACATCCAGGACGTGACCGTCAACGGCGACGAGACTTGGCACCGCGTGCGGCTGGGCCCCTTCCACAGCCTGCGCAAGCTCAACGAGACCCGTGAGGTCCTCAAGCGGCACCACGTCGAGGCCCTGCTGCTGAAACTCAAGGGTTGATCGCCCTGATCCGCCCGGGTGGACATTGCCCGGAACGGGGAAACAGGCGCTCAGGCCGGTTCCAGGTGGTCGGGCGCGATGAGTTCGTGGGCGACCGAGAACTGCCGGTCCGCGTCGGTCACGATAGCCTCCAGGGTCTCGACCGGAAAGCCCGCGCTCTCCCATGCCGCCGGTTCCAGCGGCGGTATCTGCTCGGAACCGATGTCGGGCGTCTCCAGCGCACCACTGATCACGTCCGCCAGGTGCACGATCGCCACTTCCTCCGGGTATTCGTGCGCGCGTTGCGGCTCATGGTGGTAAGCCACCACCTCCTCGAGTACCGGCGGCATGTTCCAGGTACGCATCAACTCGGCACCGACGGCGGCGTGATCGCACCCCATGACCTCGCGCTCCGCCAGGTAGATCGCGAGGTCACGCTCGCGCGCCAGCGCCAGGGCGCGCGCCGCGAGGTCCGGGACCGATTGATAGAGGACCAGGGCGCCCAGGTCATGGATCAGCCCGCCGACGAAGTGGCGCTCGATGTTGCGTCTGCGGCGGCGCGCCGCCAGGACCCTCGCGACCACGCCGCAGTACAGGCTGTGGTGCCAAAACGAGTCCATGTCGACGAGTTCCGGGGGGATCCCGCGAAACATCCGTACCACGGAGGCCGCCAGCACCAAGTCCATCAGTTCGGCGGTACCGACCACCGTCACCGCCCGCGAGACCGTATCGATGCTCGATGGAAAGCCGTAGAACGGGCTGTTGACGACCCGCAGCAGGCGTGCCGTGAGCGCCGGGTCCTCGCTGATCACCTGGCCGATGTCCGATGCCGAGGTGCGCGGGTCACCGATCAGCTCGCAGACGCGGGACACCACCTCGGGCAGCGAGGCGAGCCGGACCCGGCCGGTCACCAACTCCATGGGATCAATGACCATGGGCGGCGCGCGCTCCCTGATCGGATGACCGGTGCGACCGGTTCAGACGCACAATATCTTGAATAGGCGGGGGTTCACGGCCTGCAAGGCAGGACCGGGACGACGGAACCGGGCGTGAGGCCGGCGTCTGCGGTAGGCTGTCACCCATCTGGTCGTCTCCCGACGGTCGATGTCCGGTGGCCGAAACAGGGCCCGCGGTCTCGGGCCTCACGCGGCGTTCCTGCCGCGCCTATGACGTTCTCATTTGTTTTTCATGGAAATTTTATTCTACACAAAGCGAGACATCGCGGTAAAGCCTGTATCGGCGGGACCCCCGGCGACTGAATACCCGCCGCCGCACGGGGCGGCCTATTCCCGGTGCAGCCCCGCGTCGCGTTCCCAGCGCTCGGCGGCCTGCGCATCGCCGGCGCGCGCCTCTACCCAGCGATCCCCTTGAGAGGTCCGCTCGCGCTTCCAGAAAGGTGCACGGGTCTTCAACCGGTCGATGATGAACTCGCAGGCCGCGAACGCCGCCGCCCGGTGGGCGCTCGCCACCGCCACGAGCACGATGGGCTCGCCCGGCTCCATCGCCCCGACGCGGTGGATCACCACCACGTCGCGCAACTCCCAGCGCGCACGCGCCTGCTCCACGATCGCCCCCAGCGCCTTCTCCGTCATACCGGGGTAGTGCTCCAGCGTGAGCCGCAAGACCGGTGCGTGCGCACCGTCATCCCGCACCCGCCCTATGAAACTCACCAGCGCCCCCGCCCCGGCGTCGCCGCGCGCCAACGCATCGAGTTCGACGCCCGGATCGAACGCCTCGGTCTGTACGCGGATGCACCCGGCCATCTCAGCCGCCCGTCACCGGCGGGAAATAGGCGATCTCATCGCCGTCGGCCAGCGCACCCTCCGAGGCGGACAGGGTCTGGTTGACCGCCACCAGCATCGGTCTCCCGCCCAGGGCCTCGTCCCACCGCTCACCGCGCGCGCGCAGGCGCGCGGTGAGCGCGCCGACGGTGTGCACCCCCGCGGGCAGCGCCAGCGACTCCTCGCCGGTGCCCACCTCTTCGCGCAACCGCGCGAAATAGAGCACCCGGATCACGGCCCATCCCCGGTCCGCGGCGTCGCGCGCCAGTGACCGCTGCGCCCGCCCTTCTTCTCCAGCAGCCGCAGCCCGCCGATCACCATGCCCCGGTCCACGCCCTTGCACATGTCGTAGACGGTCAGCGCCGCCACCGCCGCTGCGGTCAGCGCCTCCATCTCCACCCCGGTACGCCCCTCGAGCCGGCAGGCGGCGCGTACCCGCACGCAACCCGCCGCCGCGTCCGGCTCCAGCTCGATCTCCACGGCCGACAGCGCCAACGGGTGACACAGCGGGATCAACTCCGGCGTGCGCTTCGCGGCCTGGATGCCGGCCACGCGCGCCACCGCCAGCACGTCGCCCTTGCGGTGCGTGCCCTCGAGGATCATGCGCAAGGTGTCCGGGTCCATGCGCACCGCGCACTCGGCGATCGCCTCGCGCAGCGTGACCGCCTTGCCCGCGACGTCCACCATGCGCGCCTGCCCCGCCTCGTCGAGGTGCGTCAGCCGCTTCACCACAGCAGTTCCGCAAACGGCAGATACTCGACCGGATCGCCGCGCCGCAGCGTGCGTCCCTCCGGGATCACCGCCAAGCCCCGCGCCCAGGTCACCGAGCTGAGCACGCCCGAGGATCGGCTCGGGTAGACCTCGACCCGCGGCGTGCCTTCCTCGTCGCCCACCAGGCGCGCGCACAGGTACACGCGGCGCCGCGGATCCGGGCGCGGCCAGTCGAAGCCCGCGGGCAAACGCAGCGTCGGCTCCGCGGTCGGCGCACGACCCTGCGCGCGCACGATGAACGGACGCGCGAACAGGCAGAAGGTCACGAACAGCGAGACCGGATTGCCGGGCAGGCCGAGGATCGGCGTGCCGGCGACCTCGCCGAAGGCGAGCGGTTTACCGGGTCGCACGGCGATGCGCCACAGATCGAGACTGCCGAGCCGCTCCACGGCCGGCTTGAGGTGATCCTCCTCGCCCACCGACACCCCACCCGAAGTGAGGATCAGGTCCGCGCACCCCGCCGCCGCTTCCAGCGCCTCGCAGGTGGCCTCGAGCCGGTCGGGCACCACCCCCAGGTCCTCCACCGCGCAGCCCAGCGCCCGCAACAGACCCTCCAGCGTGTAGTGGTTCGAATTGTAGATTTGGCCCGGGCCGAGCGCCGCTCCGGGGCGCACCAGTTCATCGCCCGTCGAAAACACCGCTACGCGCAGGCGCCGGTACACCGGGAGCCGCGCCAACCCCACCGCGGCGGCCAACCCGAGGTGCTGCGGGGCGAGCCGGGTGCCCGCATCCAGGGCGCGCGCACCCGCACGCAGGTCCTCGCCGGCACGGCGGATGTTGGCCCCGGCGGCGGGGGCGACGCGAAGCTCCACGTCGCCCCCGTGCACCTCGCAGACCTCCTGGATGACCACTTGGTCGGCGCCCGGGGGGATCGGGGCACCGGTGAAGATGCGCGCCGCACTGCCCGGGACGAGCGGCGAGCCGACGCGCCCGGCGGGGATCCGCTGACCGACCGGCAGTCGCACGGGCGCACCGGCCGGATCCAGATCGGCGCTACGCACCGCGTAGCCGTCCATCGCGCTGTTGTCCCACGGCGGGACATCGGCCGCCGCCACCGGCGATTCGGCAAGGACCCGCCCCAGTGCCTCACCCAGCGCCACCGACTCGGTCTCCGCCACCGGGCGCGAGCGCCCGAGCAGAAACGTCACCGCCTCGTCCACACCCCGCATCGCGGAGGGCTTCGGGGCACGGCCGCCATCCCGGGTCGTATCGGCCCGCACCGCCTCAACGCTCCGTCAGGCGCGGCAACAGTTCCACGAAGTTGCACGGCCGGTGGCGATTGTCCAACTGGTCGCGGAGGATCCGGTCCCAGGCCGTGCGGCAGGCCCCGGTCGAGCCCGGCATGCAGAAGATCACCGTCCCGTTGGCGATGCCGGCAAACGCCCGCGACTGGAGCGTCGAGGTTCGGATTTCCTCGAAGGACAGCCAGCGGAACAGCTCTCCGAACCCCTCCACCTCCTTGTCGAACAGCACCCGCAACGCCTCCGGGGTCACGTCGCGCCCGGTCATCCCGGTCCCGCCGGTCACCAACACCACCTGCACCTGCGGCTCGGCGATCCAGCGCGCCACCAACGCACGGATGCGGTAGAGATCGTCCGCCAGGATGACCTTCTTCACGAGGTGGTGGCCGGCCTCCGTAAGCCGCTCCACCAGCGCGCGCCCGGAGGTGTCGGTCTCCTCCGTGCGCGAATCCGAGACCGTCAACACGGCGATCTCCAGCGGGATGAACGGCGGTGGATTTTTGGAGTGAGTCATGGGAGGGCCTGCCGCGGACCGGGGGCTGTCATTATAGGTGGGCACGAAGGGCCGGACAATCGCGGCGACGAGTCCTGCACGAGTCATCATCCCACTGCTGCGGAAGCGGGGAATCGGTCCCGGATTCCGCTTCGCTTCCTCTAGACCACCACGTCCATGTAGCCCGGATACAGGCCGCAGGCCGAAATCCGGGAGCACGCAGGACATCATCCCCGGATTCCGCTTCGCTTCATCCAGGCTACCATCCGTTCAGCCACCCGCTTCGGCCCGCACCTTCAAGGCCCGGTTCATGCGTTCAAAGCCTTCCCGGATCGCGGGCGCGAGCCGCCTCCAGAGCGGGACCACCAGGATCCCCTGAAAGCACCCATCCTGGAGAAACCGCATCCGACCCTCGCCGTTCTCCTCCAAGCGGAAACGGTGCTCCCCGTCGAACACGCCCGGCAGCCGGAGTCGTCCCAACCAGCGCAGCTCCCGCTCCGGGAGCACGGCCAGTACCGTGGGCCGGAACCGCTGCGGGCCGAGCCGCGGCAGGTCCACCTCCACGTTCAGCCGCATCCCCGGCCTCAGTTCCCCCTCGACCCTGCGCAGAAACGGGTTCCAGTCGGGATAACGGGCCGTATCCAGCAGGATCTCCCACACGCGATGTGCGGGCGCGTCGATCCGCACTGCGCTCTCGATCCAGCGGCTCACGCCCGCGTCCCGCTCATTCCGATGCCGGCGCCGGTTCCCGATGCACCACCTCGCCGTCGGCGCGCACCGTCACCCCCACGGGAATGCCCTGCCGCACACTCGCCGTCACCACGCAGAACTCCTCGAACAGCCCGCTGCAACGCGCCAGCCGCGCGCCGGCCTCCCCGGTACCCTCCAGGTCGATCACCACCTCCAGGGCACCGATGCGCAACCGGTTCGCATCGCCGCGCAACAGTGTCGCCGTCACCGTACTGCGCACCGACCGCGGCGGCACCCGGCTCTTCTCCAGACAGAACAGGAGGCTCGCACTCAGACAGTTGGCCACCGCGGCGGCGAGCAGGCGCGAGGCGTTGGGGCCTGCGGCCCCACCCAGCGGCGGCGGTTCATCCACCGTCAGATCCGGCGCGTCGGGCCAGTCGAAGCGCACCCGGAACTCATAGTCCCGGACGCGCTCCAGTTCAAGCGTAAAGGTCGACTCCACAGTCATGACTGCGTCTCCCGTGGTCGGCGCCGGCCGGGCAAGCCCTGCCCGCAACCTCCAATTCCGGGAGGGCCTGTAGGGCGGGGCCCGCCCCGCCGGCGACATCGGACATCCCCGCATCGCAGCGTGCGGCTCCACGACGTCGGCCCTCAGCCCGAATGCCAATACCGTCCGCCGGTGGCCACCGCCACCACGATCAGGCCCAGGATCAAGTTGACCCCGACGAGGCGCCGGATCTGCGCGAGCCGCCGTGCGCCCTCGTGCCAGTCCTCCCGCGCCACGGCCCGCGCGAGCCGCCGGTAGGGCGCAAAGAATACGTACAGATAGAGCAGGATCATCACCCAGCCCAACCCCTGCATGATGTGCACATACACCCCCACGTGCGCCATCCCGCCCAGGAACCGGAACACCATCCAATAGCCGGTCACCGGCAGCAAGATCACGGCCAGCCAGACCCATGGGAAGAAACGGGCGAAGGTCTGCGACCACAGCGCCAGCCTGTGCGGCGGCTCCAGCAGGTTCGCGGCCGCCGGGCGCAGGGCCACGTAGGCGAAGAACATCCCGCCGACCCAGATCACGGCGGACAACGTGTGCAACGCGATGGCGATCTCCACATCGTCTCCTCAGTGGTTCATCCGTTTGGCGCGGTCGCCGGATGCCGGGCGTACTTGTGCAACCAACCGGAGACCCGGGTGATCAGGGGTCCGTCCAAGTCGCGGAAGAAATGTCCGGCCCCGTCGACCTCGACCTGCTCGTAACCGTGCTCGCCGGCGGCGCGTGCCGCCGCCGCGCGCCGCGGCGCCCCCGACAGCACGGCCCTGAAATCCCGGCTGCCGTACAAGTCGAGCACCGGCAGGTGGATCTTGCCCAGAGAGGCGGCCGTATCGAGTGGTGACTTGGGGGCCGGGCCGCCGGACATGCCGATGCCCACGAACGCCCGGATCCCGCTCCTCGGCGTATGGGCCAGGAACCAGGCCCCCATCGCCGCACCGAGGCTGTGGCCTACGAGCATGATGGGCGCGATCTTTTTGGCGCGCAGAAACGCGATCCCCGCCTCGATGCGGGGTGCCACGTCCGGAAACAGCGGGATGTAATCCTTGGGAACGGCGCTGTTGGGCAACACCGGCATCTGCAACGAGAGTGTCGCCCAGCCTCGGTCGGCCAGCCCCGTGCGCAGCGGGCGGATCACGTCGGTCCAGTCCGGGTTGGCCCCCATCCCATGGAGCAGGATCACCCCGCCATAGACCGTCGGGCCGCGCGCCGGAGTGTAGATCGAAAAGAAGCGCTCGCCGCCCTTGGTCTTGAGCCATTCGGCACGGCCCTGAAAGATCAGGGGCGCGATCTCCTTGGCCCAGCGCTGTTCCTTCGCCGTATCGGACTTGCCGGCCGCCGGCGCCGGAAACGGCGCGAGAAACGACAGGCACAGACCCAGCGCGATCCAGGGGCGCATCCGCGATCTCCCGGCGGGCCGTGGGGGCAAGCCCCCGTCAGGGCGCATTATACAGCGTTATACGGCGTCGACGGCCCGGGGGCTGAAAATTCCACGCCGATCGGGTAGATTCCACGGTTCACACGCCCAGGCGCAAGCGACGTCGACGAGAAACGGGCCGGACCTGCAGACGCCCGAGAAGCCAAGAGGAACAAACCATGCCAGATTATATGATCGCCCCGAGTATCCTGTCGGCGGACTTCGCGCGCCTCGGCGAGGAGGTCACCCATGTCCTGGACGCGGGCGCCGATATCGTCCATTTCGACGTCATGGACAACCACTACGTGCCGAACCTGACCATCGGCCCGCTGGTGTGCGGGGCGTTGCGCAAACACGGTGTCACGGCCCCCATCGACGTGCACCTGATGATCAAGCCGGTCGACCGCATCGTGCCCGACTTCGCGGCCGCCGGGGCGACCTATATCACCTTCCACCCGGAGGCCAGCGAGCATGTCGACCGCACGCTGCAACTCATCCACGGCGAGGGCTGCAAGGCCGGTCTGGTCTTCAACCCGGCCACCCCGCTGGACTACCTCCATTGGGTCATCGACAAGGTCGACCTGGTGCTGCTGATGTCCGTCAACCCCGGCTTCGGCGGCCAGAAATTCATCCCCTATGTCCTCGACAAGCTGCGTGAGGCGCGCAAGATCATCGACGCGTCCGGTCGGGACATCCGCCTGGAAGTCGACGGAGGCGTGAAGATCGACAACATCCGTTCCATCGCCGAGGCCGGCGCCGACACCTTCGTGGCCGGATCGGCCGTCTTCGGAACCGACGACTACAAGGCCACGATCGCGACGATGCGCGAGGAACTCGCGCGCGCGGGGAAATGACGCCCGTGGGGCTGCGCCGCCCGTCCATGATACTCATCGACGTGGACGGCACGCTGGTCGACAGCGTCCCGGATCTCGCCTGGTGCGTCGATCGCATGATGGAGCGCCTCGGCCTGCCGGTCCGCGGCGAGGCGACGGTGCGCGAGTGGGTCGGCAACGGCGCCGAGCGTCTGGTGCGCCGCGCCCTGACCGGCCGGATGGAAGGCGAACCCGACGAGGCGCTGTTCGAACGGGCCTACCCGATGTTTCTCGACCTCTACGCGGCGAACACCTGTGTGCGCAGCACCCTGTATCCCGGGGTGCGCGAGGGCCTCGATTCCCTTGAAACGGCCGGCATCCCGCTCGGCTGCGTGACCAACAAGGTGGCGCGCTTCACCGAACCGCTGCTGGAACACCTCGGGCTCAGGGACGACTTCGCCCTGGTGCTCAGCGGCGACAGCCTGCCCCGCAAGAAGCCCGACCCCGAACCGTTGCTGCACGCGGCGCGCTTCTTCGGCGTCGCGCCGGCGGACTGCTGGCTGATCGGCGATTCGGTCAACGACGTGCGCGCAGCGCGCGCAGCCGCCTTCCAGGCGGTGTGCGTGACCTACGGTTACAACCACGGCCGGGACATCCGCGCGACACGGCCCGACGCGGTGCTCGACAGCCTCGCGGAACTCGGGGGCCTGCTCGAACGCGCGGGCACCGCACGAAGAACATCCCTCGGGGATGGGGTTTTGGCACGATCTGGTCTATAGTCTCAACCGTCTCGGCCCCCGCGCGAATTCCGGCGCGGCCCCGGAGATCGACCGTATGTACGCATCCAGTGAACGAGACTATCGGCGCCCGCCCGCGAGCGGCGGACGATGGCGCGGCGCCTGAGCGCCCCCGACCGACCGCCGGCCGCGGCCGGCCTCGTCCCGCTGGAGCCGCCCCCATGACCGAACAGCAATTCCGGCGCTACGCCGCCGAAGGCTACAACCGCATCCCGGTGCGCCGCGAGGTCCTCGCCGACCTGGACACCCCGCTCAGCACCTACCTCAAGCTCGCCCGGGGTCCCTACTCCTACCTTCTCGAATCCGTACAGGGCGGGGAGAAGTGGGGCCGCTACTCGATCATCGGCCTGCCGTGTCGCACCGTGCTACGCGTTCGCGGTCACGAGGCCGTGATCGAGCGCGACGGCGCGATCATCGAACAGATCCGCACCGACGACCCGCTGTCCTGGATCGAACACTACCAGCACACCTGCCGCGTGCCCGCGCTCAGCGGGCTGCCGCGTTTCACCGGGGGCCTGGTGGGCTACTTCGGCTACGACACGGTGCGCTATGTGGAACCGCGGCTCGGGGAGTGTCCCAACCCCGACCCCCTCGGCACGCCGGACATCCTCCTGCTGGTCTCCGAAGAGGTGGTCGTCTTCGACAACCTGCTCGGCAAGCTGGAACTCATCGTCCACGCCGACCCGGCCGAACCCGACGCCTACCGCCGCGCCAACGAACGTCTCGACGCCCTGGCCCGCGCCCTGCGCGAGGCGACCCCGCACCCGCCCGCTCCGCGCAACACGCGACGCGTACGCGAAGAAGACTTCCGGTCGAGCTTCTCGCGCGAGGGCTACGAGGATGCGGTGCGCCGGATCCAGCGCTACATCGTCGAGGGCGACGTCATGCAGGTGGTCCCCTCCCAGCGCATGGCCCTTCCCTACGAGGCCGACCCCCTCGACCTCTACCGCGCGCTGCGCAGCCTCAACCCCTCGCCCTACCTGTTCTTCTTCGACCTGGCGGACTTCCACGTCGTGGGATCGTCCCCCGAGATCCTGGCGCGCCTGGAAGACGGCGTCATCACCCTGCGGCCCATCGCCGGCACCCGCCCCCGGGGCGCCACCGAGGAAGAGGACCTCGCGCTCGAGCGCGAACTGCTCGCCGATCCCAAGGAACTCGCCGAACACCTCATGCTGATCGATCTCGGGCGCAACGACGTCGGCCGCGTCGCACAGATCGGTACCGTCCGGCTGACCGAGAAGATGATCGTCGAGCGCTACTCCCACGTCATGCACATCGTCTCCAACGTCACCGGGCGACTGCGCGAAGGACTCGGCCCCATCGACGTCCTGCGCGCCGCCTTCCCGGCCGGCACCGTCACCGGCGCCCCCAAGATCCGCGCCATGGAGATCATCGACGAACTCGAACCGGTCAAGCGCGGCGTCTACGCCGGCGCCGTAGGCTACCTCTCCTGGTCCGGCAACATGGACACCGCCATCGCCATCCGCACCGTGGTCATCAAAGACCGCACCGTGCACATCCAAGCCGGCGGCGGCGTCGTAGCCGACTCCGTCCCCGGCACCGAATGGGAAGAGACCCTCAACAAACGCCGCGCCATCTTCCGCGCCGTCGCTATGGCCGAAGCAGGCCTGGAAAAGCCGGTGCGGTCGTAAGGGCGGGCCGGGTGTAGAGGCGACCGTAGGGGCGGGTCTCAGACCCGCCCTCCTATCGGCGTGTTCGACTTTTACAAAAAAGAGACGCGGAAACCAGTTGATTCCACGTCGACGCCGCAGAATTCTTGTCCAAAACCAGATGCGGCAGGAAAGCAGCCGGCCCTGCGCCCCCTCTCATCCGGATGACACTTCCCATGAAAAAAATCGGCTTTTAAAAAGGAATTGGACCGTCTTCTCCGTCATCTAGGGCCATTCCGCTAATCAAATTGAGGAAAACTCCGAGCGAATCACACAGGTTCTTCACTATTTCACTGTACATCAACTTTTCCTCCGGGGTCCTCACTTTTGCCATTGCTTTTAATGCAATGAATATTTCTTTCGAAACACCCTCCATTATTTTTTCAGGATCCATTTTTCCTCCGATTTGTTAGTGGCACACTGAGTGTTGTTGATGTACACAACAACGTATCACCTCCCCGGCGGAAAAAAGCAAACCAAGGAAGGAGCGACGCTCTTCCACTTACCTTCGCATTGAAATCCACCTTCCGACTTTTGATTTGTACAAACGGTACTCCTCTCCATAAAGGCGTTCAAGATACGGCTCTTCCAACCGGGCCGTATACAGAACGATGACAATAACGGCCGCTCCGGTAAGCACAAAAGCAAGCCCTGATCGACCAACAAGCGCTATACCCAGAAGATAAAAAAGACAGCCGATAAACTGCGGATTCCTGCTCCACCGATATATTCCCGTGGTTATGAGCGTTGAAATATCTTGCCCGCAACTTCTGCGCAAAGAGCGGAACTCAATCATCCCGGTTGCCAATACGATAATACCAACCACAATCAGAACCAATCCGCCCGTTAATGCGAACCTCCTGTCGATCGGTATCAACCGCAAGCCATATAGCGCCGACAGAATCACCGCCAGATGGTAGAACCCCCACATAACGAACCAAAGGTTCAGAAGTTTGCTCGTGAAAACACCGCCCCTATCATAGGTCTTTTTTATTTCCGAAAAGACATATCGGCCTGATATTATCCAGGCACCTACGGAAACATCCAAGACTGTATACAGCCACGTCATCATCTTTCCTCCCGGGAAGAAGCGAGGACGATCGATCGGTCGTATGGTCGATCGATCCGGCTTCGCCCTGGACGCCGCCTACGAGGCCAACGCCGCACGCTTCAAGGGCAAACGGCCCGTACCCAACCGCCCCCCGGAGGCAGTCTGGATCAACCCACCGTCCGATGCCTCAGCCGACCAGCAGAAGGTTGCATAGCTACACTAATTTCGACAACCCGGTGTCTCATTCTCATTGATACATTCCGTCGGCCGGTGGGGTGTTCACCCTTCATGTCGTCTCTCGCGGCGGGAACACCGGTCACCGGGCACCCGCACAGATCCGGACGCGCAGTCTTCTCGCGGGCGTAGCGCGTCGGACAACGGCTCGCTTACCTGGACTCCTGACTCATCCGTTTTTCGGCCGCCGCCGGATTGGGCGGCGGCCCTTCTCTCTTTCGCGTCCTCGCACGTCAAATCCCCGTCGTTCTTGACCTGGGTCATTTTCCGCCACGCCTGCCCCGGTACTATGCAGCAGGGACGCCCCTGCGCGAAGATGGGGCGTACGCGGATCCTTTTCCATAAGGGCCCGGTGGATGGTTCCATGTGAATGCGAGGTCGCTGACTGCCTACTCTGCGAGGC
>BDTW01000034.1 GCA_002897735.1 bacterium BMS3Bbin13 | reverse complement strand
GGCCTTCGGCCTGTATCCGGGCTACATGGCCCGAATCGGGCGTCGCCGGCGGGGATTGCTCCGTCCTTCGGGTGACCCACGCGGCCGGTGATGGGGGGTAGGGCCGGGCTCGCCCGGCCGACGATGCGGAACTGTGCCCACACACGGCATGGGAATCTCCAACGTCGTCGGCGGGCCGAGGCCCGCCCTACCCACCGCCGGGGTTCGAGTTCCGTAGCTCGTGATGGAGCGAAGCGGAATCCGGGGTGCGACGATTCAGATCCCCGGTGCGGGATCCTCCGGGGCCGCAAGCTCCAGGGTTACCTCGCTCACGCGCCCGGCGTGCAGCCGGAACCCGCGGATCTCGAGTACGCCGCGGGTATCCAGGCACAGCGGCAGGTAGAGCAGGTCGGGCCGGTCCCAGCGCGCGAGTTCTGCGGCATCGGGCCCCGCGGGCATCCGCGGGTGGGTCTCGTAGACCGCGAACAGGGTCTCGCCGGCGGCGTGGAGGGTCTGTTCGGCCGCCGCGGGGTCCGCGCCGGCGGCCAACGGGTGGCAATGCGTCGGGACCCCCGCGACGGCACCCACCACCCCCAGCGCCCGCCCGTCGGGGGCGTGTTGCGCCTCGGCCAGGAGCCGGTTGACCAGGCGGCGCGGCAGTGCGATGCGATCCATCAGCCCGGCTCCCCGCATACCGGGCAGCCGGGGTCGCGCGCGATGCGTAGCGTGCGCCACTGCGCGTGGGCGAGGTCCACGACCAGCAGGCGATCCTGCAGCGGCGCCGCCGCACCCGTCAGGATGCGCAACGCCTCGGCGGCCTGGAGGCTGCCGATCACACCCACCAGCGGCGCGAACACGCCGGTCTCGCTGCACGTTTCCTCTTCGGTGCCCTGTTCCATGTAGAGGCAGCGGTAGCACGGCCCCGCGCCGCGCCGGGCGTGGAACACCGCGACCTGGCCCTCCATGCGGATCGCCGCGCCCGAGACCAGCGGTGTGCCGGTGTCGACGCAGGCGCAGTTGACGTCGAAGCGGGTGGCGAAGTTGTCGCTCGCGTCGAGCACCACGTCCGCATCCGCCACGCACGCGCGCAACGCCGCCCCGGCGAGTCGATCGGCGAGCGCGCGAACCTCCACCAGCGGGTTGAGGGCGCGCAGCGTCGCGCGCGCCGCCTCCACCTTGGGCCGCCCCAGGTCGGCGGTACGCAATGCGATCTGGCGTTGCAGGTTGGACAGTTCCACCCGGTCCGGATCGGCGATCGTCAATCGCCCGACGCCGGCGGCGGCGAGGTACAGTGCCGCGGGCCCGCCCAGCCCGCCCACGCCCACGACCAATGCATGCGAGTCCCGCAGACGTTCCTGACCCTCGATTCCGACCTGCGGCAGGAGGATCTGGCGGCTGTAGCGCAGGAGTTGTTCGTCGTCCATCGGCCCTTCCCGGCGTCGCGCTACGGGCTCCCCGCCCTTTGCGCCTGCGTCACCCGCGGGTGCGCGGCCAGATCCTCGTGGGTCGTGATCGCGCGGTAACCGCAGCGCATCAGCAGCCGCCGTACCGCCGGTGCCTGATCGTAGCCGTGCTCGAGCAACAGCCAGCCGCCGGGTGCCAGGGCGTGTCGCGCCGCGAAGGCGATGCGGCGGATCGCATCGAGGCCGTCGGGGCCCGCGGCGAGCGCGCCCCGCGGTTCGAAGCGCACGTCGCCCCGTCCCAGGTGGGGATCCCCGGCGGGCACATAGGGCGGATTGCTGACCATCACGGCGTAGCGTTCGTCCGGGCCCAGGGCGCGACACCAGTCGCCGCGGCGGAACTCCACGTTGCCGAGACCGAGTCGTGCGGCGTTCCCGCGTGCCACCTCCAGCGCCGCGGCGCTGGTGTCGGTGGCCACGACGTGCGCCGCCGGGCGCTCGCGTGCCATCGCCAGGGCGAGCGGTCCGGCCCCGGTGCCGAGGTCGGCCACCCACGCCGCGTCGTCGCCGGGGAGGTGTTCGAGCGCCAGTTCCACCAGGCGCTCGGTCTCCGGCCGCGGGATGAGGGTGTCCGGTGTAACCCGCAACGGCAGCGACCAGAACTCGCGCGCCCCGGTGAGGTAGGCGATCGGCTCGCCGCGCCGGCGCCGCTCCACCAGGCCCAGGAACCCGTTCGCCTCACCGGGACTGAGGGCGCGTTCCGGGAAGGCGCGCAGATGACTGCGCGGGCGCTGCAGGACGTGCGCCAGCAAGACCTCGGTCTCCAGCCGTGCGGCGGTGTGCACCGGTGCCAGGAGGGCGGCGGCCGCCGCGAGCCACTCGTCGATGCGTGTCGGGCCCGGGCGCGGGGCGTGGGCCGGGCTCATGGTCGAAGCGGGTCGGCGCATGCGCTCACTCGCCCATGGCCGCGAGCGCCTCGGCCTGGTGCTCGCTGATCAGCGGGTCGATCACGGGATCGAGTTCTCCCTCCAGGATCGTCTCCAGCTTGTAGAGGGTGAGGTTGATGCGATGGTCGCTCACCCGCCCCTGGGGGAAATTATAGGTGCGGATGCGCTCGGACCGGTCGCCGCTGCCGACCAGCAGCCGCCGGGTGCGGGCCTGCTCGGCGTCCTGGCGCTCACGCTCGCGAGCCTGGATCCGGGCCTGCAGCAGCGCCAGGGCGCGGGCGCGGTTCTTGTGCTGGGAGCGTTCGTCCTGGCACTCGACCACGATCCCGGTGGGCAGGTGGGTCAGGCGTACCGCCGAATCGGTCTTGTTTACATGCTGGCCGCCCGCCCCGGAGGCGCGGTAGGTGTCCACGCGCAGCTCCGCGGGGTTGATGGCCGCCGCCCCGACTTCCTCGACCTCCGGCAGTACGGCGACGGTGCAGGCCGAGGTATGGATACGCCCCTGCGCCTCGGTCTCCGGCACGCGTTGCACCCGGTGTACACCGGACTCGAACTTCAGGCGCGAGTAGGCGCCGCGCCCGGCCACGCGCAGGATGATCTCCTTGTAGCCGCCGTGTTCGCCCGCGCTCTCGCTGAGCACCTCCACTCCCCAGCCGCGCCGCTCGGCGTAGCGCAGATACATGCGCGCGAGATCGCCGGCGAACAGCGCGGCCTCGTCGCCGCCGGTACCGGCGCGGATCTCCAGGAACAGATTGCGCTCGTCCTGCGGGTCGCGCGGCACCAGCAGGCGCCGCAGCTCCTCCTCGATCGCCTCACACCGCGCCTGCGCACTCGCGCGTTCCTCGGCGGCCAGCGCGCGCAGATCGGGGTCGCGGTCGCGCAGCATATCCTGCGCCGCGTCCCGCTCGTGCGTCGCCGACCGGTACGTATCGAAGGAGCGGACCAGCGGCGCGAGTTGCGCGTATTCCTTGGACAGCGATCGGAAGCGCGCGGGATCCGAGACCACCTCCGCCGAGGCGAGCAGCGCCTCCAGTTCCCGATAACGTTCGGCGAGCGTCTCGAGTTTGGTTTGGGTCGAGGGCGTCATGAATCGGGGTCGTCCGAGTCCGTCAGGCCGAACAATTCGCGCGCGGCCTCGATGATCCCGCTGCACCCCTCGCTGCCGGCCTGGCGCAGTCGCGTGCTCGGTTTGTGCAGCAGTTTGTTGGTGAGCACGCGTGCCAGCTGATCGACCACCTCGTAGGGATCCTTGCCCCTGGTGAGTTGGCGCCGCGCCAGTACCAGGACCTCGTCGCGGGTGCATTCCATCTTCCCGCGGCAGGCGCGGATCGTGGAGACTGCGTCCAGGGATCGTACCCAATCCATGAACCGGGAAACCTGGTAATCGATGATCTCTTCGGCCTGTTCCGCGGCCTCGCGCCGGGATTGTAGATTCTCCTGGATCACGTCCTGCAGATCGTCTATCGTATATAAATAGATGTCCGGAAGGTCTCCCACCTCCGGTTCGATGTCCCGCGGTACGGCGATGTCCACCATGAACATGGGGCGGTGTTTGCGAGCCCGCAAAGCCCGTTCCACGGTGCCCTTGCCGAGCACCGGGAGGGGGCTTGCCGTGGAGGTTACTACGATGTCGGCGTCCGCGATGTGGTCGGGGATTTCCTGGAGGGCGATCCCGTAGCCGTGGAATCGGGCGGCGAGGGTGTGAGCGCGCTCCATGTTGCGGTTCGCCACGATGAGGCGGCCGATGTGGTGCTCATGCAGGTGTCGTACCGTCAGTTCGACGGCCTCGCCGGCACCGATCAGCATGGCGGTGCGCCCGGAGAGGTCGCCGAAGATCTGCTTCGCAAGGCTGACCGCGGCGAAGGCGACCGAGACCGGGCTGGCCCCGATCGCGGTGTCGGTGCGGATCTGCTTGGCTACCGAGAAGGTATGCTGGAACAGCCTGCCGAGGATCGGTCCGAGGGTGCCGGCGCTCACCGCGGCTTGGTAGGCGACCTTCATCTGTCCCAGGATCTGGGGCTCGCCCAGGATCATCGAATCCAGACCCGCCGCCACGCGGATCATGTGCCGCACCGCGGCGTGGTCCGGGTGCCGATAGACGAAGGGCTCGACCTGTGCGCTGCCCAGCCGGTGATAGCTGCGCAGCCACTCGAGCACCGGCCCCTCGGCGGGTCCGTTGAGCCCGCAATAGAGTTCGGTGCGATTGCAGGTCGACAGGATCGCCGCCTCGCGCACGCCCCGGACGGCGGACAGTTGCCGCAGCGCGCCCCCGAGTTCCTCGGGGGGAAAGACCACCCGCTCGCGGATGGCCACGGGTGCGGTCCGGTAATTCAGTCCAAAGACGAGCAATGGCATACCATCAAGTCATGCGGAAGGCGTCCGGGATGTGGGGAGGAATTACCACATCCGCATCGCGGGCGCCATGTCCCAACTCCGGAATGGTGCCAGTACCCGCGGGGTTGGCAACCCCCCCCCCGCGGATATGGCGCGGCGGCGATTCCGGAGATCGGCGGTGTCGACGCCCCCGCAAGGGGCCGGACCGGATCCTTACCTTAGCAGGAAGCGGCACGGAAAGGGCATAGAATGACGGCTGTGAACGGGGTGGATCGGAGGTCGGATCGAATCGGGGGGCGTCTGCGGCGTGCGGGTGCCGCGGCGCTCGTCTCGTGGGCGGTGGTGTGGCTGGCCGGGTGTGCGGTGCCGCAGCCGGCGGCCCGGGCGCCGGCACCGCAGGCCACCCCGGCCCCGGTGGTGCGCAAGATTCCTCCGATACCGCTTACCGGAAAGCTGCTCTACCACTTGTTGGCCGGCGATCTGGCGATGCGGCGCGGAAGCATGGATTTCGCGTTCAAGCAGTACTTCGATGCGGCCCGTGAGACCCGCGATCCGCGGGTGGCGGAGTCGGCGGCCCGGCTGGCGGGCTATGCCCATCGCAAGCAGCTCGGGCTGGAGGCCGCGGAGCGGTGGGTGAGTCTGGAGCCGGAGAACGCGAACGCCCAGGAGGTGGCCGTGGTGCTGGCGGTGCGGGCCGCACGGAACGACAAGGCACTCGCCCACCTGGAAAGTCTGCTGGCGCTGCCGGACCCGGTGAGCGGGCGGGCCCTGTTGCGGGTGGCGGGAGTGTTGGCCGCGGGACCGGATCGGGACGCCGCGCTCGCGGTGTTCAAGCGTCTGGCGCAGCGTCGACCCAAGCGCGCGGTGGTCCACCTCGCGCTGGCGCGGGTGGCCTTCCAGGCCCGCCGATTGGCGCTGGCCGCAGGGGCGGCCGGGCGCGCCCTGGCCTTGCGGGCCGGCTGGTCGCCGGCGGCCCTGCTGCTGGCCGAGGTGCGCATTCGCCAGGGGCACGCCGAATCGGCGCTGGCGGAACTCGGTCGCGTGGTCGACATCCACCCGCGGGAGCGGGGGCTGCGTCTCGCCTATGCCCGGCTCCTGCTCCAGGCCGGGCGGATCCCGGACGCCGTCCGTGAGTTCCACGTCCTGGTGCGCCGGAACCCGAAGGATGCCGATGCGATCTACGCGCTCGGTCTGCTGTCCCTGCAGGCCGAGCGTCCGAAGGACGCGCAGGGCTACCTGGAGCGGCTGGTCAAGCTCGGTGTGCGTACCAACGAGGCCCACTATTACCTGGGACGGATCGCGGAGTCCGAAGGGCATCCTCGTGCGGCGTTGGCCGAATACAGGCGGGTGAGACAGGGTGAACTGGGTCTGGACGCGCAGATCCGGATCGCACGGATCTTGGCCCTGCAGGGCGACGTGCAGGCCGCCCGCACGCGGCTGGAGAATCTGCGCCGGCACCTTCCGGGGATGGCGGTGCGCCTCTATCTGGCGGAGGCGGGGATCCTGCGTGAGGCGAAGCGCTACCGGCAGGCGATGACGGTCTACGATCAGGCGTTGCGGCGTTATCCGGACAACAACGACCTGCTCTACGGCCGGGCCTTGATCGCCGAGCACCTCGGCGAGTTGCAGCGCAGCGAGGGGGACCTGCGCGCGATCCTCGCCCGCGACCCGGACAATGCCATGGCCCTCAACGCCCTCGGCTACACGCTGGCCGATCGCACCACCCGCTATCGGGAGGCGCTCGGGTATATCCGCAAGGCGTTGAAGCGCCGCCCCAATGACCCCGCGATCCTCGACAGCATGGGTTGGGTCCAGTACCGCCTCGGTCACTATCCGGAGGCGCTGGGTTTCCTGCGCCGCGCCCTGAAGCTGAGCGGCGGCAACGACGAGATCGCAGCGCACCTGGGCGAGGTGCTGTGGGCCGACGGCAAACACGCCGCGGCGCGCAAGGTATGGCAGGCCGCACTGCGCCGGCATCCGGACAGCACGGCCCTGCGCGCGGTGGTGAAACGTCTCGCGCCGTGATATCCCGCGCGTTCCCGGCGCGGCCGGAGGCCGCCGCGATCGCCACTCCCCCCGCGGGGGGAAGGGGTCCGAAGGGCCGGATGAGGGGGCGGGACCGCCCGGGGCCCGGTTCGGCACGCGCCGCGTGCGGTGCTCTCGTCCTGGTCCTGGGGCTCGCCGGCTGCGCCGCCCCGCGTCTCCCGGCCCTCGGGCCGGCGCCGCCGGCGGCGGCGCACATTCGGGCCGTACAGGCGATCCCGGGCTGGTCACTGGCGGGGCGGATCGGCCTGCGGGTCGACGACCGGGCGTGGAGCGGCAGCCTGCGCTGGACCCAGCGCGGTGCCCATTACCGGATCCGGTTCGTCGGCCCGCTGGGCCAGGGGGCGCTGGATCTGCAGGGGGGGCCGGGCGGCGTGGAACTGCGCACCTCGAGCGGCGGGCGCTATCGCGCGGCGACCGCCGCCGTACTCCTCGAGCGGCACCTGGGCTGGCGGCTGCCGGTGCGGGCCCTCGCCTATTGGGTGCGCGGCGTTCCGGAGCCCGGGCGCGCCTATCGGCTGCGCCTGGGTCCCGACGGGCGCATCCGCGGCCTCACCCAGGCGGGGTGGACGCTGGCGATCGCCGGCTATCGGCGGGTCGATCGATTCGAGTTGCCGGCGAGAATCGAGGCGCGGCGCGGGACGACCCGGGTGCGTCTCGCGGTCGGGCGCTGGCGGGTGTTGCCGGTCGGGGACGGCGCGTCCCACGACCTCAGCGACTGAGATAGTCCACCACGATCCCTGCAAAGACCACCATTCCGAGCCAGTGGTTGTGCAGGAACGCCCGGAAGCACTGCTGCGGGTCGCGGTCGCGGATCAGGTACTGATGATACGACGCGAGGGCCGCCGCGCCCGCCACGCCCGCGTAGTACCACGCGCCCAGCCCGGCGACCCGTCCCACCAGCACCAGGTCGAGGATCAGCAGGGTTTGCAGTACCCCGATCAGGAAGCGGTCGGCGTCGCCGAACAGGATCGCGGTGGACTTCACGCCGATGCGCAGGTCGTCCTCGCGGTCGACCATCGCGTAGATCGTGTCGTAGACGCTCGCCCAGAGCACGTTGCCGATGAACAGCAGCCAGCCCACGCGTGGTACCGCACCGGTCTGGGCCGCGAACGCCATCGGGATCGCCCAGCCGAAGGTTGCTCCCAGGTAGACCTGCGGCAGGTAGGTGTAGCGCTTCATGAACGGGTAGCTGGCGGCCAGAAGGAGGCCGACGAAGGACAGCAGGATCGTCAGCCGGTTGGTGAGCAGCACGAGCAGGAAGGCGACGGCGCACAGCAGCGCGAACAGGGTCATGGCCTCGCGCACCGTGACCCGCCCGGCGGCCAGCGGTCGCTCCCGCGTGCGTCGCACGTGAGGGTCGAAGTCGCGGTCCGCATAGTCGTTGATGATGCAGCCGGCCGCACGCATGACGATCACCCCCAGCACGAAGATCACGACCAGCCCCGGGCGCGGACGGCCGGTGCCCGCAATCCACAGCGCCCACAGGGTCGGCCAGAGCAGGAGCAGCGTCCCGATCGGGCGGTCGAAACGCATCAGCCGCAGGTATTCGGCGCCGCGTTCCCGCAGGCGCTCGCGGTCAATCATGGTGCCCGCCGTTGTGTCGGCCCAGACGGCGGGCGAGGGACTCGGCGGGTGGTGCGCGGGAGATCGCCGGCAGGAACACCTCGGTGACCAGCAGCCGCCGTCCCTTCAGGCGGTAGCGACAGCGCCGCGCCCAGACCTCGTTCGCCGCGTCCGCCCCGGCATCCGTGAACAACGCACAAGGCGGCGTGATCCGCGCGAAATCGATCGACTCGCGGCGCAGGCCGGGATCGGAGAACAGCACCGCCCCGAGCGGGGTCTCGCCGAGGTGGGCTAGGCGCCGCCGGCGCCCGCGCAGCGTTGAGGCGGGGATCACGGTGCGTCCGAACACCCACGGCACACCGTCGCACAGCAACTGCACGCGGCGCACGAAGGCCCGGCGCCCGGGCGCGATCGCCAGGGCCAGTGCCTCGTCCGGCAGCGGGCGGGCCCAACCCTGGCTGAGCACGCGCACCGCGAAGCCGATACCGCAGGTCCGCCGCAGGCGGCGCGTGAGCGAAGAGGCCGGACGCAACCAGGCCGCGATCGGGGGCGGCGGGCGCGCCCCCGCCGCCCCCGCAACCGGCCGCCAGAGGGGTTCCTCGGGGAGTTTCAACGTGCCGTTTCCTGGAGTTTTGCGGATTCCCCGCCGGGCGGCGCCCGCTGCCGGGCGCGGTCCGACGCCGGTTGTCGAGTATACCGCAGGGGTGCGGCGGCGCGCGGGGGCGTGAGGGGTCAGACCTGGGCGTAGCGCACGCCCTCGCCGAGCCAGCGCCGGATCAGCGGTGCGACGTGACCGGGGTGGCGTTCGAGCAGCAGGGTCGCGGCCTGTTCGACGGCCGGCAGCAGGTCGCGGTCGCGCGCCAGATCCGCGATGTGGAGCTGCAGGGCGCCGGTCTGGCGGGTGCCGAGGACCTCGCCGGGCCCGCGCAGGTCGAGGTCGCGGCGCGCGATCTCGAAGCCGTCGTGGGTCTCGCGCAACGCCGCGAGCCGTTGGCGGGCGGTCTCCGAGAGCGTGCCGTGGTAGAGGAGCACGCAACCGCTCTCGCGCCGGCCCCGGCCTACGCGCCCGCGCAACTGGTGGAGTTGGGCGAGCCCGAGCCGCTCGGCGTTCTCGATGATCATGAGCCCGGCGTTGGGGACGTCCACCCCCACTTCGATGACCGTGGTGGCCACCAGCAGGTCGAGGTCCCCGTTCTGGAACGTGCCCATGATCCGCACCTTGTCGCGATCCTTGAGGCGGCCGTGGACGAGCCCGATACGCAGTTCCGGCAGCGCCTCGGACAGCGCTACGGCGGTATCGGCGGCGGCCCGGCACTGCAGGGCCTCGGACTCCTCGATCAGCGTGCACACCCAGTACGCTTGGCGGCCCGCCCCGCAGGCGTTGCGCACCCGCTCGATCACTTCGTCCCGGCGCGTGTCGGGAACGACCACGGTCCTGACCGGCAAGCGCCCCGGCGGCAACTCGTCGATCACCGAGTTGTCCAGATCGGCGTAGGCGGTCATCGCCAACGTACGCGGGATCGGCGTCGCGGTCATGATCAACTGGTGCGGGTACAGCCCGTCGCGGCGCCCCTTCTCGTGCAGGGCGAGACGCTGATGGACACCGAAGCGGTGCTGTTCGTCGATGATCACCAGCCCGAGCCGCGCGAAGTCCACCTCGTCCTGGAACAGCGCATGCGTGCCGACCGCCACCGAGATCGTCCCCTCACGCAGCGCGCCCAGGCAGGCGGCGCGCCCGGCGCCGCGACGCCGGCCCGTCAGGCGCCCGACCGATACGCCGAGCGGCTCCAGCCATCCCCGAAAGTTTTGAAAGTGCTGCTCGGCCAGCAGTTCGGTGGGCGCCATCAACGCCGCCTGCCAACCGGCCTCGACCGCCTCCAGGCACGTCAGCGCCGCCACCACCGTTTTGCCGGAGCCGACGTCCCCCTGCACCAAGCGCAGCATCGGGACTCCGAGCGCCAGATCGCGACGAATCTCCGTGAACACCCGCTCCTGGGCCGCGGTCAGCGCGAACGGCAGGCGCGCGCGCAACGCCGCCGTGAGCCGGCCGGGACCCTGCAGGACGGGGGCCGGCCGGCGCCGCACCCGCTCACGCAACCGGCGCAGACTCAGGTGGTGGGCGAGCAGTTCCTCGAAGGCGAGCCGGCGCTGCGCGGGGTGGCGGCCCTCGGCGAGTTCGGCGAGCGATGCCCCGCGCGGCGGGCGATGCACGTAGCGCACCGCCGCCGGCAGCGACGGCAGGCGGAAGCGGCGCAGGACCTCGTTCGGGATCCACTCGATCAACCCGGTGCCGGAGGCGGGGGGTTCGGCGAGGTGTGCCAGGGCCTGCGCGGTGAGGGCGCGCAGGCGCAACTGATGCAGCCCCCCGGTCGTCGGGTAGATCGGCGTGAGACGATCCTCCTCCGGTTCCTCGTCCGCGTCGCCCGCGATCCGGTACTCGGGGTGAATCATCTCCGTGGTGACGGGGCCGGCGCGCACCTCGCCGAAGCAGCGGACCCGGCGCCCGCGCCGCAGCGTCTCCTGTTGGCGCGCGTTGAAATGAAAGAACCGCAGGGTGAGGCTGCCGGTGCCGTCGCCGATACGGCACAGCAGCGCGCGCCGGCGCCCGCGCCCGAGTTCGGTGAGTTCCACCTCACCCTCCACGAGTGCGGAGGCACCGATGCGCAACGAACCGATCGGTACGACGCGGGTGCGATCTTCGTAGCGCAGCGGCAGATGGAACAGCAGATCCTGGACGGTGCGAATGCCGAGCCGGTCGAGTCGCTCGGCGACGCGCGGACCCACGCCGCGCAGCGTCGTGACCGCCAGCGCATCGAGTCCGCCCGCCTCCGGGCGGGTGGACGAGCCCGGAGGCGGGGCGGGTGCGGTTCGCGGCGGACCGGAACGGCCGGTTTCCATGGGGCGTCGGGGGGGCGTTACGGGCCGGCGCAGGGGCGTTCCGGCGCGGCGCTCATTCCCCGAGTTCCAGGATCGCGTCCATTTCCACCGCCGCATCGCGCGGCAGGGCGGCGACGCCGACGGCGGCGCGTGCCGGGAACGGTTCCCGAAAGTATTCGCTCATCACCCGGTTGACCACCGGGAAGTGCGCCAGGTCCGTGAGATAGACGTTGAGTTTGGCCACGTCGCCGAGTCCCCCGCCGGCCGCCGCGGCGACCGCCGCCAGGTTGTCGAACACGCGCCGGACCTGGGACTCGATCCCGCCGTCCTCCAGTTCCATGGTCTCCGGCACCAGGGGGATCTGGCCGGACAGGTACACGGTACGCCCGCAACGCACGCCCTGCGAGTACGTGCCGATGGCCTCGGGCGCGTGCCGGGTGCGGATGATCTCTCTGGACATCGGGTCTTGCTCCTGTTGCCGGCCGGGTCGGTCGGGGGTCCGTCAGCCGCGCGTGCGCGTGATGCGCATGACCGATTCCATGGCGCGGATCCGGCGCATGATGCGCGCGAGGTGGCGGCGATCGCGCACGTCGATCACCAGCGTCATCGCGCTGGTCATACCGTCGCGTTCCTCCATGCGAACGTTCTCGATGTTGGATCCCATCCCGGCGACCGTCGCCGCCACGCTCGCCAGCACGCCGCGCTGGTTGGCCACGTCCACCCGCACCTCCACCGGGAATTCCGCGTCGATGGCGCGCCCCCATTCCACGTCGATCCATTTCTCCGGGCGCTTGCGGAACTCGGCGACGTTCTTGCAACTCCCGGTATGGATCACGATGCCGCGCCCGGCGCTCAGGAAGCCGAGGATCGAATCGCCGGGGATGGGATGACAGCATTTGGCATAGGTGACCACCATCCCCTCGGAGCCCCGGATCGCCAGCGGGCCGGGCCGGGGCTCGTCCGCCGGCCCGGCCCCGGCGGTCTCCCCTTTCTCTGCGGGTGCCAGGCGCCGCGCCACCAGCGAGGCGATGCGGTTGCCGAGCCCGATCTCCGCGAGCAGCGCGTCCAGATCGGGGAGGCCCAGTTCGCGCAGCAGCTCTTCGAGGCGCGCCGGCGGGATGTCCTCGACCGGGAGTTGCAGATTCGCGAGCGCCCAGTCGAGCAGGCGCCGGCCGAGCTGCACGGCCTCGCGACGCTGGAGGTTCTTCAGGTAGCTGCGGATGTTGGAGCGCGCCTTGCCGGTGATCACGAAACTCAGCCACGCGGGATTCGGCCGCGCGCCCGGCGCGGTGACGATCTCCACGGTCTGCCCGTTGGCGAGCGCGGTGCGCAACGGGGCCAGGCGCCGGTCGATCTTCACCGCGACGCAACGCTTGCCGATATCGGTATGCACCGCGTAGGCGAAGTCCACGGCGGTGGCACCGCGCGGCAGCTTCATGATCTGCCCCTTGGGCGTGAAGATGTAGACCTCGTCCGGGAACAGGTCGATCTTGACGTTCTCCAGGAACTCCAGCGAGTCCCCGGCGTTCTTCTGCAACTCGAGTACCCCGTGCAGCCACTCGCGGGCGCGGACCTGCGGCAGGCCCTCCTCGTCCCCGGACTTGTACAGCCAGTGCGCGGCGATGCCCGATTCGGCGACCCGATCCATGTCCTCGGTGCGGATCTGGATTTCGATCGGGACGCCGTAGGGGCCGAACAGAACGGTGTGCAGCGACTGATACCCGTTGGACTTGGGGATCGCCACGTAGTCCTTGAAATGCTCCGGTACCGGCTTGTACAGGTTATGCATGGCGCCGAGTACGCGGTAACAGGAGTCGACCGTATCGACGATGATGCGGAAGGCATAGACGTCGAAGACCTCGTTGAACGGGAGCCCCTTCTGGTGCATCTTCTGGTAGATGCTGTAGAGGTGCTTCTCGCGACCGATGACTTCTCCGGATAGGTTCTCCTGGCGCAGCCGGCGCTTGATGGCCGTCTCGACCTTGCTCAGGATTTCCTTGCGGTTGCCGCGGGCCTTGCGCACCGCCTCGCCGAGGATGCGCGCGCGCGCGGGGTACAGCGCCGCGAAACCCAGGTTTTCGAGTTCCATGCGCAGGTCATTCATCCCGAGACGATTGGCGATCGGGGAGTAGATCTCCAGGGTCTCGCGGGCGATGGCGCGGCGCCGCTCCGGGCGCAGCGCCCCAAGGGTGCGCATATTGTGCAGCCGGTCGGCGAGCTTGATGAGGATCACCCGGATGTCGCGCACCATGGCCAGCAGCATCTTGCGGAAGTTCTCCGCCTGGGCCTCGGCCTGGGACTGGAACTCGATCTGGGTGAGCTTGCTGACCCCGTCCACCAGCTCCGCGACCCCCTCGCCGAACTCCTGCGCGAGTTGGGTCTTTACGGTCTGAGTGTCCTCGATGACGTCGTGGAGCAGCGCGGCCACGAGACTCTGGTGGTCCATGTGCATCTCGGCGAGGATCCGCGCCACCGCCAGAGGGTGATAGATGTAGGGTTCGCCGCTGAGACGATTCTGGCCCTCATGGGCCTCTGCGCTGAACAGGTAGGCGCGGTACACGTCCCGGACCTGCTCCGGCTCCAGGTAGGTCTCTAGGAGGGTACACAGGTCGCTGATCAGGAACCGGGGTGGCGCCGGGGTGGCGCCGGGGTGGTGGGGATTGGCCGCCGTCGTCACCTTGGCCATGTCAGTCGGGATCCGGCATGCGGACGGGCCGCCCGCCATGGGCCGCGCCCGCCGATGAGTGGAATCGTCAACCCTCGCCCTGAGGCGTCTCCCCGGCCTGCTCCGGCCCCTGATCGGGCTCGGAGGATCCGGTCGCATCGGCCGTGGCGTCCGCCGGCTCGTCGCCGGGCGCGGCGGCCTGCTTCGGCGCATCGGCCTCGGCGGCGGGTTCCGGAGCGGGTTCCGCGGCGGGTTCTGCGGCGGGTTCCACGGCGGGTTCCGCGGCGGGTTCCGCGGCGGGTTCTGCGGCGGGTTCCACGGCGGGTTCCACGGCGGGTTCCGCGGCGGGTTCCGCGGCGGGTTCCACGGCGGGTTCCACGGCGGGTTCCGCGGCGGGTTCCGGAGCGGATTTCGCGGCGGGTTCAGGAGCGGCGGCGTCGGCGGTGACCGGGCCCGCCTCGGTCGCGGCGGCTTCGGCGCCGGGTGCCGCGGGTTGGTCGCCCCCCGCTTCCCTGAGCAGTGCGGCGAGTTCATCGTCCGGGGATGCGACGGCCACCTTGCCGATCTCGTCCACGTTGGCGGCCGTGACCGCGCCGGCCGCGATCTCGCGCAGGGCCATTACCGTCGGCTTGTCGTTCTCCCAATCCAGCATCGGCGGCGCGCCGCGCGCGAGCTGACGCGCGCGCTTTGCGGAGACCAGTACGAGTTGGAAGCGGTTGTCGGTTTTATCGAGGCAGTCTTCTACGGTGACGCGGGCCATAGGGTCCAGTCTCCTGGGATCGGTTCTGGGGTGATCGGTCTGGGGGTCGGTTCCGGCACCCGGTTCGGCCCCGGCGCGCCATTCTCCACTATAGTCGAAAGCGCCGCGCTAGGCCAACAGCCCCCGCAGCAGATCCGCCTGGCGGACCTGCTGCCGGGTCCGCGCCAGTCGTTGCGTGCGCAGGATGGCTTGCAGATCGTCGAGCGCACGCCGGAAGTCGTCGTTGATTACCAGGTAGTCGTACTCGCCGTAGTGCGATATCTCCTGCACCGCGTCTTGCATGCGGCGCCGGATGACCTCCTCGCTGTCCTGCCCGCGTCCGCGCAGGCGTTGTTCGAGCACTTCGCGCGAAGGCGGCAGGACGAAGATGCCGACGCTGCCGGGCAGGGCGGCGCGCACTTGGCGCGCGCCCTGCCAGTCGATCTCCAGGATCACGTCGACCCCGCGATCGAGACGGGCGACCACGTCATCGCGGGAGGTGCCGTAACGGTGATCGAAGACCGTGGCGTGTTCGAGAAAGCGGCCGGCGCGCTCCATGTCAGCGAAGACATCGTGGGCCACGAAGTGATAGTCGACCCCGTCACGCTCCCCGGGACGCGGGGCACGGGTGGTGTGCGATATCGACACCGACACGTCCGGGTCGGCCTCGGTGAGGGCCCGCACGAGACTGGTCTTCCCGGCCCCGGAGGGGGCCGAGACGATGTACAGGGTGCCGCGCGCCGGCGCGGCGGGGGATGGTTCGGCACTCACCGGATTCACATTTCCTTGGTCGGTTGCCATGCGGTGCG
Organism: bacterium BMS3Bbin13; assembly: GCA_002897735.1. Taxonomy (GTDB): domain Bacteria; phylum Pseudomonadota; class Gammaproteobacteria; order 21-64-14; family 21-64-14; genus BMS3Abin12. Next base: position 88,872 of record BDTW01000034.1, on the reverse strand, counting down.
GGTCGGCCGCCACGGCCATCCCGTCGGGTGCGGGTTTCCCTGCAGAGGTTTACTCGATGTTCTGTACCTGTTCACGCATCTGTTCGATCAGGACCTTCATCTCCACGCAGGCCCGGGTGACCTCGCCGTCGGCGGACTTCGAGGCCAGGGTGTTCGCCTCGCGGTTGAATTCCTGCATCAGAAAATCCAGTCGCCGGCCCACCGGTTCGTCGCGTTCCAGGACCCGGCGCAGCTCCGCGACGTGCATGGTGAGTCGGTCGAGTTCCTCCTCTACGTCCATGCGCTGGGCCGTCAGCGCCAGTTCCTGCTCCAGGCGCCCCGGGTCGGCCGCGATCTTGAGTTCCGCGAGCCGCCGCTGCAGGCGCCGGCGGTAGGCCTCCAACGTGTCGGGCAGGCGCTCGCGCACCGGCGGTATGGCCGTCTCCAGTGCATCGCAACGTTGCGCGATGACCTCCTGCAGTCGCGTGCCTTCGCGCAACCGGGACTCCACGAGTTGCGCGAGGGCCTCGTCCAGGAGGCGCAGCGCCTCGTCCTGCACGGGCTCCAGGTCGGGCCGGGTCATCTGCAACACCCCCGGCCAGCGCAGGATCTCCACCGAGTTGGCCGCCGCCGGATTGTACAGCAGGGAATCGATCTCGCGGCTGATATGGACCAGGCGGCTCGCCAGTTCCCGGTCGATGGACAACTCCGGGCGTAGCTCCGGAGCGGCCTCGAAGCGCAGCGTGGCGTCCAGTTTGCCGCGATGCAGGACCCGTTTGACCGCCGCGCGCGCGCGTTCTTCCAGGACGCGGAAGTCCTCCGGCAGGCGTAGGGTGATTTCCAGGTAGCGGTGATTGACGCTGCGCAATTCCCAGGAGAGCAGGCCGAAGGCCCCGTGATCCTCGTGCCGCGCAAATCCGGTCATACTTCGGGTCACGATAGGGGGTCCTCCGGGCGTGGCCGGGCGCCGCGCGCCGCTGAACGGGCAATGGTAAACTTTCCGACGGACGTAGGGAAATGTGCGCCGGCGCACGCGCGGGGGTCGCGCCATGGGCTATGAGATCGCGCAGGCGAGCCTGCGCGGGGATCGGGACCGGAACCAGGACCGTATCGGCTGTGCGGAGATCGGCTCCGGCGTGCTCTTGGTGCTCGCCGATGGGCTGGGGGGGCACCCGCGCGGGGAACTGGCCGCCGAGGTCGCGGTGGACACCGTGGTGGAGGCCTTTCGCGCGGCGCCCCGGCCGCTCGCGGACCCGGCGGCGTTTCTGTGCGCGATCTTCGAGGAGGCCCACGCGCGGATCGTGGCGCGCGGCCTCGCCGAGCACCCGCCGGTCGTCCCGCTCACCACCTGTGTAGCGGTCGTGGTGGAGGACGGGTGCGCCACCTGGGCGCACGCCGGCGACAGCCGCCTGTATCTGCTGCGCGCCGCGGGTGAGGTCCTGCAGACGCGCGACCACAACGTTGCCGAGGACCTCTACCGCGAGGGATCGATCGACGCCGCGGCGCGGCGCACCCATCCCCTGCGCCATCGGGTGACCCGTGTGCTCGGCGGCGAGGGCCCGGTGCGGGCGCAGCCGGGCGGCGGGGTCGTGCTGGAGCCCGGCGATGTACTGTTGTTGTGCTCCGACGGCCTGTCGGTCCTCCCGGAGGAGCGGATTCTCGGCGCCCTGCGTGCCGCGGGGCCGTTGGCCCCGTGCGTGGAGTCGCTCGCACGCGCGGCCGTGCGGGCCGCGCGACCGCATAGCGATAACGTCAGCGTGCTGGCCCTGCGCCGGGGGGCGGCCCGGCCTCCCCCGACCGGCGTGCGGCGCCCCCACGCGGCCCCCGCATGAGCAGGGATGCGGTACCATATCGAACGCTTCGTTCCCAGATTATCCAGGAGACTCTATGCGCCCCAGCGGCCGTGCCACCGACGAAATGCGCCGCGTGCGCCTCACCCGCCACTACACCCGCCATGCCGAGGGCTCGGTGCTGGTGGAATTCGGCGATACCCGCGTGCTGTGCACCGCGAGCGTGGCCGAACGCGTGCCGCCGTTTCTGCGCGGCAAGGGCCGGGGCTGGGTGACCGCCGAGTACGGCATGCTGCCGCGCGCCACCGGCGAGCGCATGCCGCGCGAGGCGGCGCGCGGGCGTCAGGGCGGGCGCACGCTCGAGATCCAGCGCCTGATCGGGCGCGCGCTACGTGCGGCGGTGGACCCGGCGGCTCTGGGCGAGCGCACCATCACGCTGGATTGCGACGTCATCCAGGCCGACGGCGGAACCCGCACCGCCGCGATCACCGGCGCCTATGTGGCGCTGGTCGACGCCGCGCGCGGATTGCTGCGCGGAGGGGTGCGCGGCGTGCGCGACCCGATCCACGGCATGGTGGCGTCGGTCTCGGTCGGTATTCATGCCGGCACGCCGGTGCTCGATCTCGACTATGCCGAGGACTGCCAGGCGGAGACCGATATGAACGTGGTGATGAACGACGCGGGCGCCTTCATCGAGGTCCAGGGGACCGCCGAGGGGCACGCCTTCCGCATGGAGGAGTTGCTCACCATGCTGGAGCTGGCCCGGCGCGGGACCGCGCACCTCATGGAACTGCAGCGCGAGGCCCTGGCCGGTGACTAGACCGAAGCCGAAAGGCCCGTTCGTCACCCGGGCACGGCGGTGTCCGGGCGCCCGCGTCCGGGTGCGGACACGCGCCGTGCCCGGAGAGGGCGGACGGGACTGCGTTCAACGCCCCGTCGGGAACCCGCCGGGGCGGAGGCGGATCAGCGGTGTCGTTGGGACGGAGGGGCTATGACGACCCTGGTACTGGCCAGCAACAACCCCGGCAAGGTGCGCGAGTTCAATGAGCTGCTCGCCGGGGCGCGATTGACCATCGTGCCGCAGACGGAGTTCGGTGTGCCGGAGGTGGAGGAGACCGGCCTCACCTTCGTGGAGAACGCGATCCTCAAAGCGCGCAACGCGGCGCGCCACACCGCGCTCGGCGCCATCGCCGACGATTCGGGCCTGGAGGTCGATGCACTCGACGGCGCCCCCGGGATCTACTCGGCGCGCTACGCCGACCCCGGCGCCGGGGACCGCGCCAATCTCGACAAGCTGCTGGAGGCCCTGCGCGGGGTCGAGCCCGCGCGGCGCACGGCGCGGTTTCAGTGCCTGATGGTCTACCTGCGCCATGCGGCGGATGCGACCCCCGTGATCTGCCGGGGGACCTGGGAGGGGCGGATCCTCGAAGCCCCGGCAGGTGCGAACGGCTTCGGCTACGACCCGGTGTTCTTCGTGCCCGGGGAGGGATGTTCGGCGGCCGAACTCCCGGCCGAGCGCAAGAACCGGCTCAGCCACCGGGGCCGGGCGCTACGCGCATTGGTCGCCGCGCTGGGTCATGTGCGGGCCGATGACCGCACGCCGGCTCGGGGCGTGCAGTCATGACGCACATCGCCCACGGCCTCGCACCGCGCCGGGCCGGGCGCCTTCGTCCGGGGCGATCCCGCGCCCGGCTCGCGATCATCGGCATCGGTGCCTGGCTGGCCCTGGTCCCGCCGCTGTGGGCGGCCGGGCCTGCCGGCGTGCAGGATCTTTCGGCCATCCGCAGTGCGGCCCGCGAGGAAAACCCCGGTGCCCAACTGCTCCTCGGGCTCGGTTACCTGGAGGGCCGCTACGGGCTGCACCGCGATCCGTCGCGCGCCGTCTACTGGCTGCGGCGCGCGGCGCGCGACGGCCAACCGTACGCACAGCTCAAACTCGGCGAATTGTATGCCAAGGGCATCGGGGTGCCCGCCGATCCGTCGCACGCGGTCTACTGGTGGAGGCGCAGCGCCCGCGCCGGCAACGCACAGGCCCAGTTGCGGCTGGGCGAGGCCCTGCTGGCCGGCCGCGGGACGACCCGCGACCCGCAGGCCGCCGCCCGCTGGCTGGCGCGCGCCGCCCGGCAGGGCAACGCGGTGGCGCAGTACCAACTCGGCAAGATGTACCACGAGGGCTACGGCGTGCCACAGGACGCGGCGCGCAGTACCGACTGGCTGAGCCGGGCCGCGGCGCAGGGCCAGTCCGACGCGGTGAAACTGCTGCACTTGATGGAAGAGGCCGGCCAGGAGAGCGCCCTGACCTTCCAGCAGTCGGCGGAGGTCCTGGAGCGGCGCGCGCGGGCCGGTGACGCGCGTGCCCAGTACGAGTTGGGACTGCGCTACGAGAGCGGGGTCTGGGACGTACCGCGCGACCCGGCGCTGGCGGTGCACTGGCTGCGGGCCGCGGCACGCAACGGCAACCGGCATGCGATGGCGGCACTGGCCCACATCTACGACCGGGGCCTGCTGGGCATAACCCCCGATCCGCAACGGGCCGCCTACTGGCGGCGCAAGGCCGCCGCCCCGCATTAAGCGCCGGGGTCAGGCTTGACTTCTGGGTATTTGGGCATTCGTTTCTGCCGGTATTCGCCGAATCCCAACTGCGCCGGCTTCTTGCGTTGTCGCTGGAGATTTCAAGTACTCTGACCCCTTGAACCCCTCCGTTCGGAGTGCCGAAGTGGAATCCGATCAAGCGCCGCCGGTTCAACCGCCCGTGCCGCCGCTCGCGCTCTATGTCCACCTGCCCTGGTGCGTGCGCAAGTGCCCGTATTGCGATTTCAATTCGTACGCCCTGCGCGGCCCCGTGCCGGAGCGCGCCTACGTCGATGCGCTGCTCGCGGACCTCGACCGGGACCTGGAACAGGAAGGCGGGGGGGCTGCCGACCGACGTCTGGTCAGCGTGTTTCTGGGTGGCGGTACGCCGAGTCTGTTCCCGGCGCGGGCGGTGGCGCGGCTGCTGGACGGGGTGCGCGCCCGGTTTCCGGCGCCGTTCGATCCAGAGGTGAGTCTCGAGGCGAACCCCGGCACCGTCGAGCGGGGGCGGTTCGCGGAGTTGCGCGCGGCCGGTGTCAATCGCCTGTCCATCGGGGTGCAGAGTTTCCAGGCGCGGCTGCTGGCGCGCGTCGGGCGTATCCACGGGCGCGCCGAGGCCCTGGCGGGGGCCGAGGAGGCGCATCGGGCCGGGTTTTCCCGGTTGAATCTGGATCTGATGTACGGATTGCCGGGGCAGACGCGTGCCGAGGCCCGCGACGACCTGCTCACCGCCTGTGCACTGGGGCCGGACCATGTTTCGGTCTATCAGCTCACGCTGGAGCCGGGTACGCCGTTTCACCGGCGGCCACCGTCGTTGCCCGCGGAAGACACGATCTGGGCGATGCAGTGTGGCGCCGAGGAGTCCCTTGCGGCGCGCGGCTATGATCGTTACGAGGTCTCGGCCTATGCGCGTGCGGGCGGACAGTGTCGGCACAACCGCAACTACTGGGAGTTCGGGGACTACCTGGGGATCGGCGCCGGCGCTCACGGCAAGCTCACCCGGCTCCCGGAGTGGCGGATCGGACGATACTGGAAGCAGAGTCGCCCGGCCCGCTACCTCGAGACCGCGTCCGGGGCGCAACGGGTTGCCGGGCGGTCGTGGCCGGGTCCCGCGGATCTCGTCTTCGAGTTCATGATGAATGCCCTGCGCCTGACCGGGGGATTCGCGCCGGCGCTCTTCGAGGCGCGCACCGGGTTGCCCTTCGCGCGCGCGGCGTCCGAACTGCGGGAGGCCGCGGATCTCGGGTTGGTGCGACTCGATGCGTCTTGTGTGCGGACCACGGCGCGCGGTCGGCGCTTTCTCAACGAGGTGCTGGTACGTTTTCTCCCGGAGGGTGAAGCCCGTGATCGAGCCGGCGCGGGTTGAGCGGCCGTGCCGCGGGGGAGCGTTTTCCACCCCGGCGGACTTGCAGCGCCGGGGGTCGGCGCCGTGTCGAAGATCGCCCGGAGTCGCCGTTTGCCCACCCCACGGACCGCCTCCTCCGAACCGTTCACCCGCCCGGCGCGGGGATCTTCGACGGCCTCCGCCCTGGCTTGCTTTATGCACACCCTCGGTGTAGTGGCCGTTGTTCCGGGGGTTTCTCCGGCAAAATTCCAGGATTCCCGTGGATTTATCGTTAACGAATTGTTTTTTAAAGATAGACGGGAACGGTCATTTTGTCATCGTTTTGTAAAAGTCCCAAAGAGACTGAGACGTTGGCGACTTTGATCCCATTTCTTCCACAACGTTATCCACAGGTTTTGTGGATAAAGGAAATTTTATTCAGAAACATACCGTTATCTTGAGGCGGCCGGCGGCCCTGCGCGCGCGCTGCGACAACACGTTGTTTATACAGACAGAAATATACGGCCCCCCCCGGCGCGCCATCGCTCTCTCATATCGGCACCGGCCTGTGCTATTCTGCAAAAAAGACTTAAAGAAAAACCCGGCGCGCCGCCGGAGGAGGGGTGTATGGCCAAGCCCGCCATCCACGGCTTCGACTTCGAATATTGGGCCGCGTTGGCACGCACCGATCCGCTCGGCTTCGAAGCCGAGCGGGCCGCGGTCGTGGAGGAGGCGATCCGTCGTGCACCACGGGATCGTCAGCGTCGCCTGCGCGGACTCCAATGGCGCATCGATCAGGTGCGGCGCACGACCCGCAACCCACTGGTGGCGTGCCAGCGGATCCATGGCATGATGTGGGAGGCGGTACTGTGCGACGGCGGCCTGCTCGACAACCTGCACCGCCTGTCGGAAATCGGGGGCGGCGTTCCATCGCGGCCGCAGGTCCCCGGGCGGGAAGCCGTCGTGCTCGCGTTCCGGGACCCGGCGGCGCGTTGCTGACCGGGCTTGTAGGGCCGGCGCCTTTCCAGTACCATCCCACTCCCTTTCGTCCCGTGGCCCGACGTCGTTGCGGTCTGCGGGCCGGGGCATTTCGGACCGAGAGTTGCCGAGGACTTTCCATGAAGCCGGATATTCATCCCCCGTACCGTGAGATCACGGTGACCTGCAGTTGCGGCAACCGTTTCACGACCCGTTCCACCGCGATGCAGGATCTGCACATCGAGATCTGCTCCCAGTGTCACCCGTTCTACACGGGCAAGCAGAAGATCATGGATACCGCGGGGCGGGTCGAGAAGTTCCGCCGCAAGTATGGGATCAAGAGCGCCTGAGCGTCCGACGCCGGCGTTTGCGGCCCGGGCGTGTCAGGGAGGTGCTCCCTCCGCAACGCGTCTCCCCGGCGCATAGCGGATTTCTTCGCGAGCACTGAGCCCGGATGCACGGCCGGATACGCAATCGAAGGGCGCCCCGGGCGGGCGCCCTTCTCGTTGGGTGTCTCGCGCTGGTCGCGACCGGTGCGTGGGCCGCCCAACGCGCCCCGGAGCGGGCGCGCTGCGGCCTCGACCGTGTCGATGCACGGGTGCGCGTCACCTATGTCTACGATGGCGATACCGTGCGCCTCGCCGATGGGAACCGGTTGCGGCTGATCGGCATCGATACCCCGGAATTGCATACCGATCACGGCGGCCCGCAACCCCTGGCGGCGGCCGCGCGGGACCGCCTGCGCACCCTGTTGGAGCGCCACCGGTACCGATTGCGACTGCGTTTCGATCGGCAGCGGCGTGATGCGTACGGGCGGCTCCTCGCCCACGCCTATCTCGACAGCGGTCGTTCCGTGGAGATCCGGCTGCTGGACGACGGATTGGGCACGGCCCTGGCGATACCGCCCGATCTGTGGCACGTGGAGTGCTACCGCGCCGCGGAGGCACGCGCGCGCCGCGCCCGGCGCGGCGTGTGGGCGTTGCCCGCCTACCGGCCGATACCTGCCGCGCGCCTGCCCGAGGGGGCGCGTGGTTTCCATTTGGTGACCGGTCGGGTGCGGGCGGTGCGCCGCACGCGGCGCTCTGTGTGGCTGGAGCTGGAGGGGCGGGTGGCCGTGCGCATCCCGCGCGCCGATCTCATCTATTTCGTCGGTCACGACCTGGAGGGGCTCGCCGGGCATACGGTGCTCGCGCGCGGCTGGGTGCACGGGTATGCCGGGGGCCTGTTCCTGCGCGTGCGCTACCCGACGGCGCTCGAGGTGCTGCCGTGACGGAGGTGTTGCCGCCCCGGCGGGAACTCGTCCCGCGCCCTTGCGTGCATCGGTGATCGCGTCCCCCGGTAGGGCCGGGGCGCCCGGCCGACGCCGTCGAAATCCGCAGTGTCGTCGAAATTCCGGGCGTCGTCGGCGGGCCGAGGCCCGCCCTACAGGGGGTCCTGCCGGCGGCGCCTGTAGGGCAGGGCTCGCCCGGCCGACACCGTTGGCGCGCGCACCGAATCGGTGGGATTCGGCAGCATCGCCGGCGGGCCGAGGCTCGGGTTTGCCCGCCCCCTGAAACTGCGTATCATCCGGGTCCCGGCCGGATTGCGCGTCGCCGAACCCGCCCCGCGGGTGACGGTGCGCCCGGTGAGCGTCTTCTGCCCGGACGGTGAGCCGCAGCCCGGCCGACGCATCGAGGTGGCCGGGTGGCGCCGCCCGCAGAACCGCCCCGGTGGGCGCCCATCCCTCTGCCGATCACGAGTGCATCCTATGAATGAAGACCAACTGAAGTTCGAAGCGTTGCGCTACCATGCCGAGCCGCGGCCCGGCAAGATCGGCATCTGCGTGACCAAGCCGTGCGTGAGCCGCGACGACCTGCGGCTCGCATACACGCCGGGGGTGGCCGCGCCGGTGCGCGCCATCGTCGAGGATCCGGAACGGGCGTTCCGCTACACCGCCAAGGGCAACCTGGTGGCGGTCATCACCAACGGCAGCGCGGTCCTCGGCCTGGGCGCGGTCGGGCCGTTGGCGGCGAAGCCGGTGATGGAAGGGAAGGCCGTCTTGTTCAAGGTCTTCGCCGATCTCGATGTGTTCGACATCGAGGTCGACGCGGACACGCCGCAGGCATTCATCGACACGGTGGTGCGCATCGCGCCGACCTTCGGCGGGATCAACCTCGAAGACATCGCCGCTCCGCAGTGTTTCGAGATCGAGCAGACCCTGATCGAGCAGCTCGAGATCCCGGTGTTCCACGACGATCAGCACGGCACGGCGATCATCGTCGCGGCCGGTCTCCTGAACGCCCTGGAGCTGCAGGGCAAGACCCTCGAGGAGGCGCGCATCGTGTGCCTGGGTGCCGGCGCCGCGGGGATCGCCTCGATGCGGCTGTTGATCACACTCGGTGCGAGGAAGGATCATATCCTGATGGTCGACCGCAAGGGCGTCCTGCATACCGGCCGCGACGACCTCAACCCGCACAAGCGGGCGCTGGCGGCGGACACCGACCGGCGCAGCCTCGCCGACGCGATGGACGGCGCCGATGTCTTCATCGGCGTTTCCGGCGGCGGGCTGGTGGGCGCGCGGCTGGTCGCTTCGATGGCCCCGCGCCCGATCGTCTTTGCGCTGGCGAATCCCGATCCGGAGATCCATCCGGCCGAAGTCCACGACGTGCGCGACGACGTCATCATGGCGACCGGGCGCAGCGATTACCCCAACCAGGTGAACAACGTTCTCGGGTTCCCCTATATCATGCGCGGGGCGCTCGACGTGCGCGCCCGCGGCGTCACCCGGGACATGCAGGTCGCGGCGGTGCATGCGTTGCGCGGCTTGGCGCGTGAGCCGGTGCCGCAAGAGGTCTTGCAGGCCTACGAGCTGGAGCGGCTGAGTTTCGGACCCGACTACATCCTGCCCAAGCCGGTGGATCCGCGCCTGATCCACCACGTGGCCCCGGCGGTGGCGCGCGCGGCTGTGGAGGGCGGAGTGGCGCGCACCGGCTATCCGGGGCACTATCCGGCGTTTGAGGAGCCGGGGGTCTGATCGAGCCCCGGCCGGCTCAGGCCCCGGCCGGTTCCGCGAGCATGCGGACCACGGTCTCCAACGTCGCGCGGCGCATGGGCCGCCCGTCCGCCGGGCTGCACGGCGCTTGGCGGATGCCGTTGACCGGAAACACCGTCAGGTCGATCGGGGTCTCCCCGGCCACGAAGCGGAATACGGGGAACACCGCACTCTGGTCCCGCCCCACGCGCAGTTTGCGCTCGCCGCGCTCGAACGGGATGTGCTCCTGGAGCAGGAACAGCACCACCTCCTCCGGCGTGTCGGCGAACAGGTGCAGATCGATGTCGGAGTGCCCGCCGGCGGTGCCCTCGAGCACCGATCCCACCAGCCGCGAGTTGAACCGGGCGAAGAATTCCATGGCTTCGCGCGCCTGCTCGCGCAACCGCCGCAACCGGTGCGGCTGGGTGGCGGACTGGAACAGGCGCTGATAGGCGGTGAGTTCCTGTTCGATTTCCACGTTGCGCGGCAGGTTCCGGGTCTCCGGGACCCCGAGGCGCCCGGCGGCCTTGCGCTTGGCGGCCAGGAAGTCGTCGATCCCCTGTTCGGCCATGATGCGCGCCGCCTCGACGGCGATGCGCCGGCGCATCTGCTGATCTTTGGCGGAGCCTCGGGTGGCCGCGGGTCTCTCGTGCGCTCGCATCGAAGGTGCCCTCACCGGTCATTGAGGAGGGAGTGCCGTAGTATGAACGACTCTCGCCAAGCCTGAAACACCTAGAATAACGGCGCCGGCGTGCGGCCGCCGTCGGGGCGCGACGCCGGCCGCTCGGTGCGGTGCGGGCCCCGCGGTTTGGCCCGCGGGGCGTAGCGGGTGCGGAAGGTCTCGAAGATCGCATCCGGGTTGTCGGGTGAGGTGGGGCGTCCGGTATCGCGATCGATGCGCACGGTGACGATCCCGGGCGGTTGCGGGAGCGGGCGTTGCGGGACCCCCTTCAGGGCCGCGCCCATGAACTCGATCCAGATCGGCAGGGCGGCGCGCGCGCCGGTTTCGCCGTGTCCCAACGGCGCCGGCCGGTCGAAGCCCACCCACGCGATGGTGGTCAGATCGCGGTTGAAGCCGCAGAACCAAGCGTCGCGCTGGTCGTTGGTGGTGCCGGTCTTGCCGGCCGGATCGGTGCGTTTCAGGATCCGCGCGCGCCGGCCGGTCCCGCGGCGGATGACGTCCTTCATCATAGACACCATGAGGTAGTCGTTTTGCGCCGAGATGACCCGCGGCGCGGCATCGGGTGACGGCGCGCCGGCGGCGGATTCGCCCGCGCAGTCGGGACAGACCGTGCGCGGCCGTGCCCGATACCGCACCCGGTCGTCGGCGTCCACGATCCGTTCGAGGTAGTAGGGCTCCACCCGGTAGCCGCCGTTGGCGAATACCGAGTAGGCGCGCGCCATCTGCAGCGGCGTGACGCCGGCGCTGCCGAGCGCCAGCGAGAGGTTGCGCGGCAGTTGCCCCGCGTCGAAGCCGAAGCGTCGCGCGTAGTCGATGGCATAGCCGATGCCGATCGCCCGCAGCAGACGAACGGAGACCAGGTTGCGCGAATGCACCAGCCCCTCGCGCAGTCGCGTCGGCCCGTGGAAGCGTCCGCTGTAGTTCTCCGGACGCCATAGGTTCTCCAGCGCGGGATCGTCGAATACCAGCGGTGCGTCGTTGATCAGGCTCGCGGCGGTGTAACCCTTGTGCAGCGCCGCCGAGTAGATGAAGGGTTTAAAGCTCGACCCCGGCTGGCGCTCGGCCTGGACCACGCGGTTGAATTTGCTTCGGTAGTAGTCGAAGCCGCCGACCAGGGCGCGGACCGCCCCGTCGTGCGGGTCCACCGAGACGAGGGCGCCCTGCACGGCGGGCGGCTGCGCCAGCCACCAGTGCCTTGCGCGGCGGTAGAGGTAGACGACGTCTCCCGGGGCGAGCACGTCCGCGGCGCGCTCGGGCCGCGGGCCGGTGCGGTCCACGTCGATATAGCGCCGCGCCCAGGACAGGGCGTCCCAGTCGAGCACGTCGCTGCGACCCGCCCCCAGATAGAGGACGGCGGCGCGTTTCCGGAGCGCCGTGACGATGCCCGGGTGCAGGTCGCCGGTCGCCGGGACGTCGGCCAGTATCCGGTCGAGGCGCGCGGGCTCGCGCAGCAGGGCCGGGTCGATCCTGCGCACCGGGCCGCGGTAGCCATGGCGCCGGTCATAGGCCAGCAGCCCGTCGCGCAGGGCGCCCTCGGCGTCGCGCTGCAGACGTGCGTTCAGGGTGGTGTAGACGCGGTAGCCCGCCGTGTACGCCTGCGGCCCGTAGCGGTCCACCATCTCGGCGCGTACCAACTCGGCTGCGTAGGGCGCGTGCACCCCCACGGTGAGCGTATGCAGGCCGGCGGTGACCGGCTCCGCCATGGCCCGTTCGTAGGTCTGCCGGTTGATATACCCCAGCGCGAGCATGCGCCCGAGGACATACCCGCGGCGGGACCTGGCGCGCCGCGGGTCGGCCACCGGGTTGTCGCGCGAGGGCGCCTTGGGCAGCCCGGCGATCATGGCGATCTGCGCCAGGCTCAACCGGTCGAGATTCTTGCCGTAATAGATTTGGGCGGCGGCGCCGACGCCGTAGGCCCGGTTGCCCAGGTAGATCTTGTTGAGGTAGAGGTCCAGGACCTCCTGCTTGGTTAGTTCGCGGTTGATCTTGAGGGCGAGGAAGATCTCCTTGAGCTTGCGGGTGAAGGTCTTCTCACGGCTCAGGAAAAAGTTGCGGGCGACCTGCATCGTGATGGTGCTGCCGCCCTGGGATTTGTGACCGGTACGGATCAGTTCGAAGGCCGCGCGCAGGAGCCCATGGTAGTCGACGCCCGGATGCCGGAAGAATCGATCGTCCTCGGCGGCCAGGAACGCCTGGATGACCAGGGGCGGCAGGTCTTCGTACGCCACCGGGATCCGGCGCTTTCCGCCGAACTCGGCGATCAGCGCACCGTCCCCGGTATAGACCCGCAACGGGACCTGGAGGCGTATGTCGCGCAGGTGCGTCACCGAGGGCAATTGCGGTTGCAGATAGAGGTAGGTTGCGAACAGCGTCACGACTCCGGCCGTAAAGCCGGCGAGGAGGATGCCGATAACCGTTCGCAACGCCTTGAACAGGGGCTTCATCGGGTGCCGGCGGGCGGACGGGAGGTTGTGATGGGTTTCATGGAAGGAAACGCCGGGAAGCCGAAGAATTTCGTTAAGCCGGAGAGTGCCGTGCCGCTACGCTTTTCGTTGACACCGGGTGGTCTCTGGAGTGTAATTTCGGACGCGCGGCTTGTCTTGCAAGCTAACGCTTTCAAAAGGATATAAAAAACCGTGCTGGGGTTCAAAGGGAAACGATCACCCCTCCTGGGGATCGATATCAGCAGTACGGCCGTGAAGCTGCTCGAGCTGGGGCGCGATGGCGTCCGCTACCGGGTGGAGAGTTACGCGGTGGCCCCGTTGTCCCAGAATGCCGTGGTGGAGAAGAGCATCGCCGACGTCGAGGCGGTCGGCGATTCGGTGCGCCGCGCGGTGGAGAAATCGCGAACCCGCTTGAAGAACGTCGCCGTCGCCGTCGCCGGCTCGGCGGTGATCACCAAGGTCGTCCAGCTCGAGGCCGGACTCAGCCCGGAAGAGCAGGAGAGCCGGGTCCAACTCGAGGCGGATCAGTATATCCCCTATCCGCTGGAGGAGATCAACCTGGATTTCGAGGTGCTGGGGCCGAACGAGAAGAACCCCCGGCAAGTGGACGTCCTGCTCGCCGCCTCGCGTAGCGAGAACGTCGAGACCCGGGTCGCCGCCCTGGAGATCGCCGGGCTCACCGCCAAGGTGATGGACGTCGAGGGCTTCGCGATGGAGAACGCCTTCTCCCTGATCGCCGAGCAGATACCGGACGCCGGGGCGGACAAGACCATCGCCGTGCTCGATGTAGGAGCCACCATGACGACGCTCAGCGTGCTCCACGATCGCAAGATCATCTACACTCGCGAGCAGGTCTTCGGCGGCAAGCAGCTCACCGAAGAGATCATGCGCCGCTACGGACTCTCTTATGAGGAGGCCGGGCAGGCCAAGAAGCAGGGCGGACTGCCCGACAACTACATGACGGAGGTCCTGGAGCCGTTCAAGGACGCCATGGCCCAGCAGGTCGGTCGCTCATTGCAATTCTTCTTCTCGTCCAGCCAGTACGATAACGTCGATCACATCGTGCTCGCCGGCGGCAGCGCGTCGATTGCGGGCGTGGACGAGTTGATCGAGGAGCGGGTGGGGACCGGCACCACCATCGCCAACCCGTTTGCGAACATGACCCTGGCCTCGCGGATCAACCCCCAGTCCCTCGGCAACGACGCCCCGGCCCTGATGATCGCCTGCGGTCTGGCCCTGCGGAGCTTCGACTGACATGGCGTGCATCAACCTATTGCCCTGGCGCGAGGATCTGCGCAAAGAGCGCCAGCGCGAGTTCATCACCGTGCTCGTCGGGGCCGCGGTGTTGGCCGGCCTGGTGGTGCTGTTGTTCCATATTCGGGTGAGCGGCATGATCGGCTACCAGAACAGCCGCAACCACTATCTGCAGCAGCAGATCACCCGGCTCGACGGGCGGATCCGTAAGATCAAGGACCTCGAGTCGACGAAGACGAAACTCCTGGCGCGCATGGAGATCATCCAGCGCCTGCAGCACAGTCGACCGGAGGTGGTGCATCTGTTCCAGGAAATGGTGACCACGCTGCCGCATGGGGTGTACCTCAAGGGGATCGCACAGAGCGGCGACGGCCTCAAAATCCAGGGCGTGGCCCAGTCGAATGCGCGGGTGTCGGAATACATGCGCAGGCTCGATGCGACCCGCTGGCTGACCGATCCGCGGTTGGACGTGATCCGCACGCACGCGAGCGCCAATGGCCGGGTCAGCGATTTCACGCTCCAGGTCGGTGAGGCCATGCCGAAGAACGAAGGCGCGGGCGCGGCGGGAGCGAAGCGCGCCGGCCGGAGGGCCGGGCGGTGAATCTGTCGGATCTCAAGAACCTCGACCTGGACGTCAACAACGCCGGCAGCTGGCCCTGGCCGGTCAAGGGCGTGGCGATCGCGCTGGCCGCGGTGGCGGTGCTGTTCGCCGGCTACTGGTTCGATCTCAGCACCCAGTGGGCCGACCTGCAGCAGGCGCGGCAGAAGGAGACCTCGCTCAAGCAGGTCTTCGAGTTCAAGCAGCGCAAGGCCGCGAACCTCGATGCCTATGAGGAGCAGCTCGCCGAGATGCGCAAGTCCTTCGGCGCCATGCTACGCCAGCTGCCGAGCAAGACCGAGGTGCCCGATCTGCTGGTGGATATCTCCCAGACGGGTCTGGCCAGCGGGTTGGAATTCCGCCTGTTCAAGCCGAAGGCGGAGATTCGCAAGGACTTCTACGCCGAACTCCCGATTCGCATCGAGGTCACCGGCACCTACCACGAGTTCGGGAAATTCGTGAGCGGCGTGGCCGCGCTGTCGCGAATCGTGACGCTGCACAATATCTCGATCAAACCGAAGGGGAAGGACGGCAAGCTCGTGATGGACCTCACGGCGAAGACCTACCGGTACCTCGAAGAGGGGGGCGACCGATGAGCGCCGGCGCCCGTACGATCCGTTCGCGCGGCGCGGCGCTGGCGGCGGCGCTGGCGGCGGTGATCCTGCTCGGCGGCTGCAGCGGCGACCGGATGTCCGATCTGCATCATTGGGTGCGCCGGGTCGAGGCCCGCCCGGGCGGGCGCATCTCGCCGCTGCCGAAGGTCAAGTTGTACCGCAAATTCATCTACAGCGCCTTCGACCGGCGCGACCCGTTCTCGCCGTCCCGGCTCGGCGGTGCGGCCGCGGTGAAGGTGGGCGGCAACAGCCGGCTGCGTCCCGACGCCAAACGTCCGCGCGCGCCCCTGGAGGCCTTTCCGCTGGACGCGCTGCGCATGGTCGGCACACTCGACAAGGGCGGCCACATCTGGGCCCTGGTGCGCGCGCCCGACGGCACCATCTACCCGGTGCGCGATGGCGACCACATGGGCCGGAACTACGGTAAGGTCGTGAAGATCGCCGAGGGCAGGTTGAATCTGGTCGAGATCGTACCCGACGGTATGGGGGGGTGGATGAAGCACCCGGCCTCTCTGGCACTGAAGTAGGAAATCCCATGGGGAGCACTGCGATGACGTTTCTTCAGACAGTCCGCGCTGCGGGGCACCGGGCGGCCGCGGCCGGAGTTCCGGAAGGCGGTCGGCATCGCCTCGCGTCCCTGCTCGTGCTCGCCGCAGTGGTGCTGCTCGCCGGATCGGTTTCCGCCGCACCGGCGCGCGCCGCCAACGCGCTGGAGAACATCGGCTTCTCCACCCTCCCGGGCGGCGAAGTTCAGGTGGTGCTTACCCTGGCGAAACCCGCCCCGCAGCCGGTGGGTTTCGCCACCGACCGCCCGGCGCGCATCGCGCTGGACCTCCTGCACACGCGCAACGCGCTGGCGAAGAAGACCCGGTCCATCGGTATCGGCGTGGCGCGCAGTATTACGACCGCGCAGGCCGACGGGCGGACCCGCGTGGTCCTGAATCTGGCGCGACTGGTCCCCTACAATGTGCGGGTCGCGGGCAACAAGATCTACGTGACGCTGAACGGCGCCCCCGCGCAGGGCGCGGGGGCGGCCTCCGTGGCGTCCGTCGCCGCAGGGGCCGCGCAGCCGGGGATCACCGGCGTGGAGTTCCGTCGCGGCGCGGCCGGTCAGGCCCTGATCACCGTGGACCTGGCCGATTCCTCCGTGTCATGGAATCTCCACGAGGAAGGCAAGAAGATCTACGTGGATTTCATGAACGCGAACCTGCCGGTCCGGCTCGAGCAGCGACTCGACGTGACCGATTTCGCTACGCCGGTGACCCACGTGGACACTTATGTGCGGGGTAACGGCGCGCGCATGGCCATCGCCGCCCACGGCCGGTACGAGGACATGGCCTATCAGTCCGGTGACAAGCTCACCATCGAGGTCAAGCCGGTGACCGCCGCCCAGAAGGAGGCGCGGGCCAAGGCCAAGTTCAAGTACACCGGTCAGCGCCTGTCCCTGAACTTCCAAGACATCCAGACGCGCGCGGTGCTGCAGTTGATCGCGGATTTCACCGGACTGAACATCGTCGTCAGCGACAGCGTCAAGGGCAACCTGACACTGCGCCTGAAAAATGTACCGTGGGATCAGGCCCTGGCCATCATCCTCCAGACCCAGGGCCTGGGGATGCGCCGCAGCGGCAACGTGATCTGGGTGGCGCCGAACGACGAGATTGTCGCCCGGGAAAAGCTCGAGAACGAGGCGCGGAAGCAGTTGCAGAACTCCGAGCCGCTGCGTTTCGAGTCCATCCAGGTCAACTACGCCAAGGCCGCGGATATCGCCAAGCTGTTGCAGTCCGGGAAGGGCTCGAAGAGCGGCGGTTTCCTGTCCTCGCGCGGCAGCGTGACGGTCGATGCGCGCACCAACACCCTCCTGGTTCAGGACACCCCGTCGCGGCTCGGCAAGATTCGCAAGCTGGTGCGGACCTTGGACATCCCGGTGCGCCAAGTGTTGATCGAATCGCGGGTGGTGATCGCCAACAACGACTGGAGCCGCAATCTGGGCGCGAAGTTCGGTCTCAGCCGGGCTACCACGTTCGGCAGCAACGGGAGCCAGTACGCCGTGGGGGGCACGCTCTCCGGCGGACTTACACCGCCCAGTGGCAGCGGCACCACCGCTTTCCAGGCATCGGCCGGCAGTGGCGTCGAGGGCCTGATCTCGTCGCTTCCGGTGATCAACCCGACGGCGGCGCTGGGGATCACCATAGGCCGCATCGGCAGCCACCTGCTACAACTGGAGCTCTCCTCCATGCAGGCCGAGGGACAGGGCGAGGTGGTCTCCAGCCCGCGGGTCATCACCGCCAACGACATGACGGCGACGATCGAGCAGGGCGTCGAGATTCCCTACCAGCGGGCGACCTCGAGCGGCGCCACCTCGGTGCAGTTCAAGAAGGCGGTGCTGAGTCTCAAGGTGACGCCGCACATCACGCCCGACAATCGGATCATCATGGACCTCGAGGTCAACAAGGACAGCATCGGTCAGGTGTTCTTCGGAGTGCCGAGCATCGATACCAACAACGTCAAGACCCAAGTGCTGGTGGATAACGGGGAGACGGTGGTGCTCGGCGGCATCTACCAGCACACCGACAAGCGCCAGAAGAACAGCATCCCGATCCTCGGGGACATCCCCGGCCTCGGGTTCCTGTTCCGAAACACGCAGAAGACCAACAACCGTTCGGAGCTGCTGGTGTTCGTGACGCCCAAGATCATGAAGGATGTCCTGCGCGTCGATCAGGTCCGCTCCAACACCGTCGGCACGACCCGGACCCGGTAGCCGGTCTCGAGACGCGCCCGGCAGGCTGTGGAGTAACGGCCCACCGGGCGCGTCGCGATCGGAACAATCGATCGATTTTCCGCCATGCCCGCAGGACGAGCCTGAGTCGGGCGGCTCTTGCCAAGGCGAACCAAAGACCGCGCTGCGCTGAGCCACGGAACCCACGGACAAAGGCGATACCTTTCCGTGGGTTCCGTGGATTTCGTGGCTGGTTTTTACGAATAGGGGCGCCAAAGCAAGAGTTGTTCAAACCAAGGACGATGTGGCGGCTCCATAGCGGCACCTGCGGCCGCACGTTTGCGCGGCGGCCGCTGCGTAGGCCGTGCGCGACTTGCGGTGCCCCGGCCTTTCTGGCATATCTGCCCCATGGGCAAGGCCGAAAACCTGTTTCTGGTCGGCCCGATGGGGGCCGGCAAGACCACCATCGGGCGCCAGTTGGCGCGCTCCCTGGAACTCGCATTCCACGACAGCGACCGGGAGATCGAGTCCCGCACCGGGGCGGACATCCCGCTGATCTTCGATCTCGAGGGCGAGGCGGGTTTCCGCGCCCGCGAACGGGCGGTACTGGAGGAACTCACGCGCCTGGACGGGGTGGTATTGGCCACCGGCGGCGGCGCGGTGCTGGACGCGCGCAACCGCGAAGACCTGCGGGCCGGGGGGCGCGTGATCTATCTGGAGACCTCGGTCGCCCAACAGCTAGAACGCACCACCCGCGACCGGCACCGGCCGCTGCTGCATACCGAGGACCGCCGCGCCCGGTTGGAGGCCTTGACGGCGGTGCGCGTCCCTCTCTACCGGGAGGTCGCGGATCTGGTGGTGAAGACCGACGGGCGCAGTGTACAGGCGGTGGTCGCCGAGATCCTACAGCGCCTCGCTACGAACCCCTAAGTCCGGCAGGCTGCTAGAATGTCGCCCATGAGAACCTTGCAAGTCGATCTTGGGCCGCGCAGCTACCCGATCTATATCGGCCGCGGGTTGCTGGATCGCGCCGAGTTGTTCGTGCGTCACATCCCGGGGCGCCGGGTCCTGGTGGTGTCCAACGAGACCGTGGCGCCGCTCTATCTCGAGCGGCTGCAGGAGTCGCTCGGGGATTTTCAGTGCGACGCGGCGATCCTCCCCGACGGGGAGCAGTACAAGACCCTGGAGGTCACGGGGCGCGTCTTCGACGCGCTCCTCGAGCGGCACCACGACCGCGAGACCACGCTGATCGCGCTCGGCGGCGGTGTGATCGGGGACATCGCCGGATTCGCGGCCGCCTGCTATCAGCGCGGCGTGCCCTTCATCCAGGTCCCGACCACGCTGCTCGCGCAGGTCGACTCCTCGGTCGGCGGCAAGACCGGCGTCAACCA
Source organism: bacterium BMS3Bbin13 (assembly GCA_002897735.1). Classification (GTDB taxonomy): domain Bacteria; phylum Pseudomonadota; class Gammaproteobacteria; order 21-64-14; family 21-64-14; genus BMS3Abin12. The sequence goes on along the minus strand of BDTW01000034.1, from coordinate 69,521 downwards.
CCCCCTGGGAAAGAACATGATCGGCGCGTTCCATCAGCCGCGCTGCGTAGTGGCGGATACCGATACCCTGGCGACCCTGGAGGAGTGCCAACTGTGCGCCGGGATCGCCGAGATCATCAAGTACGGGCTGATCCAGGACCGCGAGTTCTTCGAATGGCTGGAGGCCCACATGGAGGCGCTGTTGGGGCGTGAACCCGAGGCCGTGGCGTTCGCGGTGGAGCGTTCCTGCCGCGACAAGGCGCAGGTGGTGGCCGTCGACGAGCGCGAGAGCGGGCAGCGCGCGCTGCTCAACCTGGGCCATACTTTCGGACACGCGATCGAGACCGGGAGCGGCTATGGCAACTGGCTGCACGGCGAAGCGGTGGCCGCCGGTATGTGCATGGCGGCGCGCCTGTCGGCGCGCCAGGGCTGGCTGGCGGAGGCGACGGTGGAGCGCATCGAGGCCCTGGTGCGCCGCGCACGCCTGCCGGTGGTCCCGCCGGCCGGGATCGCATCCCGATTGCGTGAGTGGATGGCGGTGGACAAGAAGGTCCGGGACGGACGACTGCGCCTGGTCCTGCTTCGCGGGATCGGCCGTGCGGTGCTGACCGACGGTTTCGACGAGGCCGCGCTGACGGCGGTCCTCGAGGAGGGGGCCGCCGGGGCCTGAGCGGGCGGGCGCGCTACGGGCGGGGGATCGAAGGGCGTGCGCATCTATCTGCAGATCCCGGCGATGGACAGCGGCGCGCCGCGCTTCTGTCACCTGATCCTGCTCGCGGACCTGTGGGAGGGTTGGACGCTGGTCCGGGAGTGGGGCGTCCAGGGCGGCGCCGGGCGCGTGCGGCGACAGTACTACCCCAGCCGCGAGCAGGCCGAGCAAGCGCTCATCGCGGCCCGCGACCAACAGTTGCGGCGCGGCTACCGGGTGGTCTTCATAGAGGGCGGTACCCCCGGGGCTTGAGGGGCGCAGTGCGGCCGGAGCGGGAGGGGGAGATGGCATCCAATCCGGGACGTGACGGGCCGGCCGGCGATCCCCCCTATGTTGCGGCGCTCGGCTTGCGTGAGGGGCCGTTCGGCGCCGCTCGTGGATTCGCCCCCTTCTATGAAGACCCGGCGATTCTCCAGCGCTTCAATCTCCTCCGCCATTTGATCCAGTCGACCGGGCGGCTGATCGTGGTCCAGGCCCCCGAGGGCGGAGGCAAGACCACCCTGCTCGAGCGGCTCCAGGCGCACGCCGACGAGAGCTGGTGCGTGCAGCGCCTCGGCGGTGAAACTCCCCCGCAGGAGGTCGCCGCCCTGTACGCGCAACTGGCCGGGGGCCTGGCCGGGGTGGAGCCGGCGGTCCCTGCAAACGGCGAGGCGATATGCGCTGCGCTGGCGCGCCTGCGCGAGGATGCGCGGTTGCCGGTCATTCTCGCGGACGACGCCCACCTCCTGCCGGTCCCGGTCCTCGAGGCGCTCATCTCGCTGGCCTGCCCGCCGGCGCCCGGCTCCGCCCGCGTCGTGTTGTTCGGCGAACCCTCTCTGCAGGCCATCCTCGAAGGGATGGCGCTCCCCGCCGAATTGCGCAAGTCGCTCCACGTCGAGGCGCTTCCGGCATTTACGCCCGAACAGACGGCGGCTTATCTCATGCACCGGCTGCTGGCCGCGGGTCTGTCCGGAGACGACCCGTTCACGCCCCGGCAGGTCCGGCAGATCCACCGTGCCGCCCGGGGGTTGCCCGGCCGTATCCAGGAACAGGCCCACCGCCTGCTCTTGGGTGCCGATGCGCGGGGGACTCGCGCGAACCGGCCGACGGCGTTGCGCCTGGGCCCGGTCCTCGGTTTCCTGGTGTTGGCCGGTGTGGCGGCGGTGGGGTTGATCGGGGTACAGGGGCCGCTGGGGCGGTGGCTCGCGGGACGCGCGAGTGCGCCCGGCGGCGAAGCGCCCCCGGCCCCGGTGGTGCGGATGCGCCCCGCCCGGGTGACGATTCCCACCGCCGCGGTTCCGCCCGTCCCTCCGGTCCCACCGACTGCACAAGCCCTTGTCGCATCGCCGCCCGTCACACCCCGTCCGCCCGCGCAACCGAGCCCGTCGGCGGGCACCGTCGCACCCGTGTCCGTCGCGGCCGGGGCGCAGGGGCGCTCGCTCCAAGTCGCAAACCCGATCCCTCACGGCTCGCCGCCGGCGGCCCCGGCCCCGAGGCCGGCGGTTCGCGCCGACGCTCACCCGTCTGGAAGCACGTCGCAACCGCCGGGATCGTCGGCGGCCCCGGTGCCGCAACCCCGGCTTCACGCCGGCGCTGCCGCCCGGGTACCATCGCGACCCGTTGGGCGGCAATCGACGAGCATGCACACGGCGGCCTGGCTGATGCGTCAGGATCCGCGCCACTACACGGTGCAGGTCATCGTAGTACGCCGGCGCGATACATTGCCGCGGCTGCTTCGACGGCATCGTTGGGCGGCGCCGGTGGCGTGGTTTCCGGTAACCGGCAAGCGCGGGCGCGAAACGCTCTACGCGCTGGTGTACGGTATATATCCTTCCCGCGAGGCGGCCGTGCGGGCGGCGGGGACCCTCCCGCGCGCCCTGCGTTCCGCCCGTCCCTGGGTGCGAAGCTTGGCCTCCGTGCAGGCCGCGATTCGCACCGCGGGTACCCCCGGGGTGCGCTGAGGTCGCGCGACAGGCGCAGGTCCTTCCGGCGGTCGTGCGCAACCTACGGAAAACCCGGGGAAAGGCCGATACAGACGCGCCGTCGCTTCATTGAACGCCCTCTCCCGCGGCGCTATACTGCACGGCCCTTTGCCTGCGGCCGGCTCGCCGCGCGGCGGGTTGGGCGCGCGTCCAAACCGGGCGCGGCGCGTTTGTGAATCCGAGGTATGACTGCTGCCGTGAGCGCCAACCGCCCTCCCTCCGCCGGCCTGTACCATCCGTCCTTCGAACGGGACAACTGCGGATTCGGACTGATCGCGCAGATGGATGGGAAGCCCAGCCATTGGCTGGTGCAGACTGCGATCGGTTCGCTGACCCGGCTTACCCATCGCGGCGCCGTGGCCGCCGACGGCAAGAGCGGCGACGGATGCGGGCTGCTGATGAGTCTGCCCGACGCCTTCCTGCGTGCGACGGCCGCCGGGCAGGGCCTGGAACTCGGTGCGCGCTATGCCGTCGGGGTCGTGTTCCTGAACCCGGATCATGCGGCGGCCGAGGCCGCGCGCCGGCGCCTGGGCGAGGCGCTGGCGGCGCAGGGGCTGGCGACCATCGGCTGGCGCGCCGTGCCCACCGACCCCGCCGCGTGCGGCGCCGAGGCATCGAAGACCCTGCCGGCGGTGGAGCAGGTGTTCGTCCGGGTGCCCGACGACCTCGACGAGGCGGCCCTGGAACGGCGGCTCTACATCGCGCGCCGGCACGCCGAGAAGGCGATAGAGGTTGAGGATCCGGTGTTCTATGTCCCGAGCCTCTCCGCCCGGGTGATCTCCTACAAGGGACTGGTGATGCCGGACAACCTGCCGGTGTTCTATCCGGACCTGCGGGACCCGCGCCTGGTCTCCTCGCTGTGCGTGTTCCACCAGCGGTTCTCGACCAACACCTGGCCGCAGTGGCGTCTCGCCCAGCCGTTCCGCTACCTGGCGCACAACGGCGAGATCAACACGATCCGGGGCAACCGCCACTGGGCGATCGCCCGTGCCTACAAGTTCGAGAGCCCGCTGCTTCCGGAGTTGGCGGACGTGCGGCCCTGGGTGTCCATGGACGGCTCGGATTCGTGCAGTCTCGACAACATGCTCGAGGCGCTGCTCGCGGGCGGCATGGACCTGTTCCGGGCCATGCGGCTGCTGATCCCGCCGGCGTGGCAGAACGTCGAGACCATGGATCCGGACCTGCGTGCCTTCTACGAGTATCACTCGATGCACATGGAGCCATGGGACGGACCCGCGGGCATCGTCCTTACCGACGGGCGCTACGCCGCCTGCAGTATGGACCGCAACGGCCTGCGCCCGGCCCGCTACGTGGTGACCCGCGATCGGCACATCACCCTGGCCTCCGAGATCGGTGTCTACGACTACGAGCCGACCGAGGTGCTGTGCAAGGGCCGCCTGATGCCCGGTCAGATGATCGCCGCCGATACCGCCACCGGCCGGTTGCTGCTGCCGGCGGATATCGACTACCGGCTCAAGTCGGGCCGGCCCTACAAGCAATGGCTCGGGCGGTACGCGCGTCGTATCGAGTCCACGCTGGAGGCCGAGGCCCTGACGAGCGCGCCGCTCGATGAGGCCGGACTCGGCATCTACCAGAAGCTGTTCCAGGTGACCTTCGAGGAACGCGACCAGATCCTGCGCGTGCTCGCCGAGGCCGGCCAGGAGGCGATCGGCTCGATGGGCGACGACACGCCCCTCCCGGTGCTCTCGACGCGGGCGCGTTCGCTGTACGACTATTTCCGCCAGCAGTTCGCGCAGGTCACCAACCCGCCCATCGACCCGTTGCGCGAGCAGATCGTGATGTCGCTGGAGACCTGCTTCGGCCGCGAGCAGAACCTGTTCGAGGAGACGCCCGAGCACGCGCGGCGCCTGCTCATCGACTCGCCCCTGCTCTCGGAGGACAAGTTCCGCCAACTGTTGGCGCAGGACGATCCGGAGTACGCCCACCGTGTCCTGGATCTGAACTACCGGCTCGCAGAGGGTCTGCGCGGCGCGCTCGAGGCGTTGTGCGACCGGGCCGTGCGGGCGGTGCGCGAGGGCGCGGTGATCCTGGTGCTGTCCGATCGGGTCCTGCGCGAGGACCGGATCCCGATCCACGCGTTGCTGGCGACCGGCGCGGTGCATCACCGGCTGATCCGCGAAGGTCTGCGTTGCGACGCAAACCTGGTGGTGGAGACCGGGACCGCCCGCGACCCCCACCACTACGCCTGCCTGATCGGCTACGGTGCCACCGCCGTCTACCCCTATCTCGCCTATGAGTGCCTCCACGACTTGATCCGCACCGGCGAGGTCCGGGGCCGGGACACGAACGCACTGGGCCGTGCCTACCGCAAGGGGATCAACAAGGGCCTCTACAAGATCATCTCGAAGATGGGCATCTCGACGATCACCAGCTATCGCGGGGCCCAACTCTTCGAGATCGTGGGGCTGCACGAGGACGTGGTGGGGTTGTGCTTCGCGGGTACGGTGAGCCGCATCGGCGGCGCCCATTTCGAGGATCTGGAGCAAGACCAGGCGGGCCTGGCGCGCCGTGCGTGGAACCCGCGCGTCCCGATCGATCAGGGCGGGCTGCTCAAGTTCATCTACGGGGGCGAGTATCACGCCTACAATCCGGATGTCGTTCAGGCGTTGCATCGCGCCGTGCGCAGCGGCGAGCAGGACGATTACCGCGAGTATGCGGAACGGGTCAACACCCGCCCGGTCACGGTGCTGCGCGACCTGCTGGCCCTGCGCGAGGATGTCGAGCCGGTGCCGATCGAGGAGGTGGAGCCGGTCGAGGAGATCGTCCGGCGCTTCGACAGCGCAGGCATGTCGCTGGGCGCGCTCTCGCCGGAGGCGCACGAGACGCTCGCCGGGGCGATGAACCGCCTGGGCGGACGTTCCAACTCGGGCGAGGGGGGCGAGGATCCGCAACGCTACGGCACGATCCGGACCTCCAAGATCAAGCAGGTGGCCTCCGGGCGCTTCGGGCTCACGCCGGCGTACCTGGTGAGCGCCGAGGTCCTGCAGATCAAGATCGCGCAGGGCGCCAAACCCGGCGAGGGCGGACAGTTGCCCGCCCACAAGGTCAACGAGATGATCGCGCGGCTGCGCTACGCGAAGCCCGGTATCGCGCTGATCTCACCGCCGCCGCACCACGACATCTATTCCATCGAGGACCTGGCGCAGCTCATCTTCGACCTCAAGCAGGTGAACCCGCAGGCGCTGGTCTCCGTGAAGCTGGTCTCCGAGGCGGGCGTGGGGACCATCGCCGCCGGGGTGGCCAAGGCGTACGCGGACCTCATCACCATCGCCGGCTATGACGGAGGGACGGGTGCGAGCCCGCTCGCCTCGGTCAAATACGCCGGGACCCCGTGGGAACTGGGTCTGACCGAGACGCACCAGATCCTGCGCGCGAACGACCTGCGCGGCCGGGTGCGGGTGCAGGCCGACGGCGGGCTCAAGACCGGCCTGGACGTGATCAAGGCGGCGATCCTCGGTGCCGAGAGTTTCGGCTTCGGTACCGCGCCGATGATCGCCATGGGCTGCAAGTACCTGCGGATCTGCCACCTGAACAACTGCGCGACGGGGATCGCCACGCAGAACCCGGTGCTGCGCATGGACCATTTCCACGGCAAGGTGGGGATGGTGATGAATTTTTTCCGCTTCGTGGCCGAGGAGACCCGCGAGTGGCTGGCGCGCCTCGGGGTGCGCCGGCTGACGGACCTCATCGGGCGCACCGATCTGCTCGAGATCCTGCCGGGGCGGACCGCGAAACAGCGCCGTCTGAATCTCGCGCCGCTGGTCTCGGACGGCGGCGTGCCGGCCGACAAGCCGCAGTATTGCCAGGTGGAGCGCAACGCACCCTTCGACCGCGGCGAACTCGCCGAGCGGATGGTGCGCGACGCGCTCGACGCCATCGAGCACCGGCGGGGCGGGGAGTTCCGCTACACGTTGCGCAACGACAACCGGTCCATCGGCGCGCGGCTCTCCGGCGAGATCGCGCGCCGCCACGGAAACCTCGGCATGGAAGATGCGCCGATCACGTTGCGACTGAAAGGTACGGCGGGGCAGAGCTTCGGCGTGTGGAACGCGGGCGGCCTGCACCTGCGCCTCGAGGGGGACGCCAACGACTACGTCGGCAAGGGTATGGCCGGCGGCAAGCTGGTGATCCATCCCCCGCCGGAGAGCGGGCTTTCGACCCGAGAGAATGTCATTATCGGCAACACGTGTCTGTACGGCGCCACCGGCGGGCGGCTGTTCGCCGCGGGACTGGCCGGTGAGCGTTTCGCGGTGCGCAATTCGGGCGCCGTCGCCGTGGTCGAGGGTGTGGGGGACCATGGCTGCGAGTACATGACCGGGGGTGTGGTCGTGGTGCTCGGAGCGAGCGGTCTCAACTTCGGCGCCGGCATGACCGGGGGGATCGCCTTCACACTCGATCTGGGCAACGGGTTCGTCGATCACTACAATCACGATCTGGTGGATATCCACCGCATCGAAACCGAGGCCATGGAGGCCCACCGCAACTTCCTGCGGGGGTTGATCCGCGAGTTCGCCGAGGAGACCGGCAGCCCGTGGGGTCGCCGGGTACTCGATGAGTTCTCCGACTTCGCCGGAAAGTTCTGGCTGGTCAAACCCAAGGCCGCTGACCTGGCGACCATCCTGGATACCCTGCAGCGCGCGGCCTGAGCGGCGCAGCCGGATTCTGAGCAACGAGGACCATGGCCGATCTGTTCCAGTTTCTCGATCTGCCCCGCCGGATGCCGGAGAAGACCTCGGTGGAGGTCCGCATCCGCGACTGGAAGGAGGTCTACGGTCCGTTCACGGAAAGTGCCGCCGCCGCTCAGTCGGGGCGTTGCCTTGGCTGCGGCAACCCGTACTGCGAGTGGAAGTGTCCGGTACACAACTACATCCCCAACTGGTTGAAGCTCGTCGAGGAGGGCAATCTGTTCGCGGCCGCGGAGCTGTGTCACCGGACCAACTCGCTGCCCGAGGTCTGCGGCCGGGTGTGTCCCCAGGACCGGCTGTGCGAAGGGGCCTGCACGCTCAACGACGGCTTCGGCGCGGTGACCATCGGCGCCGTGGAGCGCTATATCACCGATGAGGCGCTGCGCCAGGGCTGGCGCCCGGATCTCACGGGGGTGCGCGATACCGGGCGCCGGGTCGCCGTGGTGGGCGCCGGTCCCGCCGGGATCGGGTGCGCGGACGTGCTGGTGCGCAACGGGGTGAAACCGGTGGTCTTCGACCGGTATCCGGAGATCGGCGGGCTGCTGACCTTCGGCATCCCCCCGTTCAAACTGGAGAAGGAAGTCATCACGCTGCGGCGCCGCATACTCGAGGAGATGGGAGTCGAGTTCGTGTTGAACACGGAGGTCGGCAGGGACGTCGCATTCGACCGGCTGCTCGAGGACTACGACGCGGTGTTCCTCGGGATGGGTGCCTATACTTCCATGAAGGGCGGCTTCCCGGGTGAGGATCTCCCCGGCGTGTTCGATGCCTTGGCGTACCTGATCTCGAATGCCGACCGCCTGCTTCGGCCCGGTGAGGCCGGCCCGGATCGCAACGATGTGCGCGGGTGCGACGTGGTGGTGCTGGGCGGCGGCGATACCGCGATGGACTGCAATCGCACGGCGATCCGACAGGAGGCGCGCAGCGTCACCTGCGTCTACCGCCGGGACGAGGCCAACATGCCGGGATCGCGGCGCGAGGTCGTGAACGCCAAGGAGGAGGGCGTGCGGTTCCTGTTCAACCGCCAGCCCGTCGAGATCCTCGGCGATGCCCGGGTGGAGGGGGTGAAGACGATCACCACGCGCCTGGGCGATCCGGACGAGCGCGGGCGCCGCCGCCCGGAGCCGGTGCCCGGCTCCGAAGAGGTCGTCGCCGCCGACCGGGTGATCGTCGCCTTCGGTTTCCGTCCCAGCCCGGCACCGTGGTTCGCGCAGTTCGGGATCGGGACCGACGCCGGAGGCCGCGTGCGGGTTGCGGACGACCCGCAGCGTCCTTGCCGGACCGGGAACCCGAAGGTGTTTGCAGGCGGTGACATGGTGCGCGGCTCGGACCTGGTGGTCACCGCCGTGTGGGAGGGGCGCGAGGCGGCCCGGGGTATACTCGATTACCTGGGTGTCTGAACGCCGTCCCGGATCCGGCGCCGCGGCAGCGCGGGCCTTGCCGACATCTTTCATCGGGCCTTGCCGGCCCCTACTCGGTCCTCATGCGGAATGAACGGTTCGACCAACGATCGCCTGCTGCGCGCATTGCTGCGCGAGCCCGTGGACACGACGCCGATCTGGATCATGCGCCAGGCGGGTCGCTACCTGCCGGAATACCGCACCGTGCGCGAGCGGGCCGGGAATTTCCTGACGCTGTGTACGACGCCGGAACTGGCCTGCGAGGTGACGATGCAGCCGGTGCGCCGCTACCGGCTGGATGCCGCGATCCTCTTCTCCGATATCCTCACGGTGCCGGATGCGATGGGCCTGGGTCTGCACTTCGTGGAAGGCGAGGGCCCGCGCTTCGAACGCCCGGTGCGCACGGAGCGTGATATCCGCGCGCTGGGGGTGCCCGACCCCGGGACGGATCTGCGTTACGTGCTGGACGCGGTGCGCCTGGTGCGCGGCGAGTTGGGCGGGACACTGCCGCTGATCGGGTTTGCCGGCAGCCCCTGGACGCTTGCGACCTATATGGTCGAGGGGGGATCGAGTCGCGAGTTCGACCGGATCAAGCGGTTGCTGTTCGACCGCCCCGAACTGCTGCATCGGCTGCTCGAGGTCGTCGCGCGCAGCGTCGGCGTCTATCTGCATGCGCAGATCGAGGCCGGTGCGCAGGCGATCATGATCTTCGACACCTGGGGCGGGGTGCTCGACCCCGTCGCGTACCGCGAGTTTTCATTACGCTACATGGCGCGGATCGTCGAGTCCCTGCCGCGCGAGCACGACGGGCGCCGCGTCCCGGTGATCCTCTTCACCAAGGGCGGCGGCCAGCACTTGGAGGCGATCGCCGACACCGGCTGCGACGCCGCGGGGCTCGACTGGACGGTCGATCTGAGCGCCGCGCGCGCGCGGGTCGGGGATCGCATTGCACTCCAGGGAAATCTCGACCCCGCGGTCCTCTACGCCGGCCCGGAACGGATCCGTGCCGCCGCGGCGCAGATCCTGGAGGCGTTCGGTGCCGGCTCCGGGCACGTCTTCAACCTCGGCCATGGAATCCACGCGGATACCGACCCGGACCGCGTCGCGGTCCTGGTCGACGCCGTGCACGAACTCGGCGCCCGCTACCACGCCTGATGGAACGCCGGAAAAGCGATACAGAATCAAGTACTGCTCCCCGTAGCCCGGATAGAGCGAAGCGGAATCCGGGACCGGTTTTCCATCGGGGCGTGATCCCCGGATTTCGGTCTTCGGCCTGTATCCGGGCTACGAGCGCCGGTGGTGAAGCCGGCCCGTGTGTTCCGTGGTCATTTCTACGATGTAGCCCGGATAGAGCGAAGCGGAATCCGGGACCGGTTTTCCATCGGGGCGTGATCCCCGGATTTCGGCCTTCGGCCTGTATCCGGGCTACGAGCGCCGGTGGTGAAGCCGGCCCGTGCGTTCCGCGGTCATTTCTACGATGTAGCCCGGATAGAGCGAAGCGGAATCCGGGACCGGTTTTCCACCGGGGCGTGATCCCCGGATTTCGGCCTTCGGCCTGTATCCGGGCTACGAGCGCCGGTGGTGAAGCCGGCCCGTGTGTTCCGCGGTCATTTCTACGATGTAGCCCGGATAGAGCGAAGCGGAATCCGGGACCGGTTTTCCACCGGGGCGTGATCCCCGGATTTCGGTCTTCAGCCTGTATCCGGGCTACGAGCGCCAAGTGGTGAAGCCGCCGGGGAGCGGAGGGGCGATGCGGTCAGTGGACTGTGTCGGCGGGCTCGCCGGGGGGTGAGTTGAGGGCCTCGTAGGTCAGCAGCACGCCCATGCGCAGGTATTCCACGATTTCCATGTAGGCGGATTCATCCTCTTCGCCGGCGGCGGGCTCGAACCGGATGCGGGTGATCTCGGCCACGTCGCGCACGAATTCGCCCACCTCGCCCTCCAGCGCCGTGCTATCCGAGGTCTCCGTCAGGCCCAGGCCCGCGAGGAACCCCCCGCACCACTGACCCAGGGCATGGATACGCACCGGCAGCGGTTCCTCGTCGTCGGGCAGCAGCGGCTGGAACCCCAGTTCGCCGTCGGCGAACTCGGCGCGGGTGCCGCGGTAGACCTGGTCGAGTACGTCCGGGTGGGCGGCCGGCCCGTGCGAGGGGCCCAAGACCTGCTCGAGCCACGGTTCCGGTTCGGTCCCGGCTCGCGCGCACAGCATCCCGCACAGCAGACCATGCGCCTCGGCCGCACCGGACTCGGCATCGGCCGCATGCAGGTAGTCGCGGACCTCCGGGAAGGCGGGCAGGGTCGTCGGATCACTCATCAGAATTGCTCGATGTACGCTTCATGGGGAAACCGGCCCGGGTGCTGGAGCCGCCTGCGGATCAGGGCGCCGGACGACGCCGCCGATTCCCCGAGGTCCACGCCGGCGGTGTGGTCCACGATCCGGCGGGGTTCGCCTGCACGAGGAATCGCCTCGATTACCCGCGCACCGGGATGCGGCGGGTGACTCGGTCGAAAGCGGGTGAAGGGGGCGTGGGCCATCGAGCCGGAGTCCGGGGGGGCAGGGGTTGAGGGAATCGTTATGCGTGCCGTCGCCGTGCAACGCTAACTCTATGGTAGCACTCGAAGATTCGACACCCAAGCGCAAATTGCGCCAAGCGTTGACCCGGTTTCGCGCCGGCCCTATAGTAAGTTCCATGGACAGCGAAGCGCCGAATGATTCGATCGATGAGGAGTTGCACCGGTTGGAGCAGCGGGTGCAGGAACTCGTGGACCTGTGCAGGCGGCTGAAGATCGAGAATCGCGCGCTCCATGCACGCATGGGGGTTCTTTCCGGCGAGCGGGCGCAGCTTCTCCAGCGCAACGAGATGGCGCGTAACCGGGTCGAGTCCATCGTCAGCCGGCTGCGCGGCATGGAGCATGGCTGAATGGATACCGGGACCGAGGCGGTTTCGGTGCGCCTTCTGGACAAGGAATACCTCGTCGCTTGTCCGGAAGACGAGCAGGACGGGTTGCTCCGGGCGGCGCGCTATCTCAACGGCCGGATGAAAGAGATTCGCGACGGCGGCAAGGTGATCGGTATAGACCGCATCGCCGTGATGGTCGCGCTGAATATCGCCCATGATCTGCTGCAGCAGCAGTCGCGACGCACCCGGTACGGGCACAATCTCGGAGTGCGGGTGCACGCGTTGCGCGAGCAGGTCGACGAGGTGTTGCATGAAGGCGGACAGCTTGAATCGTAGTCGGTTTGTTTCGGTTTTTGGTTTGGCATCTCCTGCGGTGTTCGAGGCGGGGGCCTGGAAGATCCTTGGCCCTATCGTGGCGCCCTGGGGACGGAGTCGCCGGCGTTGTGTGCAAGTCCGCCGCTGTGCGGAAAGCCTGATTCGCCGGCCGATGTCCCCACCTGAACCAAGTGGTTCAAGGGCGAAGGCCCCCCACGGCACAGGCGGGAGATGCTCTTGATTTCGCAACGAGTCCCTCGCAACGGGATCCGGTCGGGGACATGCTGATCTTCGAACGCTCGCGCCCGGGTCGGTGCAGTCGTGCGCAGCTTCCGCCGAGCGGCGATCTCCTGGGGATCCCCGCGGCGCGGCGTCGTCGCGGGCGCGCCGAACTCCCGGAGGTCTCCGAACTCGACGTGGTGCGCCATTATACCCGCCTGTCGCAGAAGAACTTCTCGATCGATACCCACTTCTACCCGCTCGGCTCCTGCACCATGAAGTACAACCCGCGCGTCGCCAACCGGCTGGCGATGCTGCCGGGGTTTTTGGCGCGTCACCCCGCCGCGCACGAGTCGTTGAGCCAGGGGTTCATGGCCTGCCTGTACGAATTGCAGGAGATCCTCCGGGAGGTCAGCGGGCTGCCGTGCGTATCGTTGGCACCGATGGCCGGGGCGCAGGGCGAGTTGGCGGGCGTGACGATGATCCGCGCCTACCACGATGCCCGCGGCGACACCGCACGCACCGAGATGCTGGTCCCCGATGCGGCCCATGGCACCAATCCGGCCTCCGCGGCCATGTGCGGTTACACGGTGCGGGAGATCCCCACCGACTCCGAGGGTGATGTGGATCTCGCCGCGTTGCGCGAGGCGCTCGGTCCGCGCACGGCGGGGCTGATGCTGACCAATCCCTCGACCCTGGGCGTGTTCGAGCGGCGTATCGCCGAGATCGCCCGTATCGTGCACGAGGCGGGCGGGCTGTTGTACTACGACGGCGCCAACCTGAACGCCATACTCGGCAAGGTGCGCCCGGGAGACATGGGCTTCGACGTCATCCACATGAACCTGCACAAGACCTTCTCCACCCCGCACGGCGGCGGCGGTCCGGGCGCCGGGCCGGTGGCGGCCGGCGAGCGCCTGCAGGCTTTTCTGCCGGTACCGATGGTTGCGTGCGAGCGCGGCGAATACCGCTGGCTTACCGAACGGGATCGCCCGCAGAGCATCGGACCGATGTCGGCGTTCGCGGGCAACGCGGGCATACTGCTGCGCGCCTACGTCTACGCGCGCATGCTCGGGCGCAGCGGCATGGAGCGGGTCGCGGAATACTCGGTGCTGAACGCGAATTACCTCCTGGCGCGCCTGCGCGCGGCGGGCTTCGAGCCCGCCTATCCCGGGCGGCGTGCCACCCACGAGTTCATCATCACCCTGCGGTGCGAGGCCAAGGAATCCGGCATGCGGGCGATCGACCTCGCCAAGCGGCTGCTCGACTACGGCTTCCACGCGCCCACGACCTATTTCCCGCTGCTGGTCCCCGAGTGCCTGCTGATCGAGCCGACCGAGACCGAGTCGCGCGAGACCCTGGACGCCTTTGCCGAGGCCATGATGCACATCCGTGACGAGGCGCAAGAGAGCCCCGAGCGGGTGCGTGGCGCCCCCTACAGCCTGCCGGTGCGGCGTCTCGACGACGTGCGCGCGGCGCGCGAGCCGGATCTGGTCTGGCGGCGCCCACCGCGGCCGGCGCCGGTCCCTGCACCGGCCGCGAACCAGGGCGAATAACGCCGCGCGGCGGGCGGACCGGTCCAGCGTCTCCGGGGGCACCGGGTTTTGTCCGTCGCAGACCGGTTTGCTATGCTGTCCGTCGACTTGCCCGCGGCGGGTCATCGGTGCGCCGCGGGCCCCGGTGCCGCTTTCCCGCCATTCCGGTCCGTCCGTCTGCGCGTCCCGCCACGCGTCGCGCACCCTCTGCGCGAGTCTTGCGGGAGGGGCGGCGGGATCCGCGGGCCGGGCGCGGCAGGGGCGTGAATCGAGGGGGTGACGGGGCGGATGGCGGGCACGCGACTGGACAACGGACCGTGGGCGCAGGTGTTTCCGTTCCTGCGCTGGTGGTCGGCGGTGACCCCGCAGACCGTGCGCCACGACCTGTTGGCCGGGCTCACCAATGCCGTGGTGGTGCTCCCACAGGGCGTCGCCTTCGCGATGATCGCCGGCCTGCCGCCCGAATACGGCCTCTACACGGCCATCGTCACGCCGATCATCGCGGCCCTGTTCGGCTCATCGCGCCACCTGATCTCGGGTCCCACGACGGCGATTTCCATCGTCGTGTTCAGCACCGTGAGCCCGTTCGCCGAACCCGGCACCGCGGCGTTCCTCGGCTATGTCCTCACCCTGACCTTCATCGCGGGCGTGTTTCAGCTCGCGCTCGGCATCGCGCGTCTCGGCGCGCTGGTCAATTTCGTCTCGCACTCCGTCGTGGTCGGCTTCACCGCGGGTGCCGCCATCCTGATCGCCACCAGCCAGATGAAGCATTTCCTGGGTGTCGGCGTGCCGCTCGGGGAATCGTTTCTCAATACCTGGATCGATCTTGCCCGCAAGGCCGCCGAGATCAATCCCTACGTGGTCGCCGTTGCCGGTGTGACGCTGATCGCGGCCGTGCTCTTCAAGGTGTTGCGTCCGCGCTGGCCGGGGATGCTCCTGGCGATGATCGCGGGCAGCGTGGTGAGCCTGCTGCTCGGCGGCGAGCACCACGGTGTGCGCTTGGTCGGTTCGCTGCCCGCCCACCTGCCGCCGCTGTCCTCGCCGGATTTTTCCCTGGAGACGATTCGCCAGCTCGGCCCCGGGGCCCTGGCGGTGGCCATGCTCGGGCTGATCGAGGCGGTGTCGATCGCGCGCGCCATCGCCACGCGCTCGCATCAGCGCATCGACGGCAATCAGGAGTTCATCGGCCAGGGCCTCTCCAACATCGTCGGCAGCTTCTTCTCGGCCTACGCCGGCTCCGGGTCCTTCACCCGCTCCGGGATCAACTACCAGGCCGGGGCCCGGACGCCGCTCGCCGCGATCTTCGCCGCGCTCGGCCTGGCGTTGATCCTGCTGTTGATCGCCCCGCTGACCGCCTACCTGCCGATCCCGGCCATGGCGGGCCTCATCCTGTTGGTGGCCTACAACCTGATCGATTTCCATCACATCCGGGGCATCCTCAGGACCAGCCGGGCCGACGCCGCCGTGCTCGTGACCACCTTCCTCTCCACGCTGTTCATCGAACTCGAATTCGCGATCTACCTCGGCGTGATCCTCTCGCTGGTCCTGTACCTGAACCGCACCGCCCATCCGCGGGTGGTGACCCGCGTCCCCGACCCCGACCAGCCGAAGCGGCGTTTCGTCACCAGCGACACCCTGCCGGGTTGCCCGCAGTTGCGCATCGTGCGTATCGACGGCTCGCTGTTCTTCGGCGCCGTCAACCATGTCCAGGAAGCGCTGCACAAGATGAACGAGGCCGCGCCCGACCAGCGGCACATCCTGCTGATCTGTCACGGCGTGAACTTCGTGGACGTCGCCGGGGCCGAGATGCTGGTACAGGAGGCCCGGCGGCTCCGCGCCCAGGGGGGGGATCTCTACCTGTGCGGGCTCAAGAAGGGCGTGCGCGAGCCGCTCGCGCGCGGCGGCCACCTGGATGCGATCGGGCTGGACCATGTCTTCGACTCGAAGGCCAAGGCCGTCGCCGCCGTGTTCTCGCGCCTGGATCATGCACGCTGCGAGGTCTGCGACCGCCGCATCTTCCGGGAGTGCGCGTCGATCGAGCGGCGCCCCGAGGCCGATCTCACGGTACCCACCGCCCCGCCCCGGGGCGCCTCGGCGTAGTGTCGGCCGCGCCTTCGGCGTCCCGCGCTCTCCGTCCCCGGCCCACCGGCGCCCCCGCGACGAACGCCGGTGAGAATCCGGCTCGGGCGTGCGTGCCTTGCGCGGGCTACCACCGGCCTTACCCGGCCAGGACCTCCCACCCGCGACGCCGCGCGGCGCGCGCCAGGCCGGGGCCCGGGTGGACGACGACCGGCCGTGCCACGGCCTCGAGCAGCGGTAGGTCGTGGATGGAGTCGGCGTAGGCGGCGGCCTCGGTCAGCGGCAACCCCGTTTCGTCGGCGAGATCCCGGGCGAGTGCGAGTTTTTCGGGGCCGTAGGGATGGCGCAGGGGCGGGGCGGAACTGAAGTGCCCCCGGGCAACGGCGCAGACGGTGGCACGCAGGTGGGGGATGCCGAGCGCCCGGGCGAGGGGGCGGGCGATAATCTCGATGGAGCCCGTGAGCAGTGCCAACGTGTCTCCCGCCTCGCGGTGCGCGGCCATACGTTCGTGCATCACGGGCCGGATGCGGCCCAGGAGCGAGCCCTGGACGAAGTCCTCGGCGATCGCCGTCAGGCGCCGCACCTCGAGTCCGGTGAGGTAGGCCTTGTCCTTCTTCCAGACATCCGGGCCGTAGCGGCGCGCGTGGCGCAGCAGAAAGGCGGCCGTGGCCCGGATCTGGCCGATGCCGATCAAGCCGTTGCGCAGCAGGTGGAGGATGAAGAGCTGTTCGGAACCGGCGCCGGCGAGCAGCGTCCCGTCGAGATCGAGCAGGACCAGGCGCACTAGCGGGTCCCGCGCGCGCCCGGCGTGCGCCGCGGCCGTCCGTTGCGCAGCGCAAACTCGGCCATCACCGGCAGGCCCCGCGCCAGCGAGAACAGCACCGCGAGATAGGCGAGTCCGTGGCCGATTCCCTGCAATACCCCGGACCACTGCGCCCAGAGCGCCGGAAACAGCATGGGCCAGGGCTGGATCATCAGCAGCCAGGCGAAGGCGGTCGCCTTGACCACGCCATAGGTGCCGCGCATGAAGTGCCCCGCCACCAGGAAGCGCCCGAGCGGGGAGCGCATCATGCCGAACGGGGTCTCGCCGCGCGCCGCGCCCCGGCTGCGGATCGAATCGACCAGGAAGCCGCGCGTCACGAAAAGGATCGCGATCCAGATCGGTACCAGCCCGAGGTCGCCGAGTACCAGCCACAGGACGTTTTCGACCACGCGGTCGACGGCGATGTCGAACACCGAGCCGAACAGCGAGGACTCACCGCGCCGGCGCGCGACGTAGCCGTCGATGCCGTCGAGCACGAAGATCACCACTACCAGGGGGGCGTCGAGCAACTGCCAGGCCGGGGGCGCCCGGTACGCCATCCAGACGAGCAGATAGAGCAGCAGAAACCGTGCCGTGGTGATGAGGTTGGCCATGGATCCCCGTAGGTTCCGATCCTCGTGCCAGCCGCCATTATACGGGAGCCGGGGCGCAGGCAGGCGCGGCGACCGCTGTTGCCGCATCGCCCGTCAGGCCGTATGCTGGCGCGATTGCATCCGGCCCCGCCGGTGTACCCGCGGAACCCTGCATGAGCATGCCCGTCCCCTCCATGGATACCGAACCGGCGCCGTTGCGGCTGAAGCCGCACGAGGACCGCCGGCTGCGCGCCGGCCACCTCTGGGTGTTCAGCAACGAGGTGGACGTGGCGCGCACCCCGCTTACGGAGTTCGCGCCGGGTCAGGTGGTGCGCATCGAGGCGAGCGGCGGGCGGCCTTTGGGGACCGGTTACGTCAATCCTCATTCGCTGATCTGCGCCCGGATCGTGAGCCGGGATCCGAATCGCACGCTGGATCGCTCGTTGCTCATTCATCGTTTGAATGTGGCGCTGGCGCTGCGCCGACGGCTCTATTCCGAGCCCTACTACCGGCTGGTGCACGGCGAGGGCGACGGCCTGCCCGGACTGGTGGTGGACCGCTACGGCGACGTGCTCGTGGTGCAGATCACCACGGCGGGCATGGAGCGCCTGCGCGAGGAGGTGTTGGCGGCGCTGCGCAAGGTGCTCGCACCCTCCGGTGTGCTGCTGCGCAACGACGGGCCGATCCGCGCGCTGGAGGGATTGGACCGCTACGTCGAGGTGGCCGAGGGCGAGGTGCCCGAAGAGGCGGAGGTGGTGGAGAACGGTGTACGGTTCGCGGTGCCCTTGCGGGACGGGCAGAAGACCGGCTGGTACTACGACCAGCGGGAGAACCGGGCGCGACTCGCGTCCCTCGCAGCGGGGCGCAGCGTCCTGGACCTGTTCAGTTACGTGGGCGCCTGGGGGATCCAGGCGGCGGCCGCGGGCGCGGAGCGGGTGATGTGCGTGGACACCGCTTCGCGCGCACTCGATCGTGTGGCCGGCAACGCCCGGCGCAACGGTGTCGGGGAGCGGGTTGCGGTGCGCCTCGGCGATGCCTTCGAGGTCCTGCGGGAGATGCGCGCCGCGCGCGAGCACTACGACGTGGTGATCGTGGACCCCCCGGCGTTCATCAAGCGCAAGCGGGATCTCAAGGCCGGTCTGGAGGCCTATCGCAGGCTCAATCGTATGGCCATGCAGGTGCTGGAGCCGGACGGACTCCTGGTATCCTGCTCGTGCTCCTTCCACCTGGGTCGCGGGGAGTTGCGGGGATTGTTGCTGCACGGCGCGCGGCACCTCGATCGGAGCCTGCAGATAATCGGCGAGGGTTCGCAGTCGGCCGACCACCCCGTGCATCCGGCCATCGCCGAGACCGGTTATTTGAAGGCGGAGTTCGCCCGTGTACTGCGGGCCGGGTTCTGAGACCGCGGGCGCCCGCAGGGCGCCGACCGACGGGACGACGGCATGCTGACCTATCCGGACATCAGTCCCATCGCGCTCAGCCTGGGGCCGCTCAAAGTGCGCTGGTACGGGCTCATGTACCTGGTGGGTTTCTCGGCGGCGTGGTGGCTGGCGCGCGTGCGGGCGACACGGCCCGGTTTGGACTGGGACCGCGATCAGGTCGCGGACCTGATGTTCTACGGCTTCCTGGGGGTGATCCTGGGCGGGCGCATCGGCTACATGCTGTTCTACGACCTGCCGGGTTTCCTGCACAATCCGCTCGTGCTGTTGAAGGTCTGGCAGGGCGGGATGTCGTTCCACGGCGGCCTGCTGGGCGTGCTGGCCGGGATGTGGTGGTTCGGGCGCCGCTATGGCAAGGCGTTCTTCCAGGTCGCCGATTTCGTGGCACCGCTGGTGCCGATCGGGCTCGGCGCGGGGCGCATCGGCAACTTCATCAACGGCGAACTGTGGGGCAAGGCCTCGAACCTGCCGTGGGCGATGAAGCTGCCCTGCGACCGCTTTCCGCAGTACCTGTGTCGCGCGCCGCATCAGCCCTCGCAGCTCTACGAGGTGTTTCTGGAAGGCGTGGTGCTGTTCACGATCCTGTGGCTCTATTCGCGCAGGCCGCGCCCGATCATGGCCGTTTCGGGGTTGTTCCTGCTGCTTTACGGGACATTCCGTTTCGCCGTCGAATTCGTGCGCATGCCGGACCCGCAACTCGGCTACCTCGCCTTCGGCTGGTT
Organism: bacterium BMS3Bbin13; assembly: GCA_002897735.1. Classification (GTDB taxonomy): domain Bacteria; phylum Pseudomonadota; class Gammaproteobacteria; order 21-64-14; family 21-64-14; genus BMS3Abin12. The sequence goes on along the minus strand of BDTW01000034.1, from coordinate 50,165 downwards.
GACCATGGGGCAGGTGCTCTCGTTCCCGATGATCGTCGCCGGCGCGTTGCTGTTGTGGTGGGCCTATCGCCGGCAGGCCCGGCCCCTCGCCCCATAAGGGAAGACGCCCGAACGTGCAGGCCTATCTCGAACTGATGCGCCATGTATCGGAGTGCGGCACCCGCAAGGGGGACCGCACCGGTACGGGTACCTTGAGCGTGTTCGGTCACCAGATGCGCTTCGACCTCTCCCGCGGCTTCCCGGCGGTCACCACCAAGAAGCTGCACCTCAAGTCGATCATCCACGAACTGCTCTGGTTCCTGCGCGGCGAGACGAACATCGCCTATCTGCAAAAGAACGGTGTCCATATCTGGGACGAGTGGGCCGACGAGCGCGGCGAACTCGGGCCGGTCTACGGTTCCCAGTGGCGCTCCTGGCCGGCGGCCGACGGGCGGCGGATCGACCAGATCCGCGAGGTGGTGGAGGCGATCCGTACCGATCCCGATTCGCGCCGGCTGCTGGTCAGTGCGTGGAACGTGGGCGAGCTGCCGCGTATGGCGTTGCCGCCCTGCCACGTCCTGTTCCAGTTCTACGTCGCCGACGGGCGGCTCTCGTGCCAACTCTACCAGCGCAGCGCCGATATCTTCCTCGGGCTGCCGTTCAATATCGCCTCCTATTCCCTGCTCACGCTCATGACGGCGCAGGTCTGCGGACTCGCGCCGGGGGAGTTCATCCATACGCTGGGTGACGCCCACCTCTACCTGAACCACCTCGAGCAGGTCCGGTTGCAACTCTCCCGCACCCCCTACCCGCAGCCGACGATGCGCCTGAATCCGCGGGTCGACGATTTGTTCGGATTCCGCTACGAGGACTTCGAACTGCTGGACTATCGCTGTCATGATCCGATCAAGGCACCGGTCGCGGTTTGAAGAAAACCGGGTCGCGTCCGCCCGGGGCGGGCGGCGCGGATGATCGTCTCGCTGGTGGCGGCGATGGCGGAGAACCGCGTGATCGGCACGCACGGGCGCCTGCCCTGGCACCTGCCCGCGGATCTGCGGCACTTCAAACGTATCACTCTCGGCAGGCCGGTGATCATGGGGCGGCGCACCTATGAGTCGATCGGCCGGGCGCTCCCACAGCGCATGAATATCGTGGTGAGCCGCAACCCCGCATTCTCGGCGCCGGGTTGCGTGCATGCCGCTTCGTTGGAAGATGCATTGGCGGCGTGTACGCCCGCCGAGGAGGCGATGATCATCGGCGGCGCGCAGATCTACGGCACGGCCCTCCCGCTCGCGCGGCGTATCCACCTGACGCTGGTGCACGCGCGCCCGTCGGGCGACGCTCGTTTTCCGGAACTCGCGCCGGGCACGTGGCGCGAGTGCGCGCGCGAGGAATACCCGGCCGACGCCGACAATGCCCACGCCATGACTTTCCTGACCCTGGAGCGGGTCGCCGACTGACCCGGTCAGTCGGCGCGGGGCGTGCAGGCGGTCGGACAGGGGACGTGGGTCCGGTGCGGTTCGCCGTCGAGGCGTAGCGCGGTCAGGCGCCCCCCCCACACGCAGCCGGTGTCCAGCGGGAAGACGCCCGGTTCGGAACACGGCCCGAGCGTCGACCAGTGCCCGAATATCAGGCGCAGTCCGGCGCTCGCGCGTCCCGGCACGGAGAACCAGGGTCGGAAGGGTGCCGGCTGCGTGCCGGGCGGGCCTTTCTCCCCGAGGGCCAACCGGCCGTCGTCGCTGCAATAGCGCAGGCGCGTGAAGCAATTGATGCTGAACCGCAGCCGGTCCCAGCCCGCCAGATTCGGGCTCCAGCGGTTCGGCCGGTTGCCGTAGAGATGGAGCATCAGCTCCGTGAACTGCGGTCCTTGCAGCGCCTGTTCGACTTCCACGGCGCAGGTACGTGCCGATGCCAGATCCCACTGCGGCGGCAGGCCGGCGTGGATCAGGGTATAGCCGAGGGCCGGGTCGTGGTGCAGCAGGGGGCGCCGCCGCAGCCATTCCAGGAGTTCGCCGCGATCGGGCGCAGCCAATACCGCATCGAGCGTATCGCGGCCGTGACGGTCATCCGCGGCACCCACGGTCCGGGCGAGCAGGTGTAGATCGTGATTGCCCAGCACCGTCACCGCCCTCTCGCCCAGCCCGCGCACGAAACGCAGGCACTCGAGCGAGTGCGGACCGCGGTTGACGAGATCCCCTGTGAACCACAGCCGGTCGTGCGCCGGATCGAAGGACAGGCGTTCCAGCAGCCGCCGCAATTCGTCGAGGCAGCCGTGGAGATCGCCGATGGCATATACGGCCATGTCGCCGGATTCCCTGGTCGGGGCCCACGGCCGATGCGAGCCGCCGCGGGGAGCGGGCCCGCAGATGGGGCGTGAACTTGACGGTCAGTGCAGGACGCGCGGTACGGCGAGGGTGAAGGGGGGAATCTCCGCCTCGAAATCGACGCCGTTGTCGGCGTGCATCCGGTAGCTGCCCCGCATACTGCCCACGGGCGTCTCGATCATCGTGCCGCTGGTATATTGAAAGCCCTCGCCGGGCCTGAGATGCGGCTGCTCGCCGACGACGCCCTCGCCGCGCACCTCCTGAACCTTGGCATTGGCATCGGTGATGATCCAATGGCGCGTCAGCAGTTGGGCCGGGATCCCGCCGGTGTTGCGGATGGTCACCGTGTAGGCGAACACGTAGCGACGGTCGGCCGGTGCCGACTGCTCTTCCACGTACATGGATTCGACCTGCACGTCGATCTGATAGGTGGCTCGATCACTCATAAGCGTATTTCAACCGAAGCGGGCCGCAGGTGCAAGGGCCCGCAACCCGTTAAAGCGCATAGCCTCCCGGCCGATACCCGGGTCCGATTCGAAGATCCCGAGACCGGATTCGCGGCCGGCGGGAGATCGTGGCGGGAACCTCACTCCACTCCGCGCCGGGAATCGCCATGCCCAGGAAAGTTCTCGTCCTCGCCGCGGCTACGGCCGTAGCGATAGCCGCCCTGGCCCTGCCGTACTGGATGGGGATCCGTGTCGAGCGGGAGGTCCGCGCCTTAGTGCGCGAGGCCGGGCGGGCCGGCCCGTTTCGCCTGCGCATCGTCGACTACGAACGCGGCTGGTTTTCCTCGCGCGCCCGGATCCGGGTCACCCTGACCCCGCCACCGGGTCCCGCCCTGGCCCTGCCGCAGTTCGGCTTCGACCTCGATGAGCGGATCGAACACGGCCCGTATCCGGTGGCCGGCCGGCGCGACGGCGTGGCGCCGGTGCTGGCGGTGATCCACAGCGTTTTGATCGGCGATGCCAAGTCCGGTTTCGGGACCGGTTCGGGGCTCCCCGCCAAGCCCCTGGAAGCGGTGACCGTGGTGTACCTGTCCGGGCGCAGCGACACCGATGTGCGAATGCCGGCCTGGCGCCTGACCGGGACCGGCCGTGGTGTCGGCCCACTGCGGGCCGCCCCATATGGCGCGCAGCGGGTCGTGTGGGGCGGCCTGCGCGGACGGGTCGGATGGAGTGCCGACTTCGGCCGTGTCACCGAACGCTTCACGGCGCCGGGACTGGAGATCGACGGCCCCGTCGCCTTCGTGCGCCTGCGGGACGTGAGCCTGGAGGGCCACAGCCGCCGCGCCCCCTCCGGGCTGATGCAGGGGGAGATGACGCTGCGGGCGGCCTCCCTCGATGCCGCCGCGACCGGCTCGAAACGAACCTCTCTCTCGGTAACGGGGCTGGATCTGCACAGTGCCGGCGCCGAACACGACGGCGCCATGACGGTGCGCATGGCGATGCGGGCGCGCACGATCCGGGCCGGTGCGATCGAGGTCGGGCCCCTGATCTATGAATTACGCATCGCTCGTCTGGATACGGACGCCGTGGTGCGTCTGCAGAAGGCGATGCGCCGCCTGCGCGATCAGGTCGCGGACCCGGCGGCGCTCCGCCGCCGGTTTGCCGGGCAGATGCTCGCGATACTGCCCGACCTGCTGCGCCGCTCACCCGAGATCGTCCTCGATCTGAGCCTGCGTACCGGGGCGGGCCCGGTACTGCTGCGCGGGCGCGTGAAGCTCCCCGCGTCCGTTACGCCCGGTCCTGACGCGTGGAAGCGGCTCGTGGGCGATGCGGAACTGCGCGTCCCCACGACGGTACTGCGCGCGGTCTTGGTCACCCGGGCGCGCTCGCAACTGCTCGCCGCACGCGGCAAAGGCGCCGTGCAGAGACTCGACCCGGCACAGATCGTGCGGGTGGCGACGTTGATGGGCCGACAGCGAATGCAGTCCCTGAAGGCCCGGGGCCTGCTGGAATGCGACGGCGGCGAGTGCCGAGCGGTACTGCGCTACGACTCGGGGCGCTTGACAGTCAACGGCCGGACCCTGCTGCGTGCGCCGGGGGCCGCCCGGTAAACACATCCCCCGTACCCTCGATGCACAGCCTTTCATCACGGCCTCACATCCCATCCAACGGGCTCCGTACCCCGTGCCCGCCGCGCTGGATCACGTGGGTATAAATCATCGTCGTTTTTACGTCCTTGTGCCCCAATAGTTCCTGCACCGTGCGGATGTCATGCCCCCGTTCCAGAAGATGAGTGGCGAAGCAGTGTCGGAAGGTATGGCAAGAGGCCTTCTTGTGGATGCCTGCCCGGCGCCCGGCGTTGCGCACAGCGCGCTGTGTGCACGCCCTGGATTGGCTTTTCGATGGAAACGGCGTTAGATTGACGAAAATCGACCCTCACAGAGGCATCCTGCATGGTTAATCAGAACCCGAAGGCGCCGTCGGCGCGCAGATCCGCGCAGCCACCATCGCGCCACGATCGATCCACCCAATACATTTCCCTATAAATTAAGTAAGCGCCACCCTGATGGGCGGCTTAGCCCAACATACATTTATCCACCATGCTGCGCACGTCGGATATAATGCTAATACGTTAGGCATTGAAAAAAGAGGGCCAGTTTAATGATTTGGACTTTTAAAATTGAATTAATATTTGGCGCCTATGCGAAAGAAAAGTGGCAAACAACAGTTGAAATAGATTCCGCGTCAACTCTTGAATCCCTACATTTTACGATTCAGGATGCGGTAGAGTTTGATAATGATCATCTGTATGAGTTTTATATATCAAGAACAGAAAGAAGCCGTGATCGCATACGATTTGATGATGAAGATGGAGGAATATATAGCACGACTTTAGAGAGCGTATATCCGCTCGAAAAAGATAGAAGGTTATATTATATGTTCGATTATGGAGATAGTTGGTTGTTTAAAATAACAAAATCCAGAAACAATCCTCAGAAACCGAAGCAAGGCATAAGCTATCCAAGGGTAGTTAGTGAGGCGGGCAACAAGCCAGAGCAATATCCGGTATGGGAAGAGTAAAATGCCTAACCAAGGAATAGGGGACAGACCACGGTTTTATCGCGGAAATCTCCAGGAAAACCGTGGTCTGTCCCCTATTCCCCCTACTGTGGATATTTTACAGGGAGGTGGTCAAATTGCTCTACAAGTGGTTGAATCGACGGAGCCAAAGGCGAAGCCTGACGTGGGAGGGGATCAAGCGGGTATTGAAGGCATACGCCTTTCCATCACCCAACCAGACCCACAGGGCGGTATGAATCGGAGGCTTGCGTGAGTCACTGCATTTCTGCGCGAGTGAGTAGGACTGAAGAGCCCGGTGCGGGAAAACCGCACGCCGGGATCTGTGCAGGGGTCACCGGGTAACCGGTGTTCCTACTGCGACGCACTTGATATGAAACCAGCAACAGAATGGATCGCAGACTGGCGCAACGGCGTAAAGCCAGCTCAGGAAAGGAAAACATCTGAAGAGTTACTGTTGATCTTTCAAGAATTCTGGAACTGGGCAGGTCTTGATAAGAAAAGCAAAAGTACTAAGCAACGTTACTCCGTAGCACTACATGCGTTAGGAGGCTACCTTGTTGAAGAAGTGGGAAACGGGCATCGTGGCAATAAATCAATACAGAGATTCCTCACGTACTATATAGATTCTGGAGAAGGTCCGTTAATTCACTATGATAACGAGACATGGCAAAATGAGCTTGATACGGTTTGCCGTAAGCTTTACAAGTATCTGGCCGCCCAGTGCTAACAAATAGCAGCAACGGACAGTCAAAAGCGGCACTCATTTTGCTGACGCAAAAACGCGCCACAGGGCGGTATGAATCGGAGGCTTGCGTGAGTCACTGCACTTCTACGCAAGTGAGTATGACTGAAGAGCCCGGTGTGGGCAAATCGCACGCCGGGATCTGTGCAGGGGTCACCGGGTAACCGGTGTTCCTACTGCGACGGTCAGGAAAGACAATTGACAACGTGTAGCCAGCGGGCTACAGTTGAGCGATGCTGGAGATTCGCAAAACGGAGGTGTATGCCAAGTGGCTCGATGGGCTGCACGATATCCGGGCGCGGGCTCGAGTGCTCACGAGGGTTGAACGCTTGGCAGCGGGAAATCCGGGAGACACCGCGCCTGTGGGTGAATGCGTCTCTGAGTTGCGGATCGGCTATGGCCCCGGTTATCGGGTGTATTACAAACAGCAAGGGCGTGAATTGGTAATTCTGTTGGCTGGCGGTGATAAGCGCACCCAAGCCAAAGATATCAAGACTGCATTGCGCCTTGCTCATAATCTGTAGGAACACTCCTAATGCGCAAGACTATTACTACTCGCTACGATATCGCCGAACATCTTCGTACCCCGGAGGAAATGGCCGCCTATTTGGAAGCGTGCCTTGATGAGGCAGACGGCGATGCGGCTTTGATTGCAAAGGCACTTGGTGACATCGCCCGCGCCAAGGGTATGTCTCAAGTGGCGCGCGATGCCGGCTTGTCGCGAGAAAGTCTCTATAAAGCACTTTCAGGGGAACGAACCCCAGGCTTCGACACAATTCTCAGAGTGGTGGCAGCTTTAGGTTTGAAACTACATGCCGAAGCAGCGCACGAGTAGAAAAAACGGAAAAAACGGGGGTCGAAAAAATGGGGTCAGTTCTCGCGTTGTAACATCCCTGCAACCGATGTAGACGAAAACCCATGGCAAGGCCCCTTCGCATTGAATTTTCCTGAGAAAGGGGAGAAAGGGGACGGAGGGAATAAACAATATTCCCTCCGTCCCCTTTCTCTGAGGTGGACCCCAAAAGAGCGCCCGTATCGAACTTGCCTTATGCTGCCGATAGCTTCCTGACCTTCAACGTCTTGCGCTTTTTCTCTGCCTCCCATAGATCATACTGCGCCTGCTGATTCAACCAGCTCTCAGCGGAGGTTCCGAATGCCAAAGAAAGACGAACCGCCATTTCAGGGCTAATGCCGGCCCGACCATTCAATATGGCAGAAAGGGTTTTCCGGCTAACACCAAGAGCCTCAGCAGCTTCGGTGATACTCAGCCCCATTGGTTCTATACACAGCTCGCGAAGCACTTCACCGGGATGGGGCGGGTTATGCATCTTCATCATTACACCTCAATGATAATCTTCATAATCAACAGCTTCGGCATCCTTCCCGTCGAAACGAAATGTGACACGCCAGTTGCCACTAACCCAAACCGACCAGACGCCGTTCCTACGCCCGCTAAGTTGATGTAACTTCAGGCCCGGAAGATTCATGTCCTTTGGGTTTGTCGCAGCGTTTAACCGGCCGAGAATTATTCTCAGCCGGGCAGCATGTTTGGCCTGAATCCCTGATTTGATTCCCTTCAGGAAATATTTTTCAAGCCCCTTATGCTTGAAGTTTCGCATCATATCTGGAGTGTAACCTATTACGTATCAGGTTACAAAATGTTTGGTGGCAGCATAACGTTGCAAATCACCGTATTCCAGTGACAGTATACCCATTTGCGATCGTCACTCGCTCGCAGGATCGCGCCGGCGTTGGCAGTCGTTCAAGGAGAGGCCGATTCGCGGATCACCGTAATCGCATAACAGACAGGCACGAATTAGGTACACTATCCCCGAATTCCGCTGTCCCCGAATTCCGAATTCCGGAGCCATTTGATGCTTCCTCATCCTGGCGTGGATCCGGTGCCGTAACCTCGCCTCGCGCGTCCTCGCCCTGGTCGCCCGACGCCTCGCGGACGACTGGCATGCCCGTTATGCGTACCGGCCGGTCCTGCTGGAAACCTTCGTCGAAAAGCCCCGCTTCGCGGGCACCTGCTACAAGGCCGCCAACCGGCAATACCTGGGCGACACCAAGGGACGTGGCAAGCTCGATCGGCTGCATCGTCACGCCGAGCCGGTCAAAAGCGTCTGGGTCTACCCGCTCGTCGGCGCCTTCCGCCGACAGCTCTGCAACGGATAACCTCGCAATACCGTCACTCATCGACTTCCCGCACCCTTGGCCTCAAAAGATGTGTGGAATAGGCAGGCCAACCCACTCGAAATCCAACAGAGCCATTTTGATACAATTCGACGGCTATGAAGCATAGTGGCATAGTGAACCGGGCTGCTTACGACGCGCTCAGGCGCAAGGCAACCACTCCGAGGGAAGTGCCGGGGGATCGTGTCGGACAGTGCGCCGGGTGAACGGGCGACTCCACGCCTGAGCCGCCCCGGTGTGAGGGGCCGGTGAAACACCCAGCGATTTGAATCAGCCGAAGAGAATGGGCTCATGACCCGCGAGAACGAACAACACATTCAGCAAGCCGCTCCCTGTAGGGGCCCTTGCCCGGAAGAGGCGACCTGCCATCCGGGCTCTCCAAAACATGAAATCCTAGCCTGCCTCTCGAGGCGTTACGCCTGTCCGACCGTCGAATACGACGAGGATCTGACGGTACCGCAGACCATCCTGCAGCGCCTGGACCTGGACACGCTAAGGTCCGAACTGTGGATGCCACTGTCGGTCAGCGGAGACAGTGCAGAGGTCATCGCCTGCAATCCTGACGACCCCGATCTGAACCGGAGCATCCGGGAGGCCCTTGGCGTCGACAAGATCGTTTTCCGGGTCGCCACGCGCCCCGATCTCATCCGGCTCATCGAAAACAGCTGGGACTTGAATGCGGATTTTCCCGCCTCGGCCGGAAGGACGCCGCTGGCCAAGGCGAGGACCTATCTCGCCATCGTTCGCACCCGCTATGCCGCCCAGAGGACCCAGTTTGCGAGGAGCCGGACCGGACTCGCGCTCACCCGTACTGGGCTCGCCTGCGTGAGCATCGCCGTGGTGTTCTTGCGGCTTTTCGGTGCGGGGGATTTGCTGTCGGTGGAGATCCCGCTGCTGGTTTTGGGTGTTGCCGCCATCGCCGACGGCCTGTTCTGGTACCTGCCGGCGCGGCGGGAAACAAGGGAAATCAAGCGCTACCCGCTTTACGACGTGCCGGAGGGATTTTCCGTACTGGAGGTCTCCGATCCCGGCGGAGACATGAACTTCGGCCGCAGCGCCGTGGTGGAGAGCGCCGCGGCATTGAGGCAGGACTGGGACTCGCTCTCTCCGGTCGAAAGACGGCGTTTTCTGGCCAACGACCGCCTCAATCTCGCTGAAGAGAGAACGGTCCAGGCCTACCTGCGGACCATGATGGCCAAGGCCCGGACCGGCCTCGCCTTCGGCCGTACCGGCGTCGCCTTCGTCGGCATCGGTATTGGCTTCTTTCGCCAGTTCCATCCAGGTCCGTGGTCGGTGTTCGACTGGACGCTGATCGCCGCGGGCACGATCATGCTGGCGGAAGGATTCTATTGGTACTTGCCGGGCAGGAAGGCGGCCAATATCGGCCGCGAAACCATCGACAAGGCGGGCGGGAAGAAAGGCCTCTGGGACCTCATATTCCCTTCGTTGTGCCTCTACACGACACTAAACCAGGATCAGTCGGCCGAGGCGTTATCCCCTCAGGCTCAACCCGGAGTGTGGGCCACCACGGGCCTTGCGCTGGTGCGCACCGTGCTCGCCGACAGACGCAACGCGATGTCGCTGTTGCGAACCATGATGGCGCGCTCGCGCACTGGAGCGGCCTTCATCCGGACCGGCTTCAGCATCATGGCGGTGGGCGCCGGCCTGTTCGTCTATTTCGGCGGCGAAAACGCATTCTGGGCGGCGTTCGACATCCTGCTCGTGGTCGTCGGCCTGTACCTGATCGGCGACGGCCTCTACTGGTTCCTGCCGGCGGAACGGATCAAGCGACGTTCGCCGTTCTGCGTCGGCGACTTCGAAATCGTCCACCCCGACTACAGCGAGCCGGCCGTGTCCTGGGAGCGGATCTCTTTCAGCCATGACAACTGAATCGACCCCCTACGTTTCCCTGGTGGAGGACGGTGTCCTTACGATGGAGCAGCTTGCCGCCGCCCAGGAAAGCGCCGCCGCCCGCGGCGTCGAGTTGGAAAGGGTGCTGCTGAAGGACGTCGGCGTCTCGCGCTGCGCACTGCTGACCGCGCTCTCCAGACATTTCGGCTGCCGCTTCATCCAGTATGACGAGCGGGTGCCGGTGCCGTCACGCCTGTTCGCCGGCCTGGACGGCGACGTGCTCCAGGCCGGAAAGTGGTTCCCGGTCATGATGCTCGGCGAGACCGCGGTCATCGCGGCCGCCGATCCGCACAGCGAGACGATGAAGGCGGACGTGATGCGGCGCGTCCCGGCGGCCCAATACGAATTCCGCGTCGCCCTCGCCGAGGACGTGCGCCGGTACATCCAGGACTATCTGCACGCCGAGGCGAAACTCCTGATCGGCATCGAACGCACCGGGCTCGCCCATTGGCGCAACAACATGGCCCTGTGGCGCACCCGGCTCGCCTGCCACCGCACCGAGCACGCCCGGGCGCGGACGGCCATGAAGCTGCTGCGCTGGGGCTTGGCCATGGTGGCCCTGTCGAACGCCCTGACGCGCATCCAGGCACACGGTCTCAAGCCGTATCACGCCGCCATCCTGGCCGCGGGGATCGGCCTGGCCGCCGCCGGGCTCTACGATTACCTGAAGATACGCCGCCGGCAGATGAGTGCGCCCTGGCGCCATGCCATGGTGGAGGTCACCGACGAGACCATCCGCTTCACCGACCGCTACCACCTCGAAGAGGCCCCCGCCAAGCCACGTAACAAGACCTTGCTTGCCCGCATGGCGGCGTCGATCACCAATTACTGCTCCCTCATCCGACCGGTGCCGGCCAGCAAGGAGCGCACCTATCTCGCGCGGGAACGCAACATGCTCGCCGCGCAGAGGACGATCGCCGCCGGCCACCGGACGCTCTACGCGCGGGCGAGGACCGGCCTTTCCTTCCTGCGCACGGGCATCTCCTTCATGGGCCTCGGTTTCGCCATGAACAAGGTGCTGGGCTCGGGGCCGTACAGCTACCTCGATTTCGTCCTCGTGGGTGCGGGCTTCCTGATGACGCTGGATGGCGCCCTCTGGTACCTGCCCGCCCGCGCGGTGAAATACGGCATCGGAAGAGCGGCCGCCGAGTAGAAGGCGGTTTGGGCGGGCGTTGCCTGTGTCGCCCCGCCAAAGAAGAGCGGGGTCAGTTCTCGCATTGTAACATCCCTGCAACCGGCGCAGACCAAAGCCCATGGCAAGGCCCCTTCGCATTGAATTTTCCGGCATCCTTTACCATGATGGCCTCACGAGGTGATCGGCGCGAAACGATTTTCGAGTCAACCTGCCGACTTCATGGCCGCCAGCGCCGCTCCCAGGAGCCCGACCTGCGGGTTGCGGATCACCCGCACCGGAAGGGTGGCCAACAGCCCGGCCATGCGGCCCTTGTCGCGAAACGCCGTCATGAACGGGCCCTCGCGCAGCCGCGGCAGGATCTTGGGCGCGATGCCGCCGGCCAGGAATACGCCGCCGGTGGCGAGGCAGGTCAGGGCCAGATTGCCGGCCTTTGCGCCGTAGATGCGCACGAAGCATTCGAGGGCGCGTTCTGCGAGGCGGTCACGTCCCCCCAGTGCGAATTCGCTGATCGCCGCCGCGGGGTCGCCCGCGTGCATTGCCTCGTTCAGTTCCGCCGAGGGTTGTTCGCCGGGCGCCCGCGGCAGGTGTTCGAGGAGGTTGACCAGACCCCGACCGGATAGGACCCGCTCGTAGGAGACCCGGCCGTAGCGCCGGCGCAAGGCCTCGAACACCGCCACTTGGTCCGCGTCGGTGGGCGCGAAGTCGGTGTGGCCGCCCTCGGAGGGCAGCACTTCGTAGTGCCCGCCCTGCCAGATCAGCAGTCCCTCGCCAAGGCCGGTGCCGGCGCCGATCACCACGCGCGGGCCGCCCGGCACCGTGCGTCCTTCTTGGAGTGGGATCAGATCGGCGGCCGGCAGTGCGTCGATCCCGTAGCCGACGGCCTGAAAATCGTTGATCAGGCGTACCCGTGCCAGTCCCAACGTGGCGGCGAGTTGCGTGCTGTCCAATTCCCAGGGCAGATTGGTTACGCGTGCCCGCTGTCCGCCGGCGTTCCCCTCCACCGGACCGGCGATGCCGAAGCAGGCGTGATCGAGGCCCTCGGCCGCGTCCCCCGCCGTGGACAGGAACCCCTGCACCATCGGCGACAGCCCGTCATAGGCGTCGCTCTCGAAGCGTTCCTGCCGCAGTTTCCGGCAACCTCCGGCATTGCACTCGGCCACCAGCAGCAGGGTCTTGGTGCCACCGACATCGCCGGCCAGCACCTTCATCGCGATTCGCGCCGCGGTAGCTGCGCCGCGGCGGCCTCGTCCAGGAACCACTCGGTCGCGTGCGACTCGGCGACTCGGCGGACCGGCAGCATCGGTTGCTCCGGCGGTTCGCGGAACACGCGCGCCAGTATGGGAGCCTTGCCATCGCCCTCGGTCAGGAGCACGATGTGGTCCGCCGCCGCGAGCAGCGGGTAGGTGACGCTGATGCGCCAAGTATGCAAACGCGGTACATACACCGCCGCTACCGGCAGGGACGTTTCGTGCTGGATGCAGGTTCCGGGAAACAGCGACGCGGTGTGCCCGTCGGGTCCCATTCCGAGCAGGATCAGGTGAAACCGCGGTAGGCCGTGCTCGTTCAGCGGCAGCTCGCGGCGCAGCCGTTGCCCGTAGGCCCAAGCGTCCTGGCGGATGTACGCCGCGCGCGCCGTGATCGGGTGGACGTTGTCGCCCGGGATCGGTACGTGGTCGAGCAATGCCTCGCGGGCCATGCGGTAGTTGCTCTCGGGGTGATCCGGGGGGACGCTGCGTTCGTCGCCGAAGAAGACGTGGATTTGCGACCAGTCGGGTGCGTCGCGCAACGGCGCCCCGGCAAGCAGCGTGTAGAGCCGGTGCGGCGTCGAGCCTCCCGAGAGGGCGACGTTGAAACGCCCTTCGACGGCGATGGCGTGCCGGGCGATCTCGATCCAGCGTCGGGCGGCCGCTTCGGCGGCCGTTTCGGGATTCGGGGATATGTGCAGTGTGGTTTCCATGAGGGTGCGGGCTCCTTTCCAGAAGAGATCCGGCAGGGAACGGTCGGGGGGCGTCGGACCGGGTACAGGATAGCGCGGTCCGGGCGGGAACGGTCGGTTCCGCCGTTCAAGGGATGGGTCCGGACGGCCGATAGGTTCCTATGTCGGCCCGGGTCGTTGATCCCGGATTCAGCCCGCGATTCGACGGGATCCGTGCCGGTCGCGGATCGCAGTCGGCGGATGTGAACCCCGTCTCGGCACGTGCCGGATCGATTGTGCGATAGTGCCAAGGTACGGGGCGCTCCCGGACGCGGGCCGACCGGCCCCACCCGGAGAGAGGCCCGGAGAGAGGGAAGATGTATCATCGCCATCGCAAGCCGGATCTGATGATCGTGCTGGCGTTGTTCGTGGCCTTGGGGGTCATCGTCACCACCACCCTGCAGGCGCGCGGCACGGCCCGTAGCGGGGCGCCGATTACGGTTGCCGCGACACACACGGTACAGACGGTACATACGGTACACATCGCCCCGATCACGGACGATCGCGGCTGATCCGTCGCGATTCCCGATACCCACGCCGTCCGGCGCGGGGGTCCCGCCCGTTTTTCCGAACCGCTCCGGCCGTCCACCGCCGCGCAGTACTCAGCCTTCGTTCCCGTCCCCCGCCCGGTGTGTCCCACCGCCGGCGTTGCTCAGCCGCGCGAACTCTGCGAGCCCGAGACGCTCGGGTCTCACGCCCGGGTCCAGTCCCAGGGCGCGGATCTCGGGCTCGCTCAGTAACCCGCACAGGGCATTGCGCAGGGTCTTACGTCGCCGGCTGAAGGCCTGTGTCACGAGCGTGCCGAAGCGGGCTTCATCGTGTACCGCGACCGGCGGCGCGTCCAGCGGGATCAGCCGTACGAACGCCGATTCCACCTTCGGCGCCGGTCGGAAGGCCCCTTTCCCGATCGTAAACAGGGGTTCGATCCGGCACCGGTACTGGATCATGACCGACAGCCGCCCGTACGGCCGCCCGCCGGGGCGGGCCTGCATCCGCTCCACGACCTCGCGTTGCAGCATCAGGTGCAGATCGCGGATGCGTGTATGGGCCGCCAGCAGCCGGAACAGGAGCGGGGTGGAGATGTTGTAGGGCAGATTGCCCACGATCCGCAGGTCGGGACCCTCGCCCAGTTCGCCCAGGTCGAACCGCAGGGCGTCGGCCCGGTGCAGGCGCAGATCGCCGCGGCCGCGGGCGAGGTCTTCGAGGCGATCGGCCAGGTCGCGGTCGATCTCGACCGCCTCCAACCGCCCGGCGGCGTCGAGGAGCGGGAGCGTGATGGCGCCCAAGCCGGGGCCGATTTCCAGCAGTCGCTCGTCCGGTCGCGGGTTGACCGCCTCGACGATGCGCCGGATGACCCCGGGATCGTGGAGGAAGTGCTGGCCGTAGCGCTTACGGACCGGCGGATACATGGGGGGCGTCGGCCGGAGCGGACGCGGCGCCGGTACGGCGCACGATTGCGATGGCCGTCTCGATCGCCGCTTCCAGGCTGCCGGCGTCGATGTGTCCGGTGCCGGCCCGATCCAGAGCCGTGCCGTGGTCCACCGAGGTGCGCACGATCGGCAGCCCCAGCGTCAGGTTGACGGCGCGCCCGAATCCGATGTGCTTGAGTACCGGGAGGCCTTGGTCGTGGTACATGGCGAGGACCACGTCGGCGCCGGCCAGTCGCGGCGGGGTGAAAGCGGTATCGGCGGGGAGCGGTCCTTCCAGGGCCATGCCTTCGGCGCGCAGCCGGTCCAGGGTCGGCGCGATGACCTCGATCTCTTCGCGTCCCAGGTGGCCGCTCTCTCCGGCATGCGGGTTCAGGCCGCACACCAGGATCCGCGGGCGCTCGATCCCGAGGCGGCGGATGAAATCGCGGTGCAGGATGCGCAACACGCGTTCGAGGCGTGCCGCGGTGATCGCGTCCGGTACGTCGCGCAGTGCCAGGTGGGTGGTCGCCAACGCCACGCGCAGGCCCGGCGCGGCGAGCACCATCACCGGGTCCCCGCCCGTGATGGCGGCCAGGAACTCCGTGTGTCCCGTGAAGGGAGTCCCCGCGTCGTTCAGCACGCCCTTGTGCACCGGCCCGGTGACCAGCGCCGCGAACGTCCCGTCGAGGCACCCGCGCCCGGCGCGTTGCAGGGTGTCCAGGACGTACGGGGCGTTCGCCGGGTCCGTGTGACCGCAATGCTCGCGCCGGCGCAACGGAACCGGTAGGACTTTCAGGACCCCGGGCGGCTGCGGGTGCGGGGAGTGCGCGGGGTTGAAGGGCGTCAGTGCAAGGGGTCGTCCGAGCCGGCGCGCGCGCCGTTCGAGCAGCTCCGGGTCGGCGATTGCGACGAGCTCCACGGGCCGTTCGCGCTGCGCTGCGAGTACGCACAGATCGGGTCCGATGCCGGCCGGCTCGCCCGGTGTGATGACGATGCGAAACGTGCCGCCGGTGGGAATACGGTTCATGGTTCGTGCGCCGCGGCGTCCGCGCCGGATCCCCCCCTAGCCCTGCGTCGGTTTCAGGCGGTAGTCCACGTAGGACTCATCGCGCAGGCGGCGCAACCACAGGGCGAGGGCCTCCTCGGTCTTGCGTTTGATCAGGATCTCGCGCGCCTTGGCACGGCGGTACTCCGCGGTGCTGTCGTGCTTGCGACGCTTGATCAGGCGGATGATCTCCCAGCCGCGGCGCGTCTTGAACGGTGCGCTCACCTGACCCGGTTGCAGCGATTTCAGCACTTGCGCAAAGTGGGGATCCACACCGTTCACGGCCACCCAGCCCATATCTCCGCCGTTCGGAGCGCTTGCGGGATCCTGGGAATGCCCCCGCGCCAGTGCCGCGAAGCTGTCGCCCCCCTCGACGCGCGCGCGCAACTGCTCGAGCTGCGCGCGCGCGTCGGCGTCCGAGATCAGCTGATCGGTGTGGATGAGGATGTTGCGGCACAGGTATTGAGTGATGATGTGGGTCTGTTCACCGCGTACGCCGAGCAGTTTGATGATATGGAAACCGCTCGGGCTGCGGATCAGGCCGCTGATCCGCCCGGGCTTGAGTTTCGCGACCACGTCCGCGAACAGGGTCGGCACCTGCGCCGCCGGGCGCCACCCGAGATCGCCGCCCTTCAGGGCCTGCTGGCCGTCGGAGACGGTGATCGCGGTCTGCTCGAAGTTCGCCCCGTTGCGCAGACGCTTGAGTACCGCTTCGGCCTTGGCGCGGGCCTTGCGGATCTGCTCCGGCGTCGGCGCCTCCGGTACGGCGATCAGGATGTGTACGATGTGGAATTCCTTGTCGCGGTCCGCCTGCTTCTTCATCGTCGCCAGGAAGCCGCTCACCTCCTGCGGGGTCACGGTGATCCGGTCGGTGACCTCGCGCTGATGCAGGCGTCCGATGGTGATCTCGTCGCGCACCTGACGGCGGAACTGATCGTAGCTGTAGCCGTCACGCACCAGGGCCTCACGAAACTGGTTGAGTGTCATGTTGTTGCGCCGGGCGATGCTGCGCAGCGCGTGGTTGAGGGTGTTGTCGTCCACCTGGATGCCGGTGCGGGCGGCGAGCTGGAGTTGGATCTTCTCCATGACCATCCGGTCCAGCACCTTGCGGCGCAATACGTTTCCCGGCGGCAGGGCGATACCCTTCTGTCGGATCTGCGCGCGCACCCGCCGGATCCGCTGGTCCAGCCGGGTCTGCACGATCACGCCGTCGTTGACGACCGCGACGATCCGGTTGAGCGGCACCGGCGTCGCCGATGCGGATGCAACGAACAGCAGCAGCGCCGCCGCGAGGATGCGCAGCACAGGGATTGGAGATGTCTTCCGCATAGTGGGGTTTACCAGCCGCTTGCCCGAGGTTGATATCCCAGAATATCACGTTTCATCAGGGCATCGACCTGGCTGCCCAGCCGGCCGAGGCCTTTGAGTTCGAGTTGCAGCATGAACGAGGTGTTGGGGGTGCTGCTGATCGTGCTCACGTAGCGCCGCGCCACCACCCGCAACGTCCAGCAGCAGCTCTCGTACTGGGCCCCGATCAGGCTTCCCAGGAGCAGGTGCTCGCGCAGGGATTGGTACCAGCGGCCGAACAGCGACCAATGGGCCGAGACCGGCCAGAACGCCGAGAGGTCGGTCTGCTCGAGCACTCCGCGCCGGAAGCGGTAGGAGACATTGAACAGGTCGCGGTGCGGGCCACGGTAGCCGAGTCGCACCTCGGCACGATCGGTGCGGTGCTGCCGCGGGTCCCAGAGCAGCCCGCCGGTGAGGGTCCAGCGCCTGCGCCAACTCGTGGACAGGCGCGCGATGATATCGGAACTCGGCCGGGTCCCGGTCGCGCGGCCGGGGAGCGTGACGCGCCGGTCCTGAAAATAGAAAATCCGGCCGATCATGGCGTCCACCGGCTCTGCGCCGGTGGACGGATCGAGAAACCGGGTGGTCAGGGCGGCGGTGAGCCGGTTGGCGTCACTCTGGCGGTCGGCGCCCGCGAAACGGTTGTCCTGGAACAACTGGCCGAAGTTGAAGTCCAGCGCTCCGGTATCGAAGATCGGGATCTCCGACTGGTCGCGGTACGGTACGTACAGATAGTAGAGGCGCGGTTCCAGGGTCTGCAGATACCCGGTGCCGAACCAGTGTGTGCGCCGTTCGAGGTAGAGCCCGGTGTCCAGGCCGGCGATGGGCGTCGTGCGGCTCGGGTGGGTGTCGGCGCCGGGCGCGGTATTCCGCAGGCGGTAGGCGGTATAGCGCAACGCCACCTTGGGCGTGAAGAAGTAGGCCCGGCCCTGCAAGGGCAGGCTCACGGACGGTTTGAGATCCAGCCGCGCGCCCTCGACGGAGCCCCGGCGTTGAAAATAATCGAACTCCCCGCGCACACCGTAGTCCAGCCCCAGGATTCCGAAGGGCTGATCGGCGTCGACCACGATCCGCGGCAGCCGCGCGTAGGGTCGGCTGGTGTCCGGGAGACTCGGATCCACGGTCTGGAAGTCCTGCACCTGCGCGAACAGCGACCAGTCGTCGCCCCGGTAGCCGACGTTTGCGCTGCGGTTCAGGAAGGTCGCGCTCGTCTGCGTGAGGCCGTTGCCGAGGTCCGCGAAGTAGGTTTTGTCGGATGCGTAGTTCAGGTCCACATTGGCGTTCCAGCGAGGCGCGGGGTTGGCGGTGTGCCGAAAAGAGAGAGAGCCGCGCTGCTTGTGCAGAATCCGGTCCCAGGGCAGGTACTCGATGTCCAGATCGCCGTGGTTGGTGGGGTTGAGGTAACGGAACTGTCCCCCGAGCAATACGCCGCGGTTGGTCATGATGCGGGGGGAGAACGTCGCGTCCCGGTCGGGTGCGAGGTTGAAGTAATACGGCATCTGCAGCTCGAGCCCGGAGCGGCTCGAGTAGCCCACCTTCGGAATCAGGAACCCCGACTTGCGCCGTCCGTCGATCGGAAAGCGCAAGTAGGGGAAGTAGAACACCGGCACGCCGCCCAGCCACAGGCTGGCGTCATGTGCCACGCCGGTGCCGGTGTTGCGGTTGAGGCGAAGCCGGCGCGCCTTTAAAAGCCAGTCCTCGTGTCCCGGGTCGCAGGTCGTATAGGTGACCTGCCGGGCCCGCGCCCGGTTCTTGCCGGTTATCTCGATGATGCGTGCCGTGCCGTGCGCGTGACGATCGATGAGCCTGTAGCGCGCTTCGCGGAACGCGCCGGTGTCGGCCTTGAAATTCATGCGCGCCGCAGGTCCACGCACTTCGAGGCCGCCGTCGCTGAAGATCACGCCGCCGGCGGCGTCGGCGGTATCGGTTGCACGGTCGTAACGGGCGCGCTCGGCAGTCAGTTCCTGTCCGCCGCGCCGGATCACGACGTCGCCCCGCAGCGAGTACCGCTCGCGCCGCCGGACCTCGACCTGTTTGGCGCTCAGGTGCGTGGTGCCCGGCGGCCCCGGCAATGCCGGCGGGGTGCGGCGCACGGGGTGCCAGGTACACAGGCGGCACGTCGGGGGGACGGCACGGGAATGCGCCCCGGGGGGTGGGGGCGGCCCGGCTCGGTGTTCAGGCGCTCCGCGTGCGGGTGCCGCCGCGGCGATCTGGACGCCCGGGGCGCAATCCCAGCCGTTTCCCCGTGGGGAGCAGGTCCAGGACGGCGGCTCGGCACGCACCGGGGCGGCGGTCGCGGCCAGCGCCCACGCCAGGAGCAAGACCGGGAGCCGCGGGATTGGGGGTCGCACGAGTGCCTTTCACGTTCCAGTTGGCGGCCCCCTACGATGTCACAGAACCCCAGCCCTTTCAAATGACTGGTGGATACGGTGGCGTGCCCTCCCTGCGCCGGTGCCGGGTGCGGTCAGCGGGGCACGCTGTGCAGGATGCGTCCGGTGGCGGGTGCGTCCACCGGGCGGTAGAGGTAATCGCGCGTGGTGGGGACTATATGGTGATGGTGTGTCATCTGCATCTGAAACACCACCAGGTCGCTCCATCGGAAGGATGCGGCGCAGATCGCCAGATAGAACTCCCACATCCGGCAGAAGCGTTCTCCCAGGCGACCGGCGATCGCACTGCGCTGGGCGGAGAACCGCTCCAGCCAAGACTCCAGGGTCAGCGCATAGTGCAGGCGCAGCACCTCGAGGTCGCAGACCATCAGCGACTCGGGTTCCAGCGCGCGGCTGAGTTCCGACAGGGCCGGGATGTATCCGCCGGGAAAGATGTGCCGGTGGATCCACGAGTTGGTCGTGGTCGGCGGTCCACCGCGCCCGATCGTATGCAGTACCGCGACGCCGTCCGGGAGGAGCAGTTCCGAGACGCGCTGCATGAACCGCCGGTGATAGGGGGCCCCGACGTGTTCGAACATGCCGACGCTGACGATCCGGTCGTAGTGCCCGGTATGCTCGCGGTAATCGGCGAGGCGGAATTCGACGCGGTCCTGCAGCCCGCGGTGCCGCGCACGCTCGTTGGCTACGCGTAACTGCTCGCGCGAGAGGGTCAGTCCGGTCACGTGCACGCCGGCGTGTTCGGCCAGAAACATCGCCAACCCGCCCCAGCCGCAGCCGATGTCCAGCACCTGTTGGCCCGGTTCCAGGAGCAGCTTGCCCATCAGGTGGCGGCACTTGGCGCGTTGTGCATCCTCCAGGCTCATGCCGGGTGTCGTGAAATAGGCGCAGGAGTACTGCATGTCGCGGTCGAGGAAGCGACGGAACAGCCATTCATCCAGATCGTAGTGGCGGGCGACGTTGCGATAACTGCGCCCGACGCGGTTCCATTGCCGGAGCAGGCGCCACATCGGCGTGAACCACCGCGTCATTCCGTCCCCGGGCTGATCGAAATCGCGCAACAGGATCTCGAGTAACGGTAACAGCTCCCCCTCGCCGACGGTCCAACGGCCGTCGAGGTAGGTCTCGCCCAACTCCAGGCCCGGGTCGAGGAGGATGCGCGCGATCGTGCGGCGGTCGCGGACGAACCAATGTGCCTCCGGTCCTCCGTCCCCAAAACTGCGTACGCCGCTCGGAAGGTGCAGATGCAGCCGCCCGTGGTGGATGTGCTTGTCCAATAACCGGAGGTACATCGGCTTACTCCGGATCTATATCCAGACGCATGGTATCGCCGCGGATTTCGTCCGGTCAAGGCCCGTCGCGGGCGGTGGTCGGCTGCACGACACGCGGATTCCGTCGGTCCGATCCGGAAATTCCGGTAGCGGTGACAAGGCCGCCTCCACCACGATGAACCGGGTGAACGGAATCCGCCCGATCCCGGGTCCGATTCCGGTTACGGCACCGGCAGCCGGGGGGCGTGATTTCCGCTATCATGCAGGGCGGGCGCGGACGGAAACGACATGCGAATCCACATCCTCGGGATCTGCGGGACCTTCATGGGGGGGCTTGCATTGCTGGCCCGGGCGCAGGGCCACGAGGTGCGCGGCTCGGACGCCAACGTCTATCCGCCGATGAGTTCGCAACTGGCGCGTGCGGGGATCGGACTCTGCGAAGGCTATCGGCCGGATCACCTGCAACCGGATCCGGACCTGGTCATCATCGGCAATGCGCTCGCGCGCGGCAATCCGGCGGTGGAATACATTCTGGACCGCGGGCTGCCCTACACCTCGGGTCCGCAGTGGCTCGCCGAGCACGTGCTCCGCGACCGATGGGTGCTGGCGGTGGCCGGCACGCACGGCAAGACCACGACCGCGGGCGTGCTCGCCTGGATCCTGGAGCGCGCCGGACTGCAACCGGGGTTTCTGATCGGCGGGGTGCCCGTGAATTTCGCGGAATCGGCGCGCCTCGGTGCCGGGCGTTGCTTCGTGGTCGAGGCCGATGAGTACGACAGCGCCTTTTTCGACAAGCGTTCCAAGTTCGTCCACTACCGTCCCGGGATCCTCGTACTGAACAACCTGGAGTTCGACCACGCGGATATCTTTCCCGATCTGGCGGCGATCGAGCGCCAGTTCCATCACTTGGTGCGCACGGTCCCGTCCACCGGCCGGATCCTGTGTCGCGGCGGCGATGTCCATCTCCGGGCGGTCCTCGAGATGGGGTGCTGGACCCCGGTCGAGCGCTTCGCCCTGGAGGACGAAGATCCGGGCGCGGAATGGACGGCCCGGGACTTGGCCCCCGACGGGGCGCGCTTCCGGGTCTGCCGCGGTGCGGAATGCACCGCTCCGGTGAGTTGGCCGCTGCTCGGACGGCACAACGTCGCCAACGCCCTCGCCGCGGTGGCGGCGGCGGTACACGCGGGTGTGGCGCTGGAGCGGGCGGTCGAGTACCTGGGCGCGTTCCGTGGGATCCACCGGCGGCTGGAACTGCGTGGCGAGGTGAACGGCGTGCGCGTCTACGACGACTTCGCGCACCATCCCACGGCGATCGCCGCGACCCTGGAGGGGTTGCGGCGCCACATCGGGCGATCTCGCCTGATCGCACTGCTCGAGCCGCGTTCCAACACGATGCGGATGGGCGTACAACGCGATCGCCTCGCCGCGGCCCTGGAACGGGCCGACCGGGTCCTGTTCTATCGGACGCCCGGCTTGGCGTGGGATCCGCAGGCGGCGCTCGCGCCGCTCGGGGAGCGCGCCGAGGTCTTCGATGAGGTGCAGGCGATGATCGATCGCGTGGCGGCCCGGGCGCGGCCGGGGGATTGCGTCGTGGTCATGAGCAACGGCGGATTCGCGGGGATCCACGAACGGCTGCTGGGCGCCCTCGAACACGCCTCCTCCGCGCCGGTGGCGTCGTGAGTGCGCCGCGCGCCCGGGATACCGTGTCGCTGGCGATGACCGGCGCCTCGGGCGCGGTCTACGGGCTGCGGCTGCTCGAGTGCCTGCTGGCCGCGGGGCGGCGGGTCTATCTGATGATCTCGGGTCCGGCCCACGTGGTGATCGGCATGGAGACGGATCTGAAGCTGCCGCGGCGGCCCGCGGACATCGAGGCGAGGCTCGCGCAACGCTACGGCGCGGCGCCCGGGCGGCTCTCGGTGCTCGGAACCGAACAGTGGACCGCGCCGGTCGCCAGCGGCGGCGGCGCCCCGCGCGCCATGGTGGTCTGTCCGTGCACGACCGGTACCTTGTCGGCGATCGCCTGTGGGGCGAGCGACGATCTCCTGCGGCGCGCCGCCGATGTGGTGCTCAAGGAGCGCGGCAGGCTCATCCTGGTGCCGCGTGAGACCCCGCTCTCGGTGATCCATCTCGAGAACATGTTGCGCCTGGCCCGGATGGGGGCGGTGATCCTGCCGGCCAGTCCCGGTTTCTATCACGCGCCGCGCCACATCCCGGATCTCGTGGACTTCGTGGTGGCGCGGATCCTCGATCACCTGGAGATCGAAAGCGATCTGGTGCCGCGCTGGGGCGAGGCGCATTAAACTTCCGGCGCGAATCTACGCAATATAGGGATAACTGCCCCGAAATGCGCGCGTGCCCGGATGAGCCAGCTTCAGGTCCCCCTGTTTCCCCTCCAAACGGTGCTGTTTCCGGAGGGCGCACTCCCGCTGCGGGTCTTCGAGGCGCGCTATCTGGACATGGTCAGCGATTGCCTCAAGCGCGGCGCGTCCTTCGGGGTGTGCCTGATCCGCAACGGCCGTGAGGCGGGGGAGGCGGCGGCCACCCACGAGGTGGGCACGCTGGCGCGGATCGCGGACTGGCACGTGGGCGGCGACGGGCTGCTTAACATCACCGCGCACGGCACCGATCGCTTCCACATCGTCTCGGTCGCCGTGCGCCGCGACCGCCTTGCGGTGGCGGATGTGGAACTGCTGGAGGAGGAGCCGCAACGCCCGGTTCCCGGTCGCTGCCGGTCGCTGGTCGATCTGCTGCGGCGCATGTTTCCGGCATCCGAGTCGCTCTACGAAGGGCTGCCCCGGCGCTTCGGGGACGCCCGCTGGGTGGGTTGGCGGCTCGCGGAGCTGCTCCCGCTGCGCCTACCGCAGAAGCAGTACTTCCTGCAGATCACCGATCCGATCCAGCGTCTGGAGCGGCTCGTGGATCTGGTGGATGGGCTCGATCCGCGCTGAGTGCTGCAAGGGCGCTCGTGGGCCGTAGGCCGTCGGGGATGACCCCGGCCCCGTTCGTGGGTCAGCCGCGGTGCAGCACCGCCAGGAGCATGAGGACACCGACCCACAGCGCCCCGAGGCTCAGGATCAGTACCGCGGCCGCGGCAAAGTCCTTGACCCGCCGGATGCGGGGGTGAAGTTGCGGATGGAGGTGGTCGGCGAGTTCTTCGAGTGCGGTATTGAACAACTCCGCGGCGAGAATCAGCGCCGCCAGGGTTCCGATCAGCGCCCACCAGACCAGCGGTGGGCGCAGGACGGCGAGCGCCGCCAGCGCCAGCACCGCGATCACCGCCTGCGTGCGCAGACTGCGCTCGGTGCGTAGCGCCCGGGCGAGCCCGGCCAGGGCGAAACCCAGGCGTTCCCGGAAAGGCCGGTTCTTCATGGTCCGGCCCCGACGGTCCGTGCCGGCGGTTCACGGATCAACAGCGTTTCACCGTTCCAATGCCGGTTGCGGGTCGCGGCGACCTCCCGGCCGCGGCGCACGCGCCGCCATTGCAGGCCGTGCAGGCCTTCCCGCTCGAGGGCGTACAGCGCGGCCGCGAAGTCGCCGCCGGTGCTCGGAATCGCGATCAGGCCGAGCGGGCGGTAGAGGCCCTGTTCGGCGACGGTGCCCACCCACACCGGGATGTCACCCGGTTCGAGTCGCATGTCCGCGCTCCACAGACGCAGGGCGATCTGGCGCCCGCCGCCCGTGCCGCCGGGTGCCGCCGACTCCGGATGGATCATGACCAGCGCCTCGTGGCGCCCGGCGTGGACCTGCGGCAACAGCGGCAGCTTCGCCAGGACCGGGTGGCTGGATAGCCAGCGTAGCGCGGTACCGGCGGTGAGCGGCGGCGGTGCGCGCCAGCCCGCGGCCCGCAGATCCCGTTTCAAGTCCATCAGGGGTCCCGCCCACTGGACCGTGAGCGGTTCGGAAGGGCGCCCGGCCAAGTCGATGCGCAGCGCCGGCAGTCCGCGCCAGCCGTCCCGCCACCAGGCGGCCGCCCCGATCACCCGTACCGGATGGCGTTGCGCGTAGCGCTCGAGGTCGCGCGGGTACTGGTAAGCGACCTGCCAGCCCCCGGCCGCCAGCAGGCCGATGACGGCGGCGCCGACCAAGCCGGTCACCGGCAGCGGTGCGTGGCTGTGACGGCGGTAGGCGATGCCGAGGAGCGCTACCCAGACCAGCCCGAGGCTGACCCCGGCGAGCACGTCGGTGAGCCAGTGCGCGCCCAGGTAGATGCGCGAGAGTACCACCAGCGAGACGATCAACGCCGCGGCGGTGTACGGGCGCCAGCGGCGCGAGGCCGGCAGTTCGCGGGCGATCAGGACCGAGAGGAAGCCGTAGGTGATCGTGCTCATGGTGGCGTGTGCGCTCGGGAAGGCGTAGGTCGACAACCCCGTGTACAGAGTCGGCACCGGGCGTGGAATCTCCAGGACCGCCTTGAGCGCGAAGGTGGCGAGCGTGCCGAAGCCCACCGCCGCCAGCCAGTGTCCGGCCGCCAGCCAGTGCCGGCGCAGCCCCAGCCAGGCGCCGACCGCCAGCGTCAACCCGAGATCGACGGGTTGTCCGCCGAGTTCCGTGATCAGCATCATTACACGGTCGCCCCAGGGCGTGCGCAGCCCCTGGAAGAAGTGATACACGGTGTGGTCGAGCGGCAGCGGAACGTGGTGCCGCGTCACGATTATCAGGAGTTGAAAGAAACCCCAGGCGCCGAACAGCAGCAACAGGGCGGAGAGTACCAGCGCACGCGACTCGGGCTCCCGGGGGTCCACCAGCCCGGCGGTGACGCGCCCGAGCACCGGGTGCTCGCGGCTCCAGCGCACTGCGCCATCGAGCAGGCGCGCACCGCGCGGCGCGAGCACCCCGTAGGTCCAGCGCATCAGCCAGTACATCAGCCAGGGCACGGCCACCAGCAGGACCAGCAGTACCGCGAGTCGCGTCGCCACCTCGGCGGCGAGTTGCAGCGAGGCGCCGAACGCGACGCCCGGGAGGATGAAGACCGGTGCCCATACCGCGGCCGAGGGGAGATCGACCAGCAGGAAGCGTACCGGCGGCATCCCGAGCATACCCGCCACCAGCGGCAGGACCGGGCGTACGGGGCCGATGAACCGGCCGACGGCGACGCTCTTGCCGCCGTGGCGGTGGAAGAACGCCACGCCCCGGTTGAGCAGCACGGGATAGCGACGGAACGGCCACATCACGCGCAGGCGCATGTGGTAGTGGCGCCCGAGCCAGAAGCTCACGATGTCGCCGGTCGCGGCGCCGGCGGTGGCCCACGCCAGGGTCGGCCACAGCGCCAGCGCGTCGAGCGCGACCAACGCGCCGATACCGAACATCAGAAAGGTCCCGGGCATGAACAGCCCGACGATGGCCAGGGATTCGGTGCCGGCCACGAGAAACACCCCGATTCCCGCCCAGACCGGGTGCAGGGGGAACCAGGCGAGGATCGGCTGGAGGAACTCCGGCATGGCGTCGCCTACGCGGGCGCGCGGCGCCGGCGCCGCGGGTGCGCCGTACGCCGCATGTTCAGAGCCCCGCGAGTGCCGTGCGCGCCGCCTCCAGCGTCGCGTCGATATCGGCCTCGCGGTGTGCGGCCGACACGAAGCCCGTCTCGAACGGCGAGGGGGCGAGATAGACGCCGGCGGCGAGCATGGCGTGAAAGAAGCGCCGGAAGCGTTCCGTATCACAGGCGGTCGCCTGCCGGTAGCCGGTCACCTCCGGCTCGTCGGTGAAGAACACCCCGAACATCCCGCCGACTTGGTTGGTGGTCAGCCCGATCCCGGCGTCGTGCGCGAGCGCGCGCAGCCCCGCGGTCAGGCGTTGCGTGGACGCACCGAGCGCCTCGAAGAAACCCGGGCGTGCGACGATCTCCAGGGTCGCGAGCCCCGCGGCCAGGGCCACCGGGTTGCCCGACAGGGTCCCGGCCTGGTACACCGGTCCGAGCGGCGCGATCGACTCCATGATCGCCCGCCGCCCGCCGAACGCGCCCACCGGCAGGCCGCCGCCGATCACCTTGCCCAGGGTGGTGAGGTCGGGCGTCACGCCGTAGAGGCCCTGGGCGCCGCCGCGCGCGACGCGAAAACCGGTCATGACCTCGTCGAAGATGAGCACGCTGCCGTGGCGCTCGCACAACTCCCGCAAGCCTTCCAGGAATCCGGGTTGCGGCGGGATGCAGTTCATGTTGCCGGCGACCGGCTCGACGATCACGCAGGCGATCTGCTCGCCAGCCGCGTCGAAGGCGGCGCGCGCCGAGTCGAGGTCGTTGTAGGTCAGGGTGGCCGTGTGTCGCGCGAGGTCGGCGGGGACCCCGGGGGAGGTGGGTACGCCCAGGGTGAGCGCACCGGAACCCGCCTTCACCAGCAGCGAGTCGGAGTGCCCGTGGTAGCAGCCTTCGAACTTGACGATCAGGTCGCGGCCCGTGTAGCCGCGCGCCAGGCGGATCGCGCTCATCGTCGCCTCGGTCCCGGAACTGACCATGCGCACCAGTTCGAGGGACGGCATGAGTTCGCGCAGACGCCGCGCCATGCGCACCTCGATCTCGGTCGGCGCCCCGAACCCGAGCCCGCGCGCCAGCGTCTCGCGGACCGCGTCCAGCACTTCCGGGTGGGCATGGCCGACGATCATCGGACCCCACGAGCCTACGTAGTCGATGTAGCGCCGCCCGTCGGCGTCGAAGAGGTACGGCCCCGCGCCGCGCTCGATGAATACCGGCTCTCCGGCGACTGCACGGAAGGCGCGCACCGGGGAGTTGACACCGCCCGGGATGCACTCGAGCGCGGCGACGAACAACTCGTGGGATCGACTCATGGCGGTTCCCCGCTGGTCAGGTCGGTGATGGACGAGGCGCGGCACGCGCCCGGATCAGGGTGCCGGGATATCGAACAGCGCGGCGCAACGCCGCGCCGCGGCCTCGATGTCCGCGTGCCCGAACACCCCATGGCCGACCGCCAGGACGTCCGCCCCCGCGACGATCAGCGCCGCGCCATTTTCCGGTGTGATGCCGCCGATGGCAACTATCGGGACCGACAGCGCGGCGCGCGCGCGGCGCAGCAGACCGATGGGTGCGGGGGTGGCCCGGGGTTTCGTGCGCGACGGGAAGAAGCGGCCGAAGGCGACATAGTCGGCGCCGCCCGCCTCGGCGGCGCGCGCCCGGTCCAGGGAATCATAGCAGGAGATCCCGATCAACGCCCCGGCACCGAGTGTCTCGCGCGCCGCTTGCAGTGAGGCGTCGTCGCGGCCGAGATGGACACCGGCGGCGCCGACCGCCCGTGCCAGCGCAACGTCGTCGTTGACGATCAGGGGGACGCCGCACTCGTTGCACAGACGCCGCAGGGCCTTCGCGCGCGCGGCACGGGTGTCGGGCGGGGCGTCCTTGTCCCGGTACTGGACCCAACGCGCGCCGCCCCGGATCGCGGCCGCGACGCCTTCGAGCAGCCCGCCTTCGGTGCGGGATCCGCCGCCGGTGAGTGCGTAGAGACCGGCCGGCACGGTGTCCGTCATCCGCCTCAGTTCCGGCTGCGTCCGGATCGGAACCGGCGTTCGGGGACATACTGGCCCATGCCCGGGCGGTAGCCGTGGCGCAACGCCTCCCAGGTAAAACGCTGCGCCTCGCGCGCCGCGCCGAGCGGGTCGCGACCCTGGGCGAGGAGTCCGGCCACGGCGGCGGCCAGCGTACAGCCCGACCCGTGGTATTCCCCGGGCAGGCGCTCCCAACTCGCGGCGTCGAGGAGGCGGTAGTCGCCGTAGAGACGGTTGGTGATCTTCGGCGTCGGTTCGTGCGCGCCGGTGATCAGCACGAACCGGCAGCCGCGATCGAGCAGGGCCATGGCGCAGGCCTCGAGATTGTCCGCCTCCGGGGCGAGGGTGCGGGCCTCCGGACCGTTGGGGGTGAGCACGGTGGTCATGGGCAGCAGCAGGTGGTTGAGTGCCTCGGCGACGCCCTCGGCGGCCAGCGAGCCGCCCCCGCCGGCGCTGAGCACCGGGTCGAGGACCACCGGCAGATGGGGGTAGTCGCGCAGCAGCGTGTGGACGGCCTCCACGGCGGCGACGTCGGCGAGCATCCCGATCTTGATCGCGGCCGCCGGCATGTCCTCCAATACCGCGCGGGCTTGTTCGACGATCAGCACGGGATCGAGAGCGGTGTAGCCCTGCACGCCGCGGGTGTCCTGCACGGTCACCGCGGTAAGCACCGATGCCGGATGACACCCCAGGCTCCCGAGGGTCTCGATGTCCGCCTGGATCCCGGCCCCGCCGCTGGGGTCGTGACCGGAGATGGCGACTACCACGGGACGGGGTGCGATTGTCGGGGTCGGGTTCATGGAACGATGCACGCGGTGCGGCTTGCGAACGGGGTACCGGATTGCGGGCCGGCCCCGGGGATGTTCGTAACGATTGTAGCATCGTCCGGACCGTTCGCACCGCGGGATGTTACAATGATTTCGTCAGGGGGCGCCGATAGTGGGGTGCCCGGTCCAGGTTTCGACGGAGGCCGCTCGGTGATGGATGAATCGATTCAGGCGGGTAACGCGGAGGACGCGGGACTCTTCAACCCGGTATTGACCGCAGACGATGTCCGGTTGAGCGAGCCGGCGCGTGCCAAGATGGCGGAGCTGCTGCGTGAAAACGCCGACGAGGTCGAGGCGATCCGCATCTTCGTCGGCGGCGGCGGGTGCGGCGGGATGAGCTACGGCATGACCTTCACCGAGAGCCGCACCCCTTACGACTGCGTCTATCAGACCGAAGGGGTCGCGATCTACGTGGATGCGATCGCGCTGAACTTCCTGCGAGGGGTGGAAATCGACTACGCCGAGCGCCCCACCGGCTCGAGTTTCGTTTTCAACAACGTGTTCGCCGCCACCGGCGGGCGCGGGACCTGCTCGGCCTGCGGCGCGGCCGGCTGATCGCTCTTCCCGGGGGCGCGGCCGGCGCCGGCTTCCGGATCGTCCCGCTTCGCACCGAAACGGGTTCCGTGTCATGAGCGCCGCTGCACGACCCGGTCGGGACCGGCCGCGGCTGCTCCTGATCGCGCCCCCCACCAGCTATCGTATCGCCCCCTATGCGGCGGCCGCCGCGCGCCTGGACCTCGATTTGACGATCGCCTCCCAGGGTGAGCACTCCCTGGTGAGCGCCGTGGCCCGGGGTCTGCACCTCGATCTGCGCGAACCCGAACGGGCCTTGGCGCGGATCGTGGAGACGCTGAACGGTGCCGGGATCGCGGCGGTGCTGGGCACCGACGATTCCACTGTGGAGTTGGCGAGCCGTGCTGCACAGGCCCTGGGTCTGCCCCACAATCCACCGGAGTCGGCGCGGTTGGCGCGGCGCAAGGATCTCGCGCGCGCGCGGCTGCGTGCGGCGGGGGTCCCGGTCCCGGAGTTCCGTGTCGTCGACCTGATTCGGCCGGTCGTGCCACAGTGCGCGGGCCTGGATTTTCCGGTGGTGGTCAAGCCGCTCATGCTCTCGGGCAGCCGGGGCGTGATCCGCGCCGATGACGGCCCGGCGCTGGAGGCCGCCTGCCGGCGGCTGCACGCGATCCTCGAACAGGAGAAAGACGCGGCACCCGGGGAGCGCACCCGCGCCCTGGTGGAGCGGTACCTGCCGGGGGTCGAGGTGGCGGTGGAGGGGATGTTGAGCGGCGGGCGCATGGAAACACTGGCCCTGTTCGACAAGCCCGACCCGTTGGAGGGCCCGTTCTTCGAGGAGACCTATTACGTCACGCCTTCGCGCCTGCCGCGCACCGTGCAGGAGCGGATCCGTCGGCGCACGGCGCAGGCGTGTGCCGCGTATGGTTTGTGCGAGGGCCCGGTGCATGCGGAGCTGCGCGTCGACGGCGCGCAGGCGTGGATTCTCGAGGTCGCCGCGCGGACCATCGGCGGGCACTGCGCGCGGTTGCTGCGCTTCGGGACCGGGCTCGGGCTCGAGGAATTGGTGCTCGCGCACGCCGTGGGACGCGCGCTCGAATCGCGGGCGGGTGCCGGGGCCGCGGGCGTGCTCATGATCCCGATCCCGCGCGCAGGCGCGCTGCGCCGGGTCGAGGGCGTGCTCGCCGCGCAGCGGGTGCCGGGGGTCGAGGAGGTGGAGATCAGCGTACGCGAGGGTTACGAATTGGTGCCGCTGCCCGAGGGTTCCAGCTACCTGGGTTTCATCTTCGCCCGCGGCCCGGAGCCGGCGGTGGTGGAACAGGCCCTGCGCCAAGCCCACGCCTGCCTGCGCGTGGTGACCGCGCCGTTGTGGAAGATCGCCGCCGGCTGATGCGGGCCGGCTACTTTTTGCTGCCCGGCGGTTGGAATCCCTCGGGCGTGGCGCCTCGCTCCCCCTCACCGAACAGGAAGCCGCGCATGTGTTGCTCGATTGCCGGGATGCCGGTCGGGTCCGCGGTGCTGAGGCCGTTCTCGTTGATGATCATGGTCAGGCGCTCGAGCCACTTCTGCCAGCCTTCGCGGGAGACCTCCTCGTAGATCCGCCGGCCCAGCTCGCCGGGGTGGGGCGCTGCATCGAGGCCCTCCGCCTCGCGCTTGAGGACTACACACCGTACCGTTCTGGTCATGATTCGCCGCCTCGCCGGCCGCGCGGGGTTGCGACCGGCGAAAATTGTACACCTGCGGCGGCGGCGTCGTAACCCCAACCCCACGCCGACGTGAACCGGTGGGTCCGCGCGTCCGCGGGGGGGCGGCGGGGCCTTGAGAATATCCTAATAAACTTATATAAATCAGATCATTGACGACGCAAACGGGTCGCGCTATGGTGGCGACACTCCGGTTTCCCCGCTCCTGCGCCTATCGCAGGACACCCATCCGAAATAATAACAATAGCACCACCCCAAGTCTTTCAAAGCGGCTCCAGCCGCTTTCTTTATGTCGAATTCCGTTACGGGTTTGCGATACCGTGAGTGCTTTCCCCCGCCGCGCGCACTCCTTTAGTATGGACGCGCTGACGGGCGTGATGCCGGGAAGGGACCAGAAATATGATCACAGCGGCCATCGTGGGCGGTACCGGTTACACGGGCGCGGAATTGCTGCGGTTGCTCACCGCGCATCCGCATGCCGAGCCGGTGCTGGTGACTTCGCGCACCGAGGCCGGGCGCCCGGTCTGCGAGCGTTTCCCGAACCTTCGCGGGCACATCGACCTCACCTACGCGGCCCCGGATCCGGCGGCGCTCGCCGAGTGCGACGTGGTGTTCTTCGCCACTCCGCACGGCACCGCCATGACCATGGCCCGCCCGCTGCTGGAGGCGGGTGCGCGGGTGATCGATCTCTCCGCCGATTTCCGCTTGGCGGATCCCGCGGAATGGGAACGCTGGTATGGGATGCCCCATCAGGCGCCCGACCTGCTCGCCGAAGCGGTCTACGGTCTGCCGGAGTGGAATCGTGAGCGGTTGCGCGGCGCCCGGCTCGTCGCCAACCCCGGCTGTTATCCCACGGCCGTCGTGCTTGGCCTGTTGCCGTTGGTGGAAGCCGGCGTGGTGGCCCGCGAGGGGGTGGTGGCGGACGCAAAATCGGCGGTCAGCGGCGCCGGGCGCACGCCGCAGGTGGGATTGCTGCTGGGTGAACTCGCCGACAATTTCAAGGCCTACGCGGTGTCGGGTCATCGTCACCTGCCGGAAATCCGGCAGTGTTTGGCCGCCATCGCCGGCGGGCCGGTGCCCCTGACGTTCGTCCCCCACATGGTGCCGATGATCCGCGGGATCCATGCCACCCTCTACGGCCGGCTGTCGGACCCCGCGGCGAACCTCCAGGAGGTGTTTGAGCATCGCTACCGGGAGGAACCCTTCGTGGACGTGCTGCCGCCCGGCAGTCATCCGGAGACGCGCAGCGTGCGCGCCAGCAACTGCTGCCGTATCGCGGTCCATCGGCCCGCGAACGGCGAGACCGTGGTCGTGCTCTCGGTGATCGACAACCTGGTCAAGGGGGCCGCCGGCCAGGCGGTGCAGAACATGAACCTGCTGTTCGGCCTGGACGAGCGGGCCGGTCTCGAGGCGGTCGCCGTACTGCCGTAGCCTCCGGTTCCGTGCCGCTGCGATCGGGTATCGGAGTTGTGCGTCGATCGGCGGAATGTCGGCGGGCGGAATGTCGGCGGTGAATGGGAGATCCTGCCCTCCGGTGCCAAAAATCCCGAAACCTCTGGTCCTCCACTCTCAGCCCTCGCGGCGGCTGCGGGGGATGCTGGTCGCGCTGCTGATCGTCGTTGCGACGGCCGGCGGCTGGGCGCTGTTCAACTACGGGCGCGTGCGGGCCGGATTCGATGCGACCACCGCGGAGCGGGCGCGGGCCGGGCGGATGGAACGCATTTTGCAATTGGAAAAGGCAAACGAGGGGCTGCGCGAGCGGTTGGTGCTCGTACAGCGATCCCAGCAGATCGATCGGGAGGCCTATGCACGGGTGCGGGGGTCCCTCAAGCGGTTGCAGGACGAGATGCTGGAACTCAAGCAGGAACTCGCCTTCTACCGCACGGTGGTGGGTCCCCATCCGGGCGGTTCCGGGCTCCAGGTGCAGAGTTTCGAGATCCGACCCACCGGGCAGGCGCGGACCTATCGCTACGAGTTGGTCCTGAGCCGCATACGCAGCCGCGGGCGGGATGTGCGCGGTACGGTCCGCCTTCTGATGGACGGGGCGCAGGGGGGGGTTGCCAAGCGCCTCGATTTCTCGGGACCGGCGGCGGACGGCGGGGCCGCGGCGCTGAAGTTTCGGTTCAAGTATTTTCAGCGGCTGCAGGGCCGGGTGCGGTTGCCGCCGGGCTTTCGGCCGCGGAGCGTCCTCGTGCAGGTGCGCCCGGAAGGTCGGCGTACGCGGACGATCGAGAAGACTTTTCAGTGGCCGCAAGCGGCCGAGGAGAATGCGCATGTGGGGTGACGGAAAGGGCCGGCGTCCGCGGCGGACGCGGATCGAGACGCTGGTGGGCCGGCATACCGAGGTCCACGGCAACCTGCGCTTCAGCGGCGGACTGCACGTGGACGGTACCGTGAAGGGTGACGTGGTCGCCGATCCGGGTGCCGAGGCCGTGTTCACGCTCAGCCGGGAAGGCTGTATCGAGGGCGAGGTGCGGGTGCCGACGGTGATCCTCGACGGGCGTGTGAACGGCGACGTGCACGCCGCGGAGCGGGTCGAGTTGGCCGTGCATGCACGGATCACCGGCAACGTGTATTACAATCTGATCGAGA
Source organism: bacterium BMS3Bbin13 (assembly GCA_002897735.1). GTDB lineage: Bacteria > Pseudomonadota > Gammaproteobacteria > 21-64-14 > 21-64-14 > BMS3Abin12. The sequence goes on along the minus strand of BDTW01000034.1, from coordinate 16,295 downwards.
TGGCCGTCGGTGCCACGGTCAACGGCAAGCTGGTGCACCGCGCGGCGGGGGTCAAACCGACGTTGGTGGTGGCCGACGCGGAGGCCGAGTCGTCCGCCCGGGTGGGCGGGGTTCCCCCGGCCCATACTTGACCGTTTTAGTCGGGAACTCTATAGTAGAAAATCTACGGGTCATCCCGATGGCCCAGGGGATCATGGACGCACGCGGCCCCGGAGGAACTCCCGGGCGGAACTCCGCGGTGAGTTTCCGGGGCGGCGCGTGCGAAGAGGCCTTGAAACGATGAGTGCACCGGCAAGCGAAGCGACTCCCGGCCCGCTGCTGTTCAGCGACAGCGCGGTCCGCAAGGTCCGCGAACTCCTGGAGCGGGAGGACAATCCCGACCTCAAGTTGCGCGTCTTCATCACCGGCGGCGGTTGTTCGGGTTTCCAGTATGGCTTCACCTTCGACGAGAAGGTGCAGGACGGGGACACCGTGGTGGAGAAGGGCGGCGTCACGCTGCTGGTCGATCCGATGAGCTACCAATACCTGGTCGGGGCGGAGATCGACTACACGGAGGGCCTGGAGGGCGCGCAGTTCGTGATCCATAACCCGAACGCCACCACGACCTGCGGCTGCGGATCCTCGTTCTCGGTCTGAGCAGGCACGGGCACGGCCGCTCTGTGCGGCCGCCGGGGTGCGCGCTTACGACGGGTGAAATGTCCCCCCCGCTCGTTTGGTATCCTTGTCCCTCCTGCGGTTTCCACGCGAGGGATGGTTATGAGTGAGTATCTGCCCGGTCTGGAGGGTGTGCCGGCGACCAAATCGAATATCTCCTTCCTGGATGGGAAGAAGGGGATCCTGACTTACCGCGGTTACCGCATCGAGGAACTTGCTGAACACAGCAGTTTCGAGGAGACCGCGCTGCTGCTCCTCGACGGGCGGCTGCCCACCGCCGAGGAACTGGCGTGCTTCGACGAGGACCTGCGCCGGAACCGGCGCGTACGGTACAATATCCGGGAGATCATGAAGTATCTCCCGCCCACCGGCCATCCCATGGAGATGCTGCAGACCGCGGTGGCCAGCCTCGGCATGTTCTATCCGAGTGACGAGTGCCTGACCGGCGGCGACCGTTGCACGGATCTCAACTACATCCACAATATGTCGGTCAAGATCCTCGCGCGGATGGCCACGCTGGTCGCCATGTGGGAGCACCTGCGCAACGGATACGACCCGGTGGCGCCGCGATCCGATCTCACCTACGCCGAGAATTTCCTGTACATGCTCAGCGGGTGCGAGCCCGATCCGTTGCACGCCCGTATCCTCGACACCTGCCTGGTGCTCCACGCCGAGCACACCATCAACGCCTCGACCTTTGCGGCCCTGGTGGCCGGCTCGACCCTCACCAGCCCCTATCTGGTGGTCGCCGCCGCGGTCGGCACGCTCGCCGGCCCGCTGCACGGCGGCGCCAACGCGCGCGTGGTGGAGATGCTCGAGGAGACCGGTGGTCCGGACCGTGTTCGACCGTGGCTCGAGCGGCGGTTGGCCGCCAAGGCCAAGATCTGGGGATTCGGTCATCGCGAGTACAAGGTCAAGGATCCCCGCGCGATCATCCTCCAGAAACTCATGGAACGACTCATGGAGCATCGGGGCGGGCGCGTGAGCCGGTTGTTCGAGACGGCGCTCGCCCTGGAGGCGGCGGCCGAGGAGCCGCTGGCGGCCAAGGGGGTCTACCCGAACGTGGATTTCTACTCCGGCATCCTGTACACGGAGATGGGGATCCCGACCGACCAGTTCACTGCGGTGTTTGCGGTGGCGCGTTGCGCGGGCTGGCTTGCCCACTGGTGTGAGCAGTTGGCGGACAACCGCATCTTCCGCCCGACGCAGGTCTACACCGGTGAGGATGTCCGTCCGTACGTGCCGCTGGAAAAGCGCGCGTAGAGCGGCCCTGCGCCGGGGTGCGCGCAGAATGTAGCCTGGATGGAGCGAAGCGGAATCCGGGGGGCGAGGTTTCTCCCGGCAGGGTGATCCCCGGATTTCGGCCTTCGGCCTGTATCCGGGCTACCTCTATGTCGCCGCGGGGGCATCGTCACAGGCCGGATAGATCGCGCCGAGGATCACCGGGTGCCGTGCGCCGGTGACTGCCGGCAGGTTGCCCGGTGCGCCCGCGAGCGTGCGCTGTGCGAGCCACGCGAACGCCGCCGCCTCGACCCACTGCGGATCGAGGCCGTGGGCGGCGGTGCTTTCCACCGTGCAGCCCGGCAGCCGGTGACGCAGGCGTTCCAGGAGCGTGCGGTTCGCCGCACCGCCGCCGCATACCAGCAGGCGCCGTGTCGCCGGGGCGTATTGGCGCACGGCGCGCGCGATCGAAGCGGCGGTGAGTTCACAGAGTGTGGCCTGCACGTCTTCGGGTGCCGCCGGCGTGGACCCGATCGCGGTAAGGGTCTGCTCCAGCCAGGCGAGATGGAAGTGTTCGCGTCCGGTACTCTTGGGTGGGGGCCGGGCGAAGAACGGCTCCTCCAGCCACGCCGCCAGCAGCGTCTCCAGCACCCGGCCGCGCGCGGCCCAGGCGCCGTCCCGGTCGTAGGGTTGTCCGAGATGGCGCATGCACCAAGCGTCCATCAGCATGTTGCCCGGGCCCGTGTCGAAGCCGGTGACCGGCGCATCGGGCGTGCGCGGCAGGCAGGTGACGTTCGCGATGCCGCCCAGGTTCAGCACTACCCGGTCCTCGCCGGGGCTGCGGAACACCAAGTCATGGAAGGCCGGCACCAGGGGTGCACCCTGACCGCCCGCCGCCAGGTCGCGGCGCCGGAAATCCGCCACCGTGGTCACCCCGCTGCGTTCGGCGATGAGATTGGGATCCCCGATCTGCAGGCTGAACGGGTGCGGCCCGTCGGGTCGGTGGCGCACGGTCTGTCCGTGGGAGCCGATCGCCCGGACCCGATCGGGTCCGAGGCCGGCCTCGCGCAGCACGGCACGGGCGGCCTCGGCGAACAGTTCGCCGAGGGTGGCATCGAGCCGTCCGTAGCACTCCAGTTCCTGCGCGATTCCGCCTTCCGCCAGCGCCCGCAGGTCGCGCCGCAGATCTTCCGGCAGGACCCGCCGATGGGTGGCGAGCAGGGCCGGTGCGTGTTCCAGATCCACCAGTGCGGCGTCTATCGCATCCATGCTGGTGCCGGACATGAGGCCGATGTAGTACTCGGGCACGGGACGCGGCGCCTCGTCAGATCAGGATCGAAGGGTCGGCTCGGGGCTGTTGCGCGACACGCCCGCGCGCCGTTCTTTAAGGCGAATGGCGCTTACATAAGCTCCGTGTGTTGCAGCCGAACCGGACCGTCAAGTTGAGCCGCGGAACCCGCGGAACGCACGGAAAACTCATGTTCTTGTCCGTGGGCTCTGTGGATTCCGTGGCCGTTTTTTCCACGATACGGGCCAAGTCAGTGCCATTGATCTTAAGGCGCCGAGGCCGGGGCGACAACCGTAGCGGCACTCACTCGCCCATGGCCACCTGACTGCGCCCCAGCACGTCGAGCTGGGCCAGCAGCGCCCGGGCGCTACGCCGGAAGTCGTGCCGATAGCGGGCGGCGATCGGCCGTGCGGCGGGCAGATGCACACGCAACGGATCCCGATGCACGCCGCGGATCCGGAACTCGTAGTGCAGGTGCGGCCCGGTCGCGAGACCCGACCTGCCGACGTAGCCGATCACCCGGCCCTGGCGCACCCGCGCGCCGCGCCGCAGGCCGCGCGCGAAGCGCGACAGGTGTGCATACAAGGTCGAATAGCCGTCGCCGTGCCCTAGGATCACGGTGCGTCCGTAGCCCCCCTTGCGCCCCACGAAGACCACGCGAGCGTCGCCTGCGGCGTGGACCGGCGTCCCTGCAGGCGCCGCGTAGTCGACGCCCACGTGGCGTCGGTCGCGGTGCAGGATGGGATGGCGCCGGTGCAGGGTGAAGCGCGAGCTGATGCGGGTGAACGAGACCGGCGTGCGTAGGAACGCCTTGCGCATGCTGCGTCCGTCCGGCGAATAATAATCCGTGCGCCCACGCGGGTCGGTGTAGCGCAACGCGCGGTAGACACGGCCGCGGTTGATGAACTCCGCGGCCACGATGTTTCCTTCGTCCAGATGAGTTCCGTCCAGGTAATGCCGCTCATAGACCACCGTGAATCGGTCCCCGGGGCGGATATCCAGCGCGAAATCGATGTCCCACCCGAAGATGTGCGCCAATTCCATGATCAGATTGTCCGGCAGGCCGGCCCGCTGCCCCGCGACGAACAGCGAGTCGCGGATCACCGCCGCAGCATAACCGACGCGCACCTCCGGCCGGCGGTCGATCACCCGTGAATCGAGGCCCTTCGGCCCGCGGCGTATCAGCAGCCGTCGGGTCGGGCGGATGCGGTACTCCATCGACTGCAGCCGGCCCGCGTCATCGATGACGAAGACCAACCGCTGCCCCGGGTGAATGCGCCGCAGCCGTGCCGTGTCCCGGTTCAGGTGCAGGATCTCGTAGAGCTGTTGCGGGCTCATCCCGACCCGATGGAAGATGGCGGCGAGGCTGTCACCGCGGCGTACCTCCACCTCGCGTGTGGATGGTGCGGAAGCCGGCGGGGGCGTCTCGGCCGGTGTCGGCGCCCGTGGCGCGGCGGCGACCGGTACCGGCGCGACGATCCGGCGAGGGGCCGCCGCGTCATGTGCCGGTGACAGGAAGGGGCTTGCCAGGAGCGCCGCCGCCAGCGATGCCGGCCACCAGCGGATACGGGGCGCACGCCGGCGACCCGGCCCGCCCGATCTCCCGCGAGGGTTGGCGTCCCGCCCGATAAGGGTTCTGTAATCCACGGGATTCATTTGCGGGGGTCCGGGTGCTGCGGGTGATTCCGGGGCGCAGGGAAGGGGCGGCCTACGGGCCGCTTCCCGCCGGATTGATTCGTCGATAGACGACGTGCGCCAGTGATTTTGCCAGCGCCTCCGACTCTCGTTCCATCACGTCGGTGATGGTCCGCGTGACGGCATCCCGGGCCAGACTGAGCAGATGGGGGATGCGCACCGAGCGACTTAACATGCGGGTTTCCATGGCATAGAGCCTGAGTATGTCATGCAACAGTTCCCGAAACTGCGCTTCATCGTAAAGTTTATTCACCGCCGCGCGAAACGAACTCACGCCTTGCCATTGGGTGAGGATGCGGTAACTTGTTTGCAGCAGCAGTTCGATGCGCTGTTGTCGATAGTGTTCGATGTCCCGATACTGGATCCGGATGTCGATAGGAAAGGTGGCCGCTTTGCGCACAAAGGTTTGATCGATTTCCCGCGCTTGCTGCAACAAGGCGGCCACATGAGCGGGATCGGGTTCGGTCCCCGATCGGTGCAATTCGGCCGCCCGGAGGATGACCAGCCGGTCTTTCTCCACTTCCTTGCCGACATTGATGTTCAGAAAAGCCTGAAAGGGCGGCAACGCCAACCTGAACAGTGTGTAACTTTTAAGGCCTTCCACGGTGCGCCGGCTGAAGGCCTCCATCATGACGCGGCTCATGGTGCAAAGTAAGTCGGCCCTGTTCATGATCCCGGCGGCTCACTCTTTATCGAGGGGCTTCATTGCACGGTGATGGCCGATCATGCCGCCAAACAGCGTCCGGCATGAAACCTCGGCAAATCCCACATCACGAAGCAGGGCGGTGAACTCGTCGGCGGAATAGAACATGCGCAGGGCATTGATGAAATATTCCTTGCAGTCGCGGGCCGAACTCGAGCTGCGGAATAACAGGGCGGTAAAGTTCAGACAAAAACGCAGGTAGGCGTAATAGCTCAATTCCACGATTTTGTTGGCCGGGCGCAGCATATCGCAGTGATAGAAATGCCCGCCCGGTTTCAGGACCCGCTTGATTTCGCAACTGACATCCATGATGCGCAAATGCCGCGAGGCATACTGCAGGGTGACCACATCGAAATGATTATCGGGGAAAGGCAGGGCGTGGACATCGCCGATGGTGCTGTCGATATGCATGCCGAGCTTGTGCGCGAATTCCCGGCCCACCTCCTGCATGGCCTTGCTGCGGTCTATGGCGTGAACCTGCAAGTCCGGCTGTTTTTCCAGGAGTGCGATGCCGATGGCGTTGGTGCCGGCACAGACATCCAGCACTTTCTGCCCGCTTTTCACGTCTATGGTGGAGATGAAGCGGTCGCGAAATCGGTTCCAGAGACCGAGGCTGGCTACATGGTTGGCGCGGTCGTAATAATGGGCGACATCGGTAAAGACATCATCCAGCTCTTCCACCCAAACCCGTTTGAATTGCTGCTCCCGATTGTCCTCCCTCGTGGAAAACGGGATCGCGTGCTGGCCATTAGCCATAATTTTCTCCTCAAATTTTTGGTCAGTGTCCGCCCATAAACGTTAACCAACTGATCGCATTAAAGAAACAGCAGAAAACAGAGGATGAAGTCCCCGGTAAATTGTGCCCCAACCTTAAGTCAACCGTTTGATCTTAGAGAAGAAACATACCCCCCCGAGAACGGAATGCGCACGAAACGCGCGCCCCAAGCCAGTATATTCGATCAGTTTGCACAACACGACACCGGGTGTGCGGGAATTGGCCGCAGCCGCGCGGTGTCCCGGTTCAGGTACGGGATCCCGTGGGGCGGTTGCGGGCTCGGCCCGGGCCGTTGAAAGAGGGCGGCGGGGCTGTCGACGCGGGGCACACCTTGCACTTCATCTCGCGTGCGGACGCCGCCGCCCCGGGCCGCCGATGCCCCGCGAGGGTTGCCGTCCCGCCCGATAAGGATCCTGTAATCCACGGAATTCATTTGGATAAACTCTGGTAACATGGCCGTCGTCGGCACGCACCGGCACCGGCGCGTGCCGACGACGGTGCGGCGCGTGGTGCCGGAATCTCAACCCTGTTGTCGTGGCCGACGGCGGGGACTTTAATCGGACCTTGGCGGGATGGTCCGCGGCGCGGGAGTGGGGATGAAACCGATAGCGGAGAGTCTGGCGTTGATCCGTCGCGGGGCGGCGGAGATCCTGCTGGAGGACGAACTTAGGGACCGGTTGGCCCGCGGACGGCCGCTGCGGGTCAAGGCCGGTTTCGACCCCACGGCCCCGGACCTGCACCTGGGGCATACCGTGCTGCTGACCAAACTGCGTCAGTTCCAGGACCTGGGGCACGAGGCGATCTTCCTCCTCGGGGACTTCACCGGAATGATCGGGGATCCGAGCGGGCGCAACCTCACCCGCAAGCCCCTCACGCGTGGAGAGGTCCTCGAGAACGCCCGGACCTACGAGCAGCAGATCTTCAAGATCCTCGATCCGGCCAAGACCCGGGTGGTCTTCAACTCGACCTGGATGGGGGAGATGAGCGCTGCCGGCCTGATCGAGCTGGCGGCGCGGCATACGGTCGCACGCATGCTTGAGCGGGACGACTTCCATAAGCGCTACCGCGCGGGACGGCCGATCGCGGTGCACGAGTTTCTCTACCCGCTGGTGCAGGGCTACGATTCGGTGGCGTTGCGCGCCGACGTGGAACTCGGCGGGACCGACCAGAAGTTCAACCTGCTGGTCGGGAGGGAGTTGCAGAAGTCCTATGGGCAGGAGCCGCAGGTGGTGCTCACCATGCCGATCCTGGAAGGGCTGGACGGCGTGCAGAAGATGTCCAAATCGCTCGGCAATTACATCGGGATCGCCGAGCCCGCGGATGAGATGTTCGGAAAGTTGATGTCGATTTCCGATGTTCTGATGTGGCGCTACCTGGAACTGGTGAGCCTGCAGCCGACGGCCGAGATTGAGCGCCGGCGCGTGCAGGTGGAGGAGGGGCTCAACCCGCGTGACGTGAAGTTCCAGCTTGCGCTCGAGGTGGTGGGGCGCTTCCACGGCGCGCTCGCGGCGCGCCGCGCCAAGGAGGCGTTCGTAGCCCGTTTCCAGCGCGGCGCATTGCCGAAGGATCTGGCCGAGGTGCGTGTCGAGGCCACCGGGGCGGCGCTGCAGATCGCCAACCTGTTGAAGGACGCCGGCCTCGCGGCCAGCACCTCCGAGGCGTTGCGGCTGATCCGCCAGGGCGCGGTGCGCATCGACGGGGAGCGGTTGGCCGATCCGAAGTGCGCGATGGCCGCCGGTTCGACCCACGTCTACCAGGTCGGCAAACGGCGCGTGGCCCGGGTCTCGGTGGCGTCGGTGCCGTGCGCAGATGAGCCTTGACGGGAGCGGGCGCGAGCGTATACTGCGCCCTTCGCTTGCAGGGCTTGTACGGCCGGAGCGGACGGCGCTGATCGGCAAAGTGGTTGTTGACGCTTACCAGAATCGTCGTATAATGTTTGATTCCGCCTGGACGTTGTTTCCCGGCGCAGTTCTTTGACAATTCGGATCAGGCAATTTGTGTGGGCGCTCGCGTCGTGGGTTTGCGGTTGCAAGCCATTCGATGTGAGTGAACCTTGAGTTTAAGGTGATCTCTTCATCGTGCAGTATTGGTCGTCGCAAGACGGCCGGTAGTTTTAAAGTGAAGAGTTTGATCCTGGCTCAGATTGAACGCTGGCGGCATGCCTAACACATGCAAGTCGAACGGCAGCGCGGGGGAGCTTGCTCCCCTGGCGGCGAGTGGCGGACGGGTGAGTAACGCGCAGGAATCTGCCCAGTAGTGGGGGACAACTCGGAGAAATCCGAGCTAATACCGCATACGCCCTTCGGGGGAAAGCGGGGGATCTTCGGACCTCGCGCTATTGGATGAGCCTACGTCCGATTAGCTTGTTGGTGGGGTAACGGCCTACCAAGGCGACGATCGGTAGCTGGTCTGAGAGGATGATCAGCCACACTGGGACTGAGACACGGCCCAGACTCCTACGGGAGGCAGCAGTGGGGAATATTGGACAATGGGGGAAACCCTGATCCAGCAATGCCGCGTGGGTGAAGAAGGCCTGCGGGTTGTAAAGCCCTTTCAGTTGGGAAGAAAAACTGAGCGCTAATATCGCTCGGTCCTGACGTTACCAACAGAAGAAGCACCGGCTAACTCCGTGCCAGCAGCCGCGGTAATACGGAGGGTGCGAGCGTTAATCGGAATTACTGGGCGTAAAGGGCGCGTAGGCGGTCGCGCAAGTCGGGTGTGAAAGCCCCGGGCTCAACCTGGGAATTGCATTCGATACTGCGTAACTAGAGTCTGGTAGAGGGAAGCGGAATTCCGCATGTAGCGGTGAAATGCGTAGATATGCGGAGGAACACCAGTGGCGAAGGCGGCTTCCTGGACCAAGACTGACGCTGAGGCGCGAAAGCGTGGGGAGCAAACAGGATTAGATACCCTGGTAGTCCACGCCCTAAACGATGAGGACTAGACGTTGGGGGGATAAAACCCTTTAGTGTCGCAGCTAACGCGTGAAGTCCTCCGCCTGGGGAGTACGGCCGCAAGGTTGAAACTCAAAGGAATTGACGGGGGCCCGCACAAGCGGTGGAGCATGTGGTTTAATTCGATGCAACGCGAAAAACCTTACCTGCCCTTGACATCCCGGGAATCCCCCAGAGATGGGGGAGTGCCCTTCGGGGAACCCGGAGACAGGTGCTGCATGGCTGTCGTCAGCTCGTGTCGTGAGATGTTGGGTTAAGTCCCGTAACGAGCGCAACCCTTGTCCCTAGTTACCAGCGGTTCGGCCGGGAACTCTAGGGAGACTGCCGGTGACAAACCGGAGGAAGGTGAGGATGACGTCAAGTCATCATGGCCCTTATGGGCAGGGCTACACACGTGCTACAATGGTCGGTACAGAGGGTTGCCAACCCGCGAGGGGGAGCCAATCCCAGAAAGCCGGTCGTAGTCCGGATCGGAGTCTGCAACTCGACTCCGTGAAGTCGGAATCGCTAGTAATCGCGGATCAGCATGCCGCGGTGAATACGTTCCCGGGCCTTGTACACACCGCCCGTCACACCATGGGAGTGGGCTGCACCAGAAGTAGGTAGTCTAACCCTTCGGGGAGGGCGCTTACCACGGTGTGGTTCATGACTGGGGTGAAGTCGTAACAAGGTAGCCGTAGGGGAACCTGCGGCTGGATCACCTCCTTTCAGAGATATAGCCGCGGATCGCGGCGTGCGCGTCCACAACAAATTGCCTGATCAAGCACCCCCCCTGTCCGCAGCGGATCCGACGCGGACGGGTGTGTCGACCTCGGGTCTGTAGCTCAGTTGGTTAGAGCGCACCCCTGATAAGGGTGAGGTCGGTGGTTCAAATCCACCCAGACCCACCATATCGGGTGAGGGGCTTCCAAACGTCGGATTTCAGCGGTCGCTTGGCGGTAACCTCGTCGGGGGCCGTCCGCCTCCGGGCTCAGAGTTCCGCGGCCCTTGAAATCCGGTCTCCGGTTCGGGGGCCATAGCTCAGCCGGGAGAGCGCCTGCTTTGCAAGCAGGAGGTCGGCGGTTCGATCCCGCCTGGCTCCACCAGCGTGCGGGCATGGGTGCGGAGTAGGGGGAAGGCAGAAGGCGCAGGTGTGTATCGTCGCTGCAGGGCCGTAGGGGTCCGGGTTGCGGTGCAGACCTCCGGCTTATTGTCGGAGCGGATGGCCAATGTTGCCGTTCGCGGTTGTTTAAAAAATCGGGAAGTTGTAAAGGCGCTTACGTCATGGCCCGTCTCAAGCGGGCGCATGACTGGGTATGCTGCATTCGCAACGCTCGAAACTGTGTGACTCCGGACTGTTTGGGGTTATATGGTCAAGTGAATAAGCGCATACGGCGGATGCCTAGGCGGTAGGAGGCGATGAAGGACGTGGTAGCCTGCGATAAGCCTCGGGGAGTCGGCAAATAGACTTTGATCCGGGGATTTCCGAATGGGGAAACCCACCTCTTTATAGAGGTATCTGCACCTGAATCCATAGGGTGTAGAGGCGAACCCGGGGAACTGAAACATCTAAGTACCCGGAGGAAGAGAAATCAACCGAGATTCCCTCAGTAGCGGCGAGCGAACGGGGAACAGCCCTGTCCACTGTATCAACGAACGTCATAGGAGAACGGTCTGGAAAGTCCGGCCATAGTGGGTGATAGCCCCGTATCCGAAATGACGATCGTTGTTGGTGGCGACGAGTAGGGCGGGACACGTGTTATCCTGTCTGAAGATGGGGGGACCATCCTCCAAGGCTAAATACTCCCTACCGACCGATAGTGAACCAGTACCGTGAGGGAAAGGCGAAAAGAACCCCGGAGAGGGGAGTGAAATAGAACCTGAAACCGTATGCGTACAAGCAGTGGAAGCCTGTCTCCGGACGGGTGACTGCGTACCTTTTGTATAATGGGTCAGCGACTTACTTCTCAGTGGCAAGGTTAACCGTTTAGGGGAGCCGTAGGGAAACCGAGTCTTAATAGGGCGATTCAGTCGCTGGGAGTAGACCCGAAACCGGGCGATCTACCCATGGCCAGGGTGAAAGTAGGGTAATGCCTACCGGAGGCCCGAACCCACCGTCGTTGAAAAGCCGGGGGATGAGCTGTGGGTAGGAGTGAAAGGCTAATCAAGCTCGGAGATAGCTGGTTCTCCCCGAAAGCTATTGAGGTAGCGCCTCGTGTCATCACTCCCGGGGGTAGAGCACTGTTACGGCTAGGGGGGCATCCCGCCTTACCAAACCGTTGCAAACTCCGAATACCGGGAAGTGTTATCACGGGAGACACACGGCGGGGGATAAACTTCGTCGTGGAGAGGGAAACAACCCAGATCGCCAGCTAAGGTCCCAAAATCATGGCTAAGTGGGAAACGATGTGGGAAGGCACAGACAGCCAGGAGGTTGGCTTAGAAGCAGCCATCCTTTAAAGAAAGCGTAATAGCTCACTGGTCGAGTCGGCCTGCGCGGAAGATTTAACGGGGCTCAAGCCATGTACCGAAGCTGCGGGTGTGCGGGATCTTCGGATTTCGTGCGCGGTAGGGGAGCGTTCCGTAGGCCTGCGAAGGTGTGCTGTGAGGCATGCTGGAGGTATCGGAAGTGCGAATGCTGACATGAGTAACGATAATGCGGGTGAAAAACCCGCACGCCGAAAGCCCAAGGTTTCCTGCGCAACGGTAATCGGCGCAGGGTGAGTCGGCCCCTAAGGCGAGGCCGAAAGGCGTAGTCGATGGGAAACCGGTTAATATTCCGGTACCACGTGTTACTGCGATGAGGGGACGGAGAAGGCTAGGCCAGCCGGGTGTTGGATGTCCCGGTTCAAGCGTGTAGGGAGTGCCCTTAGGCAAATCCGGGGGCACAATCCTGAGGCGTGATAACGAGACCCTTTATTGGGTCGAAGTGGTTGATGCCAAGCTCCCAGGAAAAGCCTCTAAGCTTCAGGTAACATGCGACCGTACCCCAAACCGACACAGGTGGGCAAGGAGAGAATCCTAAGGCGCTTGAGAGAACTCGGGTGAAGGAACTAGGCAAAATAGCACCGTAACTTCGGGAGAAGGTGCGCCCCCGCTACGTGAAAGGACTTGCTCCTGGAGCGGAAGGGGGTTGCAGTGACCAGGTGGCTGCGACTGTTTACTAAAAACACAGCACTCTGCAAACTCGGAAGAGGAAGTATAGGGTGTGACGCCTGCCCGGTGCCGGAAGGTTAATTGATGGGGTCAGCCCTCGGGCGAAGCTCTTGATCGAAGCCCCGGTAAACGGCGGCCGTAACTATAACGGTCCTAAGGTAGCGAAATTCCTTGTCGGGTAAGTTCCGACCTGCACGAATGGCGTAACGATGGCCACGCTGTCTCCACCCGAGACTCAGTGAAATTGAAATCGCTGTGACGATGCAGCGTACCCGCGGCAAGACGGAAAGACCCCGTGAACCTTTACTATAGCTTTACACTGAACTTTGAGCCTGCTTGTGTAGGATAGGTGGGAGGCTTTGAAACCGGGACGCTAGTTTCGGTGGAGCCGACCTTGAAATACCACCCTGGCATGCTTAAGGTTCTAACCCAGGCCCGTTATCCGGGTCGGGGACAGTGTATGGTGGGTAGTTTGACTGGGGCGGTCTCCTCCCAAAGAGTAACGGAGGAGCACAAAGGTACCCTCGGTGCGGTCGGAAATCGCACTTTGAGTGCAAAGGCATAAGGGTGCTTGACTGCGAGACAGACAAGTCGAGCAGGGTCGAAAGACGGTCTTAGTGATCCGGTGGTTCTGTATGGAAGGGCCATCGCTCAACGGATAAAAGGTACTCCGGGGATAACAGGCTGATTCCTCCCAAGAGTCCATATCGACGGGGGAGTTTGGCACCTCGATGTCGGCTCATCACATCCTGGGGCTGTAGCCGGTCCCAAGGGTATGGCTGTTCGCCATTTAAAGTGGTACGCGAGCTGGGTTTAGAACGTCGTGAGACAGTTCGGTCCCTATCTGCCGTGGGCGTTGGAGACTTGAGGGGAGCTGCTCCTAGTACGAGAGGACCGGAGTGGACGTACCTCTGGTGTACCGGTTGTCACGCCAGTGGCATCGCCGGGTAGCTAAGTACGGAAGGGATAACCGCTGAAAGCATCTAAGCGGGAAGCCCACCCCAAGATTAGGTCTCCCTGGACCCTCGAGGTCCCTGAAGGGCCGTCGAAGACTACGACGTTGATAGGCCGGGTGTGGAAGCGCAGTAATGCGTGCAGCTAACCGGTACTAATTGCCCGTGAGGCTTGACCATATAACACCCAAGCAGTCCAGGTGTTGCGTTCCGGGCGGAACGTGGTCGAATGCGCATACCCAAACGCCTACAACTTCCTGAATTCAGGGAAACCGGAGTGCCGAACAGGCGCCGGTTTTCCGGAGCCGGTTTGTCTGGCGGCCATAGCGTGCGGGAACCACCCGATCCCATTCCGAACTCGGAAGTGAAACCGCTCAGCGCCGATGATAGTGTGGGGTCTCCCCATGTGAAAGTAGGTCACTGCCAGGCATTTAACACCAACCCCGCGGAGCGATCCGCGGGGTTTTTTATGGGTCGGTGTCGAACACTCCTCCCATCAAACGCTACCGCTCTCCGTCGCCCCGAGCGTCCTCTGGAGGACGCGAATCCCGGCGCGCGCCGGGCGCGGCCGGCGGCGTTCGTGTGCGGGCCGCCGTGCCGGTGACCCTGCGCGAAACCATGATCGTCGGTTCGCCGCCCGCCCGCAGGACGGTCTCCCTCCCCTACCGGTTGATAGGTCTGCTGGCGGACGGGCGGTTCCACTCCGGGGAGGCGCTGGGCGCCGCCGTGGGGATGAGCCGCGCCGGCGTGTGGAAGTCCTTGCGCCGCCTGGACGAATTCGGGTTGGTCGTGTGCGCCGTCCGCGGGCGCGGCTATCGGCTCGCCGAGCCGCTGGAACTGCTGCGCGAGGAGGAGATCCGGGCGGCGCTGGGTCCGGAGGGTGTGGCGCGGCTCGCGCGCCTGGAGATCCATCCGGTCCTCGATTCCACCAACCGCCATCTCCAGGATCGCGCGCGCGCGGGAGCGCCGTCGGGGTGCGCGTGCTTGGCCGAGATGCAGCGGCACGGGCGCGGGCGCCACGGCCGGGACTGGGTCTCGCCGTTCGCTGCGAATATCTACCTGTCGTTGTTGTGGCGCTTCGCGGGCGGCCCGGCGGCGCTCAAGGGCCTGAGTCTGGCGGCCGGCGTGGCGGGCGCCGCGGCACTTGCAGACCTCGGAATCACGGGAATGGGGTTGAAGTGGCCCAATGACTTGGTGTGGAATGGGCGCAAGCTCGCGGGCATACTGATCGACCTTGCCGGTGAATCCGCGGGGCCCTGTTACGTGGTTGTCGGGATGGGGGTCAATGTGGCCATGCCGGCGGCGGCGGGAACGGCGATCGATCAGCCGTGGGTGGATCTGGCGACGATGACCGGCTCTCGGATTTCGCGCAATCGCCTGGCCGGGCACTTGCTCCGGCATCTGGTGCTCGCGTTGGAGCGGTTCGCGGCCGGCGGGTTCGCGCCCTTCGCATCCCAATGGCGGCGGCTGGATGTGACTGCGGGGCGGAGGGTGGATCTTCAACTTCCGGATCGAACGGTGTCCGGAGTGGCGGAAGGTGTGGATTCGGAGGGCGCTTTGTTGCTGCGTGTAGAGGGGGGGCGGCGCCGATTCGCCGCCGGCGAGCTGCACTTGCGGGTGCGTGCGTGACGCTCCTGGTCGATGCGGGCAATACGCGGGTCCGCTGGGCCGGCGTGGCGGACGGCGCCGTGCGCCCCGGTGGTTGCGAGATCCATGCCGGCGGCGATCTGCAGGCGCTGCTGGAGCGGGTCTGGTCGGGTCTGCCGGCCCCCCGGGCGGTACTCGTCGCGAACGTGGCGGGCGAGGAATTCGGCGCGCATCTGCGGGCCTGGACCACGCGCCACTGGGGCGTGTCACCGCAGTTTGTCGTGCCGCGTCGCGCGGCCTTCGGCGTAGTGAACGCCTACCGGGTGCCGCGGCGCCTGGGCGCAGACCGCTGGGCCGCCCTGATTGCGACTCGGCATCGGATTCCGGGACCGGCCTGCGTGGTCGATTGCGGTACGGCGATCACCATGGATGTGCTTTCCATCCGGGGGGAACACCTCGGGGGGCTCATCGTGCCGGGGATCGGGCTGATGCGCCGGGTACTGGTGGAGCATACCGCCGGGGTTCCGGACGAGCCCGACGGCGAGGTTTCCCTGCTCGCGCGGGATACGCGGGATGCGGTCACCGGGGGTACGTTGTACGCGGCGGTGGCCGTGCTTGATCGAGTGGTGGGCGACGTGGCCGAGGAACTCGGCCCCGGGCTGGTCCCGGTGATCACCGGCGGAGACGCCGCGCGCGTGCTGCCATTGCTGCGCGGGCGCTACCGGCACGAACCCGATCTGGTGCTGGAGGGGCTGGCGCTCATCGCGGGGGATCTGTCGTGAGGGTGTTGTTCCTGTCCCTGTTGCTGGTGAACGTCGCGTTCTTCGCCTGGGAGTATCGGCACCCGGAGCCGCCGCCGGCGGCGGTCGCCAGACTCGAACCGGGGGTACCCTCGGTTCGTCTGCTCCGCGAGCGGGCCGCGGGTGCCCCGACCGGCAAAGCGATGCCGGCACCGGCACCGGGACCGGCGGCCAATGTGCGCTGAGGAGCCGATGCGCCTGCGCCGCGGCGCGATCACGCGTCGCCTCGGTTCGTCCATAGATCCCGCTGTCCGTGATTGGTTGCGCGCCGCGCATTTTCTCCTACAATGCCCCGGGAACGGCTGACCGGGTCCGCGAACACGCTGGCGTAGCTCAGTTGGTAGAGCAGCGGATTTGTAATCCGCCGGTCGGGGGTTCGACTCCCTTCGCCAGCTCCCTATCGGCTTCCGGTCTTCAATCCGCCGCGGGCGCGGGGAATTGCCGGATCCGATCGTAGTCTCATCGGGTGGCACCGGGGCGCGCCTGCGGTTCGGGCGGTCCCGGCCCGGTCCATCAACGCTGGAGGATCA